>NZ_QUZK01000035.1 GCF_003410055.1 Wenzhouxiangella sediminis | reverse complement strand
CGCGAAGGCGGCCGCACCGTGGGTGCCGGCGTGGTGTCGAAGATTATCGAATGATGAAGAAGGATTCAGGTTGAAGGCTTCAGGTTTCAGGGTGGGCTTCGGCCTGATTTGCCTGAAACCTGAACCCTGAAACCTGAAGGCTTCGGCAAAGCCCCACCGGGGCCGACGATCCCTCGGGGTCGCGACGTGCCTGCCGAAAGGCAGGTGAAGAGAATTTGATCTTTAACAGACTGAAGGCGTACGGCAATGGCCGAACAGAAAATCCGTATTCGTTTGAAGGGTTTCGATCATCGTTTGATCGATCGGTCGACCCAGGAAATCGTGGATACCGCCAAGCGCACCGGTGCGCAGGTTCGTGGTCCCATTCCGCTGCCCACGCGCAAGGAGCGCTACACCGTGCTGATTTCCCCGCACGTCAACAAGGATGCGCGTGACCAGTATGAAATCCGCACCCACAAGCGGCTGCTGGATATCGTCGATCCCAACGACAAGACGGTCGATGCCCTGATGAAGCTGGATCTGGCTGCGGGCGTTGATGTGCAGATCAAGCTGTATTGAGGCGAGTAGAACAATGGCTATCGGATTGGTAGGACGCAAACGCGGCATGACCCGGATCTTCACCGAGGAAGGTAACTCCGTTCCGGTGACGGTCATCGAGGTCAGCCCGAACCGGATCACGCAGATCCGCGAACAGGAATCGGACGGCTATGCCGCCATCCAGGTAACTTGCGGCAGCAAGCGTACGTCTTTGGTCTCCCGCCCCCTGGCCGGGCACTACGCGAAAGCGGGTGTCGAGGCCGGAGAAGGTCTGTGGGAATTCCGCCTGGACGGCGAAGAAGGCGAGGGTCTCGAGATCGGCGCCGAGTTGACCGTCGAGCGATTCGAGGCAGGCCAGAAAGTCGACGTGATCGGTACCACCAAGGGCAAGGGCTTTGCCGGTGTGGTCAAGCGTCACAACTTCCGTACCCAGGATGCCACGCACGGCAACTCCCTGGCCCACCGCGCGCCGGGCTCGATCGGGCAGTGCCAGACGCCGGGTCGCGTGTTCAAGGGCAAGAAGATGGCCGGTCACATGGGTGACGAGCGCCAGACCACCCTGAACCTGCAGGTCGTGCGCGTGGACAGCGAGCGAAACCTGCTGCTGATCCGGGGCGCCGTGCCGGGTGCGACCGGTGGTCACGTCATGATTCGTCCGTCGATCAAGGCCTGAAGGAGAGAGTGATGGAACTCGCAGTAACCGGCGGCAGCAAGATCAAGGTCTCCGACGAGGTCTTCGGCCGCGATTTCTCGGAAAGCCTGGTGCACCAGGTCGTGACCGCCTACCTGGCGGGCGGACGGGCCGGCACCAAGGCTCAGAAGAACCGCGCGGCGGTTTCCGGCGGCGGCCGCAAGCCGTGGCGCCAGAAGGGCACGGGTAACGCCCGGGCCGGGACGATCCGCAGCCCGCTGTGGCGCACGGGTGGCGTAACGTTCGCCGCGCAGCCGCGCGACTTCACGCAGAAGGTCAACCGGAAGCAGTATCGGGCGGCGATCAAGTCGATCCTCTCCGAGCTGGTGCGTCAGGATCGTCTCGTTGTTGTCGAGCAGTTCGACATCAGTGAGCCCAAGACGAAGACGCTGCTGGCCAAGCTTGCCGAACTCGGAGTCGAGCGCGGCGTGCTGGTGGATGTCGAACTCGACAGCAACCTCTTCCTGAGCAGCCGCAACGTCAATGGCGTTCAGGCGCTGACGGTCGAGGCGCTCAATCCGGTCAGCCTGGTCGGTGCCGACAAGGTGGTCATGACCAAGGCGGCCGTCAACAAGATCGAGGAGTGGCTGGCATGAACACCGAACGCATGTACCAGATCGTCCGCAGGCCGCACGTGTCCGAGAAGACGGCGCTCCTGCAGGCCGACAGCAATCAATACGTATTCGAAGTGCGCAGTGATGCAAGCAAGTCCGACATCAAGCGCGCCGTGGAAGGCCTGTTCGAGGTCGACGTGGAGCAGGTGCAGGTCCTCAATGTGAAGGGCAAGCAAAAGAGCTTCCGTCTCGTGCCGGGTCGCCAGAAGGGCTGGAAGAAAGCCTATGTGCGAATCAAGAGCGGCCAGAGCATCGAAGAAGTGCAGGCAGACTGAACAATAGCGAGCCGGGAATAGAATCATGGCAATCGTCAAAGCAAAACCGACATCTCCGGGCCGTCGTGGCCGCGTGCAGATCCGGCACGCCCATCTCTGGAAGGGCGAGCCGCATGCGCCGCTGCTCGAAGCCCAGGGCAAGACCGGTGGTCGCAACAATGCCGGCCGCATCACCACGCGTCATCGTGGCGGCGGTCACAAGCACCACTATCGTCGTATCGATTTCCGTCGTGACAAGGACGGGATTCGGGGCATCGTCGAGCGGATCGAATACGATCCGAACCGCAGTGCGCATATTGCGCTGATCAAGTACCTCGACGGTGAGCGTCGGTACATCCTGGCGCCGCGTCATGTGCGTGCCGGGGACGAGATCCTCAGCGGTTCCGAAGCACCCATCAAGCCGGGTAACGCGATGCAGTTGCGTTCGATCCCCGTCGGCACCCAGCTGCATGCCGTTGAGCTGAAGCCGGGTAAAGGCGCCCAGCTGGCGCGCAGCGCAGGTGCCGCCGTCCAGCTGGTGGCGCGGGAAGGTCAGTATGCGACCGTTCTGCTGCGTTCCGGCGAAATGCGCAAGGTTCACGCCAACTGTCGCGCGACGATTGGCCAGGTAGCCAACGTCGAGCACAACCTGGAGAAGCTGGGCAAGGCTGGCGCCAAGCGCTGGCGCGGTGTGCGGCCGACGGTTCGCGGTGTTGCGATGAACCCGGTCGACCACCCGCACGGTGGTGGTGAAGGCCGAACCTCGGGTGGTCGTCACCCGGTGACGCCCTGGGGTGTGTCCACGAAGGGCAAGCGCACCCGCAAGAACAAGCGCACCGACAAGTACATTTCGCGTTCGCGCAAGCGCAAGTAACAGGAAAACGCTATGCCACGTTCTATCAAGAAAGGGCCGTTTATCGACCACCACCTTCAGGCGAAGGTGGAGGCGGCCGTCGAAGCCAATAACCGGCGCCCGATCAAGACATGGTCGCGCCGCTCGATGATCATGCCCGAAATGGTCGGTCTGACCATTGCCGTGCACAACGGTCGGCAGCACATGCCGATCCTGATCAACGAAAACATGGTCGGTCACAAGCTCGGCGAGTTCGCGCCGACGAGAACTTTCAAGGGTCACAGCGGTGACCGCAGGTCCAAGTAACAAGGGTTCGAGACGGTGATGGAAGCTACAGCAAAGCTCAAGGGCGCGCGCATCTCGCCGCAGAAGGCCCGCCTGGTCGCTGACCAGATTCGCGGTCTGCCGGTGGAAAGGGCAGACGAGATGCTGACGTTCAGCAACAAGAAGGCCGCGCACATCGTCCGCAAGGTACTGATGTCCGCGATCGCCAACGCCGAGCACAACAGCGGCGCCGATATCGACGAGCTGAAGGTGCGCACGATCTTCGTCGACGAAGGTCCGACGTTCAAGCGCGGCATGCCGCGCGCGAAGGGGCGCTTTACGCGCATCCTCAAGCGCACCAGTCACATCACCATTGTCGTGGCAGAGGACTAATCATGGGTCACAAGGTACATCCAACCGGAATTCGTCTCGGAATCGCCAAGGACTGGGGCGCGAAGTGGTACGCGGAGTCCAACGACTTCGCCGACCAGCTCAATACCGACTTGAAGGCTCGGGCCTTCCTGGAGAAGGCGCTTTCTCATGCGGCGGTCAGCCGCATCGAGATTGAACGCCCCGCCAAGTCGGCCGAGATCACCGTGCACACGGCGCGTCCGGGTATCGTCATCGGCAAGAAGGGCGAGGATATCGAGAAGCTGCGTCGTGACGTGAGCAAGATCATGGGTGTGCCGACCCATATCCGCGTCAACGAAATTCGCAAGCCCGAGCTCGACGCTCGCCTGGTGGCCGAAAGCATCGCCCAGCAGCTCGAGCGCCGCGTGATGTTCCGCCGTGCCATGAAGCGTTCGGTGGGCAATGCCATGCGCCTCGGGGCCCAGGGCATCAAGGTGCAGGTGGGTGGTCGTCTCAATGGCGCCGATATCGCCCGCACCGAGTGGTACCGCGAAGGTCGCGTGCCGCTGCACACGCTGCGTGCCGACATCGACTACGGCACGGCCGAGGCCGCCACGACTTACGGCGTTATCGGCATCAAGGTCTGGGTGTACAAGGGCGAGGTCTTCGACCTGTATGCCGAGAAGAGTTCGGAAAATGCACCGGCCAAGGGCGGTGCGCGCAAGGAGAGCTAAACCATGCTGCAGCCGAAACGCACCAAGTTCAGAAAGCAGCAGAAGGGACGCAATCGCGGCCTGGCGCAAGTCGGTAACCGCGTCAGCTTCGGCGAATACGGCCTGCAGGCGACGACGCGTGGTTTCATCACGGCGCGTCAGATCGAGTCGGCCCGTCGTGCCATCACGCGTCACGTCAAGCGTGGCGGCAAGCTCTGGATCCGCGTGTTCCCGGACAAGCCGGTTACGAGCAAGCCCGTCGAGGTCCGTATGGGTAAGGGCAAGGGTAACGTGGAGTACTGGGTTGCCCCGATCCAGCCCGGGCGGGTGATTTACGAGATCCAGGGCGTCAGCGAGGACGTTGCGCGCGAGGCGTTTCGTCGCGCCTCCGCCAAGCTGAGCGTTCGCACCACCTTTGTAGCGAGGACGCTGTGATGAAAGCGAGTGAACTGCGAGACAAGAGTTCCAGCGAGCTCAACGGCATGCTCCTGGACCTGCGCAAGGAACAGTTTTCCCTGCGCATGCAGCACGGCACCGGCCAGTTGGGCACGCCCCATGAGATGCGCCGTGTCCGCAAGGAGATTGCACGGGTCAAGACCGTGCTCAACCAGAAGCAGGATGAGAAGAAGGCATGAGTAGCGAAGACCGCAAGCAGCGTAGCGTCGTCGGGCGCGTCGTGAGCAACAAGATGGACAAGACCGTGACGGTTCGTCTGGAGCGGCTGGTCAAGCATCCGCTGTACGGCAAGTACGTTCGCCGTTCGAGCAAGGTTCATGCCCACGATGCCGACAACAGCTGCAACGAAGGCGATACCGTGCGTATCGAGCAGACCCGGCCGATCTCGAAGTCGAAGGCCTGGCAAGTGATTGAAGTGGTCGAACGGGCCCAGTAAGCGGAGCGAGTGACATGATTCAGATGCAGTCCAGGCTGTCGGCAGCCGACAACAGCGGAGCGCGCGAGCTCATGTGCATCAAGGTGCTCGGTGGCTCCAAGCGCCGCTACGCCAATATTGGTGACGTGATCAAGGTGACCGTGAAGGACGCGATTCCGCGCGGCAAGGTCAAGAAGGGCGAGGTCTATAACGCGGTGGTCGTTCGCACGGCCAAGGGCGTGCGGCGGCGCGACGGTTCGCTGATCCGTTTTGACGGCAACGCGGCGGTCCTGCTCAACAACAAGCTCGAGCCGATCGGTACCCGCATCTTCGGGCCGGTGACCCGCGAACTGCGTACCGGTCAGTTCATGAAGATCGTGTCGCTCGCACCGGAAGTGCTGTAAGGAGTTCAAGATGGAACGTATTCGCAAGGGCGACGAAGTGATCGTGATTGCCGGCCGAAGCAAGGGTCAGCGCGGTCACGTGCTCAAGGTTCTCAAGGATCAGCGGTTCCTGGTCGAGAACGTCAACATGGTCAAGCGGCATCAGAAGCCCGACCCGCAGAACCAGAAGCCCGGCGGCATCATCGAGCGCGAGGCGCCCATTCAGGCCTCGAACGTGATGCTGTTCAATCCGGCCACCGGCAAGGGTGACCGGGTCGGCTTCAAGTTCCTGGAAGACGGCCGGAAGGTTCGCTTCTACCGTTCGACCGGCGAAGTGGTCGATATCTGAGGTCGGCGCAGACAGTCAGCTGAAAGCTGGAAACCGAAAACTTTCTGGAATAGACAATGGCAAGGCTAAGAGAATTTTACAGGGACGAAGTCGTCGGAAAGCTGACCGAAAAGTTCGGCTATTCCAACCCGATGCAGGTGCCGCGGATCACCAAGATCACGGTCAACATGGGTGTTGGCGAGGCGGTCGGTGACAAGAAGGTCATCGAGCATGCCGTGTCCGACATGGCCAAGATCGCCGGCCAGCAGCCGGTGATCACAAAGGCCCGCAAGTCGGTTGCCAGCTTCAAGATCCGCGACGATTACCCCATCGGCTGCATGGTTACCCTGCGCCGGGAACGCATGTACGAGTTCCTGGATCGGTTGATCAACATCGCGCTGCCGCGCGTGCGTGATTTTCGTGGCATTCCGCGGAAGTCTTTTGACGGCCGCGGTAACTACAACCTGGGCGTGAAGGAACAGATCATCTTTCCCGAGATCAATTACGACCAGGTCGATGCACTGCGCGGTATGGATATCGCCATCACGACTTCGGCGGAGTCCGACGAAGAAGGTCTGGCCCTCCTGGAAGCGTTCGGCTTCCCGTTCCGGGCCAAGTAAGGAGTAAAGAAGGTATGGCTAAAGTTTCGATGGTTGAACGCGACGTGAAGCGCGCCAAGCTCGCGAAGAAGCACGCCGAGAAGCGTGCCGAGCTCAAGCGCATCATTGCCGATCCCGAAGTGGACTTCGAGGAGAAGCAGGCCGCGATGCACAAGCTCAACAAGCTGCCGCGCGATTCCTCGCCGGTACGCGGGCGCAACCGCTGCCGCCAGTCCGGTCGGCCGCGTGGTTACTACCGCAAGTTCGGTCTGGCCCGCAACAAGCTGCGTGAAGCGGCGATGCGCGGCGACATTCCGGGCCTGCGCAAGGCGAGCTGGTAAGGAGAGAATAGAGCAATGAGCATGAGTGATCCCATTGCCGACATGCTGGCACGTATCAAGAACGCGCAGGCGGTCAACAAGCGAACCGTGAGCATGCCGGCCTCGAAGGTCAAGATCGCCATTTCCGGCGTCCTCAAGGACGAAGGCTATATCCGCGACTTCCGCGTCGAGGAAAATGGCCCCAAGCGTGAACTGAGCATCGAGCTGAAGTATGTGGAAGGACGTGGTGTGATCGACCGACTCGATCGTTACAGCCTGCCGAGCCGCCGCCGCTACTTCGCTACCGGCGATCTCCCGCGCGTGCAGAACGGGCTGGGTGTCGCGATCGTGAGTACCTCGCACGGCGTGATGACGGACCGCCAGGCCCGCTCGGAAGGGCACGGCGGCGAAGTTCTCTGCCTGGTCGCCTGATTGAGTTTTTGGAGAGACTGACAATGTCTAGAATTGCCAACGCCCCAATCGAGCTGCCCAAGGGCGTCGAATTCAACCACGCCGACGGTGTGGTCAAGGTCAAGGGCACCAAGGGCCAGCTGGAAATGGAAATGCACCCGACCGTGACGCTCGACGTCGAGGACGGCGTGGTGCGTGTCGCTCCGAACGAGTCCGGCACCATGGCCATGGCGGGTACGATGCGTGCACTGATCGCAAACATGGTGCACGGCGTGACCGAGGGTTTCGAGAAAAAGCTCGAGCTGGTCGGCGTCGGTTACCGCGCCCAGGTCCAGGGCAAGAAGCTCAACCTGCAGCTGGGCTTCAGCCACCCGGTCGAATTCGAAGTCCCGCAGGGCGTCGATATCGAAACGCCGAGCCAGACGGAAATCGTGGTCAAGGGCAGCAGTAAGCAGCTGGTTGGCCAGGTGGCCGCCGAGATCCGCGGTTATCGTCCGCCGGAGCCCTACAAGGGCAAGGGTGTTCGCTACGCCGATGAGCGCGTGGTGATGAAGGAAGCCAAGAAGGCCTGAGGAATCGATCATGAAGGACAAGAATCAATCCAGACTGCGTCGCGCGCGCAAGAACCGCGCTCGCATCACGCGTTCGGGACAGGCACGGCTGACCGTGCATCGCTCCGGGCGCCACATCTACGCGCAGGTCATCGCCTCGGGCGGGCAGCACACTGTCGCCGCGGCGTCGACGCTGCAAAAAGACGTTGCCGAGGGCCTCAAGAGCACCTGCAGCGTGGAAGCTGCCGAGGCGGTGGGCAAGAAGATCGCCGAGCGCAGCCTCGAGGCCGGTGTCGAGGGCGTGGCTTTCGACCGCTCGGGTTTCAGGTATCACGGACGGGTCAAGGCGCTGGCGGATGCTGCGCGTGAAGCCGGTCTGAAGTTTTAACGCTAACGGAATTCATCATGGCTAGAGATAACAGCACCGACGATCTGATCGAAAAACTGGTCGCGGTCAACCGTGTGGTCAAGGTGGTCAAGGGTGGCCGCCAGTTCAGCTTTACTGCGCTCACGGTGGTCGGCGACGGCGAAGGAAAGGTCGGCTTCGGTTACGGCAAGGCCCGTGAAGTCCCGCTGGCCATCCAGAAGGCCATGGAACGTGCTCGTCGCGACATGGTTCGCATCTCGCTGAACGAAGGTACGCTCTGGCACCCGGTCAAGGCGCGCCACAGTGGATCCAGGATCTACATGCAGCCGGCCTCCGAAGGTACCGGCGTGATTGCCGGCGGCCCGATGCGTGCCGTTTTCGAAGCGGTCGGCGTTCACAACGTGCTGGCCAAAAGCCTGGGTTCGAACAACCCAATCAACCTGGTGCGCGCAACGATGAAGGGCCTGCAGGCCATGGCGTCGCCGGAGAAGGTCGCCATCAAGCGTGGCAAGCCGATCGAGGAGGTCCTGGAATACCATGGCTAAGAAGAACTCCGGAAAGCTTCGTGTGACGCTGGTTCGCTCCATCAACAGCACCATCGGCAAGCATCGCGAAACGGTGCGCGGACTGGGTCTGCGCCGTATGCATCACACGGTCGAGCTGGAAGATACGCCGGCTATCCGCGGCATGATTCGCAAGGTCGACTACCTGGTGCAGGTCGAAGAAGCCTGAATTCAACTTTTTGGACGGTGACATGAAACTCAATTCGATTCAGCCCGCAGAAGGCAGCCGTAGTGAGCGCAAGCGCGTTGGACGGGGCATCGGTTCCGGTCTGGGCAAGACCGGTGGCCGCGGACACAAGGGCCAGAAGTCTCGCTCCGGCGGCTATCACAAGGTCGGTTTCGAGGGCGGGCAAATGCCGCTCCAGCGCCGCGTGCCGAAGGTCGGTTTCCGCTCCGCGGTCAACCGGCACACCGCTGAGCTGCGCCTGTACCAGATCAACGCGATGGACGCCGACGTCATCGACCTAGAGACGCTGAAGAAGGCGGGCCTGGTCGGCGGCGCCACGCGCAAGGTTCGCCTGGTCAACACCGGCTCGCTCGAGCGCGCCGTGACCGTGCGGGGCATTCATGTCACCGCCGGAGCGGCCAAGGCGATCGAGGCCGCGGGCGGCAAGGTCGAGTAATGGCACGCAACCCATCGGAAATGGCCGGGATGCTCGGTGGTATCGGGCGGCTCAAGGAGCTTCGTCAGCGCCTTTTCGTGGTGCTGGTCGCGCTCGTGATCTTCCGCCTGGGGACCTTCATTCCGGTGCCGGGCGTCAACCCGAACGCACTGGTTGAGCTGATGGACCAGGCCGGCGGCACGATCGTCGGCGTGTTCAACATGTTCTCCGGTGGTGCCCTGGGCCGCTTCTCGATCTTTGCGCTGGGCGTAATGCCCTATATTTCCGCGGCCATCATCATTCAGTTGATGAGCCATGCCATTCCGCAACTGCAGCAGTTGCGCAAGGAAGGCGAGTCGGGTCGGCGCAAGATCACCCAATACACGCGGTATTTCACCGTGGTCCTGGCGGCCTTCCAGGGATTCGGGGTCGCGGTGGCGTTGCAGAGCCAGAGTGCTGGCGCCGAGTTGCCGGTGGTGATCGCGCCCGGGCCGGGATTCGTCATGGCCGCGGTTATCACGCTGACGGCGGGCACTGTTTTCCTGATGTGGCTGGGTGAACAGATTACCGAGCGCGGTATCGGCAACGGCATCTCGATCCTGATTTTCGCTGGCATCGTGGCCGGGCTGCCCGGCGCTATCGCGGCCACGCTCGACCTGGTGCGAACCGGCCAGCTGGGTATCCTGACGGCCACCTTCTTCCTGGTCCTGGCCATCACGGTTACCGCTTTTGTCGTCTTCGTCGAGCGCGGTCAGCGCCGAATCACGGTCAATTACGCCCAGCGTCAGGGACGTCAGGCCTATCGCAGTCAGTCGACGCATCTTCCGTTGAAGGTGAACATGGCCGGCGTGATTCCGGCGATTTTCGCTTCAAGCCTGGTGCTCTTCCCGGGCACGATCACGACCTGGTTCGGGCAGGCTGGTGATGCTGGCTGGCTCCAGGTGATCTCGCAGCAGCTCAGCCCGGGTCAGCCGATCTACATCATGATCTTCGGTGGCATGGTGATGTTCTTCTGCTTCTTCTATACGGCCATCGTCTTCAATTCCAAGGAGACGGCCGACAATCTGAAGAAGTCCGGCGCCTTCATCCCGGGGATTCGTCCGGGGCGACAGACCGCCGAGTACATCGACTATGTCCTGACACGGCTGACGCTGGTCGGCGCGTTCTACCTGGCGGCAGTGTGCCTGCTGCCGGAGTTCATCCTGTTGCAGTGGCAGAACGTGCCGTTCTACTTCGGTGGTACGTCACTTCTGATTATTGTCGTGGTGACCATGGATTTCATGGCCCAGCTGCAGGCGCATCTGATGTCGCATCAGTACGACAGCCTGCTCAAGAAGTCCAACCTCAAGGGTTATGGCCGAAGCGGCGTGGTGCGCCGCTAGTCGAGGGCCGTGTCACGGCCGGAATGATTGGAGAGCAGTAATGAAGGTTCAGGCATCAGTCAAGAAGATTTGCCGCCACTGCAAGGTGGTGCGTCGGAAAGGTGTGGTCTACGTGATCTGCAGCGATCCGAAGCACAAGCAGCGGCAGGGATAAAACAGTACCGCATGACGGGGTTGGCAAGAGCCGGGAAAACCGGTAAAATTGCTGGTTTGCGTCGAGCGGGCGTAACGGTTTACGGAGCAAGCAAATGGCACGTATAGCAGGCGTCAATCTGCCCGTCCAGAAACACACCTGGGTGGCATTGACTCACATTTACGGCATCGGTCGGACCCGGGCCTACGAAATCTGCGAGGCCACCGGTGTGGCCCCGGACACGAAGGTGCGCGACCTGACCGAGGCGGAACAGGAAAAGCTTCGTCAGACGATTGGTCAGATGACCGTCGAGGGCGACCTGCGCCGCGAAGTGTCGATGAATATCAAGCGCCTGATGGACCTGGGCTGCTTCCGGGGGTTGCGTCATCGTCGCGGCCTGCCGGTTCGCGGCCAGCGCACGCGCACCAACGCCCGTACCCGCAAGGGTCCGCGTCGCCCGATTCGTTGAGGTAGGAACAGATGGCCAAGCAGCAGAGCGCTAGCAAGAGCAGGAAAAAGGTCAAGAAGACCGTTGTCGATGGCATTGCCCATGTGCATGCCTCATTCAACAACACGATCATCACGATCACCGACCGCCAGGGCAACACGGTTTCCTGGGCCACCTCGGGTGGTTCCGGTTTCCGCGGTTCGCGCAAGTCGACGCCGTTCGCCGCGCAGGTTGCGGCTGACAATGCCGGCCGCACCGCCCAGGAATTCGGCATGAAGAATCTCGAAGTCCGCGTGAACGGTCCCGGACCGGGGCGCGAGTCTTCGGTGCGCTCGCTCAATGCGGCCGGATTCAAGATCACCAACATCATCGACGTCACGCCGATTCCCCACAACGGCTGCCGTCCACCCAAGAAACGTCGCGTGTAAGTCACCGGCAGGCAGACTGAAGAGATATGGCTAGATATACCGGACCCACCTGCAAGCTCGCACGCCGCGAGGGCGTTGATCTCAACCTCAAGAGCCCCGCCCGCGGCCTGGAGTCGAAGTGCAAACTGAACCAGCCGCCAGGTCAGCACGGCGACAGCCGTCGACAGCGCCTGTCGGACTACGCGCTGCAGCTGCGCGAGAAGCAGAAGGTGCGCCGAATGTACGGCGTGCTGGAGAAGCAGTTCCGCAATTACTACAAGGAAGCGGCCCGTCGCAAGGGCGCGACCGGCGAGAACCTGTTGCAGTTGCTGGAAAGCCGCCTGGACAACGTTGTCTACAGGCTTGGATTCGCCGTGACGCGCGCTCAGGCCCGCCAGATGGTGAGTCACAAGTCGGTCGAGGTCAATGGGAAGGTGGTCAACATCCCCTCCTACCAGGTGCAGCCGGAAGACCGCGTGTCGATTCGTGAAAAGGCTCGCAAGCAGCTGCGCATCCAGGAAGCCATCAACGTGGCGCGTGAACTGGATCTGGTGCCGGCATGGATCGATGTGGATTTCGACAAGATGGAAGGCATCTTCAAGGCCGCTCCCGAGCGGGACGACCTGCCGCCCGACATCAACGAAAACCTCATCGTCGAGCTGTACTCGAAGTAAGCGCCGGGCTGCGAGCCCGCGCTTCACACGAAAACCGAATTTGGAGAGGCAATCATGTCAGGCCAGATAAGCGAACTTATCGGCACGATGCTCAAGCCCAAGGGGCTGGTCGTCGACGAGATCTCGCCGCGACGCGCCCGTATCACGCTCGAGCCGCTGGAACGCGGCTTCGGGCACACGCTGGGCAACGCCCTGCGGCGCATCCTGCTGTCGTCGATTCCCGGCAGCGCCATTACGGAGGCCGAGATCGACGGTGTGCTCCACGAGTACACGGCGGTCGAGGGTCTGCAGGAAGATATCGTCGAGGTCCTGCTGAACCTCAAGGACGTGGCCATTCGCATGCACAGCCGTGACGAAGCCACCCTGAGGTTGAGCCAGGACAAGGCCGGTCCCGTTACGGCCGGGGACATTCAGCTCGATCACGACATCGAGGTGCTCAACCCCGAGCACGTGATCTGCAACCTGACCAAGAACAGCAAGCTGCGTATGCAGCTGAAGGTGACCCGCGGCGTGGGCTACCAGCCGGCGGCGGCGCTGAAGTTCAACGAGGAAGAAACGCGCACGATTGGCCGTCTTCAGCTTGATGCGTCCTACTGCCCGGTTCATCGCGTCGCCTACAGTGTCGAGAGCGCACGCGTGGGCCAGCGGACCGATCTGGACAAGCTTGTTCTTGATATCGAGACCAACGGCACGATGAGCTGCGAAGATGCGGTCAAGCTGGCCGCGGGCATCCTTGTCGACCAGATGTCGGTTTTCGTCGATTTCGTTGCTCGTGAAAAGGACGAAACGGAGACGACGACCGAGAGCTTCGATCCGATTCTGCTGCGCCCGATCGACGACCTCGAGCTTACCGTGCGTTCGGCGAACTGCCTGAAGGCCGAGCACATCCAGTATGTGGGCGACCTGGTGCAGCGGACCGAAACCGAGCTGCTCAAGACCCCGAACCTGGGCAAGAAGTCCCTGACCGAAATCAAGACGGTGCTGGCGACCCACGATCTGTCGCTGGGTACCCGCCTGGAAAACTGGCCGCCGCCCTCGCTGGCGCGCACCGAGCACTGAGGAGAAAACGATGCGTCATCGTAAAGCAGGTCGCAAACTCAACCGGACGTCGCCGCATCGCCGGGCGATGTTCCGCAACATGACCGCCAGCCTGATCGAGCACGAGCTCATCAAGACCACGCTGCCGAAAGCCAAGGAGTTGCGCCGTGTGGCTGAGCCGCTGATTACCCTGGCGAAGGAAGACAGTGTCTCCGCCCGTCGCCTGGCCTTCAACCGCCTGCGAGATCGGGATGCGGTCGGCAAGCTCTTTTCCGAGCTGGGACCGCGTTACCGCGAACGCCCCGGTGGTTACCTGCGCATTCTCAAGTGCGGGTTCCGGGCCGGTGACAACGCGCCCATGGCGTACGTGGAACTGGTCGACCGACCGGATGCCCCGGGAGCGGAAAGCGCCGATTAAGATCCGGGGTCATACCGGAGGTTCAGGAAGCCCGGCCCTCGTCGCCGGGCTTTTTTTTGGCGCGGCGCACTAGGCTACAATGCCCGCTCGTGCGGGCGTCTGGACCGCGAGCGACCGATCAGCCGGGATTTCGGATGCGACGAACCATCATCCTTGCCGCCGCACTGGGCATCATCGTTCTGGGCCTTTGGGGAACGGCGGTCATCTATTTCGATGAGTCACGACTCAAGGGGATTATTTCCGATCGCCTGAGCGAACAGGTCGGCCGCCGCGTCGAGATCGTCGGGGCGCTCGAGTTCAGCCTTTTTCCACGGCCGCGTTTGGAAGCGCGGGAAGTGGTCATCGGCGCGTCCGGGAATGAAGACGGCCGGGCCGTCTTCCGTGCGGCGCGCGTCAGCATGAGCCTCAGGCTGATCGCGTTGCTTCGGGGCGACCTCGCGCCGGGCCGAATCCAGCTCGAAGGGGCGGTGGTCGACCTGTCCGGCTCCGGTGCGAAAGACGCGTCGTCGAATCCGCTGGCCGCGATTCGTTCAAGCGCCCGCACGCTGGGCGGCCGATCGTTGTCGTTGCAGGATGTCACCTTCCTGCTGCCGGGCAGTGAGCCCCAGAGTCCGAGGCGCCTTTCCGTAGACCACATCGAACTGGAGCGCTTCAGTCTTGACCAGGCCGTGGCGTTCCGATTTCTCGGTGACGTGGGCGCTCCGCCGGTTCTTGAAGGGGTCAGGCTCAACGGGATGCTCTACGTACCCAGTTCCGACGAGCGCCCCGTACGCCTAAGGGAAATGGAGTTTGGCGCCAATCTGGCGGGTTCGGAGACCGCGGTGGCGATGACCGGTGACCTGGCCGCATCGGGTGAGACGCCCTTTCGCTTGTCGCTGGCGGGCGGTCGAATCCGGATCGGGGAATCGCAGTTCGACGCGTCGTTCAATTATCACGGCGGCGACAGGCCGGCCGCCGATCTGCTTTTGTCGGGCGGCGAGCTCGACTGGCTGGCGTTCTCGGGCTTCCTGAGTGAAAGACTGAATGTCGCGCCGGTCGATGTGCTGGCGATGATTTCCTCCCGCGTTGACCTGAGGTCGCAGCTGCAGTTCGATCGGCTGGGCTTCGGAGAGGCGGCGGTTTCGCAAGCCCGGGTCGACCTTCGCACACAGTCGGCTGGACTCGGGCTCAATATCGCTGCGGTTTTCCCGGGTGGGCTGATTGAAGCAAGCGGGGTCATGACAGGCGGAGCGTCACACTCTCTGGCTGTGGACGTGAGCCTGGCCGAGTTTGGTCAGCTGCTCGGTTGGCTTGATCTGCCCCCGATTCTGGAGGGGAGCGGAGAAGCGCAGCTTTCCCTGAGTTGGGGCCGTGAGAACGGGCCCGCTTTCGCGCTGGATGGTCGTTTCGATCTCTGGGACGGCTCGTTGCGAATTGCTCGCGAGGACTCGGCAGCCAGGGTGGTGCCTTTCCACAGCTTCAGCGGAGAACTGCGGCATACGCCCGGTTTCCTCGAGCTACCCGTTTACGAGCTTGTCGGGGGCGAGCTGGCCGGAACAGGTTGGGCTGCCGTGGATCTTTCGAGCCGGGAGCTGGGCGGAGAGCTCCGCCGGAGCGGCGAAATGGGCGCCTGGTGGACATTGTCCGGCTCGATGTCCGAGCCGCGGTTGGCACCTTTGACGCCACCCTCGGGCGAGCGGGACGCTGAAGCAGTGGAACAGGACGAAGACTCGGGCCGGTGAACTCCGATCGGGAACGTTTGGCCGGCCTGGCTGCCGCGCTGGGTGCCTTCTGCATCTGGGGCCTGGCACCGCTCTACTTCAAGCTGCTGGGCCATGTGCGGGCCGACGAGATCATCGCCCACCGCGTTATCTGGTCCATGATCTTTCTTGGAGTCGTTCTCGTAGCACGGGAGCGAGGTCGCCTCGTATCGAAGGTCCGCGTCGACACCCGGGTTCTCGCCGCGCTGCTGCTGAGCGCGGTCCTGATTGCCGTCAACTGGCTGGTTTTCGTCTACGCGATCAATACCAATCGCGTCCTCTCGACGAGTCTCGGCTATTTCATCAATCCTCTGGTCAACGTGCTGCTGGGCATGGTCATCTTCCGCGAACGGCTCGGGCGCCTTCAGACGATTGCCGTCGTGCTCGCATTCGCCGGCACTGCCTGGATGACGATACGGGTTGGACAGCTTCCGTGGATCGCCCTGGCCCTGGCATTCAGCTTCGCCCTCTATGGTGTGGTGCGCAAGAAGACCGATGTCGGGCCCTTGGTCGGGCTATTCTGGGAAACTCTGCTGATGACGCCGCTCGCTGTATTGTGGCTCTTGTGGCTTGATCGGGGGGATGAACTGGTGTTCGATTTCGGATCTGCCGGTGAGGCGAGCCTGCTGGCCGGAACCGGACTGGTCACGCTGGTTCCTCTGGTGCTGTTCGCAATGGGCGTGCGGCGACTCAACCTGAGTACCATAGGACTCATGCAATATCTCGCCCCGAGCATGACCTTCGTCCTCGCGGTGTTCCTCTTCGGCGAACCCTTCACGCCGGACCATGCCGTGACATTTGCCTGTATCTGGACCGCGCTGGCCCTGTTCACGATCGCAGGATGGCGCGACTACCGCCACGCCCGCTTGCCGACCCGGGGTGCGACATGAGCGACCCAGTAAGCACGCAGCGTCCAACCAGCCGTCATATCGGCTCGCTACGCGCGCTCAGGCCGTTCATCAACCGCTATCGTCTCCAGATCGGTTTCGCAACCCTCTTTCTGGTTGTTTCAGCGGCGGGTGCCCTGGCCGTTCCGGCCGCGGTAGGCCAGGTGATCGATCGCGGTTTCATGGCCGAGAATATCGGCAACATCAACCGTTGGTTCTGGTTGCTGTTCGCCGCCGCGGCGATGATGGCCGTCGGGGGAGGGCTGCGGTTCTACTGGGTCAGCTGGCTGGGACAACGGGTTGTGGCCGACATCCGCCAGGCAGTCTACGAGCGTGTACTGTCGATGAGTCCGGACTTTTTCGGCACCACCCGAACCGGCGAGGTTCTGTCGCGGCTCAACACCGACACGACCCTGGTCGAGACCCTGGTCGGTTCCACCGTCTCCTTTGGCGTGCGCAACATGCTGATGCTGGTTGCCAGTTCGGTGGCGCTGGTCCTGACCGCGCCCTCCCTGGCAGGGGTCATCGGCATGCTGATCGTGCTGATCATTGCGCCGGTGGTGATGCTCGGCCGCTGGGTTCGTCGCTTGTCGCGCAACGCGCAGGACCGCGTTGCAGATTTCAGCGCCCACGGCGACGAGACCATCAACGCCGTCCAGACAGTCCAGACCTTCGCCCAGGAAGCGCGCGAGCACGAGCGATTCGCGGTCGCGGTGGAGTCGGCTTTCATCGCCGCGCGGGACCGGATCCGCGCCAGCACCCTGCTCATCGTCCTGATCATCCTGATGACCTTCGGCGCCATCACTTTCGTGCTCTGGCTGGGCGCGCGCTCGGTACTGAGCGGCGAGATGACGCCCGGCCAGCTCGGCCAGTTTGTCCTCTACGCCGCCATCGCCGCGGGCTCCACCGCCAGTCTCAGCGAGATCTGGAGCCAGCTGCAGCGCGCCGCGGGGGCCATGGAGCGTCTGGCCGAACTGCTTGAGGCGCGTCCGTCGATCGTCAGCCCGCCGTCACCGCGCAGCCTGCCGCCGGGGCCGCTGTCGGTAGCTTTCGACGCGGTTGAATTCGCCTACCCTGCGCGGCCCGACGAGGCCGTCCTTCGCGGGCTGAGCTTCCAGGTTTCGGCCGGCGAGACGGTGGCCATCGTCGGCCCTTCGGGAGCCGGCAAGTCGACCCTGTTCCAGCTTCTTCTTCGCTTCTACGATCCCGCTGCCGGTGTCGTGCGACTGGGCGGTGTCGACGTGCGGGAGCTCGACCTTGCCGACCTGCGCCGCGCTCTCGGCGTCGTGCCGCAGGACGTCGTGATGTTTTCCGGCAGCGCGGCCGAGAATATCGCCTACGGCAATCCCGCAGCGGACAGCGGGCTCATCGCCCGGGCGGCACAATCGGCGCATGCCGACGAGTTCGTCGAGCGCTGGCCGGAGGGTTACGACACTTTTCTTGGCGAGCGGGGCATGCGCCTCTCCGGCGGTCAGCGCCAGCGCATCGCCATCGCGCGGGCCCTGATCAAGCAACCGCCGTTGCTATTGCTCGACGAGGCGACCGCCAGCCTCGATGCCGAGAGCGAACGACTTGTTCAGGAGGCGCTCAACGACATCAGCGTCGACCGGACGGTGCTGGTGATCGCCCACAGACTGGCGACGGTGCGCCGCGCCGATCGCATCGTCGTAGTCGACCACGGACGGGTCGTGGCCCAGGGGAGCCACGAGCAGCTCGTGGCCGACAGCCCGCTCTACGCCCGCCTGGCGCGCTTGCAGTTCCTGGCCGAGGATGGGCAGGCCTGAGGGGCCCGGCCGGAAGCGTCAGAGCGACCAGTAGCGGAATTTCTGTCCGCCTACGGACGCCTCGGCCATCAGCCCGCCGCGGGCGTAGTTGAAGACCGCCACGCCGCTCTCGTAGCTGGTGGTGGCTGCCCGGCCCTCGGTTGCGGCCACGGCGGTCGCCTGGGCCGAGAACTCGAAGTTCTCGCGCTGGAAGCGGCGCAGCGCCGCTTCGTCGCGGAAGAAGATCACCTGGCTGTAGGACTGGGCGCCGATCTGCGGGCCGATGGTCGCCTGCGAAACCGAGGTCCGGCCCACCGGCCGGCCCTGCTCGAAGACGATGCCGCGGCCGAAGCCGCCGCCGACCCAGAAGCCGCCCTTGCCGATGTTGGGAAAGATTGCATAGCCGTAGGCCTGGTCCACCCAGCGCTGCAGGCCCGGGTCGTGGTCGACGAAACTTGCCAGGGTGGCCCGGGATTCGCTCACGAGCACGTCGTCGGAGGGGGTCGAGGCACAGCCGGCCAGCAGTCCCAGCAGCAGGAACAGGGCGATGAGAGTCGCGGGCTTTCGGGTGTTGGCGGACATTGACTACTCCATGGGTCGTTCGGTGATCCGGGCCCGGCAATTGCCGGCATTTCTGGGTTTCGACGCTTTCGTAGTATAGTTAGTTCACGGGCAGGTTACGGTACGATGCCGCGCCGTCCTCCTGCCCGCAAGGGAGGGTGGTCCATGAAGCTCACTGGCAGCTATGCGCTGAAGGTGGCCCTGATCTACGCGGCCGCGGGCGCCTTGTGGATCTTCTTCTCCGACTCGGCCGTCGAGCAGTTGGCCGGGGATACCGCGCTGCTGACCACTTTTCAGACCTACAAGGGCTGGCTGTTCGTGCTGGCGAGCGCGGTGCTGGTCTTCTGGCTGAGCTGGCGGGCGCTCGGCGATCAGGAGGGCCTGATTCGCGAGCTCCGCCAGACCGCCGTCGTTTTCGAGCGAACCCACGAGGGTGTCGTCCTGACCGACCAGCGCAAGCGCATCGCATCCGCCAACCCGGCATTCGAGCGCATGGCCGGCCTGAGCCAGGACCGATTGGTGGGTCGCGACCTGGCCGGACTGCATTCGGCCCGTCACGACGATCGTTTCTTCGCGGACTTGGAGCGCTCGGTGGCCAATCGCGGTTACTGGAACGGCGAAATCTGGAACCGAAGCGCGGACGGCGCCGAGCGCCCGTTTCTGGCGACGGTGACCGACGTCGGCGTCGATCGCGGCGGCAACGAGCAGTATGCCTGGATCTTCACCGACATCAGCGAACTGAAACAGGCCCAGAAACGCCTGGAGCATCTGGCCTACTACGACCCGCTGACGGGCTTGCCCAACCGGCTGCATCTCCAGGACCAGCTGCGCCGACTGCTCGCCGTCGGCCGGCAGGGGGAAGAGCGAATCGCGGTACTGTTCATCGATCTCGACAATTTCCGCAACGTCAATGACAGTTTCGGGCATCCGATCGGAGACGACCTTCTGGTAATGGTGGCCCGGCGGCTGCGCGGCGGCCTGCCGATCGGTGCCGGGCTGGCGCACATGGGGGGTGACGAGTTCGTGATTCACCTGTCCGGACCGGATGCTCGGGACGGGGCGGCCGCTTGCGCGCGCAGGACCCTGGAAGCCATCGCGGAACCCTTCGTCCTGGCCAATCGCAGCGAGGTCTATGTCAGCGCCAGCATCGGAATCTGTGTATCTCCGGACGATGCTCATTCGGTCACGGAGCTGTTGCAGTTCGCCAACGCCGCGATGTATCAGGCCAAGCGCCGCGGCCGCAATACCTGGCAGCACTTCAATACCTCGATGGTGCAGTCGGCAAGCAAGCGTCTGCAGCTCGATGCCCGGTTGAGACATGCGCTCGACGCCGAGGAGTTCGAGTTGCACTATCAGCCAATCGTCGGAGCGAACCCGCAATATCACGTCTGCGGGGTCGAGGCCCTGGTTCGCTGGCGGTCTTCCGACGGTCGCCTGGTGATGCCTACGGAGTTCATCCGGGCCACGGAGGAAAGCGGTCTGATCGTGCCCCTCGGCGACTGGGTGCTCGAGCAGGCCTGCCGCCAGGCGGCCGAATGGCACCGTGGCGGAATCGAGGGCGTACCCGTTTCGGTCAATCTCTCGGCGCGCCAGTTCCAGACGGGCCGCATCGCCGAAACCGTCGAGAAGATTCTGGAGCGTTCCGGTCTGCCGGCCGGTCTGTTGACCCTCGAGATCACCGAGTCGATGCTGATGGAGCAGGTGCAGGCGGGACAGGACGTGCTGCGCCGATTGCGCGCGATGGGCGTGCACATCTCGCTGGACGATTTCGGAACGGGGTATTCGTCGCTTTCATACGTCAAGAAGTTCGACCTCGATACGCTCAAGATCGATCGTTCGTTCATTCTCGACCTGGCCGGGCGGGATTCCGACCGCGATCTCGTGGCGGCCATCATCAGCATGGCGCGCTGCCTGAGGCTCAAGGTGGTGGCCGAAGGGGTGGAGGAGCTCGAGCAGCTCGACATTCTCACCCAGATGGACTGCGACAGCTTCCAGGGACATTTCTTCAGCCGTGCGCTGCCCCCAGGCGAGGTGCCGGGAATCGTCGAGGCGCTCGGCCGGATCAGGCCGGATGTGCAATCATCTGGGCGGTGACGGCGACGAAATGACAAACGCTGCCGGCCAGCACGAACAGGTGCCAGATGGCGTGAGCGAAGCGAACCCGTTCGTTGTGGTAGAAGATCGTGCCGGCGGTATAGAGTACGCCGCCGAGCACCAGCCAGGACATCGCGGTTGTCGTCAGGACCTGGCTGAGCGGCGCCAGCGCGATCACCACCAGCCAACCCATGCCCACGTAGGTGGCCGTGGAAAGCAAGCGAAAGCGGCCCGTGAAGAACACCTTGAAGATCACGCCGACAACGGCCAGTCCCCAGACGACACCGAACAGGGACCAGCCCCAGCCGCCCTTGAGGGCGGCGATGGTGAAAGGCGTGTAGGTGCCGGCGATGAGAAGGAAGATGGCGCAGTGGTCGAGGACTTTCAGCCGCGCCTTCCATACCGGGTGGCGCGCGGCATGGTAGAGGGTCGAGGCCGTGTAGAGCAGCGTCAGCGAGGCCACGAATACCGAGACGCTGACGACTTCGCGCGCGCCGGCGTAGACCGCCGCCAGGGTAATCAGCACGGCACCGGCGCCGACGCTGAGAATCGCCCCGAGGCCGTGAGTCAGCGCATTGAGCAACTCTTCGCGGTGGTGTTCGATGCGGCTCATAAGCCGGAATATAGGACCTGCAAGGCGCTACTGCAAGCCCGATCCGGTGCGCCGCGCCCCGGGATTGGGGTACGATCGGACGTTTGGCACCAAGACCCGGAACAGACTCGATGACCGTGATGAACCGCTTGCTGGCAATTGCCTTCATGCTCGCCCTGCTTGCCGCCTGCTCCGAATCGCCGGCGCCCGAGGCCGCCGACGAGAGCGAACCGCCCCCGCAGCCCGCCGCCGCGGAGCCGGCCGAGGCGACCGGTCCTTCCGCTTCCGATGAGGCCGGGGTGGCCGCCTTCGATGCTTTCGTCGATTCCCTGATCGACGACCTGCTGCGCCGCTCGCCCGAGTGGGCCATCTACGAAGGCCGCTACGAGAACGCCGGGGAGGTGTCCATCCCCGATGCCGAACATCGTCGCGAAGAACTGGCCTTCATCGGCGACGCCCTCGAGCGCCTCGAGGGATTCGATCGAGAGGCCCTGCCGGTCGACCGCCGGACCGACTATGACCTGCTCGAGAACCGGCTCGAGTCGTCGCGCTTCTACATCCAGACGCTCAGGCCCTGGGAATGGCAGCCATCGAACTACAACGTGGCCGGCCCACTGAGCATTCTTCTGAATACGGAGTTCGCGCCCTTGCCGGAGCGACTGGCACTGATCCGGGATCGGCTCGAGCAGGTGCCGGCCTACTACGACGCCGCACGTAACAGCCTGGGCACGCCGACGCTCGAGCACACCGAACTGGCCATCAGCCAGAACCGGGGCGGGCTGAGCGTTCTGGCCGACATCCGGGAAAAGGCGGCCGGGGCCGACATCGATGAAGCGCTTTCGAGCTCGCTGGCGGAGGCCGCCGACGGCGCCGAATCGGCCATCAACGACTGGGTGCGCTGGCTGGAAGGGCGCCTGGAAGAGCTCCGGGCCTCGGGCAACGCGCGCTCCTTCCGCCTGGGCGAGGCGCTCTACGAGCAGAAATTCGCCTACGACATCCAGGCCGATTTCTCCGCCGAAGAACTGTATCGCCGCGCCCAGGCCGAGAAGGACCGGCTCCTCGAGGAAATGGATGGTTACACCAAGGAACTCTGGCCGCAGTACTTCGCCGAAGAGCCCATGCCCGAAGCGCGGCTCGAGCGCATCGGACGGATGATCGACCGGCTATCGGAGGAGCATGTCGCCGTCGGGGATTTCGTCGAGGAAATCCGCCGCCAGATGCCGCAGCTTGCCGAGTTCGTACGCCAGAACGATCTGCTCGACCAGGACCCGGACAAGCCCCTGGTCGTGCGCGAGACCCCGGAATACATGCGCGGAACCGGCGCCATCGCTTCGGTCAGCGCGCCGGGGCCGTTCAACCCCGAAGCCGAGACCTACTACAACGTCACGCCGCTGGAGACTTACGGTGAAGAGCAGGCGGCCAGCTACCTGCGCGAGTACAACGACTGGATGCTGCAGATCCTCAATATCCACGAGGGTATTCCCGGTCACTACACGCAGCTGCTTCACGCCAACAAGTCGCCGAGCCTGGTCAAGAGCCTGTTCGGCAATGGGGCGATGGTCGAAGGCTGGGCCGTCTATTCCGAGCGCATGATGCTCGAGGAAGGCTGGGGCGATCACGAGCCGGAACTGTGGCTGATGCACGGCAAGTGGCTGCTGCGCGTCACGCACAACGCCATCCTCGACCATGCTGTTCACGTGCGGGGCATGGAGCGGGACGAGGCCGTGCGGATGATGCAGGAAGAAGCCTTCCAGGAAACCTCGGAGGCAACCCAGAAATGGCGTCGGCTGACCTTGAGTCAGGTGCAACTGACTTCCTACTACGCCGGCTATGCCGCGATCATGGACCTGCGCGAGCGCCTCAGGGCCGAGCAGGGCGACGAGTTCGATCTCAAGGCATTCCACAATCAGTTCCTCAGCTACGGTTCGTCGCCGGTCGATACGATCAGTGCGCTGATGACGGGTGAGGAGCAGACATCGGCAGTCGATTGAGGCTGCCCAGGAGGCCGGCCGTTGCGCTCGCGCGGCTGGATTCTCGACAAGAACACAGCGAGCTGAGACTCGGGGGAGGGGAGACATGCCGAGCTTGGATGCCTATACGCTTGCCGTAACGTCGGCGCTGGCGGCCCTGTTCATGGCCATCACCATGGGCGGGATCTTCCTGGCCGGCAATCGCGAGCATGCCATTGCCGACTGGGCTCTGGCAGGGGTGCTGTTTTGCCTGGGACACATGCTCGGCAACCTGGCCATGGCCGGGACCGTCGTCATCGATCTTCGCACCACCATCGCGCTGGGCAATACCTCCATCTTCCTGGCCTATGGCCTGATCCTGGTGGGCATTCAGGAGCACCTCGGGCACAGGCGTTCCGGCGCCATGATTCTTGCGATGGCCCTGGCCATTCTCGCCGCCGGACTTTTCTGGCCCGGAATGTATGCCAACACCAGTAGCCGTGTCGGACTGCTGGCCACGGTCTACATGGGCCTGGCCATCGCCTGCACTTTCATGCTCTGGCGAGCCGAGGACAGAATGCTGGCCGGCTATCGCAAGGCGGTGGCGCTGGTCATCCTGGGCAACGCCGTGCTTTTGAGCCTGCGCGCGGTCTACATCGCGCTCGGACGCGGCGAGTCGGCCGAGCCGGGCGGCGTCAACGTGATGGTGCCCGCCTTCCTGTCCTCGATGGTGTTCTACATGGCCCTGAACGTCGCGCTGGCCCTGCTGCTGTTCCGCAGGAAGGAGGCGCACCTGAGGCACATGGCCCGGCACGATGCGCTGACGGGGCTGCTCAACCGCTATTCGCTCGAGGAATACGCTGCGCGTGAGATGGCGCGCGTCGATCGCAGCGATCACCAGCTCTCGGTGGTGTTGCTCGACCTCGACAACTTCAAGCGCATCAACGACGAGCACGGGCATGCAGCCGGCGACCGGGTCCTGGTCGAAGCGGCCGACCGCGTCCGCGAGATGATTCGCGAGGGCGACATCGCCTTCCGGGTCGGCGGCGAGGAGTTCCTCGTCCTGCTGCCCGGCGCCGACGGCCGGGAAGCGGCGCGCATTGCAGATCGCCTTCGCCGCTCCCTGGCCGACGGCCCCTTCCGCTACCGCAGTACCGAGATCCGGGTGTCGACCAGCGTGGGCGTGGTGGCCTACGACCCGGTGCACGACAACTGGGAAAGCCTGCAGCGCCGCGCCGACCAGGCGCTCTACCGCGCCAAGGACGGCGGCCGCAATCGCGTCGAACTGGCGCCCGACCGTGCGAGCTCGCCCGGGGCGGCCTGAGCCCGTCAGCCGATCAGGGTGCGCAGGAGCTCGGTCTTGTCGGCCAGCAGGTCTTCGTCGGCACGTGTTTCGACGTTGAGCCGGATCACCGGCTCGGTATTCGAAGCGCGTAGGTTGAATCGCCAGGCGTCGAACGCCAGGCTGATGCCGTCGGTGCGGTCGATCTTCGGATCGTCGGGCGCGAAGTGCTGCAGGACCCGGTCCATGACGGCCTGGGGGTCGTCGACCGTGAAGTTGATTTCGCCGCTGCACGGAAAGGCCCGGATGCGTTCGTCGACCAGCTCGGCCAGCGACTTTCCGGTCGTGGCGATTCGCTCGAGCAGCAGCAGCCACGGGATCATTCCCGAGTCGCAGTAGCTGAAATCCCGAAAGTAGTGGTGGGCCGACATTTCCCCGCCGTACAGGGCATTCTCCGAGCGCATGCGCTCCTTGATGAAGGCGTGACCGCTCTTGTTGACCAGCGCGGTGCCGCCCGCGTCGGCCACTTCGGCGAGCGTGTTCCAGGTCAGCCTCGGATCCAGCACGATCTTCTCGCCGGGTGATTTCTCCAGCAGCTGTCGAGCGAACAGCCCGACCAGGTAGTAGCCCTCGACGAAGCGCCCCGTGTGATCGAAGAAGAAACAGCGGTCGAAGTCGCCGTCCCAGGCGATGCCCAGGTCGGCGCCCGCTTCGACAACGGCGCGGGCGGTTTCCTCGCGGTTCTCCGGCAGCAGGGGATTGGGCACGCCGTTGGGAAACCGCCCGTCGGGTTCGTGGTGGAGCCGCGTGACCGACAGGGGCAGCCCTTCGGCGATCGCGTCGAAGGCGGGCCCCGCGCAGCCGTTGCCGGCGTTGACGACGACCCTCGCGCTGCCCAGGCGTTCGGTATCGACGAAGGCTCGGACGCGTTCGACGTATTCGTCGAACACCGACAGTCGGCGGTGTTCACCGGGCTGTTCGACGGTGACCGGTTCCAGGCCCTCGGCGAGCAGTGCCTCCATTTCCTTCAGCCCCGTGTCGGCGCTGATGGGAATGGCCTGTTCGCGAACCAGTTTCATGCCGTTGTAGTCGGCCGGATTGTGGCTGGCGGTGATCATGATGCCGCCTCCCATGCCGTCCATCGAAGCAGCGTGGTAGACGACCTCGGTGCCGCACAAACCGATGTCGCGCGTGTCGACGCCGGCGCGGTTGAGGCCGCGCGCCAGGGCGGCGGCCAGGGACTGGCTGGTCAGGCGCATGTCGAAGCCGATCGCAACCGGACCGTCGGGCTGGATCACCCGGGCGAAGGCCTGGCCGATCAGGAAGGCTCTTTCCTCGTCCAGTTGGTCGGGCACGCGCCCGCGGATGTCGTAGGCCTTGAACGGCGAGTTCTCGAGAGTCTGCATAGTTCATTACTGCCGGGATGAGCTACGGGGGCAATCGTAACCCATGCCGTCGCGACGCGACATCAAATTGGAAAGCGTCGAGCGCTTTGTCTAGAATGGAATGCCTACTGGTCGCTTCGGAGGCCGGCTCGTGCTGACCCGGACTTTCCACTACGTCGACGGCGACGGGCGGCCCGGCAGCTACACCGACCGCAAACGCCATCTCTGGCTTCTGTCGGTGGTCTATCCGCTCTCGCCCGTATTCGCCGTCGCGCTCCATGCGCTCACCGGCCGGGATTGGATGCTGGCCTTTCCCCTGGTGTTCGGCTACGTCGTGGTGCCGATGCTTGACGCCCTGTTCGGCGAGGACCGCAGCAATCCGCCCGAGCAGACCGTTCCCGAACTGGAAAACGACCGCTACTATCGCCTCCTCACCTGGCTGACCGTTCCGCTGCACGTCGTCTCGCTGGTCGTCGCCGCTTTCTGGGCCGCGACCCAGGGGCTGGGCCCCGCGGCATGGATCACGCTCGCGCTGGTGGCGGGCATGGCTTCCGGTCTGGCAGTCAACACCGCCCACGAAATGGGCCACAAGCACACGCGCATCGAGCAGTGGCTGAGCCGCCTGGCCCTGGCCGTGCCCGCCTACGGGCATTTCACCGTTGAGCACAATTTCGGACACCACAGGCACGTGGCCACGCCCGAGGATTGCGCCAGTGCACGGATGAACGAATCGATCTACCGGTTTGCACTTCGCGAAATGCCCGGCGGTGTCTTCCGGGCCTGGCGGATCGAGCGCCGGCGCCTCGCCCGCCGCGGCCGGAGTGCCTGGAGCCCGCAAAACACCATCCTGCAGTCCTGGCTGATGACCTTGCTGCTCCAGGTGGGGCTTGTGATGGCGCTCGGCTGGACGACCCTGGCGTTCCTGTTCATCCACAACCTGTTCGCCTGGTTCCAGCTGACCAGCGCCAATTACGTCGAACACTATGGTCTGCTCCGGCGAAAGGACGAAGCGGGCACTTACGAGCGTTGCCGGCCGCACCATTCCTGGAACAGCAATCACGTGTTCTCCAACCTGCTGCTGTTCCACCTGGAGCGCCACTCCGACCACCACGCCAATCCCAACCGTCGCTACCAGTCCCTGCGGCATTTCGAAGACCTGCCCCAGCTGCCGACCGGCTACTTCGGCATGTTCGTGCTGGCTTACCTGCCGCCGCTGTGGTTTCGCGTGATGAACCGTCGGCTTCTGGGCCTGCCGCATATCGCCGGTGATCTTGCGAAGGTAAATCGCTGAGTCGATCGTCGAGTCGATCTGCCCGGTTAGCGCCCCTCGACCCAGTTGATGGCCGCGTGCAGCAATTCACGACTGTTGTTCACGTTCAGCTTCCGCTTGATGTTGGCACAATGCGCCTCGATGGTCTTCGGGCTGACGTTGAGCAGATCGCTGATCTCCTGGTTGGTCTGCAACGAGCCGAGCAGGCGGAAAACTTCCGACTCGCGCCGGGTGAGGAGAAGATGTCTCGGTTTCAGACTGTGGGGCAGCGGGCAGTCCCGGCAGCCTCCCTCCGACAGGTTGCGCCGTTCACAGTCGATCATGAGGCTCAGGTAGTACTTCAGCCGGGACTCGGGGGCGCGGGCGGGAAAGAAGCCGCAGGGTAGATCCTCTTCGACCGGCAGATTGGTGCCGGCGTGACGCCACTCCGAAATCAGCACGATCTTGGGCGGGTTTTCCTGCTCGGACAGCGCGCGCTCGAGCTGCGGCGCAAGCTCCGTGTCCAGGACCAGGATGTTGATTCTCCCGGCCGCCATGGCCGCTGTCGCTTCAGCCACGGAGTGTTGGTGAACAAGCACATCGTCACGGGCCAGCTCGACCACGACCTGCTCGACGCCGCGCGCGAAGATCTGGCTGTTGATGAGAATCGATACCTCGATCGGCGGCTCTTTCATGCAGCGCTGCTTGGAACCCGGGATTAGAAAGGCCGCATATCATTACACGCCCCCTTGTGAAAGGAAAATCGGGGGTTCCCCTATAGACAGTCAATTAAGGGCTCCCCGATGATAGGAGGCAGCTATCAAAAGGGGATTGGTTCTGCATGTTTCGGAAGATCTCCGTTCTTTCGTTTACTCGCCCTCGGCGCGGGGCTCCCGTGGCCGAGCCCAGGCGGCCACGGTTGCCCTTGTTCGGGAGCCGCGGTGAATCGGGCGGGCGGTTCAGGGCCAGACCCGCGTGAAGCCGACAACTGCATCCATCGGGGGAAGACCTATGCCGCACATCGGAAGCAGCGCCGACGGGACGACCACGAATCCAGGGGCGGGCCGCAGGGCGATCGCCAATGTGCCGCGCTTCGCCGCGCATCAATGCCTGCTGGGGCCGATTCGGGAGTGTCTGGATTCCGGCGGGAAGAGCTGCCTGAAAGTGCCCGGAAAGGGACATCTGTGGCTTGACGGCGAGGCCGGGCTGTATCGCAGCGAGATGGATTCACCGGCCGAATTCTACTGCGCCGGGCCCGCCGAACTGGTACGTGCGGGGGACACTGCGCCGCCGGCGCGGCTGGTCGCCCGACCGGCTGACGAGGTCCTCTACCTGGCGGCATGGCACGCCCGGAAGGATGCCTTGCTCGACGAGTGTCAGCCCTTCGATGTCGTGCAGTTGCGTTGTTGGCCCAATTTCACGCGGCTACCCCATACGCGCTACCTGTTGCCGCTGTCTTCTCTGCTTTCGAGGCGGCCGTCCAGCCTGTCCTTCGCATTTCGCATGTTGCGCGTTCCCGAGGCCGACGCGCTGCGCTTCTACAGCGCGGCCATGGCGGCCGGGTACCTGCGCGTGATCAGCTCGCAGCCGGTGACATCCTCCGGCGTGGATGAGTCCCCATCAGGTGATCGCTCCGGCAGTTTCTGGTCGCGGCTGTTCGATCGGATCTCGGGGCTCTGAGGATGGGTGGCCAGATGCACAAGATCCTGTTCGCCGGGCCGGTCGGGGCAGGCAAAACAACTGCCATCGCTTCGGTAAGCGATACCCCGGTCGTGGCGACGGATACGCGCGCCAGCGACGAAGTCCAGGAAAGAAAGCAGCGCACTACGGTTGCCATGGACTACGGGACCCTGAAAGTGGATCCGAAGTTGACGGTACAGCTGCTCGGAACGCCCGGGCAGGTGCGATTCAGTTTCATGTGGGAGATCCTCTCGCAGGGCGCCATCGGCCTGATCCTGCTGATCGATCACGCGCGACCCGATCCGCTCGGGGATCTGCGCTACTACATCGAGGCGTTTCGCGGCCTCCTCGACAAGCCCGGGGCGGCCGCCGTGCTCGGCGTGACCCGTTGCGACCTGAGCCCTGCGCCTGGCATCGACCGCTATCGTGAAGCGCTCGCCGAGATTGGCTACCGCATGCCCGTCTTCGAAGTGGACGCGCGTGAACGCGACGACGTCAAGGTCGCCCTGCTGGCCCTGGCTGCGGAGCTCAGTCCCCAGACTCGCCGGCGTCAATCGGCATGACTTCGGGAATGCGTGCCGGGTCAGGCAAGGTCCCCGTCCTCTGGCTCGAAGGTTTCGGGGCCGGCTTCGGTGATCGCGTGGTGCTCGCCGAAGTCGATTTCGAGCTCCCCGCCCGCGGCCTGGTCGCCCTGATGGGGCCGACCGGCGTGGGCAAGTCCACGCTGCTGCGGGCGGTGTGCGGGCTGGCGCAGCAGAACGCCAGCTTCAAGACCTGGGGTGAAATGCGTTACCAGGGCCTGATGCCGGGCGAGGCCGGGTGGCCGCGGCTGGTGATGCAGGACGCTCGCCTGCTCGTCTCGACGGTTCTCGAGAACCTGGCCGGCGGATTGCCGGACCGGTCGCGCCTCACCTTGCCGCAACAGCGCCAGGCCCTGACGCGGGCGCTGGAGGAGTTCGACTGCAGCCGGTTCATGGATTGCCTGGAACGGCCGGTCGTCGAACTGTCGCTGGCCGACCAGCGCCTGATCGCCATCCTGCGACACGTGCTTGCCCGCCCGGGCCTGCTTTGCGTGGACGAACCGACCGTCGGTCTCGACGAGGAAGGCGCCGGTCGTGTCCTGACCCTGCTTGCGGCCTGTGCCCGTCAGCGCCCGGTCCTGATGGCCACCCACCACCAGGCTCAGGCCCGTGAACACGCCGACGTCGTCGCCCTGCTGGTCAGCGGCCGCATCCACGAGTGTTCGACCGCGCGTGAGTTCTTCCGCGGTCCGCGCTCGAGGGAAGGCCGCTCCTTCGTCGAGCTCGGGACCTGTCCGAGCCCCAGCCCGGACATCGATCCCGCCGTGCTCGACGAGGATACGCCGCTCCCGCCCCCGCTGCCCGAGCAGGCGCGCCAGGCAATGAGCGCATGGGCCGGTCCACGGGGATTCGTCTGGCTCGACCCCGGGCGCCTGGCGGGCACGCCGCGGCCGGGCGTGGTCCAGGACATCGAGCAGGATCTCGACGCCCTGGTCCGCGTCGGTGTGACGCGTTTGCTGACCCTGCTGGAGGCTCCCCTCGATTGTGAAGAGGCCCTTGCCGAGCGGGGGCTCCAGGCCATGCACATCCCGGTCGACGACATGACCGCTCCGACCGTGACCCAGGCCATCACGCTATGCCGCCAGATCTGGCGCTGGCTCCGCCAGGGAGAGGTCGTCGCGGTGCACTGTCACGCGGGCCACGGCCGGACCGGGACGGCGCTCGCGGCTTATCGCATCTGGCAGGGGCTGTCGGCCGTCGAGGCCATCGACAGCCTGCGGGCAATCGAGCGCCGCTGGATCCAGTCGCGCGAGCAAATCGAGTTTCTCGAGCGTTTCGAGCAGTTCATGCAGGCCTCCGGGCACCGGCCGACGCACGGCCCGGAGCTGCGCGATCCGGTGTCTTCCTGACGCCTTCACCATTAAACAAGAACCCAACCCAAGGAGGAAAACCCATGTCGGATTTCGATTCAGCCCTTCAGCAGGCCGTACAGACAATTCCCGAGTGCCTGGCAGCCGGCTACGTGGATCTCGAGTCGGGGATGCTGATCGGCATCAAGACCGTCGATTCGCACCCCGACGAAGTCATGGACATGCTGGCGGCGGCGACCGCCGAGATGTTCCAGGGGCCCAATGTCGTCGCCATCGAGCGGATCTTCAAGAAAGCACGTGGCGTGGAAGACGACGGCTCGCACTATTTCCAGGAGATGATCGTCAACAGCGACAACCTGATCCACTTCTTCATGCGGGCCAAGAGTGCTGCAGACCAGGTTGCCTGTTTCGTCTGCCGGCGTTCGGCCAACCTGGGCATGGTCGTGACCAAGGCCCGGCAGGCCATGTCGGCCGTCGAAGCGGCGGCGTGAAGCGGATTCTCGGGGCCGGCGTCGCCGGCCCCGTGTTCGTCTTCGACTGGCCCGCTTCGGGAGGAGCCACTTGAACCAGCAATCATTCAATCCGGAGTCCCAGCGGGAGCACCCGCATGCGTCCCGCATCCGGTCGGTCCTGCGCGCCTTGATGGGCGCTACCGGCGGCAGCGTCAACGCGGCCGCTGCCATCACCAGCGACGGCATGGTGATCGCGTCGGTGCTGCAGCCCGGTGTCGACCCGGACCGTTTCGCCGCGATGTCGGCCTCGTTGCTGGCCCTGGCCGAGCGCGAGATCGACGAAATCCAGCGCGGCGACCTCAGGCAGCTGCTGATCGAAGGCACCAGGGGCGCGGTGTTGCTGGTGCAGGCGGGCGACGACGCGGTGCTGGCCGTATCCACCGAGCCCGGCGCGCTGATGGGCAAGGTCTTTCTCGAAGCCCGGCGCGCCGCCGGCGAAATGAAGACCTGCCTGGAGCCGACCTGAGGCGATTGCCTCGGGAAGGACACCCATGGAAGTACAGTTTCGGCAACACCGGGTCGCGCTGCGGGAGGGGGAAACCGTCCTGGCTGGTCTGCTCAGGCAGGGCTTGCCCGTTCGCTATTCCTGTCGCGCGGGATCCTGCCACGCCTGCTTGATGCGCGCGAGCGACGGTCGCGTGCCGGCCGAGGCGCAGAAGGGACTGAAAGCCGATCTCGTTCGTCAGGGCTTCTTTCTGCCTTGTCGCTGCATTCCGGAGGAGCCCCTCAGGATCGACCAGTTCGAAGCGGACCCACCGGTCGCTTCGCTGCCCGTGATCGAGACGTTCATGCTCGCCGAGGACATTCGCTGTATCCGCCTGCCGGCCGATCGGGCCGTCGACCCGCTGCCCGGGCAGCATATCGGCATCGTCGGTCCGGACGGTCACCCGCGTCGTTATTCCGTCGCCAGCCTGCCGCGCCGCGACGGCCACCTCGAACTTCACGTTCGGAAGGTTCCCGGAGGACGAGTCAGCGGCTGGCTGGTCGACGACCTGCGCGCCGGCGACCGGCTCGATGTGCTGCCGCCGGGTGGTGCGATGGTTCACGATCGCGACGCGATGGACGGGGCGCTCCTGCTGGTGGCAACCGGCACCGGGCTCGCGCCGATGATACCGATCCTTCGGGAGGCGCTCGCCGGCCCGGAGACTCGTCCCGTCTGGCTCCTGCACGGCGCCCAGGGACCGGAAGGGCTGTACGCCGACGCCTGGCTGAGGACGCTGGATGCCACCCACCCGCTGTTCCATTACCGGGCCTGCTGCTCGCGGCAAGGGCACTCGAAGGGTTGCTTCCCGGGTCGGGTGACCGACTGGCTGATGCAGTACTGGCCGTCGCTCGGCACCCCGTCGGTTCGCGTGGCCGGCCGCCCCGGCATGGTCGAGGCGGTGGTCGAATTCTGCCGGCGCCAGGTCGACGGGGCCTCGCTCGATGTCCTGGCCGATCCCTTTCACCCTCACGGCGAGCTCCCGCCGGTTGCAGGCGATCGGGGCGGGCAGGGACGCCGCGCGCCGCCGCCGGATCCCGAACTTTGGGCGCGGCTGGGCAACGGACGCATCCTGCGCGAGGTGCTTCGGGACTTCTACGACCTGGCTTTCGAGGATGAACGCCTGGGCCCCTATTTCGCCGGCGTGACGCGGCAGCGGCTAAGAGAGAAGCAGTACTCGTTCCTGCGCAGCCTGATGCTCGGGCGCCGCGACTACATGGGCCAGCGTCCCCGGAATGCACATCACTGGATGGTGATCTCCGACGATCTCTTCGACTACCGCATCCGCCTGCTCGAGGGCTGCATGCGCGACCACGGTCTGACCGACGAGTGGATCGGCAGGTGGCATGTCTACGAGGCCTTCTTCCGTGCCGACATCGTCAAGGCCGAACCGTTGCCGCGCCAGGTCGGCGGGCGCGAGGTCGTCCAGCAAGGCACCGAGGAGGCGCGACTCGAAGACGGCGGAGTCTGCGACGGCTGCGGACGCATCATCGAGTGTGGCGAGCGCGTGCGATTCCATCTTCGCCTGGGGGCGGTCTATTGCCTGGCCTGCAGCCGCCGCGACCCTTCCGGCGACACCGGCCGCGACGGCTCGGCCGTTTGAGGGCGCCATGCGGTTCAGCGACCTGGATCTGGTGCAGTCGGTCCCGATGCGATCATGGCGGGCGCTGACCGAGATCGACACGGTGGCCTTCCTGCACGTGGACCTGGAGGGACGGATCCAGCATGCCAACGCGGGCGTGGCGCGCGTGCTCGGGTACCGCCCCGAGGAAATCATCGGACGTGAACTGGAGATGCTGCTTCCCGAGGCCGCGCGATCGGATCACGCGCAGTTCTTCTCGGGCTACGTGCGCGGCCGCGTCGCCGGGGAGGTGCGCCGTTCCCCAATCGTGCGCCGAACCCGGCATTTTCCGCGCTCGCGGGCCGGTAATCGCAGCGGTGAGTTGCGGTTCTCGGCGATGCACCGCGACGGTCACGAAGTCCCCATCTCACTGACCGTCAACGAGGTGCGAACGCGGGCGGCCGAACTGACCGGCTTCGTGGGCCTGATCGTCGACTGCACCGAACAGCAGGTGCTGCAGGACCGGATTCACCGACAGGCTCTGTACGACGAGGCCACCGGCCTGCTCAACTGGCGCGGCTTGCACGAGGTGGCGGTCGACATCGACCGGGACCGGCGGCGTTCGGGGAGTGACGGTGCATTCTCTCTCCTGCACATCGCGGTCGATCATTTCTCCTCGCTCGCGTTCAACTGCAAGGCCGTGGCCGACCATGCCCTGAAGGTGACCGCGCGCTGGCTCGGGCGGCGAGTCGAGGTCGCCTCCCTGCCGGGTGTGTCGCACCTTGCGCGCGCCCCGGGCGAGACGCAGTTCCTGATTTACCTCGCCGGCTGCGGTCCGGCCGGTGCGCTCGAACTGGCCGAAGCGCTCCGACGGGACTTTCGAGCCATCAACCTGGGGACCGAGGTCGAACCCTTCCAGACCAGCCTGAGCATCGGTGTTGCCAGTCCGCGGCCCGGAATGACCCTCGACTACGCCATGTCGCGGGCCGCCCACGCCTGTCAGCAAGCCCAGCTGCACGGGCATGACCGGGTCGTGTGTCTCGATCCCCGTGACGTGGAGGTCTACGAGCTGGGGCTGGTCATCCGCCAGGCCATGCAGTGCGATCGCATCGAGATCCATGCCCAGCGACTGGTGCCGCTGCACCCCTCGAGCGATGCAGGGCGGGACCGCGGCATCAGCTTCGAGGTCCTGTGCCGGCTCGCGGATCGCGGCGGCGTCGTCCAGGAGCCCTCTCGCGTCTTCCCGGCGGCCGAGAAGCTCGGTCTGTCACTGCAGCTGGACCTGCACGTGATCGGCCTCGTGCTGGATACGCTCGAGCGCCACTCCGACGTGCACGACGAGATCGCGATCTGTTCGATCAACCTCTCCGGACTTTCGCTTTCGAGCCAGCAGCTTCTGGCGGGTATTCATCGACTGATGGCCGACCGGTCCGTATCGCCCGGCAAGCTCTGTTTCGAGATCACCGAGAGCGCCCGGCTCAGCGACCATGAAACGGCGCTGCGCAATGTCCTGGGGCTGCGCGATCTGGGTTGCCGCATTGCGCTCGACGACTTCGGCAGCGGGTACTCCAACTTCCAGAGCCTGACGAACTGGCCGATCGACATCGTCAAGATCGATGGCAGTTATGTCCGTCGCCTGCTGGACGGTGGGGCGATGACAGTCGACGTCGAGGGCATGGTCGCATCGGCGCGAGCGCGCGGCGTGAGGATCGTGGCGGAGTACGTGGAGAACGAGGCGGTCACCACCGCGTTGAGGCGCATGGGGGTGAGCTATGCGCAGGGCTTCCACTTCCATCGCGGCGAGCGCCTGACGCAGTTGCTTGCCGACATCGGCCGGCTCCGCTCATCGCAGGGCTGAAGGGCCGGGGCGGGCCGACGGCCTGCCGGAGACGAAAAGAAGGGACCGGCCCGCCGGCCGGCCCCCTCCGGGCTTGCAGTTCCGGATCAGAAGCGCAGGCCGATCGCCGTCGAGAAGACCCAGGGGTCGATGTCGGCGCTGATGCGGCTGTTGAGGTCGACCTCGAATCCGCCGCCGTCGACGGTGGTGGTATTCAGTTCGGCGTCGGCCTCGATGTCGATCCAGCGAAGGTCGAAGTTGAGGAACCAGGCATCGTTGAGTGCGACGTCCGCGCCCAGCTGCAGCGCGATGCCGAAGGAGTCGTCGATCGACATGTCGGTGCTGCCGCCGGAATAGTCGGTGCCGAGCGCTGCGTTGGACGTACCGATGATGCCCTGGTGCAGGGATTCGGTGGTGCGCTCGTCGAAGAACTTGGTGTAGTTCAGGCCCACGCCGGCGTAGGGGCGGAAGGTCTGGTCAGGGCGGAAGTGGTACTGCAGGCTCAGCGTCGGCGGCAGGTGCTTGGTGCTGCCCAGCTTGCCCAGCGCCGACAGGGCGCCGTCGCCTTCCACGCTGTGGTCGAACGGCCAGGCGGCGAGAAGTTCAACGCCCAGGTTGTCGGTGGCCATGTAGGTGAAATTGATGATCGGGCGCGTGTTGTCGTCGACGTCGATCCGGTAGTCGGCCAGTTCGATGCCTTCGAACACGAGGTTGGAACTGTCGACGTCGGGCGAGACGTAACCGACGCCCAGCCGGACCAGCCAGTCGCCCTGGGACTGCGCCAGCGCGTTGAAGGAGAACAGGGCCAGTGTGGCCGTGAGCAGAATCTTCTTGTGGTTCATTTGCGTGCCTCCATCGGGGCGGTTAGGGGTGTGTTGTTGGAGCGCAGTCTAGGGCCTGGCAGGGGCGGTAGAGTTGACCGGAATCAAGTTCTGCATTGGCGCTTGCGGGCGCAGTTTCTATCGGGGGTTCGATCGGGGTGTTGTGCTGTTCTTGAGTGGATGGCGCTTGGTTTCAGGTTTCAGGTTTCAGGTTTCAGGGAAAGACGGGTTCCGGGTTCGGGCGGCGCGTCTGCCCATGGCGGGGCGGCTGCGCCGCGGTAGGCCGGGCCGCCGTCTTCCCCGAATCCCGAACCGTCCCAAAGGCCGAGATCCAAGCGCTTGGTGCTACCATTACGGGGTTATTCAACGCGGAATCGACGAACCATGTTCGACAAGTCATTCACCATCGCCGGATTCGACGAGGAACTGGCCTCCGCCATGCGCTCCGAGGAGCAGCGACAGGAGGATCACATCGAGCTGATCGCCTCGGAGAACTACGCCAGTCCGCGCGTGATGGAAGCGCAGGGTTCGGTGCTGACCAACAAGTACGCCGAGGGTTACCCGGGCAAGCGCTACTACGGCGGTTGCGAGTTCGTCGACATCGCCGAAAACCTCGCCATTGAGCGCGTCAAGAAGCTGTTCGGCGCCGGCTATGCCAACGTGCAGCCGCACTCGGGATCGCAGGCCAACCAGGCCGTGTACATGGCGCTGCTACAGCCGGGCGACACGATCCTGGGCATGGACCTGTCCGAGGGCGGTCACCTGACCCACGGCGCCAAGGTCAATTTTTCGGGCAAGTTGTTCAACGCCGTTCATTACGGCCTTGATCGCGACTCGGGCGAGATCGACTACGAGCGGATGGCCGAGCTGGCCCGGGAGCACAAGCCGAAGATGCTCATCGGCGGCTTCTCGGCGTATTCCCGTGTGGTCGACTGGAAGCGCATGCGCGAGATTGCCGATGAAGTGGGCGCCTGGTTCATGGTCGACATGGCGCACATCGCGGGGCTGGTCGCCGCCGGCGTCTATCCCAATCCGGTACCGCACGCCCATGTGGTGACCTCGACCACGCACAAGACCCTGCGCGGCCCGCGCGGCGGCATCATCCTCGCATCGGGTGAGGACGAGTCCCTGGTCAAGAAATTCCAGTCCCTGGTCTTTCCGGGTTGCCAAGGCGGGCCGCTGATGCACGTGATCGCGGCCAAGGCGGTGGCCTTCAAGGAGGCCCTGGAGCCGGCGTTCCGCGATTACCAGCAGCGCGTGGTTGACAACGCCCGCGCCATGGCCGAAGTCCTCATGGAGCGTGGCTACAAGGTCGTCTCCGGCGGCTCGGACAACCACCTGTTCCTGATCGACCTGATCGACAAGGACATCACCGGCAAGGACGCCGAGGCCGCGCTGGGCCGGGCCAACATCACCGTCAACAAGAACACGGTACCCGGCGAGCCGCGCTCCCCCTTCGTGACCTCGGGCCTGCGCATCGGCACCCCGGCGTGTACGACCCGCGGGTTCACCGAAGACGACTGCCGCGAACTGGCCGGTCTGATCTGCGATGTGCTCGACAACATGGGCGATTCGTCCGTCGAACAGCGGGTCAAGGAGTCGGCCCTCGCACTGTGTCGCAAGTATCCGGTTTATGGGTAGTAAAGGATTCAGGTTTCAGGGTTCAGGTTTCAGGCGGCAGCCGTTGGCGCTGCGGGGCGGCTTCGCCGCGGGATGCCTTGGCCAACCTGAAAGCTGGCTGACGTTCCGGGCAGCACGGGAGTGTCGCGGCTCGACCGCCCCGCAGCGCCCGGAAGCCGCCGCCCTGAAACCTGAAACCTGAAACCTCCAGCCTTTTATGTGGTGCCCCTTCTGCAATCACACCGACACCCGCGTGGTCGACTCGCGGCTGGCTTCCGACGGTTTCCAGATTCGTCGGCGGCGCGAGTGCGCCGGGTGCGGGGCGCGCTTCAATACCCTCGAGACGCCGGCGCTGAAGGCGCCCAACGTGATCAAGGCCGACGGCTCGCGCGAGGCCTTCGACGAGGACAAGCTCCGGCGCGGGATGGTCAAGGCGCTCGAGAAGCGTCCGGTCGAGACCCAGCTGGTCGAGCGGGCCATCCGCAAGCTGGTCCGCGAGATTCGCACGCTCGAGGATCCGGAGATTTCCAGCCAGCAGCTGGGTGACTGGGTCGCCGCCGAGTTGTCCCATCTCGACCAGGTCGCTTACGTCCGATTCGCCTCGGTTTATCGCCGCTTCGAGGACGTGCAGGCCTTCCGCGAGGAGATCGAAAAGCTCGAGCGCGACAACCCGGGCGTCATCGATCGCCGCCAGATTTCGCTGCTGGATGAAGAAGACAAGTGAAACCTGAAACCTGAAACCTGACCCATGAGTTTCACCGCTGACGATCATCGTTTCATGGCCGAAGCCCTTCGCCTGGCCGAAAAGGGAGAGTTGACGGCCGATCCGAATCCGGCCGTCGGTTGCGTCATCGTCAATGACGGGGAAGTCGTGGGCCGCGGCTGGCACCGCGCCGCGGGCGAACCGCACGCCGAGACGCTCGCCCTCCAGGAAGCCGGTATCCGGGCGCGGGGAGCGGTGGCCTACGTGAGTCTCGAACCCTGCTCTCATCACGGCCGCACGCCGCCCTGCGCGAACGCCCTGGTCGAAGCCGGCGTGACGTCGGTGGTTTCGGCCATGCCCGATCCCGATGCCCGGGTGTCGGGCAGGGGACACGATATCCTCGCCCGCGCCGGGATCACCGTGCGCACCGGCCTGATGGAAGAGGCGGCCCGGGCGCTCAACCGCGGGTTCGTCAGCCGTCACGAGCGCGGCCGGCCCTGGGTTCGCGTCAAGCTGGCCGTCAGTCTCGACGGCTTCACCGCCGGTGCCGATGGCCGTTCGCAGTGGATCACGGGCGAGTCCGCCCGCGCCGACGTGCAGTCCTGGCGGGCCCGCGCCTCCTGCATCCTCACCGGCATTGGAACCGTGCTGGCCGACGACCCCCGGCTGAACGTTCGCCTGGGCGGTTTCGAGCGCCAGTTGACCCGCGTGGTGGTGGACTCCGACGGCCGGCTGCCGGAAGGCCTTCGCCTGACCACCTTGCCCGGACCGGTCATCGTGGCGTCCTGCGTTGCGCCGCGCGACATCGAGGGGGTGAGCTGGTGGCAGTTGCCGGCCGACCTGGCCGGCCGGGTCAGCCTGCCTGCCCTGATGGCGCGCCTGGCCGAACGTGACGTCAATACGGTGCACGTCGAGGCCGGCCCCACCTTGTCCGGGGCTCTGGTCGCCTCCGGTCTGGTCGACGAGCTGCTGGTCTACCAGGCGCCCTGCCTGATCGGCCGGGGCCGAGCGCTGCTCGAGTTGCCGGGGATGGAAAAATTCGAAGACCGCCTCCATCTAAACCTGATCGATCAGCGCCGCCTGGGTTCGGACTGGCGCTTTCTCTATCGACTCGCTTGAGATTTCAGTCATGTTCACCGGAATCGTCCAGGCCGTAGGAACGGTCAGCCGGATCACGCCCGCGCAATCGGGCTGCCGGATGCGCATCGATTGCCCCGAGCTCGGGCCCGCGGAATGGCGCACCGGCGACAGCGTGGCCGTGGCCGGCTGTTGCCTGACCGCATTGGACATCGACGAGCGGGGATTTTCCGCCGATCTTTCGGCCGAGACGCTCGATCGAACGAGCCTCGGGGCTCTCGCGACCGGCAACCCGGTCAACCTCGAGCCGGCCCTGGCGGTGGGCGACCGCCTCGGTGGGCATCTTGTCAGCGGACACGTCGACGGCCTTGCCGAAGTGATGTCGGTGCGGCCGGCCGGCGAGAGCCGGATATTCCGCTTTCGTGTCCCGCCCGAGCTGGCGCGCTTTGTCGCCGAGAAGGGTTCGGTCACGCTCGACGGGGTGAGCCTGACCGTCAATGCCGTTGAAGCGCGCGAGTTCGAGGTCAACCTGATTCCACACACCCTGGCCGTCACCACGCTGGGGCAACTCGAAGCCGGAGACCGCGTCAACCTGGAGGTCGATCTCCTGGCGCGCTACCTGGAACGGCTTACAGGAGTTCAAACATGAGTTTTGATTCGATCGAATCCATCCTCGAGGACATCGGTCAGGGCCGCATGGTGGTCATGCTCGACGACGAGGACCGTGAGAACGAAGGCGACCTGATCATGGCCGCCCCGCTGGTGCGGCCCGAGGACATCAATTTCATGGCGCGCTACGGTCGGGGCCTGATCTGCCTGTCGCTCACGCGCGAGCGCTGCCGGCAGCTGGGCCTGCAATTGATGGTGCGCGACACCGATCGCCACCACCAGACCAACTTCACCGTCTCGATCGAGGCGGCCACGGGTGTGACCACCGGCATTTCGGCCTACGACCGTGCGCATACCATCCGTACGGCAGTGGCGCCCGACGCCGGTCCCGACAGCCTGACCCAGCCCGGCCACGTGTTTCCCCTGATGGCCCAGCCGGGCGGCGTCCTGGCGCGCGCCGGGCACACCGAGGCGAGCATGGACCTTTCGCTGCTGGCGGGTTTCGAGCCGGCCGGCGTGCTCGTCGAGATCCTCAACGAGGACGGCACCATGGCCCGGCGGCCCGAGCTCGAGGAGTTCGCCCGGACCCACGGGCTGAAGATGGGCACCGTCGCCGACCTGATTCGCTACCGCATGAGCACCGAGCAGAACGTCGAGAGCGTGCACACCCAGACGGTGGGCACGGCGCACGGCGAGTTCCGGCTGCGGGTCTTCCGTGATCGCATCACGCATCGTCTCCACTGGGCGCTGATCCGCGGGGAGATCGATCCGGAAGAACCCTTCCCGGTGCGCGTCCACGTGCCGGAGTTGCTCGGCGACGTCATGGGCATTACCGAGCCGAGTTTCGGCATGCCGCTGGATGCGGCCCTGTCCGACATCGCACGCCGCGGCAAGGGCATGGCGCTCGTGCTGGGCTATGATGAGGACGACGCCGACCGGCTCGCCGGCCTGAAGAACGGCGGTACCGGCCCCGAGGGCGGCGAACGCAGCCAGGCGGCCAACGAGCTTCGCAGCTACGGCATTGCCGCACAGATCATCGCCGAGCTGGGCATTCGCCGCATGCAGGTATTCGGCGCGCCCAAGCGCCTGCACGCCCTCGACGGCTTCGGCCTCGAGGTGACCGACTACGTCGTTCCGGAAGGAGAGGGTTGAGCGACACCATGACCGAACAGCATCCCGCCTGCCCGGGCAGCCGCATCGCCGTGCTCGTTGCCCGTTTCAATCCCGAAGTCACCAACCTCATGCTGGCGGGCTGCCGCCAGGCCCTGCTCGACGCCGGCATGCGTGAGGCCGATATCGATGTGCATCCGGTTCCCGGTGCCTGGGAGTTGACCCTGGCGGCCCGGGAGCTGGCCGACACCGGCCGCTACGACGGCATCATCGCGCTGGGCGCGGTGGTCCGCGGGGAGACCGCCCACTTCGACTTCATTTCGGCCGAATGCGCCCGCGGTCTGCAGCAGACCATGCTCGAGACGGGCGTGCCCGTTGGCTTCGGCGTGCTCACGCCCGAGAACGGCGAGCAGGCGATGGAGCGAGCCGATCCCGAGCGCAAGAACAAGGGCCGCGAGGCGGCCATGGCCGTGCTGGACATGATCGATTTCAAGCGTCGGGTGACGGCATGAGCCGACGTCGGACCGTCAGCCCCTTCGAGCCCCGTCGCCGGGCGCGCCGACGCGCGCTCCAGGCGCTCTACCAGTGGCAGATCAACGACGACTCGGCCGCCGCCATCATCGACCAGTTCCGCGAGGAGCAGAACTTCGAGGGCGTCGACGAAAGCTATTTCCAGACTCTCGTGCGCGAGGTGGTGGCCAATCGTGAAGCGCTCGACGAAGCGCTCCGGCCGCACGTAACGCGGGTCGACGCCAGTCTCGACCAGATGGAGCGCGTGATCCTTCGCCTGGGCGCCTGTGAGCTGATCCACCATCCCGAAACGCCCTATCGGGTGATCATCGACGAGGCCGTGGAGCTCGCTCACCGCTTCGGCGCCGAGCAGGCGCACACCTTCGTCAACGGCGTGCTCGACCGCCTGGCTCGCGAGACGCGCCAGGCCGAGCGCGACCTCGACCCCGGTGATGGGTGAGTTCGAGCTGATCGAACGCATCCGCTCGCGCGCCGCGCCCGGCAGCGGCGTGGTGGTCGGAATCGGCGACGACGCCGCCGTACTCGCCCCCACGCCCGGCTGTGAACTGGTCGTCACCACCGATTCGATCGTGCTCGATCGTCATTTCACGGCCGACTGGCCGGGCAGCAATGTCGGGCAGCTGGCCGCGCAGGCCAACCTGAGCGATCTGGCCGCCATGGGCGCGAGCCCGCGCTGGGCGCTGCTTGCCCTGACCCTGCCTGCCATCGACGAAGCCTGGATCGACGCTTTTCTCGACGGCTTCCTGGCGGCCGCCGGCTCGGCCGGCATGACCCTGGTGGGCGGTAACCTGGCACGCGGTCCCCTCAACATCGGTGTCCACCTGGTGGGCGAGGTTCCCGCGGGCCAGGCGGTGACGCGTTGCGGCGCGCGTCCCGGGGACCGCATCGCGGTCACCGGCACCGTCGGCGATGCGGCCGCGGCGCTGAGCCTGGGAGAAGCAGCATCCCCGGAGCTGCTCGATCGGCTTCGTCGCCCGCGGGCCCGGCTGCAGGCCGGCGAGACCCTGAGAAGCAGCGCGCGCGCCATGATCGATCTTTCCGACGGTTTGCTGGCCGACCTGGCCCACCTGCTCGCGCCCGGGCAGGGTGCCGAGCTGGATCTCGATGCGCTGCCGGCCTCGGCGGCCCTGCTCGAAGCCGTGGCCGATCCGGTCGAGCGCTGGCGGCTGCAGACCGGTGGCGGCAGCGACTACGAACTGCTGGTCGTCCTGCCGCCGGACGCGGATCTCGACGCGCTGTCGAAAGCCGGCGGCGTGGCGCTGACCGCCATCGGGCGGGTCGTCGAAGGGCAGGGTGTGGCCTGCCGGTCCGCGACGCGCGCGGTGCCCGCCGGACTCGGACGCGGTTGGGATCATTTCGACGATGACTGATCGGGCCCGCACCCGCGAAATCGCCCTGAAGTCGGCCGACGGCCTGCTGGCCTTCGGCTTCGGCAGCGGTCTTTCCCCCATTGCGCCGGGCACCGCCGGAAGCCTGGCGGCGGTGCCGCTGGCCCTGCCGTTGCTGCTGCTTCCGATGCCCGCGGCGCTGCTCGTCATCGCGACGGCCTTTGCCTTCGGCGTCTGGATCTGCGGCCGGGTGGGGCGTCGCCTGGGCGTGCACGATCACAGCGGTATCGTCTTCGACGAGTTCGTCGGCCTGTGGCTGATCCTGGTTTGCATCCCCGCTCACTGGGCGTGGTGGCTCGCGGCCTTCGTCGTCTTCCGGATTTTCGACGCAGCCAAACCCTGGCCCATCGGCTGGTTCGACAAGCGCATTCATGGCGGACTGGGGGTGATGCTCGACGACCTGCTGGCGGCCGGCGTCTCCCTGGCCTGCCTGCTCGCCGCACAGGCTTTCCTCGGCGGCTGACGGCCGTCGCAGGAATTCAGCCGGGCAGCTCGAAGGCGCCCGGAATCCAGCGCAGACGGCCCTCCTCGCCGTCGATTCCGACCACGTCGAAACGGCAGGCGTGTTCCTGCCACTGCGGGTGAGCCATCAGGAAATGGCGGGCGGCGGTTGCCAGCTTTCGTTGTTTGCGCTCGTCGACGCTGTCGATGCTGTCGACGCGGGCGCCCGGTCCGCGCAGGCGCACCTCGACGAAGGCCAGGACCTCGGTGTCGCTCGGGTTAGGGTCGAGCATGACCAGGTCGATCTCGCCCGAGCGGCACTGGTAGTTGCGCTCGACGAGTCTCAGGCCCCGATCGATCAGGAAGTCCTCGGCCCGCTGCTCGCCCTGCTCACCGCGGTGTCGTCGGTGCATGCTCGAATTCGATCGGTCGTGCGCGCCCGCCCTCGATCCGGACGATCGGCAGGTCGCGCTGTATGACGTGCCCGTCGGGCAGGCTCAGCCGCCCCATCATGCCGGGCAGGGTCAGGGTCGGGTCGGTGCGCATCATCGACAGCCAGGGCAGCAGCGCGATGGCATCGCGGCCGAGGGCATGCAGGCGCGACAGCGTCGCGTTGTCGAGGCCCGCGTAGAGCGATGCGGCGCGGTCGCGAACCGCGCCGGCAGCGGTGAAGTCCAGGAACCAGGGGGGCATCGGCGTGGTGATGCCGTCGAGGTCGCGGTCGCGTTCGGGGCGCGGCGCGCCGTCGACGATGTAGGAAGTCGCCATCAGGGTCAGGTCGCCGGCGTCGAAGAACTCGAGCTGCGGGCGCAGCAGGCGCCCGTCGGTGGCGCGTGCACCCAGGAAGATCACGTCGGCGTCGGTGCGCCGCTGGGCGACGGACTCCACCTCGTCGCCGAGCAGCCCGGCGACGCGATCGATGCGCGCCTCGGAGCGATCGACCTCGAGTACTTCCTTCAGCAGCGTGGAGTGGTCCGGCAGCTCCGGATCGTAGATGCGGTCGGCCAGGACCTGGCCACCACCGAGGGTGAAGGTCTCGATGAAGGCGTCGGCGACGCGTTCGCCCCAATCGGAGTACTGCGAGAGCACCAGCGCGCGGCGCCGGCCGGTGGCCAGTGCATGGATGGCGGCCAGCTCGGCCTCCGTTTCCGGGGGCAGCGCCAGGGCAGCCATCTCTCCGCCCGCTTCGGCCAGGCGGCCGATTTCGTCGGGCAGGTTGAGCAGCAGGGTGGGGATCACGCCGGCGTCGGGCAGTTCCGCCAGGGCCTGCGCCTTGCGGCGGTCGAGCGGCCCGATCAGGAAGTCGGTGCCGTTCTCGCGCGCATCGAACCAGGCCGCCAGGACGTCGGCCGGTTCGGGGCCGATGTAACGGAAATCCAGTTCCGGACGCTGTTGCGGGGGCAACCCCAGCCATCCGGCCATGAGCCCCTCGCGCAGGGCTTCGCCCGGACGATGCAGGGCGGTGTCGGCGGCGGGGAGCAGAACGGTGATCCGGTCGGGCATGGGCCGCGTCTGTCGCCAGGCGGCGATCCAGCGTCGCGCCTCCTCGGCGCCGTAGTCGAGTTCGGGCCAGCGCCGCTCCCAGGACGCCAGGGCCTCGCCGAGTTCGGGATCGTCGAGCAGATTTTCGCGGGCGCTGATGACCAGGTCCAGCCAGGGCAGCAGCCGGGGCTGGTCGCCGACCTGGTAGAGCACCCGTTCGAGATCGGAGACCGGGAATTCCAGCATCAGCGAGAGTGCGGTGTCGCCGCCGAAGTCCGGTTCCCCGACAGCTTCCCGCAGCGCAGTCAGGGCGCCGCGCACCGGTCGGGATTCGAGCTCGAGCAGCCGGGCTTCGAGCGTGGCGTGACGGCGCTCCAGGTCGCCCGGCAGGCGGCCGGCGGTGCTCGCCAGCAGCCAGCCGGCGTTCGCCAGGTCGCCGCGGCGCATCGCCAGCTCGGCCTGCGCCAGGTCGAGGCGGACGAGATCATCGTCGGCCAGCGTGGCAGTGTCGATGCGGCCCAGGGCGAGTTCGGCCTCTTCCAGGCGATCGGCGGCCAGCCAGGCCTCGGCGGCCCGGATCATCAGGCGGTCGCCGGCCAGCGGCCGGGTCAGGGCCTCCTGTTCGAAGGCGAGGGCGGCGTCCTCGTGGTCGCCGGCGGCCAGCATGCCTTCGATGCGGGCGATATCTTCGTCACCGGCGACACCGGAGCGCGTGCCGGGACCGGAGGGGGCGCAGGCAGCCAGCAGGGCCAACGCGACAAGCAGGGCAAGCGTTCTTTTCATTCGGCGAATGATAAAGGAAGCTCCGGCCGATTGCGCACGGCAGCGAGTTTGCCATGGCGCGAACGCGACTTTCGGCACAGGCACGTTGATGGTCGATCTGGCATGATGCGCCCGTTTGGGCCCAAATTCTGGAAATGGACAATGAAAAAGCTTTCCGCTGTACTGCTGACGGCCGGGCTGCTCGCCCCGGTGGTAACCATGGCGCATGACGATCCCTGGCTGTGGCTCGAGAACGTCGAGGGGGAGAACGCCCTGGCCTGGGCACGCGGCCAGAACGAGCGTTCGCTCGATGTCATCCAGTCCCACCCGCTGTTCGAGCCGATTCACGAGCGCGCGCTCGAGATCCTGACCTCCGACGAACGCATCGCCTACCCCTCGCTGATGGGTGGGGAAATCTACAATTTCTGGCGCGACGACGAGCACGTGCGCGGCATCTGGCGCAAGACCTCGCTGGAGAGCTATCGCGGCGAATCGCCGGGTTGGGACGTGATTCTCGATGTCGACGCCCTGGCCGAGCGTGAGGAGCGCAACTGGGTCTGGGCCGGCTCCAACTGCCGCTACCCGGCCTACGATCGCTGCATCGTCGGCCTGTCGATCGGCGGGGCCGACGCCGCCGTGCGGCGTGAATTCGATCTCGAGACCCGCGAGTTCGTCGATGACGGCTTCCGGCTCGACGAGTCCAAGAGTTCGATCACCTGGCGCGATCGCGACAGTGTCTTCGTCGGTCCGGCCTACACCGACGAGCAGGTCACCGATTCGGGCTATCCGCGCACCGTGCGCGTCTGGCGGCGCGGCACCGACCTGGCCGAGGCCGAAACCGTGTTCGAAGGCGAGAAGGGCGACGTGGGCGTCTTCTCCGCGCGCATCCACGACGGCGACGACCACTACGACGTGATTACCCGCGCGCCGACCTTCTTCACCCGCGAGTACTACTTGTTCGAAGACGGCGAGGCGAAGCGTCTCAACGTGCCGGCCGACGCCGAGCTTTCCGGGGTCATCGACGGCCAGCTGCTGGTCGACCTCAAGTCCGACTGGACGGTGGGCGAGCACACCTTCGCGCAGGGTGCCCTGGTGGCCGCACCGGTCGAGTCCTTCCTCGCCGATGCGCCCGCACTCGAGGTCCTGATCCAGCCGGGCGCTCGTCAGTCGATCAACGGCGTGTCGACCACCGACGGAGCCGTGCTGGTCAACCTGCTCGACAACGTCAACGGCAAGCTGTTGAGCTTTACCCGCGAGGACGGTCGCTGGCGGCAGAAGGAACTCGAGGTGCCGCAGATGGGCACGATTTCGGTCGTGACCGCCGACGATCGGTCCAACCGTTTCTTCTACAACTACACCGGCTTCCTGACCCCGTCGACGCTCTTCGAGGCCGACGCGGTGGCTGACACCCACCGTGAGGTCCGCGCCGAGCCGGCCTGGTTCGATGCCGAGGGTATGGAAGTGGCTCAGCACGAGGCCGAGTCGGCCGACGGCACGATGATCCCGTACTTCGTCGTGACGCCGTCCGGCTACGAGGCCGACGGCGCCAACCCGACCCTGCTGTCGGCCTATGGCGGCTTCGAGGTATCGCGCACGCCTTACTACTCCGGCGTGACCGGAACCGCCTGGCTCGAGCGCGGCGGCGTGTTCGTGCTGGCCAATATCCGCGGTGGCGGCGAGTTCGGACCGCGCTGGCACCAGGCCGCGCTCAAGGAGAATCGGCAGCGCGCCTACGACGACCTGATCGCGGTCTCCGAAGACCTGGTCGAGCGCAACATTACCTCGCCGGAGCATCTGGGCATCCAGGGCGGTTCCAACGGCGGCCTGCTCGTCGGCGCGGTGATGGTCCAGCGACCCGATCTCTACAACGCCGTGGTCTGCCAGGTGCCGCTGCTCGACATGAAGCGATTCCACAAGCTGCTCGCCGGGGCGAGCTGGATGGGCGAGTACGGCAACCCCGACGACCCCGAGCAGTGGGCTTACATCAGCGAGTATTCGCCCTACCAGAACGTCTCGGCCGATGGCGAGTACCCGAAGGCCTTCTTCACGACCTCCACGCGGGACGACCGGGTGCACCCGGGCCACGCCCGCAAGATGGTCGCGCGGATGCTCGACCAGGGCCACGACGTGCTCTACTACGAGAACATCGAAGGCGGCCACGGCGGCGCGGCCAACCTCAAGCAGCGCGCGTTCCTGTCGGGCCTGATCTACGCCTACCTGCACGAACGGCTGGGTTCGGCGGGCGAGTCGAATGCCGGTGGCTGAGCTGGAATCGGCGGCCGGGGGGGGCAGGGATTGTGCCCTGCCCCTTGGCTCTGTCCATCGATGCCCCAAGGTTTGGAACTTCGGGGACTCGACCGCAGTCAAAGCTCGCGAAAGGCAAAACGTACCAAATCGATCCTGATTTAGAGAGTCGACGGCTCGTTTGGTATAATTTGCGGTGAATCGAAGGAGGAATCCATGGCCAAGCAACTCGTACCCAGTCATCTGCTCGCGCCCGCCGGCACCGGCTCGCTGGATGCCTACATCCAGGAAGTCAACCGCATCCCGGTGCTGACGCTGGAGGAGGAGCAGGGCCTGGCGCGCCGTTATCGCGACGAGGAAGACCTCGACGCGGCCCGCCAGCTGGTCATGTCCCACCTGCGCTTCGTGGTGCACGTGGCGCGGGGCTACTCCGGTTACGGTCTGCAGATCGGCGACCTGATCCAGGAAGGCAATATCGGCCTGATGAAGGCCGTCAAGCGCTTCGACCCCGACCAGGGCGTGCGGCTGGTGTCGTTCGCCGTGCACTGGATCCGTGCCGAAATCCACGAATTCATCCTGCGCAACTGGCGCATCGTCAAGGTGGCCACCACCAAGGCGCAGCGCAAGCTGTTCTTCAACCTGCGCAAGCAGAAGAAGCGTCTGGGCTGGCTCAACCAGGCCGAGGTGAATGCCGTTGCCGACGACCTGGGCGTCAAGCCCGAAGTGGTCATGGAAATGGAATCGCGCCTGTCGGGCCAGGATGTCGGCTTCGACATGCCGACCGACGACGAGGAATCCACTTACATGGCGCCGGCCGCCTACCTCGAGGGCCTGTCGGCTTCCCCGGACGAAGCCGCCGAGGCCGAGGACTGGGAGCAGCATCACCACAACCTGCTGTTCGACGGGATCGAGAATCTCGACGATCGCTCGCGCGACATCATCCAGGCGCGCTGGCTGATGGACCCGAAGACCACGCTGCAGGAACTCGCCGACAAGTACGACGTGTCGGCCGAGCGAATCCGCCAGCTCGAGGCCGCGGCCCTGAAGAAGCTCAAGGCGCGCTTCGAGGCCTGAATTCCGGCCGAGCCGACGAGTTGATCCGAACGAATGACGCCCCGGTATTTGCCGGGGCGTTTTTTTTACCTGATACCTGAAACCACTATCATCAACACATGAGTGCTCTGCCCGATGCCCCCGATACCCGTAGCGCCGCCCAGGCGCGAATCGATCGGGTGCACGCTTTTCGCGAAGAGCTGGCCGCCCTCGAGCGCGAGCGCGTGCTGACGCTTGGTGACGCCGATCGGCAGCGCATCGACGACTACCACGCTGCAATCGAGGCCGAGCTGCGCGAGCGCTTCGATGTGGATGTCGACGAATCCCGCAAGCGCCTGTCCCTGGGCATGAGGATCGCCTCTCTGATCGGTGCCCTGGCGCTTTCGGCGGCCGTTTTCTTCTTCTTCTACCGGATCTGGGGGCTGCTCGACGTGCCGGTGCAGGTGGTGCTGCTGGTCGCTGCGCCTATCGCCGCGATCGTGCTAGCCGGCGTCGTGCATCGCCGCGAGCGGAGCGGCTACTTCACGTCCCTGGCGGCGCTGGTGGCCGTGGCCTGTTTCGTCCTGAACCTCGCCGTCTTGGGGCAGACCTTCAATCTCGTGCCCAGCCGCAACGCGTTTCTGCTGTGGGCCGCCTTCGCGCTGATCCTGGCCTACTCCTGGGGACTGAAGCTGGTGCTGACCGCCGGCCTGGTCAGTCTCGTCGCGTGGCTGTCGGCGACCGTCGGTGCCTGGGGCGGCCTTTACTGGCTGTCGTTCGGCGAGCGACCGGAAACCGTCCTGATCGCCGGCCTGCTGATCACGCTGCCGGGCTGGTTCTGGGGGCTGCCCCGACCCGAATTCCGGAACGTCTATCGCGTGTTCGGGCTGCTGGTGGCTCTCGTCAGCGTGCTCATACTCTCGCACTGGGGGCGGGCGAGTTTCCTCCCCCTGTCGGTTTCCCTGATCGAGGCGGGTTACCAGTTGCTCGGCTTCGCCGGCAGTGCGGTGTTGATCGTGCTCGGCATTCGGCGCGGCTGGCACAAGCTCTTCAACCTGGGCGCCACGTTCTTCCTGCTCTTTCTCTACACCAAGGTCTTCGACTGGTGGTGGGACTGGCTGCCCAAGTGGCTGTTTTTCCTCGTCGTGGGGCTGATTGCCGTCGGCTTCCTGCTGGTGCTGGGACGGCTGCGGCGAGGCGGAGGTGCGTCATGAAGATTCGGCTGTCGATCTTCGCCATCGCTCTGGTGGTCGTAGCCAACGCCCTGGTGCTGGTCGGCGTGGCCTGGAATCGCTCGGGCCAGCCGGCGTCGGTGCTCGAATTGACCGAGCGCGAACTGGCCCTGTCCCATGACCGCTGGTCGAACCGGGAGAGTACCGGCGTGTCCCTGTCGCTGCGTCTGGCCGACCAGGACTACGACTGGCTGGACGCGGGCAAACTCGCGGAGCTGGGCTTCGATGTCGTGCCCGCCGATCGCGACGATGGCCGCTACTGGCGAGGGCAGGAGCGCCGGCTGTTCGTCGCGCTGGAATACGACGGCCCGGCCTTCGAAGCCCTGCTCGACCAGCAGCGCTCGCGGCTGGAGCGGCTGCGATCGGAGCTGGCGGCCGGCGGGGCGAGCCGCCACGAAGTGGAAGCCGCCCGGAGCGGGCTGGAGCGTCTTCTCAGGGCCGGATCCAGGCTGGTCGCCGTCGATGCCGGAACCGACGCCGACGCGCTCCGGAATCGCTACGCGAACCCGGAGCGCCATGTGGTGACGCGGGGCCTGCTGCGAATGCATGCCATCGCCCCGCACGGTCGGGGTGAAGACCTGCGGCTGCGCGGCCGCGTCGGCCGGCTCCTGCCCGGTGAGGTCTACCTGCCGCGTCGCTTCCACGAGGCGCTTCGGCAGGCGACCGACGAGCAACGCAACGCGATCGACGCGCCGCCCCGCTATCGGGTCGAGATTCGCTGGGGCCGGGGACACGAGCCCTGGATCACCGGGGTCGTTCCAATCGACCCGCCCTGAGCGACCACGCGCCTCAGTCCGGCATTCCGGCGACCAGTTCGAGGATCCGGGAGGTGACGGACTGGATCGCGATCGCGTCGATGTTTCCCGCCTCGTTGTTGGACAGCGCCACGACGACCCAGGGCCTCGAGGCGCCGTCGGCCTGCAGCAGCCAGGCATGGGTCAGCACGTGCAGGCCGCTGATGCCGGACTCGAGGCTGCCGCCCTTGTACCAGACTCGTGCCCACTCGTTGCGGACGCCCGGCTGGGCGGCCTGCGACCCCATGGCGCGATCGACGACTTCGAACGCCGACGAGTTCCTCGGCAGGCCCTGGAGGCTGGCCAGGGTGCGGCAGATGTCCTCTGCGGTGGCGCGCCAGGTCCCTTCGGTCAGCAAGGCGTCGTGGAAGAACGGAAAGTCGATCGGGTAGGACGGCCCTTCCGGAACGATCTCGTCGTTCAGGAATTGTTCGCGGAAGGCCTGCGAACCGCTCACGTAGGACTGTGCCGTGGGCAGGTCGAAGCGCGTGAACACGTGGAACTGCTCGCTGATGTTGAGGAAGGGCTGCAGGAGCTGGGGATTCTCGACGCCGATATCGGCGAGCTGCCCGGCAATCGCCGTGCGGCCGACCAGCTCGTGGAGGTGGTCGGTGCTCGTGTTGTCGCTGTTGCCCATCATCAGGGTGGCCATGTGGTCCACGCTGAAGCTGGTGCCCAGCGGCTCTTCGTTGATGATGCCGCCGGCCGCGCGCTCGGCCGCGACCAGGGTAATCGGATCCTGCGGGTTCGAGAGGCCGTCGGCCAGGCGTTGCGCGACGGCGGCCAGCACCCACATCTTGAAGATCGAGCCCAGCGCCCGCGGCGTCTGTGCCTCCCGCTGGAGCACGGGCGAGCATTGTCCCTGGCTGTCGATCCTTCCGATGTAGAGACTGTTGGCGGGAGTGAGTCCCTGGAAGTGGTCGGCCGCCTCGCCGAGCGTCAAGTACTGGTCGCCGGGAAACTGGACTGATCCGGAGAAGTTGCCGACGCTGAAGTAGGTGATCAGGCCGCTGCCCGCATACTGGGTCCACAGGTTCAGATAGCCCAGTTCGGACGCCGGATTGTCGCCGTCGATGACGACGGTGGCGCGGGTCGGTGAGACGCCCACGACATCGACCACGACAGCGTCGGGAAACTGCGGTCGAAGTACGTCGTTGAAGAACGAGACCAGCCCGGGCTGGTCGAAGCCCCCCGAGAACCTGGCCTGGATTTCCGCCAGGCTCGTCGTTTCCGAAGCCGCCAGCTCGTCGATCACCCACTGCAGCCGGTCGGACAGTCCGTAGTCCGGCCAGTCGACCGTGCCGCCCGAACTGGGAAAGAGGGGGTGAATGTCTTCGCTGAAGGCCGATGCGAACACTCGATCGCTCCCTTCGCCGCAGTCGGCTGGCGGCGAAACCATCAGGAAGAGCGCGAAGAGAATCGGCAGGGCGGCGAGCCGGCCTGCGCTGGAAAAGCCTGAGAAGGACTGCATGCTGTGGACTCCGGGATTCGGGAATGACCTGCACAAGCAAGCGCATTCCCGCCCGGAATCCTGTCATGCCATCACGGTCGGGTCGCTCGAACGAGATTCAGGCCGGTGAGCAGGAGCATGATCGTCAGCAGGACCCGTGCCCAGTGGCCGTCCACAGGGACGGCAATCGGCTCGGGCGCACCGGCCGGCTCGGCCAGCGCGCCCTGAGCGATCCAGTCGCGGATGAGCGCGCGCTGCTGGGCATCGGTGCCTTGCATGCGAAAGCCGGGCCCGGCCGGAGCGTCGCAGTTGACGGCGAGGAAAAGGGCGCTGCTTTCGGGGCTGAAGGGTTCCACGCGCAGTCGGCTCGTATTGGTCGTACTGATCACGCCCACCAGATTGCCGTAGGACTCTCCGGGGCGGAGGTCCAGGCCGGCCGGCCCCGATGCGCCGTGACAACCCGTGCAGCTGTTGTCAAAGATGGGTTGGATCTGGCTCTGGAAATCGACCATCGGGGTTTCTGCGATGCCGCTGAGGTCGTCGCATCCGGAGGCGCCTACACCGGCCTGGGCAGCCGCACTCATGGCCACCAGGCCAGCCGCGCCGAGGGTGGTGCAGAATCTTCTGATCTTCGACATGGGAAGGCTCTCGCTCTCGATGCAATGGAATCGCGTCATGCTACTCCAAGCCCTCGCCGCTTGCGAGCGCCGACTGACCGGGCTAGCCCACCAGTTGGGGTTCCGGCTCGAGGGTCAGTCCGAAGCGGGCCTCGACCGAGTCGGTGATGGCGGTGACCAAGGCCATCAGTTCGGCTGTCGTGGCGCCGCCGTGGTTGACCAGCACCAGGGCGTGATGGGCGTATACGCCAACCCGGCCCATCGAGCGCCCCTTCCAGCCCAGGCTTTCGATCAACCAGGCGGCGGCGAGCTTGGTGCCGCCGCCGGGTAAGCGCCAATGCGGCAGGTCAGGGTGTTCGGCGATCAGTCGGTTGGCGGTCTCATCATCGACAATCGGGTTCTTGAAGAAACTGCCGGCGTTGGCCAGTCGTCTTGGATCGGGAAGGCGGTGGCGTCTCAGGCGCATCACCGCAGCCGTCAGCTGGCGTGGATTCGGAGCGCCGATGCGCCGCTTGGCCAGTTCGGCGGCCAGGCTGGCGTAGTCGGTTGCGGGCTCGAAGCGCCGGGTCAGCCGCAGCGTGATTTCGCAGATGATGAACCGGCCGCGATCGGCGGACTTGAAGCGACTGTCCCGGTATCCGAAGCGGCAATCCTCGCGAGAGAGGGTGACTCGCTTGCCGTTCTTGCGGTCGAGCGCTTCGAGCGACTCGAAGACATCGGCCAGTTCCACGCCGTAAGCGCCGATGTTCTGCATTGGCGCCGCTCCCACGGACCCGGGGATCATGACCAGGTTCTCGATGCCGTGCAGCCCCTTGTCCAGGCAGCGTCGCACCAGCGCATGCCAGTTCTCTCCTGCCGCCGCGGAAACGAGGACATCATCGCCCCGGGGCGTCATGCGCACACCCCGCATTCGGTTCAGGAGAACCCGGCCGGGGAAGTCGGCGACGAAAACGGTATTGGAGCCGCCGCCGATGATCAGTTCCGGCCTGGTCGATGAGGGCAGCTCGGCGAGTTGCTCGGGCGATTCGAGGCAGACCAGCTCGGCCGCGCGGGCTGGCAGTCCGAACGTGCTCAGGCCCGTCAGGTCGGCGTCACTTAAGACTTCAGGCGTGGTCTGCGAAACCATCGCCATCCCAGGCGCGGATACACTCCCGGATAAGGGTCGGCCCGCGGTAGATGAAACCGGTGTAGACCTGAACGAGGTCGGCGCCGGCGCGCTGCTTGTCGGCTGCGTCGGCGCCCCGGGTGATGCCGCCCAGCCCGATGATCGGAAAGTCGCGACCGAGCACGCGCCGTGCAAATCGCAACACATGATCGGCTCGTGACTTCAACGGGGCGCCGCTGAGGCCCCCGACCTCGTTGGAATGCGGGTGCCCGTTTACCGCAGTGCGATCGAGCGTCGTATTCGTCGTGATCAGTCCGTCGATACCCGATTGGCCAATGACTTTCAGCGATTCCGCCAACGCCTGTTCGTCCCAGTCCGGCGCAATCTTGACCAGTAGCGGTCGGTGGGCGCCGTGTTCTTCGGAGAGTCGATCGCGGCTCCGTTTCAGTTCGGACAGCAGCTCACGCAAGCGACCGGTATCCTGCAGTTCGCGCAGGTTGGCCGTGTTGGGCGAAGAGATGTTGACCGTCACGTAGTCGCAGTGGGCGAAGACCTTCTCGAGGCAATACCGATAATCATCGGTTGCGCGCTCGACCGGGGTTTCTTTCTGTTTGCCGATATTGGCGCCGACGATCCCGCCGAATTTCCGCTGCTCGAGGCGGTCGACCAGGTGGTCGACGCCCTTGTTGTTGAAACCCAGCCGGTTGATCAGGGCCTGGTGCTCGGACAGGCGGAACATGCGCGGCTTGGGATTGCCCGGTTGCGGCTTCGGGGTAACCGTGCCGACCTCGATGAAGCCGAAACCGAGATCGCCCAGCGCGTCGATGTGATCGCCGTTCTTGTCCAGGCCGGCGGCCAGACCGACCGGGTTGGGAAAGGTCAGTCCCATCAATTCGACGGGCTTGGACTCGGGCCTCCCGCCCATCAGGCGCGGCAGGCCGATCAGCCTGCCGGCCGAAAGCGCGTTCAGCGCGACATCATGGGCCGTCTCCGGGGGAAGGAGGAAAAGGCCGTTGCGGAGCCATTGGTACATCGGAGGTTCCAGGTTTCAGGTTTCAGGTTTCAGGCTCCAGGAAGGAAGCAACTGGCCCCTTTCCTGAAACCTGAAACCTTCAACCTGAAAACTTGCTGGGCTCACAGTTCGAACTTGATGCCCTGGGCCAGCGGCATTTCCTTCGACCAGTTGATGGTGTTGGTCTGCCGGCGCATGTAGGCCTTCCAGGCGTCGGAACCGGACTCGCGGCCGCCGCCGGTTTCCTTCTCGCCGCCGAAGGCGCCGCCGATCTCCGCACCCGAGGTGCCGATGTTGACGTTCGAAATGCCGCAGTCCGAGCCCTGGTGCGACAGGTAGTACTCGGCGTTGCGCAGGTCGGTGGTGAAGATCGACGAACTCAGGCCCTGGCGGACGTCGTTCTGCATTCTCACCGCGTCCTCGATGTCGCTGAACTTCATCACGTAGAGGATGGGGGCAAAAGTTTCTTCCTGGACGATGTCCCAGTGGTTCTCGGCCTCGATGATGGTCGGCTCGACGAAGAAGCCTTCCCGGTTGACGCGATTGCCGCCGGTCAGCACCTTGCCGCCGGCTTCCTTGGCGCGCTTGACGGCGTCGAGGAAGCTGTCGACAGCCTGCTCACCGGTCAACGGGCCCATCAGGGTGTTTTCGTCGAGGGGGTCGCCGATGCGCACCTGGCCGTAGGCATTGACCAGGGCCTCGACCGTCTGGTCGTAGATCGACTCGTGGACGAACAGGCGGCGCGTGGTCGTGCAGCGCTGGCCGGCCGTGCCGACGGCGCCGAAGACGACGGCGGGGACCGCCAGCTTGATGTCGGCGGATTCGTCCATGATGATGGCGTTATTGCCGCCGAGTTCCAGCAGGCTCTTGCCCATACGCGCGGCGACGCGCTCGCCGACCATGCGGCCGACCTTGCTCGAGCCGGTGAACGACAGCAGGTTGACGCGCTCGTCGTCGATGAAGCGCGCGGCCAGGTCGTTGGTCGGCTCCATGAAAGAGGTGAACACCGGCGGATAGTCGGTGTCGGCCAGGGCCTCGTTGATGATGTTCTGCACGGCCGAGCAGCACAGCACGCCCTTCGGGCTCGGCTTCCAGATGGTGGCGTTGCCGCAGATGGCCGAGATGAAGGCGTTCCAGGCGTAGACGGCGACCGGGAAATTGAAGGCGGTGACCACGCCGACCACGCCGAGCGGGTGCCATTGCTCGTAGAGGCGGTGGCCGGGGCGCTCGGAGTGCATGGTGTTACCGTAGAGCATGCGCGACTGGCCCAGGGCGAAATCGCCGATGTCGATCATTTCCTGGACCTCGCCGTCGCCCTCGGGCTTGATCTTGCCCATTTCCAGCGAAACCAGCGAGCCGAGTGCGTCCTTGTAGTCGCGCAGGGCGTCGTTGACCAGCCGCACGGCGTTGCCGCGTTCCGGGGCCGGCACCTGGCGCCAGGCCAGCGCGGCTTCCTGGGCGGTCTTGATGACCTTCTCGTAGTCCTCCACGGAGGCGCCGCTGACGCGGGCGATGACGCTACCGTCGGTGGGGTTGATCGACTCCACGAGGTTGTCCTCGCGTACCGGCGCATGCTGGCCGGGCCCGAAACAGGCGCCCGGATTGATGTCCTTGAGTCCGAGGCGTTCGAGAAGTTGCTTGTGATCGCTCATGACCGCTTTCTCCTGAGATTTGTCCACTTGGAAAACGGAGTATTATCGCATCCTGCGCCGGGCAGGTCAGACCCGCGCCATGATATTCTCCGACGATTCATGAAACTATCCGGCCGGGCCATGGTCTAGTTCCAGCGTGAGCCCGGTCGCCTATGCAAGGACAGGAAATGCCCCGATGGGCGAGCGGGAAGTCGATCAAGAACTGGTAGAGCGTGTACAGAGCGGTGACAAGTCGGCTTTCGACCTGCTGGTCGGCAAATACCAGCACAAGATCGTCAGCCTGATTTCCCGCTATGTAACCGACCATGCCGAAGCCATGGACGTGGCCCAGGAAGCATTCATCAAGGCCTATCGAGCAATCGGCCGTTTTCGCGGCGACAGCGCGTTCTACACGTGGCTGTACCGGATTGCCATCAACACGGCCAAGAATCACCTCGTCGCCCAGAGCCGGCGACCGCCGCAATCCGACGTTGACGCAACGGATGCGGAACAATTCCAGGTGGATTCGCGTCTCAAGGAGCAGGATTCGCCCGAGCACGACGTGCTGCGGGCCGAAATCGAAGAGACGATCCACCAGGCGATCGCGGACCTGCCCGAGGACTTGCGGGTCGCCATTACCCTTCGAGAACTCGACGGCATGAGTTACGAAGACATCGCCAAGACCATGGACTGCCCGATCGGCACGGTCCGGTCGAGAATCTTCAGGGCCCGAGAGGCCATCGACGCGCGGCTTCGGCCGCTGCTGGACAACCAATAGGAAGTGCTGACACATGAGTGAATCGAGCCGGGAAAACCTGTCGAGCCTGATGGACGGTGAGCTGGACCGGAAAGGACGCAAGTTCCTGCTGAGACGCCTGGCCGGCGATGCCGACATGAAGGCCAGCTGGAATCGCATGCACGCGGTCAGGGCCTGTCTGCACCAGGAAAAGCTCGCCACCGGCGACCTGGTGGCCCGGGTATCCGCCGCCCTGGATGCCGAGCCGGTCCCCAGCAGAAGCCTTCCGGCCCGGCTTCTGCGGCCCGTCGCGGGCGGCGCAATTGCCGCGAGCGTGGCGGTGATGGCCATTGTGGGTATCAACTCCAGCATGCTCGAACAGCAGGGCGCCGCTTCGCTCCAAGGCGACGAGCCCGGCTTCGTCAGCCGTCCGACCGAACTGGACAAGCCGTTCACGCAATCGGCGGTGCCGGTCAGCTACTCCGAGGATCGCCGCGCCCAGCGGCAGCGCATCAGCGGCTACGTGATGCGTCACCATCAGGCGGCCGGCAGCACCGGCTTCGTCTCATGGGTGCCCATCGTGACCGACATGAACGAAGACGAGCGGCAGGGTGAGCCGACCGCTTCGGAAGCCGACGCCCGCGTGGGCGAACCCTGAATCGATGCGCATTCCCGAACTTCGCTGGATGCTGGCGGTACTGATCGCGGCTGCCACGCTGGCCGCGCCGGCAAGGGCCGAGGAGACGGTCCAGCGCTGGCTGGATCGCATGTCGCGCGCGGTCGAGACCCTCGACTACCGCGGCACCCTGGTCAACGTGCGCAATGGCGAAGTCGATACGCTGAGGATCATCCACCGCGCCGACGAGGACGGTGTGCGGGAAAGGATCTACTCGGTCGATGGTGTGCCGCGGGAAGTTCTCAGGGAGGGCGACAGTGTGCGCTGCGTCCTGCCAGGCGACGAACCGATGATGCTCGAGAGCCAGTTGGCCGGGCGTCTGCTTCCTTCGCTGCCGGTCAACCGCCTGCTCGGTCCCGAGTCCGGATACCGGATGACAATGGGTGGCCGAGAACGCGTGGCCGGCATGATGGCGCGCATCATCCACATCCAGCCGCGTGACGCCTATCGCTATGGGTCGCGCCTGTGGCTGGAGGAACGCACGGGCATGCTCCTGCGCTATGCGCTCATTGATCACGACGGCCGCCAACTCCAGCAGTTGTCCTTCACCTCGCTGGAGCTGGGCGCGAACATTTCCGACGCCGAGCTCGAGCCCGAGCTGGTCGGCCAGCAGTTCACCACCGAGTCGATCGACGAATCGATCCACTCTGCAGGATCGAGTGTCGGACCCGTGCCGGTCAGCCCGCGCGTGCCGCGCGGATTCCGGCTGGTCAACGCCGGCCAGGGGCGCGGCGCCGGGGGGGCTGAATTCGATCACCTCCTTTACAGCGACGGACTGTCGAGCTTTTCCATCTATATCGAGCGGGCCGGTGAGGAGACGATGGCCGGCCGGGTCGAGACCATGGGTCCGGTTCACGTCTACACGACCCAGAGCGGCGGCAGGCTGTTCACCGTCGTCGGCGAGGTGCCCGCGGCGACGGTCGAGTTCGTCGGTCGTCAGCTCCGCCGCACGAGTCGCCTGCCGTCGCGTCGCTGACCCGGCGCCATGATCTGGCAGCTCGCACGTGTCGTCTCCATCGATGCGGAGCGTCTGACCCTGCTGTTCTCGGCGCCGGAAGAATGCGAGCGGTGCGCGCGGGGGGAAGGATGCGGCGCGGGTGTGTTCGCGCGCCTGTTCAGCCGTCGGGCGACGTGCGTGACCTTGCCCGGAAGCCTGCCGGTTTCCTGCGGTGACTGGGTGCGTGTCGGACTCGAGCCCCGTCAGCTGGCGTTCGCAGCGGCCGTGCACTACGGCCTGCCCTTGCTCGGATTTCTGGCGGGCGTGGTCGCCGGGCACGTGGCCATGGGCGGCCGGCCGGGGCAAGACGCGGGCGCGCTGGCGGCCGGTCTGGTGGCTTTCCTCGCCGTTGCGCGGTTGCTGGCCCGCGGCGCGCGACCCGTGTTGAATCCTGCGCTCGAGCGCTTGTCATGCACTCGAGGCGACACCAACTCTTCCTTCAGCTAGCAACAGCAAAAGGATTGCTCATCATGCACAGAACCTTCAAACCGTTCGCGACTCTGATTCTGGTGCTGCTCGTCCAGCCGGTGCTGGCGCAGCCGGACTTCACCGGCCTGGTCGAGGACTCGATTCCGGCCGTGGTCAACATCGAAACCACGCGTTTCGGGACGCGGCCGGACGAGGCGCCCGAGAATGATCGGCGGATGCCCGAGGACATGCCCGAGTTCTTCCGGCGCTTCTTCGACGAACCCTACGGTCGCCGCGGTCAGCCCGACCGCATGGGCGGGGGTTCCGGCTTCATCCTCGAATCCGACGGCCTGGTGATCACCAACCACCACGTCATCGACGGGGCCGACGAGATCATCGTCCGGCTCTCCGACCGGCGCGAATTCGAGGCCGAGCTGGTGGGCTCGGATGCCGAAACCGACATTGCCGTCCTGCGCATTCCGGCCGAAGACCTGCCCACGCTGGAGTTCGGGTCGACCGACGATCTCAAGCCGGGAGAATGGGTCATCGCCATCGGCTCGCCGTTTCAGTTCGAACAGTCGGTCACCGCCGGCATCGTCAGCGCCAAGGGCCGAAGCCAGGGCGCGCAACAGCAGTACGTGCCGTTCATCCAGACCGATGTGGCGATCAATCGCGGCAACTCCGGCGGCCCCCTGATCAGCACCGACGGCAAGGTGGTCGGCATCAATTCCTGGATCCTGAGTTCGCATGGCGGCAATATCGGCCTTTCGTTCTCGATCCCCAGCGAGGTGGCGCAGAACTCCATCGGGCAGTTGCTCGACACCGGCCGCGTCGCGCGCGGCTTCCTCGGCGTGCAGCTGCAGGCGGTCAGCCGCGAACAGGCCGATGCACTGGGGCTGGAGCGTCCGACCGGCGCGCTGATCAACCGGGTCGAGCCCGGCAGCCCGGCCGAAGAGGCCGGTATCGAGGTCGGCGACGTCATCCTTGCATTCAACGGCACGCCCATCGATCAGCATTCCGAACTGCCGCCGCTGGTGGGTATGGAGCGTCCGGGGACGGAGGCCGAAATGACGATCTGGCGCTGGGGCGAAAGGCAGACGGTCGAGGTCACCCTGGGTGAACGCGAGGCCGATGCCGTCGAAACCGGCAGCGACGGTGAAGGCGCCGTGGAGCCCTCCAATGCCCTCGGGCTGATCGTGGAGCCGCTGACCGACGACCTTCGCAATCGCTACGGAGACCCCGAAGGCGGTGTCCTGATCGCCGAGGTCGAGAGCGACAACGCCTATCGTGCCGGCATCCGCCGCGGCCAGTTGATCCTGATGATCAACAACCAGCCGGTCGGCGACATGGGCGACTTCAACGAGATCGTCGAAGGCATCGAGCCCGAGCGTACCGTTGCGCTGCTCGTCCAGCAGGCCAATGGCGCCACCGCATTCCTGGCCTACCGGCCGGAAAACGGCGGCGGGGAGTGATGCGATTGGTCTCCGGACCGGTCGGGCCGGTATAATCCCCGCTCTTTGACCCGTGATCGCCCCCGTGACCCGCGGGGGCGATCTGATTGCGCAGCCGCGAAGGATCCATGAACAACACCCGCCACATCCGCAACTTTTCGATCATCGCTCACGTCGACCACGGCAAGTCGACGCTGGCCGATCGTTTCATCCAGGCCTGCGAGGGCCTCACCGAGCGGGAGATGGCCGAACAGGTGCTCGATTCCATGGATCTCGAGCGTGAGCGGGGCATCACCATCAAGGCCCAGAGCGTGACGCTGGACTACCACGCCGACGACGGGCAGGTCTACCAGCTCAATTTCATCGACACGCCGGGGCACGTCGACTTTTCCTACGAGGTCTCGCGTTCCCTGGCCGCCTGCGAGGGCGCGCTGCTCGTCGTCGACGCCGCGCAGGGCGTTGAGGCGCAGAGCGTCGCCAATTGCTACACGGCTGTCGAACAGGGCCTGGAAGTGATTCCGGTCATCAACAAGATCGACCTGCCGGCAGCCGATCCCGAGCGCGTCAAGCACCAGATAGAGGACATCATCGGCATCGATGCCTCCGATGCGCTGCTGGTCAGCGCCAAGACGGGCGAGGGCGTGCGCGAGATCCTCGAGGCCCTGGTTCGCCGGATTCCGCCGCCGGAGGACAAATCCGACGCGCCGCTGAAGGCGCTGATCGTCGACTCCTGGTTCGACAACTACCTGGGCGTCAATTCGCTGGTTCGCATCAAGGAGGGACGGCTGAAGAAGGGCGAGAAGATTCGTGTGATGTCGTCGGGTGACGAGCACCAGGCCGACCAGATCGGGATTTTCACGCCCAAGCGGCGCCCGCGCGACACGCTGGGCTGCGGACAGGTCGGATTCATCTCCGCCGGCATCAAGGAAGTCCACGGCGCTCCCGTGGGCGATACCATCACCAGCGCGCGTACGCCCGCCGACAAGCCCTTGCCCGGCTTCAAGCCGCTCAAACCCCGCGTTTTTGCCGGCGTGTTCCCGATCGACGCCTCGGACTATCCCGACCTGCGCGAAGCGCTCGAGAAGCTGCAGCTCAACGATTCGGCGCTTCAGTTCGAGCCCGAGACCTCCATGGCCCTGGGCTTCGGTTTTCGTTGCGGCTTTCTCGGCATGCTGCACATGGAGATCGTGCAGGAACGCCTCGAGCGCGAGTACGATCTCGACCTGATCACGACCGCGCCGACGGTGATCTACGAACTCGAGATGACCGACGGCGAGATCGTTTCGCTGGACAATCCGGCCGGACTGCCGCCGGCCAACAAGATCTCCGAGATTCGCGAGCCGGTGATCCTGGCCAATATCCTCGTGCCGCAGGACTATGTCGGCGGCGTCATCGGCCTGTGCGAGGAAAAGCGCGGCGAGCAGCGCGACATGCGCTTTCTCGGCGGCCAGGTGCAGCTCAGCTACGCCCTGCCGATGTCGGAAGTGGTCATGGACTTCTTCGACCGCCTCAAGTCGGTCAGCCGCGGCTTCGCCTCCTTCGAGTACGATTTCCTGCGCTACGAGGCCGGGCCGTTCGTGCGTCTGGACCTGCTGATCAACGGCGAAAAGGTGGACGCCCTGTCTACGATCGTGCATCGTGACCAGGCCGAGCGCCGCGGCCGCGAGCTGGCCGATCGCATGCGTGAGTTGATCCCTCGCCAGATGTTCGATGTGGCGATCCAGGCCGCGATCGGCTCGCATGTCATCGCGCGCTCGACGGTCAAGGCCTACCGCAAGAACGTGACCGCCAAATGCTACGGCGGTGACGTCTCGCGCAAGCGCAAGCTGCTCGAGAAGCAGAAGGCCGGCAAGCGCCGCATGAAATCGGTCGGCAAGATCGAGATTCCGCAGGAGGCCTTCCTGGCCGTGCTGCGAACCGATTCGGAGAAATAGAACGATGCATCTGGATTTCGCACTCATCCTGACGGTGCTGACGTTGGTTACCGCCGTGTTCTGGTTGATCGAGCGTTACTACTTCCGGCGCCGTCAGGCCCATGAAGAAGAGCCCGAGGGCGCGCACAAGACCGTCGAAGTCGTCGGCTCGCTCTTTCCCGTACTGTTGCTGGTGCTGGTCTTTCGCTCTTTCCTGTTCGAGCCGTTCAAGATTCCTTCCGGCTCGATGATCCCGACCCTGTGGATCGGTGATTTCATCGTCGTCAACAAGTACGCCTATGGTCTTCGGTTGCCGGTGCTCAACAGCAAGATCCTGGAAACCGGTGATCCAGAGCGCGGCGATGTGATCGTCTTCCGTTTTCCCGAAGACGAGCGCGTCAACTACATCAAGCGAGTCGTCGGCCTTCCCGGCGACACGATCACCTACCGCAACAAGGTGCTCTACATCAACGGCGAGCCGGTCGAGCAGGAGCCCGCCGGTCGCTGGGAAGGCGTGGGGCTCAACCGCAACCGTCCGGGCACCGATCCGGTCAAGCGCCTCGAGTACCTGACCGAAGACCCGCATCCCGTCGTGATCTATCCGAGCCGCCCCAACGGGCGCTTCGAGTCGGTCACCGTACCCGAGGGGCATTACTTCGTGATGGGCGACAACCGCGATCAGTCGCTCGACAGCCGTTCCTGGGGCTTCGTGCCGGAAGAGAACCTGGTCGGCAAGGCCGTTCGTATCTGGATGCACTGGGACTGCTCGCGGGGCTGTGTCGACTTCAGCCGAATCGGTGATAGAATCGAATGAACCGGGGGGCACCGAAACCAGAGGGACCTGGAATAATGAAATCACTGCAAAACCAGCGTGGATTGAGCCTGCTCGGCTTCATCTTCATTCTCGTCCTGGTTCTGTTTTTTACCTATATCGGCATCAAGCTCGTGCCCATCTACCTCAATCACATGTCGGTGATGAGCGAGGTGAAGGCAGTCGCTTCGCAGCCGGGGTCGGCCAACAAGCCCCCCAACACGATTCGGAGAGAGCTGCTGCGGCGAATGAGTGTCAGCTACATTGATCACGTCGAGCCCCAGCACATCACGATCGAGCGGGCCGATCAGGTCAGGATCGTAGTCAAGTACGACGTGCAACAGCACCTCATCGGCAACATCGACGCGATCGTGCGATTCAACAGTGCCGAACCCCTCCGGAACTGAACGCCTGGATCGAATTCCCGGTATCGACTACCGGTTCGGTGACGCGGGCCTGCTCCAGCAGGCCCTGACGCATCGCAGTTTCGGCCCCCGCCATTACGAACGCCTGGAGTTTCTCGGCGACAGTCTCCTGAGCATGGTCATTGCCGAGCAGCTCTTCCACCAGAGACCGCATGCCGCGGAAGGGGACCTCAGCCGGCTGAGATCCCGCCTGGTGCGAGACGTCACCCTGGCGCGGCTCGCCAGGGAGTTGAATCTCGGCGATTACCTGCGCCTGGGGGGCGGCGAGCTCAAGAGCGGCGGATTTCTCAGGGAGTCCATCCTGGCGGATGTGGTCGAGGCGATCATCGGCGCCATCTATCTCGACGGGGGATTCGAGGCCGCCCGCCGGGTACTCAGGGAGTTGTTTGCCGAACGTCTCGCCGATCTGCCGGATGCCGACAGCCTCAAGGACCCCAAGACGCGCCTTCAGGAGTTGCTGCAGGGGCGGGGTTATGAGTTGCCGGTCTACAGCGTGATTTCCGAGTCGGGCGCCGACCATGCCAAGCGATTTGAGGTCGAGTGCAGTGCCGGTAACCTGGCCGAGCCGGTTCGCGCCGAGGCGGGAAGCCGCCGCAAGGCCGAGCAGGCGGCCGCGCGCCTGATGCACGAAAACCTCCTGAGCCTGCTCGAGTCGGGCAACCCGCGCCCGGCGGCGAGTTCAAACAGCAACTGATTCCTGATCCGGACATGTCATTGAAGCACAGTGGATACGTGGCTCTCCTGGGCCGCCCGAACGCCGGCAAGTCGACATTGCTCAACGCTCTGGTCGGCGAACGCGTCGCCATCGTCACGCACAAGCCGCAGACCACGCGCCACCGCATCACCGGCATCGTGACCCGCGACGCCGGCCAGGCGGTGTTCGTCGATACCCCGGGCCTGCATCGTCGGCGCGATCACGCGCTCAATCGCCGCCTGAACCGGATCGCGGCCGACACGCGTCAGGGCGTGGACCTGGTCGTCATGCTCGTCGACGCCATGCGCTGGACGGACGAGGACCGGATGGTGCTCGATATGGTGGCCCAGCTCGAGGTGCCGAAGATCCTCGCGTTCAACAAGATCGACTTGCTTGCCGACCGCGCCAGCCTCCTCGAGAAGACCGCGCAGTTGAGCGAGGAGGTCGATTTCGATGCCGTCGTCTATGTGTCGGCAGAGAAGAAAAAGGGACTCGACGACCTGCTCGATGAAGTCTTCCGGCATCTGCCCGAAGCCGAGCCGATCTTCGACCCCGACCTGTTCACCGACAAGTCGGAACGATTCCTGGCCGCCGAGTTGATTCGCGAGCAGCTCATGCTCCAGCTTCACCAGGAGATCCCCTATGGCGTGACGGTGGTGATCGAGCGTTTCGAGCGCACGCCGCGACGCGTCGAGATCGACGGACTGATCCTGGTGGCCAGCGATCGCCACAAGGGCATGGTCATCGGCAAGTCGGGCCAGGTGCTCAAGCGCGTCGGCACCCGCGCCCGGCACCAGATTGCCGAGCTGCTCGGCGAGCGTGTTCATCTCGAACTGCACGTCAAGACCCGCGCGGACTGGATGGACGACGAAGGCGCCCTCGACGAGCTCGGCTACAGCCGATAGGCGCCGTGTCCCGCGTCGAGCACCAGCCGGGCTGGGTGGTCCACCGTCGCCCCTGGCGCGAAACCAGCCTCCTCGTCGAGTTCTTTGCCCGCGAGCACGGCCGTATCGGACTCGTCGCGAAGGGCGCGCGCTCCGCGCGCTCGCCCTGGCGCGGACTGGCCGAGCCTTTCGTGCCGCTGAGCGCTTCGTGGTCGCGGCGTGGCGAAATGGGTACGCTCACCGGGCTGGAACCCGCAGGCGACCGCCATGCGCTGGCCGGCCGGGCGCTGTGGTGCGGCTTGTACGTCAACGAACTGCTGCTGAGGCTGCTCGAGCGCGACGATCCTCACCCCACGGTATTCGACGCATGTGAGGCCGTCTTCAGGGGGCTGGCTGGCGGAGACGAGCCGCAGTCGATGTTGCTGCGTCGTTTCGAGCTGGCCCTGCTCAGCGGCATGGGCGTGGCCCCGGACTTCGATTTCGATGCCGCCGGCGGCGACGCGATCCGTCCCGACGGGTTGTATCATCTGCAGCCGGAGGTCGGTTTCGTGCCCGTCGAGCGCGGCGGCGCGGGTGTGTTTCGCGGCGCCGCCATTCGGGCGCTCGCTGCGGGAAGCACCGATCAGCGCGAGACGGCGCGCGAGATGCGTGAATTGATGCGCACCTTGATCGACCATCACCTGGCCGGTCGGGAGTTGGCCACGCGCCGACTGTTGGCCGGCGCGAAAGGCAAGAGCACAGGAGGAAGCGATTCATGAGCCAAGCGCTGCTGGGCGTCAATATCGATCATGTCGCCACGCTGCGGCAGGCCAGGCTGGGCCACCATCCCTCGGTCATCCAGGCAGCGCTGGTGGCCGAGCAGGCCGGTGCAGACGCCATTACCATCCATCTGCGGGAGGACCGGCGCCACATCCAGGATGAGGACGTGCGCCTGCTTGCGGCCACGATCGGTACGCGCATGAACCTCGAGCTCGCGGTAACCGATGAGATGATCGCATTCGCGGAAGGCCTGCGGCCGAGCGACGTGTGCCTCGTTCCCGAGCGCCGCGAGGAGTTGACCACCGAAGGCGGGCTCGACGTCGGCGCGGGGCGCGAACGGATCTCGAGCGCCTGCGAGCGGCTGTCGGCCGCGGGCATTCGCGTCAGCCTGTTCATCGATCCCGATCCCGAACAGCTGGAACTGGCCGTCGCCGTCGGGGCGCCGGTGGTCGAACTGCATACGGGCGCTTACGCCGAAGCGCGCGGTCGCGCAGCGGCTGATGAGCTCGCGCGCCTGCGCCAGGCCGTCGAAACCGGACGTCGCCTCGGGCTGGTGGTCAACGCCGGTCACGGCCTTGACTATCACAACATCCGGCGGGTCGCCGCCATCGAGGGCATCGCGGAATTCAACATCGGGCATGCCATTGTCTCGCGGGCCGTGTTTACCGGCCTGGACTCGGCGGTGCGCGAAATGCGCGGATTGATCGCGAGCGCCTAGGTTCAGATGTGCCGCAGCGTCTGCCGCGTGGCGTGAGCGATCCGTAGAAAGTTGAGATACGAGGTCCCGGGCGAGCTGTCCAGCCCGGAGAGCAGGCGCTGGCGCAGCATCCGGCAGGCCTGCGTCATGCGCGTGGCACCGGCGTAGCCGCCTGCACCCGCCCACTGGTGGAGCAACTCCGCCGCTTCCCGGTACTCTCGCGCAGCGATCATGCGGTCGAGCTGGGGCAGTTTCTCGTCGAGTTCTCGCGAAAGCATGTCCTGGAGCCTTGCCGCCAGTTCGGTGTCGCCGTTGGCGGCGGCGAGGGCGCGGCTGCGGTCGATGAGCTGGGTCGGGGCGGCGGGCTGCTCGCGCGGCGATCGTGCCGCACCCGGGTTGAACAGGGCTTCAATGGCCTCGACCAGGTCGGGAATGTTGATGGGTTTGTTGAGGTAGTCGTCGAAGCCGGCCTCGAGCAGCCTGAGTCTTTCCTCCGGCCGGGCGTCGGCGGTCAGCGCCACCATCTGGGCATGAGCGGAGCGGCGATCGAGATCGCGTATCCTGTTGGCCGTAGCCAGACCGTCCATGCCCGGCATGTGCAGATCCATCAGAATGACGTCGAAATCTTCCTGCTCGCAAAGTCCGATGGCCCCCGGACCGTCCTCGGCCAGCGCGACCTGTCCGACCACGCGTCCCAGGCCGGTTCCGAGAAACTCGCGGTTGATGCGGTGGTCATCGACGACCAAAACGCTGAGCGACTCGATCGAATAACGTGATGTCCCTTTGCTCATGGCGGTCATCTTACCCGAGCGTCGTCGCCCGACAAACCGCATTTATGCCGCCCCTGGTGTTCCTGGTCATGCTGCTGGCGCTCACCGCGCGTGCGGATGCGGAAAGCCGGCTCGAACTCGAATCGGGTGACGGGCGCGCCGGTCCGCTCAGCTGGCGATCGGCGTCCCTCGTCTACCTTCCTGGAGGCGGTCCGGAACCCGATGGGGCGTCGCAATGGCGGTTGCGCGTCGACGGACTGGCGTGGCAGGACTGGCGCGGTTCGGTCGCCATCGACTGCGCCGTCGGCGGTTTGCGTGCCGGCCTGCCCTGGTGTCATCAGGGGGAGTTCGAATGGCTCGGCGCCGACGGTGCCGGTCGACTTGCCGGGCGGCTGCTGCGGCCGGAAGGGGCGTCCGATCTTGCCTTTGCACTGGAGGGCGACACCCTGACCGGATCGCTCAGCTGGCCCGACCCGTCCGGTTCGCCCTTGCCCGGCGTCCGCGTCATGCTGCAGGGCTTCGACCTGACTTCGCCGCCCGGTTCCCTCGTGGAGGCGATGGGCCTGAGCGTGCTGGAAGGGAGGCTCGACGGACAGATCGAAGTCGAATCGGGCGGCTTGTCGTTCGACCTCGCGCTGGCCGACGGCGCTTTCGATCGCCCCGACGGGCTGGTCGCCGGCGCCGGGCTGGCGGTGTCGCTTCGCGGGGAGGTCGAGGACCTCGGCGACCTCGGGGAGCTCGGCTTTTCGGCGGCGCTGTCGCAGCGTGCCGGTGAACTGTTGGCCGGCCCGGTTTACTTGCCGTCTCCCGAGCGCCCGCTCGAACTCGAGCTGTCCGGCAGCGTGGCTGACGGCAGGCGGATCCAGGTCGATTCGCTGGCTCTCGACGACGGCGGGCTGGTCGAGGCCGACGGTGGCTTCACGCTGGCAATGGGGGAGGGCGGCTGGCGCCTGGCCGAGCTGATTGTCGAGCGCGCCCGTCTCGAGTTTCCGGGGGCGTGGCGGCGCTGGGGCGACGGGCTGGCTTCGTCGCGCGGTTTCGGCGATCTCGAGACCGATGGCGAAGTCTCGGCCGCCCTTGCCTGGCGTTCGGGCGACCTGCAGTCCTTCCGCGTGGATTTCGAGGCCGTCGACGTTCGCGATGCGGCCGGACGGGCCGCCATCGATTCGCTCGAGGGCTCCTTCGACCGCTCCAAGGACGATCTGCGGGCCGAGCTGACCTGGGATGCACTCGAACTGTTCAGCCTCGCTTTCGGCAGCTCCCGCCTCGCGGCGGCGGGCGAGCCCTCGGCGTGGGGGCTCATCGAGCCCCTCAGGCTTCCGCTGCTCGACGGCGCCTTCGTGGTCGAGCGCCTGGCTGTTCAGGGCGCCGATTCCGCGCAGCGCTCGCTGACCCTGGATGCGCATATCGCCCCCCTGGAGCTGTCGGCACTGACCGAGATGCTCGGCTTCCCTACGTTTTCCGGGCAACTGTCGGGCAGCTTTCCCGGAGTGCAGGTCAGCGGCGATCGAATTGCCTTCTCCGGCGGCATCGATATCCGGGCCTTCTCGGGCGGGATTCGTCTCGGCGACCTCGTCATCGAGCGGCCCTTCGGTTCGCTGCCGGCGCTGGCGGCCCAGGTCGAGATCGAGCGGCTCGACCTCGCCGAGCTGACCGGCGCGTTCAACTTCGGCCATATGGAAGGCGAGGTCTCGGGCTGGATGCGCGATCTGCGCCTGCTCGACTGGCGCCCGGTGGCAATGGATGCCCGTCTGTATACGCATGAGGACGTACCGAGCCGGCGCATCAGCCAGCGCGCGGTGGAAAACCTCTCCCGACTGGGCGGCGGCGCGGCGGCGCTGGGCGCGACCGTGCTGCGCATGTTCGAAGAATTCCCCTACCGGCGGGCCGGGCTGGCCTGTCGCCTCGACCGCAACATCTGCCACATCGACGGCGTCGCCCCGCACGAATCGGGCGGCTTCTACATCGTGGAGGGGCGGGGCCTGCCGCATCTCGACGTGGTCGGCCACCGGCGGCTGGTCGACTGGCCCCGGCTGGTGGCGCAGTTGGTGGCGATGACGGAAGGGTGAAAAGAAGGGGTTCAGTGTTCAGGGTTCAGGGTTCAGGAGCGTTTGGTGAAGCTTCGGGATCGTTGCCGACAATCCTTGCGCCGTGCATGCCGCACGCCGGAAAACCCGGTGCCGTCCCGAACCCGGAACCCGGAACCCGGAACCCGGTCTTTAACCTGCAACCTGCAACCTGCAACCTGAAACCTGAAACCTGAAACCTAGCCCCTCACCTGCCTGACCTGCACCTTCCGAATCCGCTTGTCGACCATGTCGACGATGGTGAAAGTGTGCGGGCCGATGCGCAGGCTGGTGCGGCCGTCGGGCAGCGACTCGAGGTGTTCCAGGATCAGTCCGTTGAGGGTCTTGGCGCCGGTGATGGGCAGGTTCCAGTCGAATCGCCGGTTGAGCATGCGAACGGTGGCGCCACCATCGACGATCCAGTCGCCGTTTTCCAGCTTGCGCACCATGCGCTGGCGGTGGCGGCGTTCGCTGGTGAACTCGCCGACGATTTCCTCGAGGATGTCGTCGAGCGTAATCAGGCCCTGGATGTCGCCATATTCATCGACGACCAGGCCGAGCCGTCGCTCGCGCGTCTGAAATTCCAGCAGTTGCTGGGTCAGCGGTGTGCCCTCGGGGACGAAGTAGGGTGAACGAATGGCTTTTTCCAGCGTGTCGCGGTTGAGCAGGCCCTGGGTCAGCCCGGGCAGGACCGAGCGAATGTGCAGCAGGCCGATCATGTTGTCCAGGTCGCCGCGCCAGACCGGCAGCCGGGTGTAGATGCTGGTCTCCAGGGTGAGCAGGATCTCTTCCCAGTCGGCTTCCAGGTCGATGCCGACGATGTCCTGCCTCGGCACCATCACATCGTCGACCGAACCGTGCTCGAGATCGAGGATATTGATCAGCATCTGCCGGTGGTCGAGCGAAATGTGCCGGCCTCCCTCCTTGACCAGGGTGCGCAGCTCCTCGCGGCTGATGGAGTCCTGGGCGCTTCCCGCCCGGTGGGCTCCGAAGGGCCGCAGGAGCGCGGCGGCGAGCAGGTTGACCAGCCAGACGGCCGGGTAGAGCAGCTTGAGCAGCGGCACCAGTACATAGCTGGCCGGGTAGGCGATTCGCTCGGGTTTGAGGGCGGCCAGCGTCTTGGGGGCGACCTCGGCGAACACCAGAATGACCGCCGTCAGCGCGAGGGTGGAAGCGAGAATGCCGGACTCGCCGAGCAGCCGGATGGCGATGACGGTGGCGACGGATGCGGCCAGGATGTTGACCAGGTTGTTGCCCAGCAGAATGATTCCGAACATCCGATCGGGCTTGGCCAGCAGGCGCTGGGCCAGGCGCGCGCCGCGGTGCCCGCTGTTGGCCTGATGGCGCATGCGGTAGCGGTTGAGGGCGACCAGCCCGGTTTCCGAGCTCGAGAAGAAGGCGGACAGAACGATCAGGACCGCCAGCAGGATGAACAGTGCGGACAGGGGCGCTTCAGTCATATCGCCTCAGGAACCGGCCGTCATCTGCCAGCTTCGATCGAGCAGGACCTCCAGTACCAGCTTGCTGCCGAAATAGGCCAGGGCCAGCACCGTCATGGCGATCAGCGTCCAGCGCACGGCCCGGCGGCCACGCCAGCCCAGGCGCCAGCGTCCCAGCAACAGCAGTCCGAACAGCAGCCAGGACAGGATCGACAGCGCGCTCTTGTGCACCAGGTGCTGTGCGAAGAGGTTGTCGACGAAGACGAGTCCCGTCGCCAGGCTCAGCGACAGCAGCAGCCAGCCGGCCAGTATCAGCCGGAACATGATCGTCTCGATGACGGTCAGGGGAGGCAGGAACTCGAGCCGGCGCACCAGGCGGGGGTGGCGCAGGGCGTAGTCCTGGGCGGCGAGCATCAGGGCGTTGATGGCGGCGATGCTGAGCAGGCTGTAGGCGAGCAGTGAACTGACGATGTGCAGCCTCACGGTGACCGTGATTTCGCCGAGGATCAGCGCGTCGACCGGCAACAGCCACTGCAGCGCCACGCAGAGCGCCGCGCCGGGAGCGGCGATGATGCAGGCCTCGCCGGCCCTGGCCCAGGCCGCAGCGGTTGCCACGAGCGTGCCCATGATGAGGAGGGCGGCCAGCGAGAGCATGTTGACGAAGTTGGCGTCCCAGCCGGCGGGAGTGTCCACGGCGTGAGAGAGCGCGAAGCCGTGCAGCAAGACGCCCGTGGCCGCGAACCACAGCCCGGTTTTGCGAAACTGTCCCCGTTCCAGAACCTGGGCAAGCACCAGGTCGGCTGCCGCCCCCAGGTAGACGACGATCGGCAACAGGTGGAAAAGAGCGTTCTTGTCCAAGGATGACCGAATGAAAGAAACTCGAGCCCAGTATAATGTCTCGATGACGACTCGTAAGAAGCATTCTCATGTTCGACCAGCTCAGTAAGCGACTTTCCGGATCCCTGGAGCGGCTGCGCAGCCGCGGCCGGCTGACCGAAGACAACATTCGCGAATCCCTGCGCGAGGTGCGCGTCGCCCTGCTGGAGGCCGACGTCGCGCTTCCGGTGGTCAAGGAGTTCATTGCCCGGGTCAACGATCGCGCCGTGGGGCAGGAGGTCACGAAGAGCCTCAAGCCCGGCCAGGCCCTCATCAAGGTGGTTCACGAGGAGCTCAAGCACGTCCTGGGCGACGAGCAGGCCCCGCTCGCTCTCGATCGCCAGGCGCCGGTGGTTATCCTGCTGGCGGGCCTGCAGGGCGCCGGCAAGACCACCACGGCCGGCAAGCTCGCCCGTCTGATCCAGGAGCGGCACAAGAAGAAGGTGATGCTGTCGAGCTGCGACGTTTACCGGCCCGCGGCAATCGACCAGCTCGAGACCCTGGCGGGACAGGTGGATGCGGGGTTCTTCCGATCCGCGGAGACTGCCGATCCGGTGCGCATTGCCACCGACGCGGTCGATCACGCGCGCAAGCAGTTCGCCGACGTTCTCATCCTCGACACCGCCGGCCGCCTGGCCGTGGACGAGGCGATGATGGACGAGATTCGGCGAGTCCACGCCGCGGTCGATCCGGCCGAGGTGCTCTTCGTGGTCGACGCCATGACCGGCCAGGACGCCGCCAATACGGCGAAGGCCTTCCACGAGGCATTGCCCCTGTCGGGCGTGGTGCTGACCAAGACCGACGGCGATGCGCGCGGCGGTGCGGCGCTTTCGGTTCGACACATCACCGGCGCGCCGATCAAGTTTCTCGGCACCGGCGAGAAGATCGACGGGATCGAGCCTTTCCATCCGGATCGCCTGGCCTCGCGGATCCTGGGCATGGGCGACGTGCTCAGCCTGGTCGAGGAGGTCGAGCGCAAGGTCGACCAGAAGCAGGCCAAGAAACTGGCCGGCAAGGTCGGCAAGGGCAGTCGCCGATTCGGCCTGGACGACTTCCGCGACCAGCTGCTTCAGATGGACAAGCTCGGGGGCATGGGCGCGCTGATGGACAAGTTGCCCGGCATGGGCAATCTGCCCGATGCAGTCAAGTCGCAGGTCGACGACAAGCAGACCCGGCGCATGGTCGCAATCATCAATTCGATGACGCCCAAGGAACGCCGCTACCCCGACATCATCAAGGGGTCCCGCAAGCGCCGCATCGCGGCCGGCTCGGGCCTGCAGATCCAGGACGTCAATCGCCTGATCAAGCAGCACAAGCAGATGCAGAAGATGATGAAGAAGGTCGGCAGCAAGGGCGCCATGGCGAAGATGATGAAGCGCCTGCCCGGTGGGATGCCGGGTGGGGGTGGCGGGATGCCGTTTTAGGTTTCAGGGTTTCAGGTTTCAGGAAAGAACCCGGAACCCCTGAAACCTAGCCATTCGCCCCTTCCCAACGCATGGGGAATCCGATAGAATGGCGAGTTTGCCGAATTCAGCAATTGCAAGTCACGGAACCGGCAGCGGTTCCGGGGCGATTCAGGAGAGAAAATGGTCAAGATTCGCATGAGCCGGGGCGGCGCCAAGAAGCAGCCCTTCTACCACATTGTCGTCACCGACAGCCGCAACGCGCGCGACGGCCGCAACATCGAGCGGCTCGGGTTCTTCAACCCCGTGGCCCGCGGCAACGACGAGCGCCTGCGCCTCGACGTCGAGCGCATCGACTACTGGCTCGGCCAGGGTGCGCAGATTTCCGAGCGCGTCCGCGACCTCGCCAACGAAGCACGCCGGGCCCAGGCCGCGGCCTGAACGCGTGGGCCGGTCGGACGAATCGGTCGTAGTCGGCCGGTTCAACGGCCCCTGGGGCGTTCGCGGCTGGGTCAAGGTGTGGTCCGACACCCGGCCGCCCATCGCCATCTTCGACTATCAGCCGTGGCTCCTCGGCGAGCACGGCGACTCCCTCGAAATCGAGCAGTGGCAGCAGTCCGGCCCCCGGCTGGTCGTGAAGCTGCACGGCATCGACACTCCTGAACAGGCGACGGCGCTGGGCCGGCAGGTCATCCGCGTCGCGCGCTCGTCGCTGCCCGAGCCCGAGCCGGGCGAATACTACTGGCACGACCTGATCGGCCTGGAGGTGGTCAACCTCGAGGGCCACAGCTACGGCCGCGTCGAGAAGATGCAGGAAACCGGCGCCCACGACGTGCTACAGATCCGCGGCGAGGGCGGCACCGTCCTGATTCCCTTCGTCACCGGCGAATTCGTGCGCGAGGTGGACCTCGACGGTGGCCGCATCACGGTCGATTGGCCGCTCGAGTGGACCGAGCCGGTCTGAAGCAATGCTCTCTCGCATCGATGTGGTGACCCTCTTCCCCGACTGGATTCGGGGGCTTCGCGAACTCGGCCTGACCGGCCGGGCGATAGCCGACGGAACGGTCGATCTCCACTGCTGGAATCCGCGCGACTACGCGCCCGGCGTTCACAAGAGCGTCGACGACCGGCCCTACGGCGGTGGTCCGGGTATGGTCATGCGCCCGGAGCCGCTGGCGCAGGCGATCGAGTCGGCCCGGGGCGACGACGGCGAGGCCCTCGTCGGCTGCCTGACACCGCAGGGCCGCCGCCTCGACCAGGCCGCGGTCCGTGAACTGGCCGGGCGTGAACGCCTGATCCTGGTCTGCGGTCGCTACGAGGGCATCGACGAACGTGTGATGGATACCCTGGTCGACGAGGAGTGGTCGATCGGCGATTTCGTGCTCTCGGGCGGTGAGCCGGCCGCTGCGGTCATGATCGATGCGGTCGTGCGCCTGCTGCCGGGAGTTCTCGGTCACGATCAGTCGGCCGAGCAGGATTCCTTCTCCGACGGCCTGCTGGACTGTCCGCACTACACCCGCCCGGAGTCCTGGCGTGGTCTGGATGTGCCGCCGGTGTTGCTCAGCGGCGATCACGCCCGGATCGAGCGATGGCGACGCGCGCAGGCGATCGAGCGCACCCGGCGCCGGCGGCCGGACATGCTGGACCTGCGCGGTCTCGATGCCGAAGACGAGCGGGTACTGGCAGAATTTTCGGACGCAGAACAAGACAAGGGCTGAAAAACCGGTTACAATTACCGGCTTGTCTGCCCCTGGGCGGGGCAAAAAGAACGCGCTCCTAGTCAACGCGCCAATGGGAACGAGCAGTCATGAGCAATATCATCGACGAGATCAACAAGGAACAGACCGAACGCGAGATTCCGGATTTCGCGGCGGGTGACACGATCACCGTGAACCTGTGGGTTCGCGAAGGCGATCGCCAGCGTGTGCAGGCTTTCGAAGGCGTCTGCATCGCCAAGCGCAATCGCGGCGTCAACTCCGCTTTCACCGTTCGCAAGGTGTCCCACGGCACCGGTGTCGAGCGTGTTTTCCAGACCTACAGCCCGCTGATCGAATCGATCAAGGTCAAGCGCAAGGGCAAGGTGCGCCGCGCCAAGCTGTTCTATCTGCGCAATCTGGAAGGCAAAGCCGCTCGCATCAAGGAAAAGCTTTCGGGTTCCGGCCGCAACCGCGCCCGCGCCTGAATCGAGCAACGCTCCGAACGCAAAAAGGCCAGCCGGGCGGCTGGCCTTTTTGCGTTTCGGGACGCTCCGGTTTCAAACCGTCCGCTTCCCCCAAAGGCGGGCAATCGCGTCAACCGGCCTTGGCCGCCTCTTCGCCGCCGCTGCCGGCCCCGGTGGTCGGTTTCTCCGTCTTGCGCTTGCCGACGGCCTCGGATTCGCGAATGCGACTGTTGCCGTTGAACAGGGCGCCGGGTTCGATGACGAGTTCGGCCACGGTGACGTCGCCGTGGACCCGGCCACCGGCGACGATCTCCAGGCGCTTGGCGTCGATGTTGCCCTCGAAGCTGCCGCTGATCACGATGTGATCGGCTTTGAGTTCACCGTCGATGCTGCCTCCCTGGCCGATGGCGACTTCCGCTTCGGAGTGAACCGCGCCCTCGATTCGGCCGTCCACGTGCAGGTTGTCGCTCAGGGCAAGGTCGCCGACAAACTTTGAACCTGCTGCAATGACGGTCGTTCCGGCGTGCTGGCTGCCGTCCGGACGACTTCGGTTAATGATTCCCATTGAACGCGATCCTCTTCGCTGAACAGTACGTCGTATTCCTCCAGCGACCAGCGCAGGAAGGGTGAGGGGTCGAGGCGACGCTGCAGGTAGCGCACTTCGTAGTGCAGGTGAGGCGCCGCTGACTGGCCCGTGTTGCCCGAGTAACCGAGGAGGTCTCCGCGCTTGACGTAACTTCCGGAGTTCACCTCGATATCGTCGAGATGGCCGTAGATGGTCGAAAACCCGTAGTTGTGGACCACCTTGACCATCTTGCCCAGGCCGGAACTCTGGTGCATGGCCGCCCACTCGACCACGCCGTCGGCGGTGGCGTAGATCGGCGTGCCGCGCCGGGCGCGCAGGTCGACGCCCCCGTGCAGGGCCTCGCGGTCGTGGATCGGGTGGTGGCGCATGCCGAAATCGCTGGTCACGCGGCCGGACTGGACCGGAAAGCCGCTCGGAATGGAACGCAGCATCAGGCGCTTCTCGAAGGCCGTCTGCGCGGCAATGTCGACGCGCTGCGCAAGCGGGCGGTCGTCGGCCGGCTCCAGGCCCACAAGGGTCTCGATTCGCTGCACTTCGCTGCCGAGCACGGCCAGTTCGCGGCTGCGGCGCTGGACTTCGCGTTCGAGCTGCCTGCGCTGTTCGGCCAGCCGCTCCTTGTCGGCGCGGATCGCCTGCTTTTCGGCCGCCAGCTCCGCGACCTGTCCGTTGAGCGAACCGACGCGGCTCGACAGCAGCAGGATGCTGGCCGCGCCGACGACCAGTATGACCGCCAGGCCGACGGCCGATCCCGCGATCACGCGGCGGACGAGCTGGTCGAGGGTGAAATGACGCGAGCCCCGGTAGTCGGTGATGGTGACATGATAGCGTTGCCGCATGCGCTGGTATCGCTCTTGTTGTTGTCGGTATCCGGGCGCCAAGCACCCGTTTTCGGCCGGGTTTTGCCCGCAGCCGGGGCGCCAATTATGCGAGGGGCGGCGATCGGTTGCAAACACCGGGCCCGGCCGGCGGTTAGAATGCCCGCCTGTGTCGTACCGTATGCCGATGGAGTCCGGTCAATGAACAAGACGATTCTGAGTGTTTTCGTTTGCCTCTTTCTTGCCGCCTGCGGCGGTGCCCAGGACGAAGCCGCAAGCCCGGACGCAGCGACGGGCGCGGCCGGCGAAGTGGCCGTCGAGCAGCCCGCCGCCTCCGAAGACGGCCCGCCTCCAGAAGAAGCCGTGGATGTTGCCGAACCCCGGCCCGGGATCTACTCGGAGTTCACGCTCGAAGCGAACCTGAGTCATCTCAGCGACAAGCAGCGAGAGATGGTCGCCGTTCTGATCGACGCCAGCCGGATCATGGACGACCTGTTCTGGCACCAGGCCTTCGGTAACCGCGATGCCCTGCTCGAGGAGATCGACGATGAGGCCGCGCGCGAGTTCGCCCGCATCAACTACGGTCCCTGGGACCGCCTGGCCGGCAACCGCCCCTTCGTGCCCGGCTACGGTCCGAAGCCGCCGGGCGCCAATTTCTACCCGGCGGACATGACCGACGCCGAATTCGAGGCGCTCGAAGACCGCCGTAAGGACGATCTCTACAGCCTGGTCCGCCGCAACGACGCTGGCGAGCTGACGGTCGAGCCCTACAACGAGTTCTACGCGGAGCGTCTGGCCGATGCGGCGGAGATGCTCGAGCGGGCCGCGGAGCTGGCCGAGAACGAGAGCTTCGCGCGTTATCTGCGGCTGAGGGCGGATGCGCTTCGCACCAACCGCTACCAGCCCTCCGACCTGGCCTGGATGGACGTATCGGACAACAAGGTCGACCTGATCTACGGCCCGATCGAGACCTACGAGGACCAGCGCTACGGCTACAAGGCGGCCTTCGAGGCCTATGTGCTGATCAAGGACCTGGAGTGGAGCGAGCGCCTGGCCCGCTTCGCCGAGTTCCTGCCCGAACTGCAGCGCAACCTGCCCGTGCCCGAGGCCTACAAGGCCGAGCAGCCCGGCAGTGAGGCCGAGCTCAACGCCTACGATGTCGTCTACTACGCGGGCGACTCCAACGCCGGCTCCAAGACCATTGCGGTCAATCTGCCCAACGACGAGGAGGTGCAGCTGGCCAAGGGGACGCGCCGGTCCCAGCTGAAGAACGCAATGCGTGCCAAGTACGATCGCATCCTGGTACCCATCGCCGACGTGGTCATCGCCGAGGATCAGCGCGAGCACATCGGCTTCGACGCCTTCTTCGGCAACACGATGTTCCACGAGGTGGCCCACGGTCTGGGCATCAAGAACCTGGTCGAGGGCGAGGGCACCGTGCGCGCCGCGCTCAAGGAGCATGCCAGCCCGCACGAGGAAGGAAAGGCCGACGTGCTCGGACTGTACATGGTGCGAGAACTCCACGAAGCCGGCGAGATCGAGGGCGACATCATGGACTATTACGTCACCTTCCTGGCCGGTATCTTCCGCTCGGTTCGTTTCGGCGCCTCGAGCGCGCACGGCCGGGCCAACATGATGCGATTCAACTACTTCGAGGATTTCGGCGCCTTCGAGCGCGACGACAACGGCCACTACCGTGTCGTCCCCGAGCGCTTCAGCGAGGCCATCGACGCGCTCTCGCGCGAAATCCTGGTGATGCAGGGCGACGGCGACTACGAAAAGGCCGGCCGAATGCTCGAGGAGCTGGGCGTCATCGGCGAGGCGCTGCAATCCGACCTCGATCGCATCGACGCCGCCGGGATTCCGGTGGATGTGAAATTCCGCCAGGGCAAGGAAGTGCTCGGTATCGAGGAATACTAGGCCGAGACTTGAAAGCCGGGGTGTTTGTTCCCACTTCGTGAGCATCGCGAACCACTGACTCGACGCCGCCATGAGTGAAGCCAACGCCCCCGAGACCCGCCGCTTCGACACCGAAGTTCATCAGCTGCTCAAGCTGATGATCAACGCGCTGTATTCCAATCGCGAGATCTTCCTTCGTGAACTGATTTCGAACGCCTCCGACGCCTGCGACAAGCTGCGTTTCGAGGCGCTGACCAACGAATCGCTCAAGGGCCTCGACCAGGACCTCGCCGTCGATGTGCGATTCGACGCCGAAGCCGGCACCCTGACGGTATGCGACCGCGGCATCGGCATGAGCCGCGAAGAGGTCATCGACAATCTCGGCACCATCGCCCGGTCGGGCACGAAGCAGTTCCTCGAGTCCCTGTCGGGCGACAAGCAGAAGGACGCCGCGCTGATCGGTCAGTTCGGCGTGGGCTTCTACTCGGCATTCATCGTGGCCTCGGAGGTCAGCGTCGAGACCCGGCGTGCCGACGAGCCGGCGGCCAAGGCCGTGCGCTGGACCTCGAGCGGCGAGGGCGAGTACCAGCTCGAGCCGATCGAACGTGAGGCGCAGGGCACGACGATCACCCTGACGCTGCGCGACGAGCACAAGGACCTGCTCTCGGAGTGGCAGCTCAAGCGCATCATCCGTCACTACTCGAACCACATCGCTTTTCCGATCCGCCTGAGCGAGGCCGGCAAGGACGAAGCCAAGGACGAAGCCCCGGAAACGGTCAACGACTCCAAGGCGCTATGGGCCAGGGCCAAGTCGGAGTTGTCCGACGAGGACTACCAGGAGTTCTACACCAGCCTGACCGGCGACGAAGAGAAGCCGCTGAGCTGGGCGCACCACCACGTCGAGGGCAGCCAGCGATACAGCCTGCTGCTCTACCTGCCTTCGCAGGCGCCGTTCGACATGCTGATCAACCGCGACGAGCGCGAGGGCGTCAAGCTCTACATCCAGCGCGTGTTCATCATGGATGCGGCCGAGCAGGTCGTGCCGCGCTACCTGCGCTTCATGCGCGGGGTGATCGACTCGGCCGACCTGCCGCTCAATATCTCGCGCGAGATCCTGCAGGACGACCCCCTGCTGAAGAAGATCCGCGCCACGGTGATCAAACGCTCACTCGACCTGATCGAGAGACTGGCCGAAGAGGGCGGCGAAGCCTGGGAGAAATTCCACACCGCCTTCGGCAGCGTGCTCAAGGAAGGCGTGATCGAGGACTTCGAGCAGCGCGAAAGGATCGCCTCGCTGCTGCGTTTCGCTTCCAGCAAGTCCGACGACGAGGGCGTCGGGCTGGATGCCTACATCGACAATATGGCAGAAGGCCAGGACACGATCTGGTACCTCACCGCCGACAGCCTGAAGGTGGCGAAGAACTCCCCGCACCTGGAGGCGTTCCGAAAGCGCGGCATTGAAGTGTTGCTGCTGACCGACCGGATCGACGAGTGGCTGGTCGCCCACCTCCATGAGTACAAGGGCAAGCAGCTCAAGTCCGCGGCCAGCGGCAAGCTCGACCTCGATACCGACGAGGCCGAACCGGACGAGTCGGCAAAGACGCTTGCCGGTCGCATCAAGCAGGTCCTCGGTGAGCAGGTCGGCAACGTCACGGCCGGCAGTCGCCTGACGGACTCGCCGGGCTGCATCGTCAGCGACGACAACGCCATGAGCCTGCAGATGCAAAAGATGCTGCGTCAGGCCGGACAGGACGTGCCGGATTCGAAGCCCGATCTTGAGATCAACGCCGGACATCCCCTGCTGCAAGCCATGGCCGACGAGACGGACGAGGCCCGATTCGGCGAGCTCTCGCAGCTGCTATTCGACCAGGCCCTGCTGGCCGAGGGCGGCGAGCTGGCCGACCCGGCCGGCTACGTGCGGCGAGTGAACGCCTTGCTGGTCAATGCGCTCGGCGGAAAGGGTGAATCGAGCGAAGACGATGCCGCCTCGGCCTGACGGGGAGGCGATCGCTTCGGCCGCCCCCGGCGGCGGCTGGCGCCAGCGACTCGGTCGAAGGGTCGAGGGCCCGGCTTTCAGCCGCTTCATCATCGCGCTGATCATCGTCAACGCCGTGGTGCTCGGCCTGGAGACCTCTCCGGCCGTGATGGCGCGCTTCGGTGATGCGTTGATCGCGCTCAACACCGCCATCCTGGGCGCCTTCATCGTCGAGATTGCGCTCAAGCTGGTCGCCTTCGGGCCGCGCTTCTTCAAATCCGGCTGGAACGTCTTCGATTTCCTGGTCGTCGGCATCGCGCTGGTGCCCGCGGCCGGTCCGCTGGAGATCCTGCGCGCGCTGCGCGTTTTGCGCGTACTGCGCCTGCTCTCGCAGGTGCCCAAGCTCAGGGTCATCATCGAATCCCTGCTGCGCGCATTGCCCGGCATGGGCTGGACGGCGCTGCTGCTGGTGCTGGTGTTCTACGTGTTCGCCGTCATGGGTACGATGCTCTTCGGTGAGCAGTTCCCCGAGTACTGGGGCAACCTCGGGCGCAGCCTGTTCGCGCTGTTCCAGATCATGACCCTGGAATCGTGGTCGTCGGGCATCGCGCGCCCGATGATGGACGCCTATCCCTGGGCCTGGGCCTTCTTCGTGCCCTTCATCCTGGTCTCGAGCTTCATGGTGCTCAACCTTTTCATTGCGATCATCGTGACCGCCACCCAGTCCATCCACCAGGACGAAGAGGACCTGGAGCGCCGCGAGCTTCTGGCCGAACTGCGCTCGATCAACCAGCGCCTCAAGCATCTCGAAGAAGGCGCGGACGATCGCAGGTCGGGTTGAAGGCCAAAGGCCAAAGGCGAGAAAGCTGCCAACGACCCAACGACCCAACGACCCAACGAACCAACCGTGACCGACGCCGTACGACTCGACAAATGGCTCTGGGCCACCCGCTTCTTCAAGAAGCGGGGCATGGCCCAGCAGGCGATCAAGGGCGGCAAGGTCGAGATCAATGGGGCTTCGCCCAAGGCCTCGCGCCTGGTGCGTTGCGGCGACCGGCTGCAGATCACCAAGGGCGAGGTGCGCTTCGAAGTGGTGGTCGATGAAATCGGCGAAAAGCGGGTATCCGCCCCACTGGCCCAGGCCATGTACACCGAGACCGGGGCGAGTCGCGCGGCGCGCGAGCGACTGGCCGAAGAGCGTCGCCTCAAGCAGGCGGCCGGTGTGGCGCCCTCGCGCCGGCCCGACAAGCGCGAGCGCCGCAAGCTGCGACAGATCAACCGGGGCGATTGATCAGCGCGCTTCCCGGCTTCGGATCAGCATGGCGTTCCTGAACGGCAATGCTCCGGGTTCAGCGTGCTTGCGGCCTTCGGCATGCACGCCTGGCGGTGCCCATCGCTTCCGACACTGTGCCCGCCCATGCGGCGGTGCAATCGCGCCTGGCTCCATAAGAAAAAGCTTATAATTCCGACCTGGACGAACCTGGCGCCCGGCAAGGGCCCGTCGGAGCGACAGCTTGCACAACGCCGATCGGACCTGGCTGACGATTCTGATCCTGGCGGCGGTCCTGCTGCGTTCGCTGGTGGCCGAAGGCTTCATGCCCGGCGAGGACGGTGCCGTCACCCTGTGTACCCCCGAGGGCATGGTGACCGTGGTCATCGACCCGGAAACCGGAGAGCCGGTCGAGGTCGAGGCCTCGCTCGCTGTCGAATGCCCCTGGGCCCATGCATTCTTCCCCGGTGCGCTGCTGCCGTGCGGGCCTTCCCTGCCGACGCGATACCCGGCCGTCGGGTCCACGGTGGCCCCGATCGAGTGCCCGCCGGACCATGCCGTCACCGGGCTGCCACGCGTTCGCGCACCGCCGGGACTTCCCTGCTGAACGAATCGAATCCGATGTAAGCGAGCGAATGGCTCCGGCCGCTTCGCTCGCGTTTGATCAGCAAGAGGAAGTATCCAAATGGGAAATCATGTCTCCGGCGGCCTGCTGGCCGCCATGCTTTGCCTGCCCGCATGGGCCGGCGAAGTCCCCGTCGCTGGCGCCGAAGAGCGGGAAGAAGCAGCGTCGAACGAGCCGACGGTCGCCGAACTTCTGCAGGCGCGGCTCGCGCTCAGCCCCGTGGTGGTGACTGCGCCGATCATGAGCGATCCCTACCGCGTCACGACGGACCCGCGCCAGCCGCGCCTGCCCCTGCCCGCGCATGACGGCGGCTCCTACCTGAAGTCGATTCCGGGCTTTGCGCTCTCGCGCAAGGGCGGGACCAGCGGCGATCCTGCCCTGCGCGGCCTGGGCGGGTCGCGTCTCAACATCCTGCTCGACGATGCCACGGTGCTGGGCGGCTGCGGTTCGCGGATGGACCCGCCCACGGCCTACGTCTACCCCGAAGCATTTGATCGCATCGAGGTGATCAAGGGACCGCAGTCGGTTCGCCATGGCGTGGCCGCGGCGGGTGTCGTGCGCTTCGATCGAGAGGATCCGGCCTTCGAGGGTCCGACGCAGCGTGGCTACTTCGGTGCGACTGTCGGCAGCTTCGACCGGCGCGACGGTACCGGTGAGGTGCTGCTCGGCGGGCAGGGCGGCTATGCCCGTTTCATCGGCACCTGGTCGAGTCGCGACGACTACCGCGACGGATCGGGGGAACGCATCCACTCGCAATACGAACGCTGGAGCGGCAGCCTCCTGGCCGGCTGGACGCCGGACGAGGACACCCGCGTCGAGTTGGGCATCGAGCGCAGCGACGGCGAAGCCGCCTACGACGACCGCATGATGGACGGCACTCGCTTCGACCGCAGCGGATACAGCCTGCGGATCGTGCGAAAAGACATCACGCCCTGGCTTCGCGAGCTCGAGCTGCTGCTGTTCCGCAACGACGTCGACCACGTCATGGACAACTACACGCTGCGCGAGTCGCCGATGATGCCGATGGTGCGTTTCCCCGATCGGCGCACCCAGGGCGCGCGCCTGGTCGGTCGGCTGCAGCCGGCCGATGACCTGGTGGTGCACGCCGGTGTCGACTGGATGCGCAACCGTCACCGCGACGGCATGCTGCGCGGGCCGGCTGTGGTCCGCTTCGACGAAACGCCCCGAGCAGACACCGCGCGATTCACCGATGCCGGCGCATTCGTCGAACTCGAGCGATCCCTGGACGATCGCCGCAAGACGGTCTGGGGGGTTCGCATCGACCGCAGCAGCAGCCGCGCGTTGCTTGACGGCTTCGGCGGTGCGGCTGCCGGACAGCGTCAGAGCGGACGGCAGCTCAGCGGCTTCGCGCGCTATGAGCACCGTCTCGCCGATCAGCCACTGGCCTTCTACGCCGGGCTGGGTCGTGCTGAACGAGCGCCTGACTACTGGGAGCGCGAGCGTTTGTTCGATCTTGGCAGCGAGGTCCTGACGCAGCTCGATGCCGGTGCCCGCTACCGCGGTCGGCGACTGAGCGCCACCTTGTCGCTTTTCTACGGAAAGCTCGACGACTACATCCTGATCATCGCGCCCGGCCTGGAGCCGGCGGAGGCGCGCAGCGTCGATGCCACCACCTTCGGTGCCGAGGCGGACTGGCGCCTTGCGCTCGATGAGCGCTTCAGCGTGGGCGGCAGCCTGGCCTGGGTACGTTCGGACAACGACAGCGATGGCAGGCCGCTGGCCCAGACGCCGCCGCTGGAGGCGACGTTCAGCGTCGACTACGATGACGCGCACTGGTTCGGCGGCGCCCTGCTGCGCGCCGTGGCCCGGCAGGACCGGATTCATCCCGGGTACGGCACGATCTACTCGCTGGATACCACGCCCACCCCGGGGTTTGCCGTGACTTCGTTCTATGTCGGCCGTCACCTGGCTGGACGCTGGACCCTGACCGCCGGCCTGGACAATGTCTTCGATCGCCGCTATGCCGAGCACCTGCAGCGCGGGGCGGCCGAGCTGGGTGCGCTGGCCGGCCGGATTCCCGAACCGGGACGCACCGCCTGGCTCCAGCTCAAGGGCGCATTCGAGTAATCAAGGCACGAGCGCCGCGCCAATCGGCGCGGCGCTCTATACTGGCGCCATGGTTTCCGGCAAGACGACATGCCCGGTCCTGCAGCGGCCGGGGAGGGTGGTGCATGCCTGAGGATCGCCGCGGCGGCCTGCCCCCGGCGGGCCGCTTCGCATTCCTGGCCGCCCTTTGCTCCTCTTTCGGCCAGACCTTCTACATCGGCCTGTTCGGCGCGGACTTCCGCGCCGAGTTCGGGTTGAGCGAGTCGGCGCTGGGCACGCTCTACGGCACGGCCACGCTGATCAGCGGCCTGAGCATGTTCTGGCTCGGCGCGATGGCCGACCGCCTGGCCATGCGCCGGGCCATCGTCGTGACCATGGCCATGCTGGCGGTGGGCGCGGCCCTGGTCGGCCTCACTCCCGGCGTCGCCGGCCTTTTCGTCGGCCTGTTCCTGCTCCGCCTGGCGGGGCAGGGGCTGGCTGGGCACCTGGCCGTCGTGGCCGCCGGCCGCTACGCGGTTGCCGGGCGCGGCCGGGCCGTCGCGATGGCGACCTACGGCTTCATCCTGGGCGAGGCGCTGCTGCCGCCGGGCGTTGCTGCCCTGATGGGCTGGCTGGACTGGCGCGAGATCTGGTTTTGCGCCGCGGCCGGTGTCGCCCTGCTGGCGCTGCCGGCCCTTTTCGGCCTGGCGCGGCCCCTGGTCGGGCATGTCGAGCCCGAGGCCGGGGAAGTCGGCGATATCGATACATCGGTACGCTCGCGCAGGAGCCTGTTCGTCAACGGCCGGTTCCTGCGGGTGCTTGCGGTCGCCCTGGTTTCGCCCTTCGTGGTTACCGCGCTGTTCTTGCACCAGGGCACCCTGGCCGAGCGACTGGACTGGTCGCTGGCGGCCGTGGCCTCCGGATTCGTGCTCTTCGCGGGGATGCAGGCACTGGCCGCCTTCGCCGGCGGTCGGCTGGTTGACCGCTTCAGCGCCCGGGCGTTGCTGCGTTCCTATCTTTTGCCACTGGGCGTCGGCGTTCTCGGGCTCGGTATTCTGCCGTCGCAGGCCGCCATGTGGCTCATGTTCGCCGGCCTGGGGCTGACTGCGGGCGTCAACGGCGTCGTCTGCGGGGCGGTCTGGGTGGAGTTGTTCGGCACCGCGCGGCTGGGAATGATCCGGGGTGTCTACGCTGCGCTGATGGTGGTGTCGACGGCTATCGGACCGATCGTGCTGGGAATGGCGTTCGAGGCCGGAGTCGGTCAGTTCACCATGGGGGTCGTCGTGATGGCTTACGTTCTCGTGGTGCCGGCTTTGCTGGTGCCGCGGGTCAGTCATTCAAGCCGCCTTTGAACCGTTCCGGGATCAGGCGTCCGTCCGGTTGTCGATCTGCGATTCGATCGGTTCGCGTCGGCGCCCGAGGCTTGCGCGCCACAGGGCCTTTTCCAGTTCCACGAGCGCTGCGATGGGCAGGGCAAGCGCGGCGATCGTCAGCCAGTGACGGGCGCTCAGCGGGGCCGTGCCGAAGACTTCGGCCGCCGCGGGCAGGTAGGTGAACCCCAGCTGCAGGACAATCAGCGCGCCGATGGCCGCCAGTGCGACCGGGTTCGTTCCCAGGGTCCCGGGCGTGAATCCCGGTGCGAGCAACTGCCGGCAGTTGAACAGGTAGATCGCCTCCCCGGCGACCAGCATGTTTACCGCCAGGGTCCTTGCCAGCAGCTCCTCGCCGCTGGCGGCCATTTCCCAGTGGAACAGTCCGGAGGTGGCCGCCATCAACACCAGACCGAACCAGACGATGCGAATGGCCACGAAGCGGTTGATCAAGCCCTCCCCGGGCGGCCTCGGGGGCTGGCGCATGGCGTCTTCCTCGGCGGGTTCGAAGGCCAGTGCCAGGGCCAGGGTCACGGTCGTGACCATGTTGATCCAGAGAATGTGCACCGGCGTGACCGGCAGGGCCATGCCCGCGAGGACCGCGAGTGAAACGACGATGTATTCCGCGGCATTGGTGGGCAGGATGAAAAGCAGGGACTTGCGGATGTTGGCGTAGACGCCGCGCCCTTCCTCGACGCCGGCGGCGATGGAGGCGAAGTTGTCGTCGGCCAGTACCATGGCCGCCGCCTGCCGGGAGGCTTCGGTCCCCTTGATGCCCATGGCTACGCCGATGTCGGCGCGCTTGAGGGCCGGCGCGTCGTTGGCGCCGTCGCCGGTCATCGCCACCACTTCACTGTTGGCCTGGAGCGCCTCGACGAGGCGGAGCTTGTGCTCGGGCGCGGTTCGCGCGAACACGTGGGAAACGCGCACTCGTTCGGCCAGCGCCCGCTCGTCGAGCCGCTCGAGTTCCTGGCCGGTGACTGGTGGCTGGTCCCCGGCCATGCCCAGCTCCTCGGCGACGGCGCGAGCCGTTGCAGCGTGATCGCCGGTGATCATCTTCACTTGGATGCCGGCCCGCCGGCAGGCGGCGACGGCCTCGGGCACTTCCGCCCGGGGCGGGTCGGAGAATGCGACCAGCCCGAGCAGGCGCAGGCCGGCGTCGCTCAGGCGGGACTCGTCGAGTGCTGCGCCGGCGCCATCCGACTTTCCGGCGGCCACAGCGAGCACGCGAAGCCCTTTCTCGGCCAGGCCATCCAGCCGCTCGTGCCATCCGGCGGCATCCAGGGGCATGGATCCCGAAGCGGTGGCCGTGCTTTCGCACAGCGACAGGATGCGCTCGGGCGCCCCCTTGACCGTGAGGGTTTGGCCGTGGGCGCTTGCCATCAGCTTGCGCTCCGAGGAGAAGGGCAGCAGCCCCGTCCGCGGCCGCTTGCGCCGCAATGCCGCCAGGTCGATGCCGGCCGGCTCGGCCAGGCCGAGCAGCGCGGCCTCGATGGGGTCGTTGTGGTCGCTGCCCTGCTCGGCGTCGTTGCAGAGCAGCGCCGCTTCGACCAGTCGCCTGAATGTCTCGCCGGCACCCGGAAGCTGTCCGGGCGCGATGCTGCCTTCGGCGGTGATCAGTTCGCGGGCGCGCAGTTCGTTGCCCGTCAGCGTTCCCGTCTTGTCGGAGCAGATGACGGTGACCGCACCCAGGGTTTCGACCGCGGGCAAGCGCCGGACGATGGCCTTTCGCGCGGCCATGCGCTGTACGCCGATCGCGAGGGTAACGGTCATGATGGCCGGCAGGCCCTCGGGAATGGCTGAAACCACAAGCGCCACGCCGGCGAGGAAACCCTCGCCGAGGCCCATGTCGTGGAGACCGACGCCCAGGGCGATGATTGCGGTGGTCAGGGCCAGCAGGAGGCCGGTCAGGCGCCGGCCGAACCGGTTCATCTGGCGTACCAGAGGCGTCGACAGCGGCTCGACCTGCTCGAGCAGCGTGCTGATGCGGCCTAGCTCGGTGTCGCGCCCGATCCCGGTGACCACGCCGATGGCCTGGCCGCCGACGACCATGGTGCCCGACCAGACCATGCTTCGGCGCTCGGCCAGATCGGTGTTTGCGGCCACCGGTTCGGTTTGCCGCCCGACCGGCACCGACTCGCCGGTCAGCGCGGCCTGGTCGATGCGCAGGCCGTGCGATTCGATCAGGCGCATGTCGGCGGGCACGCGGTCGCCGGCCTGCAGCGCGACGATGTCGCCCGGGACCAGTGAAGCGGCGGGCACGGTGACGGGCCGATCCCCGCGCCGCACCCTTGCGCGCAGCGCGAGCATCCGGCCGATGGCCTCCATGGCGCGTTCGGCCTTGCCTTCCTGCACCAGGCCGACCAGTGCGTTGATGATCACAACCGCCGCGATCACGGCGGCGTCGACCCAGTGATCGGTCAATGCCGACAACGCAGCGGCTGCAATCAGGACGTAGATCAGGACATCGTGGAACTGGGCGGCCAGGCGCCGCCACCAGGGCCGTCCGGCCTGCCCCGGAAGGCGGTTCGGGCCGAATTCCGCCTGACGACGTTCGACCTCCGAGTCATCCAGGCCACGGGGCGAGGATTCGAGCTTGTGAAGGGTCTCGTCGACCCCGAGTGCATGCCAGTCGGCCATCGATCATCCGGTGAACGGATAGAGCCTCGATGATAGCGCCGAAGGGGCAATCACCGCGTGCTGCGGCGGCTTGCGGCCACAAAAAAGGGGCCTCGCGATGAGGCCCCTCGGAAAGTCCTGCTTCTTAGCGGCAGCGATCAGGCCGCGACGGTGCCCTGGGAGACTTCTTCCTCGGTGGCTTCGCGCACGCCCTTGATGGCGACCTTGAAGTTGAGCACCTGGCCGGCCAGCATGTGGTTGCCGTCGACCGTGACCGACTCGTCGCCGACTTCCTTGACGGTCACCGTCATCGGGCCGGCATTGGATTCGGCGCGGAAGGTCATGCCCGGCTCGACCTTTTCGACGCCCGCGAAGGCATCCTTCGGTACGTCCTGGACCAGTTCGTCGCGATAGGGGCCGTAGCCTTCCTCGGGATCGACGGCCACTTCCAGCTCGTCGCCCTCGGTCTTGCCCTCGATCGCCTTTTCCAGGCCGGGAATGATGTTCTGGTGGCCGTGCAGGTACTGCAGCGGCTCCCGGCCTTCGGAGGTGTCGATGACCTGGCCGTCGTCTCCGGTCAGGGTGTAGTCGATGCTGACGACGGTGTTGTTGGCAATTTCCATGATGATCCTAGCTTTCTGGTTTGGTGAACAAACTAACATGGAGCGGGCCTCCAGCGCTTTCAACCACCCGCGCAGACGGGCGCTCAGGCCGGAAAGGCGCGCTCGACGATCGCTGTCCGGTCGACGCCCGCCGGCAGCGAGCCGTGAAGGCCGGCACCGCGGGGAGTGAGCCGGGCTTCGCAGAAGGCTTCGGCCAGCGGGCTGCCGGCCTCGATCAGCACCGTGGCCTGCAGGCAGAGCGCCAGGGCCTCGGTCAGGACCCGCGCCTGTTGGGGGGCTTCGTCGGGACGATCCATCAGCCGCTTGACCGTGTCGAGACGCCCGGCAATGCCGTCGTGGTCGCCGCGGTGCGGTTCGAGATGCCCGAGCAGCGCGTCCATCGACCCCGGATCGCGCTGGGCCGCGCGCAGCACGTCCAGGCACTGCACGTTGCCCGAACCTTCCCAGATGGCGTTGACCGGCGCCTCCCGATAGAGCCTCGGCAGGATCGACTCCTCCACGTAGCCGGCGCCGCCCAGGCATTCCTGGGCCTCGTTGATCGCGCCGACGGCGCGCTTGCACACCCAGTACTTGGCCACGGGTGTGGCGATGCGGGCGAGGCGCTCGGCCTGCTCGTCGCCGCCGCTGGCGCGCTCGAAGCGACCGGCGAGGAACATCGCCAGGCTCAGCGAGGCCTCGGATTCGATCGACAGGTCGGCCAGCACGTTGCCCATCAGCGGCTGGTCGATCAGCCGGTTGCCGAAGGCCTCGCGCCCGCGCGCGTGGTGGATGGCCTCGACCACCCCCTTGTGGATCAGTGAGGCCGAGCCGATCACGCAGTCCAGGCGCGTCTCCGCGACCATTCGGATGATGGTGGCTACGCCGCGTCCCGGTTCGCCGACCATGACCGCCCAGGTACCCGGGTATTCGATTTCCGACGAGGCGTTGGAGCGATTGCCGAGTTTGTCCTTGAGCCGCATGATGCGGAAGGGATTGGCCGAGCCATCCGGACGGAAGCGCGGCACCAGGAAGCAGCTCAGGCCTTCGTCGGACTGCGCCAGGGTCAGGAAGGCATCGCACATCGGCGCCGAGCAGAACCACTTGTGGCCTACCAGTTCGTATTCCCGGCCGGCGCCGGGCTTGCCCAGGGGCGTCGCCCGGGTCGAATTCGAGCGCACATCCGAGCCACCCTGCTTTTCGGTCATGGCCATGCCAAGCGTAACGCCGCGCTTCTGTTCCGCCGGCACGAAGCGCTCGTCGTAGCGCGAGGCCAGCACCCGCGGCTCCCATTCCGCGGCCACTTCGGGTTGGGCGCGCAGTGCCGGGACCACGGCGTGGGTCATGGTGATCGGGCACATCGTGCCGGCTTCGAACTGATTGTGCAGGAACATCATCGCCGAGCGGGCGACCCTGCCGCCGGGCCGGCCCGACCAGGTCAGACTGGCCAGGCCGTTGTCGAGCCCGATGGCCATGATGCGGTGGTAGGCGGGGTGATAGTCGACCCGGTCGATGCGGTGGCCGAATCGGTCATGGGTGCGCAGACGCGGCGTGAATTCGTTGGCGTCGAATCCGAGCGGGCCGATCTCGGCGGCGGCCAGCCGGGCGAAATCGTGGACGCGCTGTTCGAAGGCGCTGCCGCCCTCGCGTTCGAGGGCCTCCCGCAGGGCCGGGTGGCGCGCCCAGGGATCGTAGTCGGTCAGCGGCTCGGGCTGATTGAAGACCTGGTGCGTATCCCTTTTCGATACGCGAGCGGTTGAAGAATCCTGCGACATGGCGCCCCCGGAGGATCGATCACTTGATGATGTGAATATTCACTATACAAAAGCTGACGGTCGGCGGGTTAGAATCACGCGATGCGCCTGACCCAGTACACCGATTTTTCCCTGCGCGTGCTCATCTACCTGGGCCTGCATGATGACCGCCGATGCACGATCCGCGAGATTTCCGAGGCTTACGGCATCTCCCGGAACCACCTCATGAAGGTCGTGCAGCAGCTGGCCGCGGAGGGCTTCATCGATTCCGTCCGGGGCGTGGGCGGCGGTCTGACGCTCTCGGCCGATGCGGGCCAGCTCAAGGTGGGGCGCATCGTGCGGGCCATGGAGCCCGATCTCGGTCTGGTCGAGTGCATGCGACCCGACAACGAATGCGTGATCACGCCGGCCTGCGCGCTCGTCGGCATGCTGTCGGAAGCGAAGAAGGCATTTCTGGAGGTGCTCGACGGCTATACCCTGGCCGACATCCTCGCCCCGCCGCGCCGTCAGGAACTCTCGCGCCTGCTCGATATCCGCGTCGAATCGGCCTGAGACGACCCTTCCGACTCCCGCACGCGCTCGTCGAAACAGGCACTTGCGCCCGAGTCCTGGCGGACGCCGGGCCTCTCCTGCGCAATCCATTGACGACGCAGGCCTTTGTGGCGTCGGCCACGGCCGGTCGCGGGGTTGGATGCGTTTCCCCAAGCAGCTTCTGGAAAGTATTCGCAAGCTTCCGATTTGGCTTGAAAAAATCCTCCCGTCAGTGCATGATTGAGTGGAACTTGCGGCCGAGGGTCGATTCCACATGCGCAAGGCAATCACGCTTCTAGGGTTTCTGCTGGTAGCGGCCAGTCTGTCGGCGGCCGCCGGCGAGGTGCGCAACCTGCGTGTCTGGGCCAGTCCGGACAGCACGCGCGCGGTGCTCGATCTCGATCAGCGCGTGGACTACCGCCTGTTCACGCTGGACAACCCTTCGCGCGTGGTCATCGACATCGACGATGTCGATCTCGACCGCGTACTGGAGCTTGACGAGGAACACAGCGGCGTGATCCGTCGCGTTCGTCATGGCGTGCGCGAAGGTCACGACCTGCGCGTCGTGCTCGATCTCGAAGGAACAGTGCGCCCCCAGAGTTTCCTGCTCGCCCCGGCCGGGGAATATGGCCATCGACTCGTCGTCGACCTGTATCCCGAGGATGGGCAGACCGCCGAGCAGCGCGTGCGCGAGGCGGTCCAGTCGGCCCAGGGCGGCGAACGCGACATGATCGTGGCCATCGACGCCGGGCACGGCGGCGAGGATCCGGGCGCCATCGGGCCGTCCGGTACCTACGAAAAGACCGTGGCCCTGGCCCTGGCGCGTGAGCTCAAGGAGCAGATCGACGCTGAGCCGGGCATGCGCAGCGTACTGATTCGCACCGGTGACTATTACATTCCCCTCGAAGAACGCTATGCGCGAGCGCGCGAGGCTCGCGCGGACCTGTTCCTGTCGATCCACGCGGATGCGTTCCGGGATCGCCGGGTTCGCGGGAGTTCCGTCTACGTCCTGTCGCGCCGCGGCGCTTCCAGTGAGGCAGCCAAGTGGCTGGCCCGAAGCGAGAACCGATCGGACCTGGTCGGCGGGGTCAAGCTGGATCGCGACGACGACGTGCTGAGTTCGGTATTGCTCGACCTGTCGCAGAACGTGGCCATGGAATACAGCACGGAAGCCGCCGAGGCCATCCTCGGTCAGCTCGCTCGCGTGGGCAAGCAGCACCGCGAGCGGGTCGAGCGGGCCAATTTCGTGGTGCTGCGCTCGCCCGACGTCCCGAGCGTCCTGGTCGAGGTCGGGTTCATCAGCAATCCGCACGACGAGGCCAATCTCAACAGCGGCACGCACCGTAGCCAGGTCGCCGAGGCCATCGTCAACGGCGTGCGCCGACATTTCTTCGAGACCGCGCCGCAGGGCACCTGGATCGCCGCCAATCGGGAAGGCAGCCGCCACATCGTCGAGCGCGGCGATACCCTGGGCGTGATCGCGCAGAAATACCGCACCAGCGTGTCCCGCATCCGGCAGGCCAACAATATCGACGGGGATGTCATCCATCCGGGCGCGGTGCTGGTGATCCCAGCGGGATCCTAGAAGAAGGATTTCAGGGTTCAGGTTTCAGGTTTCAGGCGCATTGGGCGGGGCCCCGAGTGACTTGCCGAAAACCCTCGCGCCGTGCCCGCCGACTGCTTCAGTTCATATCGAGTCGCCCTCGCCGCCAACGCTGACACCTGAGCGCTGTCCTCCAGAACCCAGAACCCGGAACCCGGAACCCGGAACCCGGAACCCGGAACCCGGAACCCGGAACCCGGAACACCCAGCCCCCAACCCATCGCGGCGAAGCCGCCCACCTGCAAGAGCGGCCGCCGCCTGAAACCTGAAACCTGAAACCTGAAACCTGACGCGGTCCGGTAAACTGTACGGCATGCCGATTCGCAAGCTGCCCGTCCATCTCGTCAACCAGATTGCCGCCGGTGAAGTCATCGAGCGGCCGTCTTCGATCGTCAAGGAACTGGTCGAAAACAGCCTGGATGCCGGCAGCGGCCGGATCCGCGTCGAGGCCGAGCGCGGCGGGGCGCGCAGGATCCGGGTCAGCGACGACGGTTGCGGCATTTCGCGCGACGAGCTGGCACTGGCCCTGAGCGCGCATGCGACCAGCAAGATCGAGTCCCTCGACGACCTGGAGGGCGTGGCCACCCTTGGGTTTCGCGGTGAGGCGCTGCCTTCGATCGCTTCCGTTTCGCGCCTGCGGCTGGCCTCGCGTCCGGCCGGCGCCGACAGCGGTTTTGAACTCGAGGCCGAGGCCGGGAAGGTCGGCGAGGTGCGGCCCGCCGGCATGCCCGAGGGGACGGTCATCGAGGTGCGCGACCTGTTCTACAACACGCCCGCCCGGCGCAAGTTCATGCGCACCGAGCGCACCGAGTTCGGCCACATCGACGACCTGCTCAAGCGGCTCGCACTGGCCCGGATGGATGTGGCGCTCGACCTGGCGCACGACGGCCGGATGGTGCGCAGCCTGGCGCCGGCGGCCGACGAAGCCACGCGCAACCGGCGGGTGGCGGCCGTCTGCGGCGAAGCCTTCATGGAGCAGGCCATCGTGCTCGAAGAGGCCCACGCCGGCTTGCGGCTGACGGGTTGGATCGCGCGGCCCGGGTTTTCGCGCAGCCAGGCCGACCTGCAGTTCTTCTTCGTCAACGGCCGCCTGGTCCGGGACCGTCTCGTTGCCCACGCCGTGCGCCAGGCCTACCGTGACGTGCTGTTCCACGGCCGTCACCCGGCCTTCGCGTTGATGCTGGAGCTCGATCCGCAGCGCGTGGACGTCAACGTGCACCCGCAAAAGCACGAAGTGCGCTTCCGCGACGGCCGGCTGGTCCACGATTTCCTCTTCAAGACCATCCACCATGCGCTTTCGGGCACGCGGCCCGGCGGCGAGTCGGCCCAGATGGCCGCCGCATCGAGGGCTCACGCCGCCGCGCCGAGCGCGGCGGGCTGGCAGGGCGAGGGCAATCAGTCCGGGCTGGGCCTGGGCGTGGCAGAGACGGTCTCGCGCTATGCCGAACTGGCCCGCGCGGGGCAAGGGCGAGAGCAGGCCGCCGGCGACGAAATCCCGCCGCTGGGCTTCGCCGTGGCCCAGATCCACGGGGTCTTCGTGCTGGCCGAGAACGCCGACGGCCTGATCGTCGTCGATATGCACGCCGCCCACGAGCGCATCGTCTACGAGCAACTCAAGCAGGCCTGGAGCGAAGAGCGAGTGCGATCGCAGCAGCTGCTGGTGCCTGAAAAGATTGCCGTCTCGGAACGTGAAGGCCGAGCCCTTGAGCGCCACATAGAAGGGCTCGAACGGCTGGGCTTCGAGTTGGGCCTTGCCGGCCCCGAGGCGGTCGTGATCCGCGCGGTGCCGGCCCTGCTGGCACGGGCCGACGGCCAGGGGCTGGTGCGCGACGTGCTCGCCGACCTCGTGGCGCTCGGCCAGAGCCAGCGTATCGAGACCGTGCTGGACGAACTGCTGTCGACCATCGCCTGCCATGGTTCGGTCCGGGCCAACCGGCGGCTGAACATCGACGAGATGAACGCCCTGCTGCGCGACATGGAGCGCACCGAGCGCTCCGACCAGTGCAACCACGGTCGCCCGACCTGGGTGCAGCTGGACATGAAGGCCCTCGACCGGCTTTTCCTGCGTGGTCAATAAGGAACGTGGCCGGCGGGAGCTGCCTCCCGCGGTTTTCCTGATGGGCCCCACGGCGGCCGGCAAGACAGCGGCCGCTTTCGCCCTGCACGACCGTTTCCCCGTCGAGCTGGTCAGCGTCGATTCGGCTCAGGTCTACAGGGGGCTCGATATCGGCTCGGCCAAGCCCGATGCCGGTACGCTGGCCCGCTATCCGCATGCGCTCATCGACATTCGGGACCCCGAGGAGACCTATTCGGCCGCGGATTTCGCCGTCGATGCCGCCAGCGAGATCCGTAGAATCCATGCCGCCGGACGCTGGCCGGTGCTCGTCGGCGGCACGATGCTCTACTACAGGGCGCTCCTCTACGGTCTCGATCCCATGCCGCCGGCCGATCCCGAGTTGCGCAGGGTCATCGCCGCCGAGGCTGCATCGCGCGGCTGGCGGGCCCTGCACGCCGAGCTGGCGCGGCATGATCCGGCCGCGGCGGCGGCCATTCGTCCCGCGGATAAGCAGCGGATTCAGCGCGCGGTCGAAATCCTGCGCCTGACCGGCTCAGGGCCGAGCGCTCACCACGGACACAACCGCTATCCCAGGCTGGAGGCGCTGCGCCTTGTTCTGACGCCGGCTGATCGCCATATTCTTCATGAGCGCATTGCCAGGCGTTTCGAGCAGATGCGCGAGGCCGGTTTCTTGTCCGAGGTCGAGCGCCTCAGGGCCAGGCCGGGCCTGAGCGCCGCTCACGCTTCGATGAAGAGCGTGGGCTATCGTCAGGTCTGGAGTTGTCTCGACGAGGGCGGGTGCCAGGCCGATTGCCGGCGCAAGGCGGTCGCGGCGACCCGGCAGCTGGCCAAGCGGCAATTGACCGCGTTGCGGAGAATGTCGGGTGCGCTATGGCACGATTCACTGCAAGATCGTACAATTGATTTGATTTTCAGGCAGGTAGGCGACTTTTTTGCACAATATCGAGTTGGAACCAGGACCGATTGATTGTGCCCCGGCCCCGGCCGGTTCCCGACCTGGCGTCGACCCCATAAGAATTATTAACAGGCTGAAAAAGAACTTCTAAGGAGAGTCAAGATGTCCAAGGGTCAGTCGTTACAGGATCCGTTTCTCAATGCATTAAGGCGCGAACGCGTTCCGGTTTCGATCTTTCTCGTCAACGGCATAAAGCTGCAGGGACAGATCGAGTCGTTCGACAACTTCGTGGTGCTTTTGAAGAATTCGGTCAGCCAGATGATCTACAAGCATGCCATTTCCACCGTCGTGCCGGCTCGCAACGTGCACATCGGTGACCTGGCGGAGGACGAGCAGCCCTGATAGAAGATTTCGCGCCAGCCGTCGCTGGCGGCGCCTCCAGGACCCTGTTGCTGCATCCGGTTCTCGGGCCGGATTCGGGCGAGGAATCGCGCACCGAGTTTCGCCTGCTGGCCCGGTCGGCCGGGCTCGAGGTGGTCGATGAGGTGCTGGCTCCGCGAGACGCGCCCGATCCCAAGTACCTGGTCGGCAGCGGCAAGGTCGATGAAGTGCGTGAGCGAGCCGAGGCGAGCGAAGCGCAACTGGTGCTCGTCAACGGCAGGCTCAGCCCCGTTCAGGAGCGAAACCTCGCGCGCAGCCTCAAGCGCGGCGTGCTCGACCGGACCACCCTGATTCTCGATATCTTCGCCCAGCGGGCCCGCTCGCACGAGGGCAAGCTGCAGGTCGAGCTGGCGCAGCTGCGCCACCTGTCGACGCGGCTGGTGCGCGGTTGGACCCACCTCGAGCGCCAGCGCGGCGGTATCGGCATGCGCGGGCCGGGTGAAACCCAGCTCGAAACGGACCGTCGCCTGCTCGGCAACCGAATACGCCAGCTGACCGCGCGCCTGGAAAAGGTACAGCAGCGCCGCGAGCAGGGGCGGCGTGCCCGCAATCGCAGCGAGGTGCCACTCGTGGCGCTGGTCGGCTACACCAACGCCGGCAAGTCGACGCTGTTCAATCGCCTCACCTCGGGCGAGGTGATGGCGCGCGACCAGTTGTTTGCCACGCTCGACCCAACGGTTCGACGCATCGAGGGCCTGGCCGGCTCGTCGGTGCTGATGTCGGACACCGTCGGCTTCATTCGTGAGCTGCCGCACGAGCTGGTCGCTGCCTTCCGCTCCACGCTGGAAGAAACGCTGTCGGCCAGCCTGGTCGTGCACGTGATCGACGCCGCCGATCCCGACCGGCTGCAGCAGCAGTCTGTGGTCGAAGAAGTGCTCGACGATATCGGTGCCGGCGAGTTGCCCATGCTCAAGGTCTTCAATAAGGTCGACCTGACCGAGCGCGGCCCGGGCCTGGAACGCGATGCCGACGGCCGGATCACGGCCGTCTGGCTGTCGGCTGAGGGCGGCGAAGGGCTCGACGACTTCGCCGCAGCGCTGTCGGAGCGGCTGGCCGAGGGCCGGATCCGACGGGAGATCCATGTGCCGGTCGAGGGGCAGCGGTTGCGATCGCGCCTGTTCGATCTGGGTGTGGTGGTCGACGAGCGGATCGAGGATGACGGCTCCAGTCGCCTGGAGGTCGATCTCGATGAGCGGGATGCCCGGAAACTCGCCCGACTGCGGGGAGCGGATGGACAACTGGCCGAGCAACTCCTGTTAAACTAATCGATTCCGAGCATCGGGCGCCGCGCGGCTCATCTGCAGCGAGTGAACGGGGCCGGCAGTGGTCGGCCAGTGGACCGGCGCAAGGACGAAATCACGGAGATATCAATGCCCTGGAACGAACCCGGACGCGGCAGTGGCGGCGGAGGCGATCGCGACCCCTGGAAAGGGGGCAACGGTCAGCAGCCGCCGGACCTCGACGAAGTATTTGCCAACGTGCAACGGCGCCTGAAGAAGATCATGGGCGGCGGTGGCGACGACGGCGGCGGCCGCAAGGGCGGCTCGGGCGGTGGTTCCTTCGCGCCCTTCGTCGGCCTCGTGGTCCTGTTGCTGGTCATCTGGGTCGCCTGGAGCTCGGTCCACATCATCGACGAATCCGAGCGCGGCGTCGTCCTGCGCTTCGGTGAGTACAACCGCACCGTCGCCCCGGGCCTGAAGTTCACCCTGCCGCAGCCGGTCGAAGAAGTGCAGAAGGTCAACGTCAGCCGGGTGCGCTCGCTGGAGAACTCCAGCCGCATGCTGACCGGTGACGAGAACCTCATCGATCTGGCCTACGCGGTGCAGTATCGCGTGGTCACGCCGGAGGACTTCCTGTTCAACGTCTCACAGCCGGAGGTGTCGCTTTCGCACGCGGCCGACAGCGCCATCCGCGAGATCGTCGGTACCAACAACATGGATTTCATCCTCGAGATCGGCCGCGGGCAGATCGCGCTCGACACGCAGGCGTTGCTCGAGGAGATCATCGCGCGTTACGAGGTCGGCATCGAGATCACATCGTTCAACCTGCAGGAAGTCCGGCCGCCGTCGCAGGTGCGCCAGGCCTTCGACGACGTCGTTCGGGCCCGCGAGGATCAGATCCGCTTTGCCAACGAAGCGCAGGCCTACGCCAACCAGGTGGTGCCCGAGGCGCGCGGTCGGGCCGCACGCGTCATGGAGGAGGCCGAGGGCTATCGCGACGCCAAGATCGCCGAGGCAACCGGTGAAGCAGATCGCTTCGTCGCGCTGCTGACCGAATACGAACAGGCCCCGGAGGTGACCCGCGAACGTCTCTATATCGAGACGCTCGAAACGGTCTTTGGTCGCTCGGCGAAGATCCTCATGGATGCCCCATCGAGCAACAACATGCTGTACCTCCCCATCGATCGGCTGAGCCAGGGTGGCTCGTCGCTGGCGCCACCGCCGCCCATGACCTTGCAGGATGACCAGAGGGGTTCGGGCACGACCCAGACCCAGACTGATCCGCGCAGCCGCACCGGCCGGGAGGATCGTTGATATGAGATTGCTTATTCCCATCGTGTTGATCGCGCTCGTGGTCGTCGGCCTCAGCAGCCTGTTCATCGTCAAGGAAACCGAATACGCCATTCGCTTCCGGCTCGGTGAAGTCGTGCAGACGGACTACGAGCCGGGCCTGCACACGAAGGTCCCGTTCATCAACAACATCCGCAAGTTCGACAATCGCCTGATGACGATGGACATGCGGCCCGAGCAGATGAACACCGCCGAGCAGAAGTTCGTCGAAGTCGATTACTACGTGAAGTGGCGCATCATGAACCCGCGCGACTACTACGTGGCCACGCGGGGCGACCAGGTGTTCACGCGAGCGAGATTGTCGGAGCTGATCCGGAACGACCTGCGTGACGAGTTCGCACAGCGCACGCTCAGCGAGGTCGTCTCCGAGCAGCGCCGCGAGATGATGGAAGCGCTCGTGGTTCGAGCCGACCAGCGCTTCGAGGATTTCGGTATCGATGTCATCGACGTTCGAATCAAGAAGATCGAGCTGACCGACGAAGTGCTCAGTTCCGTCTTCGACCGCATGGAGACCCAGCGCACGGAGTATGCCAACGAGTTGCGCTCGCTCGGTCGGGAAGAGGCCGAGAGAATCCGCGCCGATGCCGACCGCCGGGTACGGATCCTGCTGGCCGAGGCGCAACGCGATGCGCAGCGACTGCGTGGTGAGGGTGATGCGCGGGCGGCCGCCATCTATGCCGAGGCGTTCAACCAGAACCGGGATTTCTATTCCTTCTGGCGTAGCCTCGAGGCATACAACGCCAGCATCGGCACGCAGAACGACGTCATGCTGCTCGACGCCGAGTCGGACTTCTTCCGCTACCTGGACAAGCAGCAGGACTAGCCGTGTGGGGCGACCTGTTGCTCGCCGGCAGCCTGGTCCTGATCATCGAAGGGCTGATGCCTGCCATCAGCCCGTCCGGCTGGCGCAGCATGGTCAGCCAGGCCGCCCAGTTGTCCGACCGCGGCCTGCGTGCCGGTGGCGTAGCGCTTATCATCATCGGCGCGGTGATCTTCCACCTCGTCGGCTGATTTTCAATTTCGGGGATATCCAATGTCTCGATCCGTCGTGATTCTCGGCACCCAGTGGGGCGACGAGGGCAAGGGCAAGATCGTCGACCTGCTGGCACACGACACCGATGCGGTCGTGCGCTTCCAGGGCGGCCACAACGCCGGTCATACGCTGGTGGTCAACGGTGAGAAGACCGTGTTGCACGTCATTCCCTCCGGCGTGCTCACCGAGCGCGCGCGCTGCCTGATCGGCAACGGCGTCGTCGTGGCGCCGCATGCGCTGATGAAAGAAATCCACGGTCTCGAAGCCAAGGGCATCGACGTCCGTTCGCGCCTGGGCATCTCACCGGCCTGCCCCGCGATCCTCGGCTTCCACGAAGCACTCGATCGGGCCAAGGAGCTGGCCCGTGGAAAGAAGGCCATCGGCACGACCGGTCGCGGCATCGGGCCCGCCTACGAGGACAAGGCCTCGCGCATGGGGCTTCGGCTGGCGGACCTGGCCGATCCCCGGCGGCTGGAGGAGAAACTCGGCGGTCTCGTCGACTACTACAACTTTCTGTTGACCGAGTATTACAAAGCCGAGCCCGTCGACGGGGACCGGATCGCCGAGGAAGCCGCCGCCATGGGCGCGGAACTCAAGCCGATGTTCGCCGACGTCACCGGCGAGCTGCACGAGCTGCGCCGCGACAACAGAAAGATTCTGTTCGAAGGCGCCCAGGGCAGCCTGCTCGACATCGATCACGGCACCTATCCGTTCGTGACCTCGTCGAATACCACCGTCGGCGGCGTCATGACCGGCGCCGGCGTCGGCCCCGGCGATATCGATTACGTGCTGGGTATTACCAAGGCCTACACCACCCGCGTGGGCTCGGGCCCGTTCCCGACCGAACTGCACGACGACGACGGCAAGCTCATGGCCGAGCGCGGCGTGGAGTTCGGCGCCACGACGGGGCGCCCGCGCCGCTGCGGCTGGCTGGATGCGGTCGCGCTCAAGCGCATGGTGCGCATCAACGGCGTGACCGGGCTGTGCATCACCAAGCTCGATGTCCTCGACGCCTTTGACCGCGTGCGCATCTGCGTCGACTACGACGGCGTGGACGGATTCCCGGTGGGCGCCGAGGAATGGGAGCGCGCCACCCCGGTCTACGAAGACATGCCGGGCTGGGATGCCTCCACCCAGGGCCTGACCGACCAGGACAAGCTGCCGGCCGAAGCCCGTGCCTACCTCGACCGCCTCGAGGAACTGATCGAAGCGCCGGTGCACATGCTATCGACTGGCCCCGAACGCGACGCCAATGTCATCCTGAGACATCCATTCAAAGATTGAAAAGCCTCTCGCAAAGGCGCCAAGGCGCAAGGGTCGCAAAGTTGTTTAGTATTTGATGAAGTGATGGAGTGAACTCAGCGCCATGAGTTCGTCCGGAATTCATTGAATTTGAATTTCATTGCGAACTTTGCGCCTTGGCGCCTTTGCGAGAACTTCCGTAACGGGAATTGGGAACGGCACTATGCTTGATCCGCAACTACTCAGACACGATCTCGACGACGTCGCCGCGAAGCTCGCGCGGCGCGGTTATCACCTCGACATCGAGAACTACGCCTCGCTGGAGGCGCGGCGCAAGGAACTGCAGACGAAGACCGAGGAGCTGCAGGCCGAGCGCAATCGGCGCTCGAAGTCGATCGGGCAGGCCAAGGCCGCCGGCGAGGACATCGAGCCCCTGCTGGCCGAGGTCGGCCAGCTCGGCGACGACCTGAAGGCCGCCAGCGAGGAACTCGAGCAGGTCCGCCACGAACTCGAGCGCGTCCAGCTCGACATGCCCAACCTGCCGGACGAGTCCGTGCCCGACGGCGAGGACGAGTCGGACAATGCCCTGGTGCGCAGCTTCGGCGAGCCGACCGAGCTGGATTTCGAGCCGCGCGATCATGTCGAGATCGGCGAGGCGCTCGACGGCATCGATTTCGAGCTGGCCGCCAAGCTTTCCGGCAGCCGTTTCGCCGTGCTGGGCGGGCAGGTGGCTCGCCTGCATCGCGCCCTGGCGCAGTTCATGCTCGACCTGCATGCCGGCGAGCACGGCTACCGGGAAATGTACGTTCCCTATCTCGTCAATGCCGAGGCCATGCAGGGCACCGGCCAACTGCCCAAGTTCGCCGACGATGCCTTCGCTATCGACGACGACCCGGCCCGCTACCTGATCCCGACCGCCGAGGTTCCGCTGACCAACCTGGTGGCAGACGAGATCGTCGACGCCGACCGGCTGCCCCTGAAGTTCGTCGCCCATACCCCGTGCTTCCGACGCGAGGCCGGCGCCTACGGCAAGGACACCCGCGGCATGATCCGCCAGCACCAGTTCGACAAGGTCGAGCTCGTCCAGATCGTGCGGCCCGAGGATTCCGAGGCCGGCCTCGAAGCGCTGACCGGCCATGCCGAGAAGGTGCTGCAGGCCCTCGAGCTGCCGTACCGCGTCATGACCCTTTGCGCCGGCGACATGGGCTTTTCCGCGCGCAAGACCTACGACCTGGAAGTCTGGCTGCCCGGCCAGAACGCCTACCGCGAAATTTCGTCCTGCTCGAATTTCGGCGATTTCCAGGCCCGCCGCATGCAGGCGCGCTGGCGCAACCCCGACACCGGCAAGCCCGAGCTGGTCCACAGCCTCAACGGCTCCGGCCTGGCGGTCGGCCGCGCACTGATCGCCGTGCTGGAGAATTATCAGCAAAGGGATGGATCGGTGGTGGTTCCCGAAGCGTTGCGTTCTTACATGGGTGGGGTGGAGCGTCTGGAAGTGAGGCTTTGAAGAAGGGTTCAGGTTTCAGGGTTCAGGTTTCAGGAGCGTTTGGTGAAGCTTCGGGATCGTTGCCGACAAGCTGTGCACCGTGCATGCGGGGCGGCTGAAATGCCCCGATGCTATCTTGAGGGCCGGAACCCGGAACCCGGAACCCCTTAGTTTTGCCTGAACCCTGAACCCTGAAACCTGAAACCTGAAACCTGAAACCTGAAACCTGAAACCTGAAACCTGAAA
>NZ_QUZK01000041.1:110000-215505 GCF_003410055.1 Wenzhouxiangella sediminis | reverse complement strand
AGGCAGCTAGGGCTAGCACTAGAAGTACCGATCTTAGAGGCATATTGATACTCGCCAGTTAACTAGCAACTAGGTGGAAAAAAGGTGGTATAGCGACTAAATCGGCAAAAACGCCGTTTAGTCTGCAGGGGAATTGGACGGGCTCGGGTAACCGCCTGATTCTTCTGGCGTTTGAGCTTCTACGGGTGATTTCTATACTGCAAATTTGCCACATAACACGCGTCGCTTGCCCTATCCCTCGCCCGATATTGCCCATTCAGTCCGGCCGATTCAAGCCCTGCAGCATCGGCGGGCCGTACTCCAGGTTGGTTGCGGTGGCGCGGTCTGGAAATCGCTCGGAGTGACGGCACCGGCCCGATCAGTCTCGGCAGCCGTAGGCCGCCGAGTAAGGGCGATTGAAGCACTTCAGGAATCCGTCGACGACTTCAAGATTCGGGGGCCAACTGATGTCCAATTCGTTTCCGGCCTGGTCCACGGGCCGGAAATCCTCTGGCGCTTCGAGGCCTGCTAGCGCATCGCGGCTGCGCTCGAGCGCCTCCCGATCCCGCTTCGGGAATGCGATGGTGGCCTCGACGTAGTGATTCCAACCGAAGCTGTCTCGCTCGGGACTCTTTCTGGTTTGCTCGAACAGGGCAATTGCACGTTCCGTCTGACCCAATCCCGCACGCACCTGGGCTTCGTGGAATATCAGCGTGATGTCGCGTTCATCCCTGCGGCTTCTGTATTCCTCGATGAGATCGGCTGCGGCTTCCCGGCAGTGCGGCATCGCAGCGACTCGACGCCATCCGCCGTCCAGATCCTGGTCGAACGACGAAACATCGAGGGAGAGCAAGCGTTCTCTATCCTCAATGCAGCTGGCCGCACCCGAACCAGTCGTAAGACATGCCAGCAGAGCAAATAGCAGTAGCGATGATAGAGAGCGCATGGAAAGCTTCCTGAGTGATTGAGTTCGATATATCAGATTCACGACATCAGCGAAACGGCCGGCCGCGCTTGAACCGGGCGTCAATGGTCCTGGCCCGGAATTGATGTTCGACCGCTGTCATCCCGGACCAGAATCTCGATGGGTCTTCCTTCCGCCTGCTTTCCGGGGCGGCACCAGATTCTGGAGCTTGCGCGCAACACGAACTTTCCGGGCTGATCGAATACAGCGCTGCGTGAGTGATCCGATCGAGGGGTCTTATTGAAACGAACTCCGGCGGACGGCGTAGCTTCCCAGCGGAGGTTGTCGGCAACTTCTTCCTCATGACTTTCCGGCGGATGCCTCAGCCAGCACTGCCCGCTGTCCAACTCGCGCTTTTCGACAAGCTTCCACTCACCGCGGCTCCAACGCTCTGCATGGAGCACGACGGGTTCGCCCACCGAAACTTCCAGCGCGGACGCACGAACGGCCAGTTCGACTTGCGGCTCGGATTCGGGAACATAGACTTCGCGCGGCGCCTGGTCGCAAGCCGAAAGTCCCAGCAATGGAACCAGAGCAATAACCCACCTTGATGCCGGGCTCATCGACGACCAGCCCTTCTGCCGGATGTTGCGTGCAGCCCACCAGGAATTCGATATCAAGTGACCCATGCAAGGAATGCCAGAATCATGAGTCCGACCGCGCCCAGAAGATGAACCTTGTACATGTTCGGATTCTTGTCGCGATGGTAGACCTCGTATCGGCCGATTGCGTAACCCGTTCTGAATACGGCAATTGCGTAGTAACCCGCCAATGGTATGGAAACGGGGAAGATCCAGGAAAACACCCCTTCGATGAGGAAATTCAGCGCTCCCAATGCAAGGATCACGAACACGAACAACGACTGAGCGAACTTGACGGGCTCGGCCTCCTCCGGAATCTCCTGTACTGAAAACACTTGCCGTTCTACCTGCTTGGCGACCTGTTGCAGGCTCATGATCACCAACTGATCCAGAGGTTGGTCTGTCTCGCCCTTGCCGGGTTGGCTGCCACGCAAGCTGCAACTCTTGAAGGTCGCCCAACCCCCGAGAGGCGTTGCGCAGTAAAAGGGGCAGATACTGCCCGCTCCGCAAGTCCGATTCAAGGCTTCGAGGGATGCCAGCCTGCAGGCGGCCGCGGCAGCGTCTATCCTTCCCCGCATGCTGATTGCCTTCAACAAACCCTTCGGCGTGCTCTGCCAATTTACCGGCGAGGGGCCGACGCTCGCGGATTATGTGGACGTGCCCGGCGTGTACCCGGCCGGGCGGCTGGACAAGGACTCCGAAGGGCTGCTGCTTCTGACCGACGACGGCAAGCTGCAAGCCCGGATTGCCTCGCCGAAGTTCAAGTTGCCGAAGACCTACCGCGTACTGGTGGAGCGCGAGCCTTCCGAGGAAGCGCTGGAGCAGTTGCGCCGGGGCGTCGAGCTGAAGGACGGCTGGACACGGCCGGCGGAGGTTCGGCGGGTCGACGAGCCCGAAGGCCTGTGGCCGCGGGATCCGCCGGTGCGGTATCGCAAGAACGTGGTGGACGTGTGGCTGGAGATCGTGCTGCGGGAGGGGCGAAATCGGCAGGTGCGGCGGATGACGGCGGCGGTTGGTCACCCTACCCTTCGACTGATTCGGTGGTCGATCGGGGAGTGGTCGGTCGAGGGGTTGGCGCCCGGGGAGTGGCGACGGATTGGGTGACAGGGGTGCGTGCGGGGTCTAAACCGTAGATGGGAGGTCCCGGACAAGCGCGTTGCGCTTTCCGGGACGACGGATTCTTTGCTTGCGGTCTCCTCTGACGCGGTCTGCCGCTGGCGCCGGCGGGCTGGCCGCCGGCGCCATGGCAAGACTTCAGTTGCTCTCGAAACGATCCTGGAAGAGCGGCTCGAGGGCGATGGAGAACTGGATGACCAGGCTGTCGTGGTCGGTCATGCCCAGGTCTTCCTCGCCCGTGGGCGGAGTTTCCTCATAGCTCTCGGGTGCGTCGGCGTTGCCGCGCGTGTAGGCCGCGGAAACGAAAAACGGCCGGGCCGAGCTGCTGATCAGCGCGTGGTCGAGCGCCTGCGCCTGGCCCTGGAACACGAAGCTGTAGCGTTCGGCCTGCGGCAGGGTCTCGGTCACGATCTGCATCGCCGGCGAGGTGATGGGCGCTTCCCAGAATTCGTTGTCGGCATCGACGGCCGTGCCGGCGACCTGGCCGACCACGTCGACGTAGCCGTCGGTGAATTCATAGGCGTTGAAGTCGCCGATCACCACGACGGGCACGTTCGGCTGGCTGGTCTGCAGGTCCTGCACCATCTGGGCGATGGACTGGGCCTGCTTGAGGCGCTTGGTCTTGATGCGCTCGGCCTCGCTGCCGTCGATGCCGCCCAGCGAGCGGTTGTGCACCACCAGCAGGTTGACGTCGAGCGTGTCCTCGCCGTCGGCGAAGCGCGCCTCGAGCAGCAGCGGCGGGCGGTCGTGCAGCAGCGAGCCGTCGTAGTCCAGGATTTCCGCCTCGCCCAGCTGGTCGACGCCGAGCACGGTTACGTCCGAACGCACCAGGTAGCCGACATCGATGCCGCCGACGTCGTTGCCCTCGATCAGCTCGGAGCTGTAGCTGAGCGTGGCGTCCAGGGTGGCGATCTCCGCGGCCAGGTCGTCGAGCACGCCCTGCTTTTCGACTTCCTGGAAGGCGATCACCGCCGGGGCGTTCATGGCGTTGACGATGTGATCGGCAAAGCGGGCCAGCCGGGCTTCGTAGACGGCCGTGGACTCGACGGGCTCGTCGATGCCGGGGTCGTCGATGTCGTCGAACAGGCGCAGCACGTTGATCGAGCCGATGGCCACATCACCGGCCTGCGGTGCCGGCACCGCGCCCGGCAGGGTGGGCTCTTCGAGAATGGTCAGGCTGCTCGGCCACAGCTCGTAGTCGCCGAAGCTGTAGCCGAGCACGCCTTCGGCCTGCACGCGGGTGCCGCCGAACAAGGCGGTTGCCGGCAGGCCCAGCGCGGCGGGGCTGATCTCGAAGACTTCCGGGTTGCCGTCCCAAACGGGCAGGCCGGGCAGGCCCGGCTCGAGGATGCCCGGTTCGCGGAAGGCACGCTCGGCACCGGCCTTGATCGACACCTCGGCCAGCGGCTCGTTGCCGAAGCCCTGGTTGCCGGAGCTGACCATGCCCTCGGGCAGGCTGATTCGCATGCCCTCGTAGCATTCGAACTCGATGGCGCACGAAGGCGCGTCCGGGTCCGAAGAAGGCACGTTGGCGTCGAAGACCACGGCCGTCGGCAGCGTGGCGCCGCCGGAGGAAACGGTCACGATCGGGTTGTTGGTGAACTCGGTGAAGTCGAAATACTCGACGATCTCGCCTTCCACGTTGACGACGTCGCCGACCGCCACGGTGGGTGCCGTGCCGGTGTAGACGTAGATACCGTTGGAGGTATCGACGCTGGCGTCGGCCCGGGCATCGGGCGTCTGGATGAAGAAGCCTTCGGGCCCGACGGCGGTGACCACGTTGCCTTCGGTGGTCACGACCTGGCCGGCGAAGGGCGAGGCGGCACCGGCGCCCTGGATCTGCCAGATCTCGAGCACGCCCGGATCGGTCTGGAAGCTCCAGGAGAAGTCTTCGGCGGGCGAATCGCCCTGGCCGTCGACGATCTCGGCGGCGACGACGGTGGCGTTACAGGTCACGCCCGCGGGATAGTCCGCATCCGGAGTCAGCACCAGCTGGGTGACGCCGCTGTCCGGCAGACCGCTCAAAGTCTGCGCATTACCGCCGCATTCCAGGGTTACCGCGCTGGCGGTGGCGTCGATAGCTTCGCTGAAGTCGATCAGGATGCCGCTGTTGACCGGCACGCCGGTCTGGCCGTCGGTCGGATCGGTGGCGGTCACGGTGGGCAGGTTGGTGTCCGGGCAGCCGTTGTCGACGCCCGGCGTGCCGTTTTCGGGGCTGAAGTTCAGCAGGTCCCAGGTACCGTCGCCGTCGGGGCAGCGGAAGATGCCGGCCGGCAGGAAAGCGCCGTCCGGGCCGACGGCCGTGGCGCTGTAGAGTACCGGCGAGTCGCCCGCGGTCACGGCCACGTCGTCCGCAATCGCCGTCCAGGGCGTCACGTCGAGTACGCCGTCGTCGTTGGTATCGAGGTCGTCGGATACCGCCCCGGTGAAGCCGCTGACCAGCAGATAGGTGGTGGAGTCGTTGCTGAGCGTGTTGTCGGGGAACGACTGATCGCCGGTAACGCCGTAGGTCGCGTCCGCTTCGGGCGACGTGATCGCCCAGTAGCCGTCGGCGGGAACCGAGCCGGTCAGGTCGAAGTGCACACTGACCACACCCGGATTGACGCTGCCGTTCGTGGTGCCCGCGAGCACGATCAGGTCCAGGCCGCTCAGGTCGGCACCGGCCGGGCCCGCCAGTTCGATGAACTCGGCGTCGGTTCCGGTATCGCTGATGCCGATCTCGTTGAGCATCGGCGTCGGCACGCTCAGGGTCTGGCCGTTGTTGACCGCACCCGGTGTTTCGGCAGCAGGCGCCGACCAGGTGAAATCGCCGTAGCCGGAACCCGAGCCGCCGAGCTGCAGCGATTGACCCACGGCCGTGCCCCCACCCTCGCTGACGCCGATGTCGGTCGAGGTGGCGCCGCTGGCGGGGCCGTCGGTCGCGGTGAAGCTGCCTTCGTAGCTGAGGAACTGCACCAGGGCGCCGCCCTCGACCAGGGCGATGCCGTCGGGCCCGCCGTTCTGGATGCCGGAAATGGCCTTGTCGTAGATGGTGAAGCCCGAGACCGGCGTGGCGGTAAAGGTATCGAGCGTGTGCGTGCCGTAGCTGGTGCCGTTGCTGCCGTTGTAGAGCACCACTTCGATGCTCGCCGGCGCTGTGCCGACGGAATCGGCCACGACCACTTCGACGAATTCGCCGACGTCGGCACCGTCGTTGTCGTAATGGAATTCATTGATCCAGAGATCCTGCGCCCAGGCGGGCGCGGCGGCCGCAAGGGCCAGCAGGCACGCGGCGATGGCCGCGGTTGCAGATTGCTTCACGGGTGGACTCCCTATTCTCTTGCGTACAACAAAGCGCAAAAGTCTAGCGCCGATTCATTGCGAAAGCATGACCCCCTCGTTTCCGCCGCCGTCATGGCGGCACGCCGATCCCGGCGGAAACACGCCGGGCGGGTTTCCCCGGGCAAGCCGGAAGCTAGTTTCCTTTCGCGCCGGCGCCGGCGCCCGCGCAGCGCTGTGCGGTGAGTTCACGCAGGCGCTCGGCCAGTTCGCGAGCGGCCGGGCGGGTGCGCTCGAGAATCTCGTCGACGCGGTCGAAGTGCAGCATGCGGATGTCGTCGAGTTCGGGCTTGATGTAGATGTCGGCCGGGTACTCGCGCAGCCGCGCACGAATGATCGACTGCTGCATGATCTCGAAGCTGGAGAACAGCAGGTCGCTGATGTCCGGCCGCTCGCCGGTGCCGGGTCGGCGTGAGCCGGTGACGTCGATGGCCACGACAATGTCGTGGTCGGCCACCACGTCGACCGGCAGTGGATTGGAGGCGCCGCCGTCGATCAACAGGTCTTCTCCCATCGGCACCGGCGCGAACACGCCGGGCACGGCCATGCTGGCGCGCATGGCCTGCAGCAGGTCGCCGTTGCGGAGCACGCGGGCTTCCCCGCTCCAGAAGTCTGTTGCAACGACATATAGTGGTATCTGCGTGTCCGCGAACTGCCGGGCGGACATGCGCTCGGCGACGAAATCCGTGAAGCGGTTCGAGTCGAGCAGGCTGCCGTTGCCGAGGTCGATCTCGATCAGTTCGCGCAGGCCGGGGGCGGCGGCGTCGCCGATCCAGCCGGCGAAGGGGTTGAAGGCCGACCCGCCGAAATCACGGAAAAGGGACTCGATTGCTGCGCTGTCCAGGCCGGCGGCGAAGAGCGTCCCGACGATGGCGCCGATGCTCGTTCCCGCCACGGCGGCCGGCCGGATACCCTGCTCTTCAAACGCGCGCAGCATGGCGATATGACCCAGCCCGGCGGCGCCGCCGGAACCCAGCACCAGGGCGACGTCCGGTTCGGCGCAGGCCGCTTCGGCAGCGGTCTCGGGCGCCTCGCCCGCAGCCGGGGTTCCGGCCACCAGGGCCAGCCAGCACAACGCACCGGCCAGCAATCCGGGAGGTCCCGGATAGCCGCTTCGCGGCTTCCGGGACGACAGTGTCCTGTTACTTGCCTTCGTCATGGCGCTCGAACCAGGCCAGGATGTTGTCGATCTTGGCGATCAGGCGCGACGGGCGGCTGGCGATGCCGTGGGAGGTGCCGGGCAGGCGGACCATGACGGCCTCCACGCGGGCGAGCTTGAGCGCCTGGTAGTACTGCTCGGTCTCCGACATGGGCGTGCGGAAGTCTTCCTCGCCGGTGATCAGCAGCGTGGGGGTGCTGACGTTGCCGACCAGCGACAGGGGCGAGCGCTGCCAGTAGTGCTCGAAGTTCTCCCAGGGCAGGCCGGGGAACTGGCGCTCGATCTGGCTGGGGTAGTAGTCGCCGGTGAGCGTCTTGGAGATCCAGTTGATGACCGGCTTGGCCACGGCAGCCGCCTTGAAGCGGTCGGTCAGGCCGATGGCGTAGGCAGCCGCGATGCCGCCGGCCGAGCCGCCGGTGACGAACAGGCGCTCGGGATCGATGAAGCCCTGCTCGATCATGGCATCCACGCCCGACATGTGATCGCCGAAGTCTTCTTCCGAGGCGTACTTGTATTCGAGCAGCATGCCGAAGTCGCGGCCATAGCCCGAGGAGCCGCGGTGGTTGTCGTAGAAGACGACGTAGCCCTCGGCGGCCATGCGCTGCATCTCGGCGGAGAAGTGCGGGCCGTAGGCCAGGTGCGGACCGCCGTGGATTTCCAGTATCAGCGGATATTGCTTTTCGGGGTCGAAATCCGGCGGGGTCAGGTACCAGCCCTGGATTTCCGTGCCGTCGACCGCGGATTCGTAGACGATCTCGTGGACCTCGCCCATCGCGCGTCGGTCGAGCAGGTTGCGGTTGAGGTCGGTCAGGCGCCGGTGGTCGCCGCGGCGCGGCCGAACCCAGACGTCGGCCGGGGTCTTTTCGGTGCCCAGGGTGTAGGCGATGGTGCCGTCGTCGGCCACCGAATAGTCGCCGCTGCGATAGGGGCGGCCGACGCTCGTGCCGTTGATGCCGTCGACGATCGTGTCGATGTCGCCGTCGAGGTCGATTCGCCCGACCTTGCGCCAGCCGCGGTCGGTGTAGTGGAAGTACAGCGACTTGCCGTTCGCCGCCCAGGTCGGGCCTTCGATGGAGCGGTCCAGGTCTTCGCCGAGGATGCGCAGGTTGCCGCCGTCGGCGTCGATCAGGCCCAGCGCGTTGATGGTGTACTGCCGGCCCTGGTGGTCGTCGCGCTCGAAGGCGATGGTCTCGCCGTCGGGCGAGACGGCCGGGGCGGCCTCGATGCCCGGCAGGTCGGTGAGCTGCTCGAGCTCGCCTTCGAGCCCGATGCGGAACAAGTCGCTTTCGTTGAGTTCGTACTGCCAGTCCTCGTCCCGGTTGGCGGCAAAGACGATACCCGAGCCGTCGGCCATCCAGGCCAGTGGGCCGCCGTGATTGAAGTCACCCGATGTCAGCTGGCGCGCGGCACCGCCCTGCGCGGCCACGACGAAGACGTGCTCGAAGCCCGGGTCGAGGTAGCCGCGTCCGTCGAATCGGTAGACGACGCTGTCGATCACCACCGGCGGCTCGGCCCAGTCGGCGCCCTCGGGCTTTTCGGGCGGCCTGGCCAGCGAGGGCTTCTCGGCCGGCACGTGCATGGTGAAGGCGATCGACTCCCCGTCGGGCGACCAGGCCATCGAGGAAGGCGACTCGACCAGGTTGCTCACCATCGCCGTCCGACCCGATGCCATCCAGCGAACGTAGAGCTGGGTCTTGCCGGCTTCGTCCTTGGCCACGTAGGCCAGGCGATCGCCGGAGGGCGACCATCGCGGCGACGAGTAGCTGTCGCGTCCGGAAAGCAAGGGCTGGTGGTTGTCGCCGTCGGCGTCGACGATCCAGAGGTTGGACCGCACGCAGTCGCACATGATGTCGTGGATCGAGCGGGTATAGACGATGCGCTCGCCGTCGGGCGAGATGCGCACCTCGCTGGCGTATTGCAGGTCGAACAGGTCGGCGGACTGCAGCCGCTGGTCGGCGACGGCAACTACGGGTAGCAGGCCCAGGATCAGGGCAAGAAAACGGGGGGCGTGCATTGACGACAGCTCCGGTGGTGGTCCAGGAGCAACCGAGTCTAACGCAGCGCCGTCATGGCCCGCCCCGGTCGGCCGGAGCGGGCCAATGTTCGGTGCCCGTCAGTTCTTCAGGGTGGCGGCAAGCAGTTCAGCGACCTTTTCCGAGGACTGCGGGTTCTGGCCGGTGATCAGCAGGCCGTCGCGCACGGCGAAGGGCTGGAAGTCCGGCGCGGTCTTTACCTGCGCACCCAGTTCGCGCAGTCGGTCGGTCAGGGAAAACGGCACGGCGTCCTGCAGGCCCACCGCCTCTTCCTCGCTGTTGGTGAAGGCGCTGACTTTCAGGCCGTCGACGATGGGCTTGCCGTCGGCTCCGGTGGCCGAAACCAGGGCCGCCGGGCCGTGGCAGACGGCCGCGACCGGTTTGTCGGCGGCGATGAAGTCCGACACGATCTGCCCGATGTTGTCGGCCGGGAAGTCCCACATCGTGCCGTGCCCACCGGGGAAGAACACCGCGTCGAACTCGGACGGGTTCACGCTCGACAAGGCTGCGCTGTTCTCCAGGATTTGCTGACCCTGCCCGTCGTCGAGGAAACGCTCGACCGGCTCGGGGTTCTCGCCGCGCTCGGTAATGCTGCGCGGATCGACGGGCAGCTTGCCGCCCTCGACCGACACGACCGTGACGTCGAAACCGGCGTCGCGCAGGTGCAGGTAGGGCACGGCCAGTTCCTCGAGCCACACGCCGGTGGGCTCGCCGCCCTCGCCCATCTGGCCCGAGGAGGTCACGATGATCAGGATCTTGAGTGCTGAACTCAGGGTCTCTGCCATGAATCAGGCTCCGTTTGAGTGAATGCACACAGTGTGCATGGCGGCCCGGAAAGGGAGAGTCAAGGCCGGCAATCAGGCGGGCCGCAGCTCGCCCAGACGCTGCAGGGCGGCGGGCGCCAGGGTGCGCGGGGGTTCGGCCTGGAGATGTTCGGCCAGCTGGTCGCGGACCAGCACGGGCATCTCGGCGGCGCGGGCGTCGGTGATGGCGATTTCCGGGTGGGCCATCACGATCACCCCGCGCGCCCGGGCCTCGATGCCGTTGATAAGCAGCCAGCGCTCCAGCGCCTCGACCTGGGCACGGGCCTGGGGCACGGGATTGGCCATCGCGTTCCAGTTGGGCCGGCTGCCGCAGCCGGCGCGACGCGCCAGCGGCCAGTGCTTGCGCCCGGGCATGACCTGCAGGTGACCGGGCGTGTTCTTGACCTCCACGACCCACAGCCCCGTGGGGCCCGCGACGATGAAGTCCAGCTCGCGCTGGCCGTTGGTGAGGGTCTCGTCGGGCAGGCGCACGCGATTGAGGATGAGGTAGTCGTCGGGCAGGCTCTTCAGGCGCTCGAGCACGGCGGCCTCGCCTTCGACGCCGGCAAGATGGCCGGGGTCGACGGAACTCGAGCCCGGCAGGGCCAGGAAGAACACGACGATGGCGGCCACGCCGGCCAGCATCACCGCCAGCGGCGCACTCCAGGCGGCGGCCGCTGCCACCGACAAGACGGCGGCGGGAACGGCCACCATCAGGCGCCGGCCGCGAAGCCTGCGCTGCTCGCGGAGTTCCTCGCGGTGGCGTTTCAGGGGCGGGTAATCGACGACGAAGCGGGTGTCGGCCATCGGCACAGTCTACCGTCGACAACGCCTTTCGGCGGCTTTCATCGTCGTGCATGCAACGCAGACCTGCAATAATTCGGGGCAGTAACCCAACAGCGTCGACCGGAGTCCGCCTCCGGCCGCCACACGATCCAAGGCCACGTGATCCAACTGAGGAGCAAGCCCGTGCAGCAAGAGACACCGCCGGACAAGGAAGAGATCGGGGACGGCCTGGAGCAGGGGCACATCCAGTCGGTGATCGAGGCCGTGGAGGCCCAGGACGCCGACCAGCTCAACGAGCTGCTCGAACCGCTGCACGCCGCCGACGTCGCCGACCTGATCGAGCAGATCAGCCAGCCCGAGCGCGTGGCGCTGGTCGAGCTCTGGGGCGAAGGCATCGGCGGCGAGGTCCTCTCCGAACTCAACGAATCGGTGCGCGAGCCCCTGCTGGAGGTCCTGCCGCCGGAAGTCGTGGCCGAGGCCATCCGCGACCTCGACTCCGACGACGTCGTCGAACTGGTCGAGGACCTGGAGGAAGAGCAGCAGTCGCGCCTGCTCGAGGCGCTCGAGATCAAGGACCGCATCGGCGTCGAAGGCGCGCTGTCCTACCCGGAGTACTCGGCCGGCCGCCTGATGCAGCGCGAGCTCGTCGCCGTGCCCGAGGACTGGAGCGTGGGCCAGGCCATCGACTTCATTCGCGGCGAAGACGAAGACGACCTGCCCGATCAGTTCTATCACGTGATCCTGGTTTCGCCGGCGATGAAGCCGGTCGGCTACGTCACCCTCGGCCGGCTGCTTTCCTCGCGTCGCCAGGTACCGCTGACCGAAATCACCGAGCCCAGCTTCCGGACGGTCGACGTGACCGAGGAATCATCCAACGTCGCCTACCTGTTCAACCACTACCACCTGATCTCCGCGCCGGTGGTCGACGAGAACGGCCGCCTGGCGGGCATGATCACCATCGACGACGCCATGACGGTGCTCGACGAGGAACACGAGGAGGACATCCTGCGACTGGCCGGTGTGGACGAGGACTCCAGCCTGGCCGATACGGTGTGGCAGACCACGCGCGGCCGTGCCGTGTGGCTGATGGTCAACCTGGTCACGGCGATCTTCGCCTCGATGGTCATCAACCTCTACGCCGAAACCATCGACCAGATGGTGGCCCTGGCCGTGCTGATGCCCATCGTCGCCTCGATGGGCGGCAACGCCGGCACGCAGACCATGACGGTGGCCGTGCGGGCCATCGCCACGCGCGAGCTCACGCGCCGCAACGCCATCCGCGTGAGCTGGCGCGAGATCACCGTGGGCGCGATCAACGGCCTGGGCTTCGGTGTGGTGATGGCCCTGGTGGCCGCTTTATGGTTTGGCGTGCCGATGCTCGGGGCGGTCATCGCGCTGGCGATGGCGCTGACCCTGGTCGCCGCCGCGCTGGGCGGCATCGTCATCCCGATCGCGCTCGAGCGATTCAATATCGATCCCGCCCTGGCATCCGGTCCGTTCGTCACCACGGTGACCGACGTGGTCGGCTTCTTCGCCTTCCTGGGGCTGGCGTCGCTGATCCTGCTCTGAAAAGGTCGGAAAACGAATGCGCGGGCGCCGTCGGGCGCCCGCTCGCTACGTTGTCAAAGGTTCCTCATCCTGATCGAGGCGTAGCGACGATCAGGTCTGGTCATCGACCGTCGCGTCGGGCGCATTCTTCGCCACGCTCTTGATGCCGTTGCGGCAACCCGAATCGGAGTCGTAGGTCTGGCTGGTGCCGATGACCTGGCCGTTGGAGGCCTTGAGCACGAACGACCACTTGCCCGAGCTCGACTGCTTGGTCTCGAATCGCTCTTCGACCTGCGAGTTCTTGCGCACCGACTCGATGCCGTTTGTGCAGCTGGGTTTCTTGGCATAGCCCTCGCTGGCCAGGATATTCTGGCCGTTGCTGGCTTTCAGCCGGAAACGGAATTCGCCTTTCTTGTCCTTGTAGATCTCGAATTTTCCCGCCATGGTGACCTCCCGTCATCAGCAGGGTCGGCCGACCCGATGCCGACCGTTCGACGATTATGCTCCCGCCGGGCGCAAAGGGCGTTGACATCGATCACATGAGGCGCGCCAGGAGCTCGGGGAACAGACCTACTGTAGGTAGCGTCCCGATTTTTTTCGATCGGCGGGAATAATCTGCCGCCGACGTTCGTCATTCCCCATGAAATGCGCCGAAACGGGCGTTTTAGTCGTCCGAGAAGACGATTCAACCCAAGACTGAGGAATCTGCAATGATATCGACCAAGAAATTGCTAGCCGCATTCCTGGCGTCGTTCCTGCTGATTGGCAGCAGCCACGCCATCATGATCTCCGGTGGTTTCACCGGCAACTGGTTCAATCCCGAAGCCAGCGGTCAGGGCTTCCAGCTCCAGGTCATGCCCGACGGACGCGCCGTCGCGTTCTGGTTCACCTACGACGCCAACGGCAACCAGGTCTGGCTGGTCGGCGAGGACTACATCGACGGCAACACGCTGAACCTGCAGATGTCGCAGCCCGTCGGCGCCAGCTTCGGCGACGGCTACAACTCCGACGACGTGGAGCTGATTCCCTTTGGCACCGTCAGCCTGACCTTCGATGACTGCAACAGCGGCACCGCCACGTGGCAGAGCAGCAACCCCGACTTCGGCTCGGGCCAGATGCCACTGCAGCGCCTGAGCAGCTCCGCCGGCGTCAATTGCACCGGCTCCGCCGCCGACAACAATAGCGGTGCGACGCCGGTCCAGGACTTCCGCATTTCCCTTCTCAACGAAGGCGTCTACCCCCTTGGCTCGGGCCATGCCGACTACGAGTCACGTCCGGGCAACATTGATTTCGACGTCGAAATCGAAGACGTCCCCGCCGGCGACTACACCCTGCTGGTCGACGGCATCGACCGCGGTTCGATCACGGTGGTTGCCACGGATGACGGCACCGAAGGCGAAGTGGAGTATTCGAGCCCGCAGGATGGCGACGACCGCCTGCTGGACTTCGATCCCCTCGGCGCGCTCATCGAAGTGACCGAAGGCGACATCGTGCTCTTCAGCGCCGTGCTCGAACCCAACGGAACCGGCCCCGGCGACGACGGCGGCGACGACGACAGCAGCGACGCTCCGCCGTTCGGAAGCTCGGAAACCGAAGTCGACCTCATCAACACCGGTCTCGATCCGGATGCCAGCGGCGACGCCGAGCTGGAACAGCGCTCAAATCGCGTCGAATTCGACGTGGAAATCGAAGACCTCGACACCGGCACCTATGAACTGTGGGTCGGCGGCGAACTGCGCGGCGAGATCCAGGTGGTTCCCAGCGACGACGGCACCGAAGGCGAAATCGAGTTCCGCAACCCGGTCGAGGCCGGCAAGGAACTGCTGGACTTCGATCCCATCGGCCAGTGGATCTCCATCGAACAGGGCGGCAACGTCTTCCTCGAAGCGCAGTTCCCGACTGAACTGGGAACCGGCGACGATGATGATGATGACGACGGAAACGATGACGGCGGAAGCGACGATGACGACGATGCCGGAAACGATGACGACGATGACGATGACGAGGAAGACGATGACGAGGAAGACGACGAAGATGAGGACGATGACGACGACGATGATGATGATGACGAGGAAGACGAAGAGGACGACGACTGATCTCCTCCAGGCCCATCTTCGCAGAGCGTAAAGCGCTCCCTCGGGACGGCCGCCATGGTCCCCATTGAAGTGAGCCATCGAATTGGCGGCCAACCCACAACCCGCCCGGTCATCCGGGCGGGTTCTTTTGTTTCGCCGTCCTGCTAGAATCGGGCCAACGATCTATTCGAATTTGCTTATGCAAGCCCTCCGCTCCACTGTCCCTGCCCTGCTGCTGACCCTCCTCTCCGGCCTCTCGCTGGCGGCCGGCCAGCCGACCAACCTGATGGCCCGGCCACCGCTGCCGGCCGCGGTGACCATGTCCATGCTGATCGCAGGTGCCGGCGGTCACATCGAGGACGATGCCGAGGACGATGCCGAGGACGATGCCGAGGACGATGCCGAGGACGATGCTGAGGACGATGCTGAGGACGACGCTGAGGACGACGCTGAGGACGACGCTGAGGACGATGCCGAGGACGATGCCGAGGACGATGCCGAGGACGACGCTGAGGACGATGCCGAAGACGACGCCGAGGACGACGCCGAGGACGACGCAGAAGACGACGCTGAGGACGACGCTGAGGACGACGCAGAAGACGACGCAGAAGACGACGCAGAAGACGACGCCGAAGACGACGCCGAGGATGACGCGGAAGACGATGCCGAGGACGATGCCGAGGACGATGCCGAGGACGACGCCGAAGACGACGCCGAGGACGACGCCGAAGACGACGCGGAAGACGACGCGGAAGACGATGCCGAGGACGACGCCGAGGACGACGCCGAGGACGACGCCGAGGACGACGCCGAGGACGACGCCGAAGACGATGCCGAGGACGACGCGGAAGACGATGCCGAGGATGACGCTGAGGACGATGCCGAGGACGACGCTGAGGAGGATGCCGAAGACGACGCCGAGGACGACGCCGAGGACGACGCTGAGGACGACGCTGAGGACGATGCCGAGGACGACGCCGAGGACGATGCAGAAGACGATTCAGAGGACGACGCCGAGGACGATTCAGAGGACGATGCGGAAGATGATTCGGAGGATGACTACGACGACGATGATTTCGATGACGAGCCGGAATTCGAATCGCGCGATGCCGACGATGATGTGAGCGACGCGATCGTCGACGCGGTCGTAGACGACATCATCGACATCACCTTCAACGAGGCGGGACAGCTCGTCAGCAGGAACGAACTGATCGTCCTGGCGCCCGAAGACCAGCTCGATCAACTCGAGCGCCTCTCGCGCTACCGGCAGCTGAGCAACGAGCGGTTGCCGGAACTGGAAAGCCACCTCATACGCCTGCTGGTGCCCGATTCGGTGCGCCTGGACCAGGCGCTCGCGACGCTGCGTGAAGTCTTGCCCGATGCGGCCGTGGACTACAACCACAGCTACGAAGTCAGTCGGACGGACGCAGCACCTCCGCGCCCGGCGCCGGTCGCCCTGGCGGCCCAGCGCTACCGGCCCGCTGCCGTCGGCGATACAGACCGCTACGCCGTGGGCATGATCGACAGCGGCGTCGCCGTTGATCACCCCGCCCTGCAGCGGTCCCGAATCAGCACTCGCAGCTTCCTGGCGAGCAACCGGCGAGCCGATGCAAGCCACGGGACGGCCGTTGCATCGCTACTGGTGGGGCACTCGCCGGAGCTACTGGGCATCGTTCCCTCGGCCCGACTTTATGCCGCCGAAGTCTTCTTCCGCGACGCCGATTACGGCCTGATCGCCACCGGCCACAGCCTGGTGCAGGCGCTGGGCTGGCTGATGGAAAACGGCGTGCGGGTCGTCAACCTCTCCCTGGCAGGGCCCGACAACCGCGTCCTGCAGCGATCACTGCAACTGGCGCGCGGCAAGGGCGTCTACATCGTGGCTGCCGCCGGCAACGACGGCCCGGCCTCGCCCCCACGCTATCCGGCGGCCTACGAGTCCGTCTTCGCGGCCACGGCGGTCGATTCGCGCAATCGTCCCTACCTGCGAGCCGGTCGCGGCGATCACCTCGACTACGCCGCACCCGGCGTGGACCTGCTGGTCGCCGACGGCGCGTCCGCCCAAGGCTATCGACGCGCTACCGGCACGTCCTACGCCACTCCTTTCGTCACGGGCCTGATCCTGCACCACCTGGCACAGTCGGATGAAAACGACATTCAATCGCTGCTGGACGGCGACGTGGTCGATCTCGGCGAGCCGGGCCCTGACCCCGTGTTCGGTCGCGGGCTCATCGGCGCCAGCCTGCTCCAGGAGACATCCGACGAAGCTGCCCGCTAGCGCGATGCGCCAACGGGCCCCGCGCCCTCAGAAGATCATTTCGAGCTGGGCTTCGATCCGGTTGTCGTCGTAGTCGGCTGAGGGCAGGTTGGAATCGTGAGAGCGGTGCTGGTAGGTCAGCAGCCCGGTCAGCGATTGCGTGATCGGGAAATCGAACCGGGCGCGCCAGCGCTGGCGGTCGTCGTCGCGGCGAACGCCGATCGAAGGGGTCACCGAATCGTAGTCGCGCTGTTCGAGACGCCAGTCCAGGCGCACGCGAACCGGCCGGTCGCCGTAGAGATCGAAGCGCCGCGACCACCGCACGTCCACTCGCTGGCCGTCGAAATCGAACTCGTCGGCTTCGGTGTCTTCGCGCTCGAAGGCATAGCCCACGACAAAATAGTTGGTCGTGCCGTCGAGAAAGAAGTAGAAGTCGGCGTCGCCGGCGTGCACCGTGCCGTCACGGTCGGGATTGTCGGGGAAATCCTTGTTCCGATAGTAGTAGCCGGCGCGCAGGTAGGTACGCTCGCTCAGGAAGGTCGTGAAGTAGGGCGAGACGTGCTGGAAGTTCAGCAAGCCCTCGTTGTCGAGCCGGGCGTGCACGGCGTAGCTGCGCACCCCGATATCGAAGTCCTCGAAGTTCTGCTTCACGCCCAGGCTGACGTTGTGGATCTGCAGGTCGAACTCCGACAGGTCGAAGTACGATTTCTGCGACAGGCTGTAGCCGACATCCAGGTCCGTCCCCTGGCTGAAGCGCTTCTCGTATTCCACGTCCAGGTCGATGACCGCCGCCGTGTCGCCCTCGTCCAGGCTCTGGTCGAGCTCGTCGACCGTCACCAGGTCATCGTACTGAAGGCCCGCGGCCAGCGTGACGTCGAACGGCCAGGATACCGATTCGGCGCTTTCCCGGCGCGACTCGTCCTGCTCGGCAGTCCGTCCGTCGTCGGCGTCTTCCTCCTGGGCCGCGACAGTCGAAACGGCCGCGATCATCCCGAGCAGAACCGCCCGCCGCAGAATCCGGGACAACCGCCCGGCCCGGCCGGCACCAGCACTCGGGCAGCGCCCCGGCTGCAGTGATCCGTCCATCATCTATTCCTCCCTGTTGAATTGGGGTCGATGCCCGATCAGGGCCTCGACCAATTTCTCTTGATCAGCTCCGCTTCCGACTCGCCGACGATGATGTCGCCGTCGGCGTTGTCGACGATGTAGCCGTCGAGCAAGGACGATGCCTGGCCGCTGGCCGCATGGAACATGCCCGATTCCCCGACCGCGCCGTCGATACGCTGCATCAGCACTTCCTGCCAGTCACTGCCCGAACGGCACGCGATGGCGGCGATCGCCGACGGCGCGTCAGAGAGCGCCACGCGATACTGGCGGCAGTAGCGTCCGTCGGCGTGTTCGAAGCTCATGTCCACGACAGCACGCGCGGAATCGTCGAGCGAAAGGACTTCTCCGGACGGCTGGGCGTCGAGAAAACGCGAGACGCCGGGATTGGTCGAAGGCAGCGCGCGAACCAGGGAGGTCTCCCCGACCGAACCGTTGAACACCGTGCCCGGACCGAGCATGGCCAGAACGCCGATACCCACCACGGCGAGCACGGCCACGGCGCCCACAGCCTGGAGGGGGGGCGGCACGGTGCCCCAGGACGTCAGACGCTCGGCCAGCCCGGAAAACCACGACCCCTTCTCGGGCCGGTGCGCAGGTTCGAGCATGTCGCTGATGGCACCGGGCACGGGCCGCCGCGCCGCCGCCTGGAAGTGATGGCGAAGCGCCCGGTCGTTGCGGGCCATCTCCGCCACGCGCCGACCGGCCGCAGGGTCGTTCTCGAGCTCGGCCTCGAGCGCCCGGGCCTCGGCCTCGTCGATCATGCCGTCGAGATAGGCCGAAAGTCTTTCGTCGGTAATTGTCTGGTTACTGTCGGTCATCTCTCGTTGCTCAACTCAACTCCAGGAGCCGCTTGCGCGCCCGGGCCACCCGGCTCATCACGGTGCCGATGGGAATCTCCAGGATCTCGGCCGCTTCACGGTAGCTGCATTCCTCGATCGCCACCAGCGCGAGCACTTCCCGCTGGTCGACCTCGAGTTTCTGCATGGCCGTCTCGATCTCATCCATTCTCATCATCGTCATCACCGCGCGCTCGCCGTCCAGATTCTCCATTCGACGTTCCAGGTCATCCTGCCCGGGAGTCGTCATGCGGGCGTTCTTGCGAACCTGGTCGATCCAGAGATTCCGGCAAACCCGGTACATCCAGGCCGCAAAAGTGGCATCGCGGGGCACACTCTTCTCGAGCAATCGTTCCACCGTGCCCTGGGCCAGGTCGTCGCCGTCGGCCGGGTTGCCGGTCAAGGCCGCGGAAAATCGCCGCAACGCTTCCAGGTGCTCGGAAATGGCCTGCTTGAGCTCCTCTTCGGCCAGATTCAACGCTTATCCCTCTTGACGGATGACGATGCCATTCTATTCCGTCGAATGACTCGATGCCGGTCCGGCGTCCCGACACCAGTACCGAAAGTCAGAGGTCGGGAAGCGCGCCTCCGGTTTCCCTCGCCCAGGAGTCGAATTCACGCTCGAGGTCCTGGAGGTCACCCGGCAGCCCGGATTCGACTCCGGAAGCCGCCAGCCAGGCTTCGAAAGCGGCCCCACCGCGCATGGTTGTCGCGATCTCCGCGAGTACGCGGTCGTCGCCGGATCTGTGCACGAGGTAGTCGGTGAAGCCGCGTGTCTGGGCATAGAAGGCCCGCGCCCGCTCGAGGTGCTCGGCCGGCAGCGAGGCCGATACCACCGCGGCACCGCCGGCTTCGGCCTGTGCACGAGCCTGGTCGACCAACGCCTGGAACTCGCGCGCGGCGAACACCGGGTGTTCCATGCTCAGGTATTCCTCGAGGGGAATCGTCCGGCCGGATCGCGCCAGCTCGCGAAAGGCCTGTCGGCGCGCTTCGGTCATGTCTGCACTTTCGGCCACCACGGCCGCGGCTTCATCGAGCCAGTCCGGTGCGTCGCCGCCGTACTGTTCACCGCGCCCGGCCGAGGACGGCCAGACGGCGTGCATGAACAGCAGGTGCGCAATCTCGTGGCGAATGGCCTTTGGTTCGAGCGACGACGTTTCGGCCGCACCGTCTTCGCCCAGCTCGTCGAGCGCGCGCTCGACCAGCGCTTCGACCTGCCCGGCATCGGGCTCGCGGCCGCCGGACGCCAGTTGCGCCCGTACCTGGGTCCGGATGGCTTCGGCGCGTGCGTCCGCGGCCTCGTCGGCCTGGTCGAAGCGCCAGGGCAGCACCCAGGCCGCGCCGGCTTCCTTCAGGGCCGGGGCGTGGCGGGCGTGGGCCACGTCGATGACTGCGCCGCGGGGCGCCAGCAGGCCGAAGTGGTGCTCGAAGGCGGCCGAAGCGGCGTCCATTTCCTCGGCGACCTGCCGGGCCGCACAATCCCCCGGCGCCAGGATCCAGCCCAGCGAGGCCCGGTACCAGCTACCGGCGCCGAGGACCGCCACGGGAGGCGCCGTCTCGCCCCAGCCACGGAACAGGTCCGGATCGGCACAGCCGCCGGAAGCAACCGGCCGCACCACGGTCACCAGAAAGACGATGACCGCCAGGCCGCAGAACCCCAGGTTTCTCGACACTTCTTCTTCCTTGCTTATTGCGAATCGGAACCGCGCGCATTCACGCACCTGCACTCAAGGACGCGCCAGGGTCGGAAATGGTTGCAGGCCGGTATACTCTTCTTCCCTTTGCACTCGAACTTCAAAGGCATGCTCCAGGCACTCAAGAACCGGTACGGCGGTGTCTTCGTTCCCGGCAAGGAACTGCCGGCCGGCCGCGATGAATTCCGCGACGCGATGGCCGCGGCGCTTGCGGCCTGGTCACGCGAAGGCCTCAAGCTGGCCTGGCTGGAGATTCCGGCTCGCCGCGGCGAGTTGCTCCCGGACGCCCTGGACCTGGGGTTCAAGCTGCATCACGGCCGCGACGAAACCCTGATGCTGGTGCGGCGCCTGGTCGACGGCGCCTATATTCCCGACGCCTGCACCCACAGCATCGGCGCCGGCGGGCTGGTGCTCTCCGAGGACCGCCAGATCCTGGTCGTGCTCGAGAAACGCGACCGGATCGATCGACCCGAGCACCTCAAGTTGCCGGGGGGCATGCTCGAGCGGGGCGAACACCTGGCCGACGGCGCCATCCGCGAAGTGTTCGAGGAAACCGGCATCCGCACGGAGTTTCGCGGCCTGGTGGGCATGCGTCATCACCATCGCGGGCAGTTCGGCGCCTCCAACATCTACGCCGTGTGCCGGCTCAGCCCCCTGAACTTCGACATTCATCTCGACGGGGACGAACTCGAGAAGGCACTCTGGATGCCGGTGGACGAATACCTGGCGCGCGAGGCCACCTCGCCGTTCAATCGCCGCGTGGTCCAGGCCGCACTCGCGACCGCGCCACTGCCGGACGAGACCCTGGAAGCCTACATGGACGCGCCCGACAGCTACGAAGTCTTCATGGCAGACGCGACCGCCGGCATGAGCACGCACGAACAAGAGAGGTAATGCATGCGATCAACACCCGATCTCTGCGACGACCACGCCGATGATGTTCGCGTCGTCACCGGCCTGCACTGGCATTCCTATGGCGGACATGAACAGTTCGGCGGCCGGATCGCCACGGTCAAGTGCTTCGAAGACAACTCGCGCGTGAAGGAAACACTGGCCACCGAAGGCGAAGGACGCGTGCTCGTCGTCGACGGCGGCGGTTCGCTGCGCAACGCGCTCATCGGCGACATGATCGCCGCGAATGCGCGCGACAACGGCTGGGCCGGCGTCATCATCCACGGCGCCTGCCGCGACGTGGACGTGCTGCGCGACATCAACTTCGGCGTGCTCGCCCTGGGCTGCATACCGCGCAAGAGCGTTCGAAGAGGCGAAGGCCAGGCCGACATTCCCGTCAGCTTCGGCGGCGTCACCTTCCGTCCGGGCGAATACGTCTACGCCGATGCCAACGGGATAATTGTCTCCAAGGGCGCGCTGAGTTGAACTGTGTCTCCTATCGCCGTTGCACCTTTTGCATCATTTCGGTAAGCAAAGGTTTGATCTTGCTGGCCGTCGGCCCGAACTTCCCGAAGTTGCTTCCACCTGATCTCGCGTCGTATTCCGCTTCGCCCAGCATTCGCCCTTCTTCATAGAGCGTGCCGTGGAAATAGGTCAGGTACATAGCAAGATCCCAGGCCCAGTTTGCCGTAAAGATGAAAGTATGTTGGGCTGCATCAGGTGTATCCCCCCTGTAGAGTTCGGCATCGAAACCGAGTGAACGGAATTGCGAAACCAGCTCGTCATTGAGCCCCTCCATGTGCACATCATCGCTATAGCGAACGTATACCTTTTCAATCGTCTTGTCCGAATCAACCGGCACAACGTTCTCTGAGATGGCACATCCGGCCAGAAAAGTGACTGCGACTACGATGATTGCTGTCTTCTTCATTCTGGATACCCTACGTCGAATGGAATCAAGCCTCTCCCCCCCGATTTGACGTCGGAGTCGAGGCGGCAACTCGATGTATCGATCAAGGGGACGGCACGATAACGCTCGACCGGAATCGTGCGAGTCGATTGCAGTGGACAGCGCCCCCTTTCAGCGCTTGGGAATATATCAAACATCCGGCCACTGCAGGATCCCAGAATGCGGTGGCGAACGACTGGGAATGCGTCTTACTCTGGAGCTTGCCCATCGTCCGTCTTATACTGAATGGCGCCGTTCAAGGAAGTGAGCATGTCTGATTCACCTCGAGCAACAGGAACCGAGCGGCAGAAGTCCATCTACCTAGGCGGCAGCGGACGCAAGCGACCTTTGATCTCGACGCGGGCAACGCTTCTGGAGGAGCAAGCTCGCGGGCGCATGAGCGCCGAGGCGTTTGCCTATATCGCCGGGGGTGCGGGCGAAGAACGCACCATGGCCGCCAATCGTTCAGCATTCGACAATTGGCGCATCGTGCCGCATTACCTGCGCGACGTCGAATCGCGCGATACCTCGACCGAACTGTTCGGCGACCGCCTGGCCGCCCCCTTCCTGCTCGCGCCGATCGGCGTGCTCGAGATGGCGCATGCCCAGGCCGACCGGGCCGTGGCGCGGGCGGCGGCGGCCGAAGGCGTGCCGTTCATCTTCTCCAACCAGGCCTCGGTGCCGATGGAGGAGACGGCCGCTTGCATGGGTGATTCGCCGCGCTGGTTCCAGCTGTACTGGAGCAAGTCCAACGATGTGGTGGCAAGCTTTGTCGAGCGCGCCGAGCGCTGCGGCTGCTCCGCCATCGCCGTGACGCTCGACACCACGATGCTCGGCTGGCGCCCGCGCGACCTCGACCTGGCCTTCCTGCCTTTCCTGCGGGGCCAGGGCATCGCCCAGTACACCAGCGACCCGGTGTTCATGCAGCAGGTGAGCGAGCGCCCCGATTCCGGGCGGCCGCCCGAGGCGCCGCTGAATCATCACGCCATCGGCACCGCCATTGCGCAGGCGCGCAACGTGCCTGGCCCGACGTTTTCCAATCTCAAAAGCGGCAAGGCCCGGCGCGCTGTCCAGCACTTCATCGAAACCTACTCGCGTCCTTCGCTTACCTGGGACGAGCTGGCTTTCCTGCGCGAGCACACCAAACTGCCGATCCTGCTCAAGGGCATCCTCGATGCCGACAACGCGCAGCGCGCCGTCGACCACGGCATCGACGGCATCGTGGTCTCCAATCACGGCGGCCGCCAGGTCGACGGGGCCGTGGCCACACTCGACGCCCTGCCCGATATCGTCCGCGCGGTCGACGGCCGCATGAAGATCCTCGTCGACAGCGGCATCCGCAGCGGCGCCGATGCTTTCAAGGCCATTGCCCTCGGTGCCGACGCAGTCTGCATCGGCCGCCCTTATGCCTACGCCCTCGCCGTCGGCGGGGAAGCGGGCGTGCGCGAATGCCTGCAGAACTTCAAGGCCGATTTCGACTTGACGATGGGGCTGTCGGGCTGCTGTTCAGTTTCGGAAATCCGCGAAGGATCAACGCTGGTGGAAAGCTCCGCCTCGTCCTGACGTGCGGACCGAGTTCGGGTCCATCGCGCTTTACCGACAGCGTCCGAAACTGGCAAGGCCGAAGCCCGATCTGTAGACTGCCGGCTGGGGTCGCCCGGCCATACCCCTCGACCGGGCAAGAAAACAATCCTGAACGACATCGCTTTTCGCACCAACGCCGATCATCGTCTCGTGCGCCAGGGGCGCTCGTCGATCTTGTGCAAGATCTTCACTGCGGCCGGGTCAACGGAACCCGCGGTGTGAACTCGCACGCCGATGCAGTGCGGCATGAGCCACGTCGAACGGGGCACACAGGAGTATCCGATCTTGATTGAAAAACTTGAGGAACACACCCGCAAGACGACTTGCCTCACCCTTCTGATTCTAGTGGCGATGTTGATCGCCTCCAGCGCGCACGCTGTCATCCCCGCTTCGGAGCGTCAGGCCCTGCTCGACCTCTACAACTCGACCGACGGCCCGAACTGGACCGACAACTCGGGCTGGGGGGATGCCGCAGGCACCGAGTGCAACTGGTACGGCGTGAGCTGCAACACCGGCGAAAACAATGTTTCGGCCATCGTACTGCCCGGCAATGGCCTGGTCGGCAGTATCAGCTCGCTGGCCGACCTGCCGGAACTGCGCACCTTTGACGTCAGCGACAATCGCCTGACGGGGCCGGTGCCGGACCTGTCGACACTCGGCGAATTGTACGACTTCGATATTTCGCTCAACGGCTTTACCGGTAGCCTGCCCGTGCTGGACGGCCTGGGCAGCCTGACCTACTTCGCCGCCGAGCGTAACCAGCTGACCGGCACGATCCCGCCGTTCCAGAACGTACCGAACCTGTTGGCATACAACGTGGCCTACAACTCGCTGCAAGGCCAGGTCCCCGCCCTGCCAACCGGCATCGACCTGTTCTGGGCGCACAGCAACAACCTCACCGGCTCGATCCCCGATCTCCAGCCCGTAAGCTCTCTGGGCAACATCATCCTCAGCGACAACCAGCTCACCGGACCGATTCCCCCGGTGGCCGGATTGAGCAGCCTGCGCGTCATCAACTTCCGGAGCAACGAACTGAGCGGGACGATTCCCTCGCTCAGCGGCCTGGTTTCGCTCTACTCGTTCGGGGTGGCAAACAACAATCTCGAGGGTCCGATTCCGGCGCTGGATGACCTCACTTCGTTGCGGTTCTTCTATGCGGGAAACAACGCGTTGACCGGCCCGATTCCATCGCTGGCCAACCTCGACCAGCTCGAGATGTTTCACGTGGCCGACAACATGCTGTCGGGACCCGTGCCCGCCTTGTCGGATGTTTCGCTGATCGAGGGCGGGTCCCAGATCTGCGGCAACCAGCTCGTCTCGAGCGAAGACGCCGACATCGACGCGACCTGGGATTTCGCTGCGGGCTCGAACTGGCAGCAATGCCAGCGTTTTCCGCTGGCGGTGCCCACGAATGCGAGCTGGGCGCTGATCCTGCTTACGCTGCTCATGTTGGGCGCGGCCGCCCGGCCGACCGTCTTTTCCGTTCGCGGCTGAGTTGGCACGCAAGCTCCGGCCGCATCGGGCGGTGGGGCTGCGGTACAATGTCGCCGATTCCTCGGGGTGGCGTTTACGCCTGAGACACCCAGCCGGGTGGACCCGTTGAACCTGATCCGGTTAATGCCGGCGTAGGGACAGGAACGAAAGAGCATCCTTCGCCCCCGGCAAGGGTGCTTTCGACAATCCCCCGTGCATTCCGGGTCTCCACCGACTTTCATCCTGGAGACTCAAACATGAAAACAACCCATCTTCTCGGCGGCCTCCTGCTGGCCTTGCCGATCGCCGTTCCGGCACAATCCGAACTGCCGCCCTGGCAGGACGAACCCATGGTGGTCACGGCCGACTTCCGCGCGCCCGATGTGTTCGATCTCGGCACCAGCGTGACCGTCATCGACGGCGAGACCGTCTGGCAGCGCGGCGCCTCGCACCTGCAGCACGTGCTCAACACCGCGCCCAACGTCAACTTCTCCACCGGCACGTCGCGCGGCCGCTTCTTCCAGATCCGCGGCATCGGCTCGCGCAGCCAGTTCGTCGAACCGATGAACGCCTCGGTGGGCCTGCTCATCGACGGCATTGACCTGACCGGCCTGGGCGGCGCGGCCACCACGCTGGATGTCGAGCAGATCGAGATCCTGCGCGGCCCGCAGGGCACCCTGTTCGGTGCGAATGCCCTGGCCGGGCTGATCAACATCGTCTCGGGCAGCCCCACGGAGGTCTTCACGAGCCGCGTGGAAGCCAGCGTGGGCAACTACGGCATGCGCCGCTTCGAAGGCGTGATTTCCGGGCCGATCAACGATCAACTGGGTTACCGCCTGGCCTACGCCAACCACCAGAGCGACGGCTTCCAGGACAACGCCTTCCTCGACCGCGACGACGTCCAGCTCATCGATGAGCAGACCTTTCGCGGCAAGCTGCGCTGGGAACCGGCAGACAACCTGCGCGTGGATCTGACCGGCCTGTTCCTCGACGTGGACAACGGCTACGACGGCTTCTCCCTGGACAACACGCGCACCACGCTTTCCGACGAGCCGGGCCACGATCGCCAGGAAACCGTCGCCGGATCGGTTCGCGTTAGCTGGCGCGCCCACCGCGAGTTCAGCATCGAGGCGCTGGCCAGCCGCACCGACGCCGACCTGGAATACGGCTACGACGAAGACTGGAGTTTCGACGGCTTCTGCGAAGTCTACGACTGTATCTACGACGGCTATTCGTCCTTCGACAACTACATCCGCGGCGACCGCAACACCACCGTGGACCTACGCGCCGTGTCCAACACCTCGGCCGGCGAACTGGGCTGGGTCGTCGGCGCTTACAGCCGCGACCAATCGCAGGACCTGCGTCGTGAGTACACCTACATCGAAGAGGACTTCCTGTTCGACTACGACAGCGAAAGCCGGGCCGTCTACGGCCAGCTCGACGTGCCGCTGGCCGAGCGCCTGGAACTGGTCGCCGGCCTCCGTCGCGAACAGCGCGACGTGCGCTACAGCGACAGCGACGGCGCGGCCTTCCAGCCCGACGAGAACATGTGGGGCGGCAAGCTGGCGCTGGAGTACCGCACCGCCGGTGGCGGCCTTGCCTACGCCCTGGCCTCGCGCGGCTACAAGGCCGGCGGGGTCAACAGCAACTCGCTGATCCCCGACAGCCAGCGCGAGTTCGCCACCGAGCTGATGTGGAACTACGAACTGGGGCTCAAGACGCGCCTGCTCGACGGCCGGCTGGATCTCAGGACCGCGGTATTCTTCCAGGACCGCGACGACATCCAGACCGAGCAGTCCCTGGTGGAACCGATCGAAGGCGATAATTGCCCCTGCCAGTTCATCGAGTACAAGACCAACGCCACCGCCGGCCGGAGCTACGGCCTGGAGGCCGAGATCAACTGGCACATCAACCGCGCCGTGCGCGCCTTCGCCAGCGTGGGCCTGCTGGAGTCGCAGTTCGACGACTTCCTCAACTACTCCCACGTCGATGCCGATCCCGACACCGGCGAGCCCTACGACATGGACGGCCGCGAGCTGCCGCACGCACCCGGCTACATGTTCAACCTCGGCGCGGTCTTCCAGCTGAGCGAGCACTGGTATGCGCGCGTCGAAGCCGAAGGCAAGGACGGCTTCTTCTTTTCGAGCCGGCACGAAACCCGGGCCGACCCCTACGAGATGTTCCATGCCCGCCTCGGCTACCGCAGCCAGCACTGGGACCTGGCGCTGTGGGCCCGCAACATCACCGACGAGGATATCAAGACGCGCGGATTCGGCGGATTCGGCAACGACCCGCGCGACGGTTATGCCGTGGAGCCCTACTTCCAGTACGGCGAACCGCGCGTCGTGGGTGTGACGGCCGCCTATGTCTTCTGAGGCCCGCGGGAAGCTGAACCATGACGTTGAATAGCTGGCTCGAACAACTTGCCCAGCGCTGGGCGCAGATGTCCGGCTGGGAGCTGGCGGCGGTCGTCCTGGCCGTCGCCTACCTGCTGCTGGCCGTGCGCCAGAACCGCTGGTGCTGGGCGGCCGCCTTCGTCAGCACGGCGATCTTCACCCTGCTGTTCTGGCACGTTCAGCTCGTGATGCAGTCGGCGCTCAACGGCTACTACATGGCCATGGCGGTCTACGGCTGGTGGCACTGGCAGCACGGCGACGGCGGAGACGAGACCGGCGGCCTGCCCATCCATCGTTGGGGAGCAAAGCACCACGCCGTTGCGCTGGGCGTGATAACCGCCTGCGCACTGGCCTCGGGTTACCTGCTCGATCGCCACAGCGACGCGGCCTGGCCCTACCTGGACTCTTTCGTCACCTGGGCTGCGGTGGTCACCACCTTCATGGTCGCGCGCAAGGTGCTGGACAACTGGGCCTACTGGATGGTCATCAACAGCCTGGCCATCGTGCTTTTCGTCGACCGCGGCATGGCGCTGACCGCCCTGCTCCACGCCACCTACCTGGTGATCTCGGTCTTCGGCTGGATCAGCTGGGTTCGCGACTATCGCCGCCAGCCGGCCGAGACCGCCGTGGAGCCGTCGTGACCGAAGCCCTCACGCTCATCGACACCTGGCGCGACTGGGGGCTACCCCTGGTCTCGCGTCCGCGCCTGATCGAGCGCATCGAGGTCGGCAAGACCAATCGCAACTACCGGCTGCAGGCCCCGGGACTGGACGAGGACCTGCTGCTGCGCATCAATCATCCGGACCCGGCCCGGCTGGGCATCGACCGCGAACGCGAACGGCGGATCATCGACCTGACCGCGCAAGCGCGCCTCTCCCGGCCCTACCGGCACTGGGATCCCGCGCAGCGATTCGTCGTGTTTCCCTATCTGGAGGGCCGAACCTGGACGCACGCGGATTTCGAAGACTCGAAGCAGACGGCCCGGCTCCGGCAAACGCTGAACCGGCTGCATGAAATCGAATCGCCCGGCACGCGGCGGTCCTACCACGCCTACCTGCTGGACTATTGGCAACGGCTCGAGCAGGCCGGACGCACCGATCCGGCCCTGGAACGCGCCTGGCGAGACTTCGAACCACGCCTCCGCGCCTTCGACCGGGGCAACTGGCCGGCCCGCCTGGTTCACCACGACCTCATCCCCGACAACATTCTGGAGACGACAGACGGCCTTTGCCTGATCGACTGGGAATACGCCGCCCCGGGCCACCCCGACATCGACGTGTGGACCGTCGACCCGGCTGCCGTGAGCGAACCCTTCGTGGCCGAAATGATGGACTGGATCAACGGCCTGTGGGAGCGCCTGATCGGACTGCCAGAGCCGAACAAGCCCTAGCGTGGGCCGCTAATCCTGCGGCGGTTCGACCGGCAATTCCCAGCTGTACTCGAATTCCGTGACACGGCCGTCCTCATCGCTGGCGATGCGATAGCCGGTGGCGTCACCGAAGCGCTCGCCGTCGACGAAGAAGTACTCGTTGCCGCGCTGCTCGATGCGCATCTCGTCGGCCGTCATCTCGGGCTCGCTGAACGGAAAACCGAAATGAAGCGCCAGGGCGGCCGAGACGATGCGTTTGGCATCGCCCCCGGACCGGACACGGAAGTCGTCAGGCAGCAGCCTCACGAGGGCGTCACGGCTGCGCGGCTGGTCGAAGCGATGAAGCCGCAGGACTTCGCCGTCGTGGACGGCCATGAAGATCAGGCTTTCGCCTTCGCTGCGCTCGCTGGCGTAGGACACCTTCCACACGCCGGCGGTGAGCAAGTCGTCGATCGCATCGGCGTGGAAGGGCTCGACGGAATTCACCGCACTGACCGCCTGGTCGGATTCCTCGAGCAGGTAAGCCCGGATCTGGTGCGGCGGTTTGGCCGCCGCGACGGCCGCGGAGAACAGCAGCAGTAGCGTCGCAAGCGCTCCCAGCGCCGCAGCCGGACGCGAGCCGCTGCGGCGATTTGCGGGCTTATCGAGACGGATAGGATTGTGGGAGTCGAGTCCTAGCATCGATGAGCCTCCGGTTTTGATCCGTGTGCCCACCCTACGGCATCAACGAACCGGATGTGCCATCGAAGCTCGAATGGATCGACTCAGGCCGCTCGTTTGCGCTCGGCGGTGATCGTATCGTAGGCCTTGCGCACCTCGCGCACGCGTTCCTTGGCGACCTCGCGCATGTTCTCCGGCATGCCGTTACCGACCAGCTTGTCGGGATGGTACTTGCTCATCAAGCGCCGATAGGCCTTCTTGACCTCGGAATCGCTCGCCGAGGCGTCCACGCCGAGCGTGGCGTAGGCGTCGTCCAGCCTCGGCGCCCCATGGGCGGCGCCCGCTGCCTGTTCGCCGCCCGACGCCGACGCGCTCCGGAACATGGCTTCGAGCCGCTCGACGTCCGCTTCCGACAGACCCAGCAGCCGCGCCACGCGCACCAGCAAACGGCGTTCGCTGTCGTGGAGCACACCGTCGGCGGCGATGGCCGAAAGCTGAACCTGGAGGAAGAGCTGAAGGAGTGCCGGGTTGCCGCGCACCAGGCCGCGCAATCGTTCCATTTCGGCAGCCAGGTCGAAGCCCTCCTCCTTGCCGCGATTGAAGGCCGCCTGCGCCGTACCGCGCTGCTCCTTCGAAAGCCCCAGCTTGCCGAAGAATTGCTCGGCGACGCGGATCTCGTCACGGCTTACCTGGCCGTCGGCCTTGCACAGCGCGCCCATCACGGCAAAGGTCGATTCCAGGAACTGCTCCCGAATCATGCCCACGCCGCGCGGCAGAAGCACGCGCGTCATGAAGTGCCCGACGGCGTAGCCCAGTGCCGCGCCGAGAAACAGTCCAGCCGGGCCGGCTGCCAGAAGCCCGACGCCCGCCCCGATAATCAGGAATAAAAGCATGCCGCGCATGATACGCGGTCGCTTGAATCAGGGGGTGATCAATCGACCGAATGTCGGGTGTCAGCCGCCATCCGAGTGCGCTTCCGGCTGCTGCCGGCATTGATCCTTGGGAGACCATCGAACGGCAACGGGAGTCGGCACATGAACGAGGGACGCGAACGATTCATCTTCAAAGTGGCCCTTCTACTGCTCGGAGCTTACGGTGCGCTTTACTTGCTGACAGTCAGTGTCGAGCAAACCACCACCCGCTTCGGCGGTATCGGCTGGATCCCGATCATCATCGGCGTGCTGGCCCTGGCCGCCGGCGCAATCGTTGCCTGGGCCACGGTGATCACCTGGCTGGACCGCCGCGCGCTGCAACGCCATTGAGCCGACCCGGAAAGTGCCTTGCGCGAAGGACAGTCGCTGGCCTTGTCGGGTCGGATCCGGGTGGCGGAGGCGTCCCTGACGTCACCGTTCAGCGGCAAGGCCTGCGCGGCCTACCGCTACCAGGTGACGGCGCAGCGGCGCAACGTGGGCCCCGACAACGACACACGCCAGCAACTGTGCCTGCTCGGTTTCGCCCTGGCCGAGGCCCGGCTCGACTGCGGTAAGCGCTCGTTCCCGATCCTTGCCTTGCCCGACGTGGACACCGACCTTCGCGAGATTGCGACAGGCGGTGACTGGGGCGATCGCGGGCTGGCGAGAATCCGGAAGGCGGAAGAGGAGGCCGATACAGTGGACGAACCGCGGGCACGCGGCGCCCTGTCCGACGCCTACCGGTTCGCGCGAGCGCCGCGATCGCAGGATTTGTTCGTGGCCTCGACCCGATCCGCCGGACCGGAGATCGGCGTCGTCGAGGACGCCGTGCCCATCGACGAACCGGTCACCGTCCTCGCCGCCTACAACGCCCGAACCCGCGGCCTGGGTGCCAGGCGCCTGGGCGGACTCAAGGTCTTTGCCGGCACGCTCGACGAGCGCTTGCGCGCACTCGACGAGGAATGGCGCAAGGGGCTGCAGATCGCCTCGCCGCTGGTCGGCGTGGGCCTGGCACTCCTGACCGCCGCTGCCTGGTGGCCCGGACCGGGCTGATCCGCATCGGGCGCGGGGCCGCTACTCGTCGATCCTGGCGCGCTGGAATACGCTCATGGCCTCCTCGGGACGCTCGAGTCGGCGTTACGGGAGTAGACCTTGCCGGTGTTTCAGAGCGCCGACTCGGTCGAGACCACGTCTTCCGCTACCGGATCGCTGCGGTACTCGGACAGCTCGCAAGTCTCGTCGGCACAGGTCAGGAGCTTCTTTTCCGCCTGGCAGGTGGCCGAGTAGTAGCTCTCGCCTTCCGCGCCGTCGCCCAGGTGTTCCAGGTCGCCGCAGTAGCCGGCATAGACCGCATCCCACACGTAGGACGGAATGCCGGACGCTTCTTCGGCGGCGAGCGCCTCGTCGGCATTGCCGGCAGCGTCGGCGATGCCGGTGGATTCCGCCGGTCCGCCGCAATCCATGTCCACGATGATCATCGAGGGGTAGATGCAGGCAGCGCCGGTGATGGCATCCACACCCAGCCCGATCAGCCCGCCGATCAAGGCGTTGCCGATCGTCATGGACTGGAAGCCGGCCCTGACCTGCTGTGCGGCAACGGGATACCCGGGCTTCGAACACTCGACCGTCAGCCCCGAACAGGACTTGTTGACCTCGGCCGTGCCCGGCGTGCGATCGACATGGAAGGTGCCGTCCGAGTTCGTCAGCACGCAGGAGGCCTGCGGACAGTTGGGCGCGTCCACGGAGATCGTCTGGTGACGCCCCGTGGTGACGGAAGCGCAACCGGCAACCAGAGAAACGAAGACAAACAGGAAAATAACGCTGAAGCGAGACATGATTCCCCCTTGAACACGAATTGAACCGAAAACGGAAAGCCACGGCAATGCTCGCGAGCCTCCCAGCCTTCGAGCGCCTGCCAACGCCGGGCGCATTGAGCGCCTCTTTTATGCGGCCAGTATAGCCATGCCCCCCCGGCGAATCCAAATCCGGTATCAGTTCCCGGGTGAATCCCCCGACCAATGGGGCAGGCGCAAGATTGGAAAGCGGCGGTACGCCGATTCTGCGAAGCGCGAGCGCTCGTACAACCAGCGCAGCTGGGCCGTGCGACTGGCGGCGAAGGCTTCGTCGCGAACCTTGGCCGACTCGAATGCCGCGCGCAGTTCGGCGTCTTCCTCAAGCATCTCGATGGCGTGAGTCTCGAAGATGTATGGCGAGAAGTGCTCTTTTCGGCCCAGCACGGTATCGAAGAAGTTCCAGCGCGCGAAGGCATCGGGCGAGGCCGGCGACAGCACGGCGGCCAGGTAGCGCACAGCCGGCTGGTCGGACGGAATCACGTGGTCACCCGGCTGCAGCACCACGCTCCGCTCCGGCGCCCAGGTGACCTCGTATCGGTGGTGATAGAAATGACCCTCCCAGGGTGAGTCCAGGCTCTCCACCGGGCCGATGCGCCCCACTTCGGCATCCACGGCGACCGATTCGGTGATCTCGACCATGTGCACGTCGTTGGCCTCGAGCCGCTCGATCACACCGTGCCAGCCGCGCGGCACCACCCAGGCCGCCGGTCGCCGGATGCTCGCGCTCGGCTCGTAGCGATTCCGATACGGCACCGACCGGCGATAGGGCTTCGATCGGTCGAAGACCCGGCGCTGTTCGTCGCGACCGAAAGGACTGTCGACCAGCCGCGCTTCGTAGCCGCGGAATTCCAGTTGCTCGGGCTCGGCGTCTTCGTCGAGCGCCCAGGCGACCGGCAGGTGGTCCCGCGTGGGCCAGTCGCGGCGGTCGGCCAGACGATGATCGCGCAGCGTCTCTCCATGCTCGGCCAGCAGACGCATGCCAACGACCAGCAGAGTACGCTGGGCTTCGACGCGCTGCTCGAAGGGCTTGAGCATGTGCGTTTCGCTGACGATGCCCGGCACCTGGAACATGGCGGCGAAGCCGCTGGAGTAGCGCGGGGTGTCGAGAAACTCCGTCCAGCCCTCGCCCGGGTCCTGGCCGAAGACGTTGACGTAGGGCACGGCGTTCTCGCCCCGCCGGGCCATGCGCCCGTAGAGCATCGGCATGAACCGTTGGCGCCAATATTCGCCCAGGCTGCCGCCGAGCTGGTCGGCCTGGGTGGCCAGCAAGGTGATGACATGCTGGTAGTCGGCACCGTTGGTGGTGTGCGTATCGACGAACAGGTCGGGATCGAAGTCGTGAAACAGCCGGGTAAAGCTCATCGCATTGCGCGAGTCGGCCTTGACGAAATCCCGGTTGAGGTCGAGGTTGCGGGCGTTGCCGCGAAAACCGTAGGCCTCCGGGCCGACCTGGTTGGCGCGGGTGGGATTGCCCCGGTTGCGCATGCCGCCGATGTTGTAGGCGGCGATGATGGCGATATCGACCTTGTCGAGGCCGGCCCGCTCCGGCTCGGCCAGGGCATCCCGCGCAAACATCTGCGAGGCCGTCACGCCGGCCGGCTCGCCGGGATGGATACCGTTCATGATCAGCAGGCGCGGACGCTGCCCGCCCTTGCCCGGCAGCTGCTCGCAGCCGTCGAACGACAGGTACAGGATGGCCAGCGGCTCGCCCGCGTCGGTCATGCCCCGCTCGCGCAGACAGGCGCGCTCCGGATACGCGTCGACCAGTTCGCGATAGAAGGCCAGGACCTGGTCATAGTCGGCGCTGCCCGAACCGCCGCTGTGCTCGAAGACCGTTTTCGGCGAGCCCGCCGATACCGACGCGCTGCAGATCACGAACCAGGCAAGGGCGACAGCGAGCTTTCTCGACATGATGTTATCCAGACCAAAGGCGCGGATATTAGCACCGGTCGCCTTCCGGCAATCGCGCCCCGATGCGTTCAGTCGACAGACGGAATACTCTCGATCGAGGGCAATCGGCAGGCATGCCGGGCGATGCCCCGCCAGGGATCCTCGACCCGGCTCATGCGCCGGAAGATGTTGCCGATGTGGTAGCGCTGCGGATGGAGGTCGCTGTCGACTTCTTCCCAGCGGATCGGCGTGGCGATCGGGGCGCCCGGCTTTGCGCGGACGGCGTAAGGGGCAACGGCGGTCTGGCCGTAAGCATTGCGCAGGTCGTCGAGAAAGACGCGATTGCCGCGCTTGTTCTTGCGCTGCTCGGTGGTCATGTTCTCGGGGTCTTCGGCCGCAGCGCGCCGGCAAAGCGCGTGCGTGAATTCCCTGACCGACTCGAAGTCGGCGTTACGATCCAGCGGGACGACGATATGCAGGCCGCGCGAGCCGGTCGTCTGGACATAGGTATTCAGCCCCATCCAGTCGAGCAAGTCTTTCAGTGTCGTCGCCGCGCGGCGCACCTTGTCGAAATCGTCGTCGGAGGGATCGAGGTCGAAGATCATCCGATCGGGATACTTCGGACGATCGTTGCGCGAGAGGGAAAGATGCGGCGTGATGCAAGCCTGGTCGGCCAGATACACCAGCGTGGCTTCATTTTCGGCAACGACATAAGTGACTTCGCCGTCGTGCTTCGGCAGCGTTACCCGGTCGACCCAGTCGGGAAAGTGCTCGCCGATCTGCTTCTGGAAAAAACCTTCCTCGCCGATGCCGTCGGGAAAGCGGTGCATCGTCAGCGCGCGATCCTTGCAGTGCCGCAGCGCGACCGGTGCGATACGCGCGTAGTAATCGGCCAGATCGTACTTGCTGATGCCGTCGTCGGGAAACAACAGCTTGTCGGGGCGGCTGATCTCGACCCGGCGACCGCCGACCTCCAGGACGCGCGTTTCAGCCTGTTCGCTCATTCATCGCCCCCGCCTTCCTCTTTCGCGATCTGCTTGATCGTTCGGCCGCTTTCAACGGACTTCGGTTCGCTCGAGACCGGATTGCGGCGGGCGTCGGCGGCCTCGTCGTCCATCTTGATCAGCAGCCAGTTGGCGTCCTTCTTCGAGCCGGTGCGATGCAGTGCGTAACCGCCGAAGATCTTCTCACCCTGGAGCTCGACCAGCAGGTGGCCGCTCTTCCAGGCCTTGTCCAGCGGCTGCAGTTCGCCGTCCTTTTCGGTGATGTTCCGGAAAGTGCCGCGGTCCCAGATCATCACCGTCCCGCCGCCGTACTCGTCCTCGGGAATGACGCCCTCGAAACCGCCGTACTCCAGGGGATGATCTTCAGTTGGGATGGCCAGGCGTTTGTCGCGGGGATCGGTCGACGGGCCCTTCGGAACGGCCCAGGACTTCAATACGCCGTCGATCTCCAGGCGGAAGTCGTAGTGCAGGGTCGAGGCGTCGTGTTTCTGGATCACGAAGCGGGGCCGCTTGCCCGATGCCGCGCCGGCCTTTCCCTTGGCGCCGCGCGGCTCGGGGCTGCGATCGAAATCCCGTTTCGACTCGTACTCTTTCGTCGACACGTCGGCCCCTCCGTGCGGATCGTGTCTTCAACGATAGCAGAACTGCCGCGGCAGGCCGGTCAGTCGGAGTTCAGCGCCTTCTTCTCGAAGTGACCTAGCACGAGCACGATGACCAGCGAGATACCCGTGAGCATGGCCGCGAGGATCAGGTTGCCCGTGGCGCAGGCCACCCCGATCGCGCCGGCGATCCAGATCGCAGCGCCGGTGGTGATGCCGTGCACGTCGCCGCGCGCCTGGATGATGCTGCCGGCGCCGAGAAAGCCGATGCCGCCGATGACGCCCTCGACGATTCGCGTCGGATCGATTTGCGCCGAAGGATCGCCGGTGGCGGTGGCGAAGAGGATCTCGTAGCCCACCAGCAGGAAGGCCGCCGCACCCAGCGAGACGAGCATGTGCGTGCGCAGCCCCGCGGGGCGCTTGTTGAGTTCACGCTCGAGCCCGATCACCGAAGCGAAGCCCGCTGCAGCCAGCAGTCGAATAACCATGTCCCAGAAGGGAACTTCCGTTTCCATGCGCGCCACCATCTTTGCGGGTTCGGGCGCCCAGCCTAGCAGAACGGCCATCGAAGCCGACCGAGTCGTTTGCTAGCATGAGGCCCGGCTTCCACCGCTTGGCAGATTCATGAATCGACTCAAGAGCGTCATGAAGTGGGGGTTTCTTTCCCTGCTTTTCCTGTTCGTCGTGCTGGCGATCGCCTGGGCCGTATCCCGTGCCATCTACCCGACCGAAGCGCAACGCGAGGCGATTGCCGCGATGGAGCACCAGCCCGAACGCTCCGGCGACAACGCTTTTTCCCTTCTGTGGATGATCGACCGGGACGTGCCGTTCGACGAGATCGACTCCGTCATGGCCGAGGATGTCGATCGGGCCTCGGACATTCCACCGGTGCCCGGCCCCGACGATGACGATCTGTCGACGTTCGTCTCGGCCGCCCGCGACTATCCCGACCTGAGCCCGAAAGGCGCGGATCGCGAGATGTTCTGCAGGGGCAGGGGCGAGACTTGCCTCGACCGGGTGCGTGAAGACCTGGACGCCTACGCCGCCCTGATCGACCGCCACGACGAATTGCTCGAGCGCGTCGGGCGACTGCACGAATACGACTACGTGCGCTCGGAACTACCCCACAAGCTGGGCATGCTCAACCCGAACTATCAGAGCGTCTTCCTGCCGAGAACCCGGCATGCATTGCGCTTCGCACAGGGCGATACCAACCAGGCGCTTGCCGCCACGTGCCGAGAGATCGCCACCTGGCGACGCCTGGGCGCTAATGCCGACAACCTGATCACTCGATTGATCGGCGCCGAGGCGGCAACCGACCAGTACGGCCATACGCTCGCCGACATGCTGTCCGAACTGCCGGCCGGCACCCCCCTGCCCGAACCCTGCGGGGAGGCCCTGGTCGCTCCGGGCATCGATGATCTGTCCCTGTGCCGGGCACTGAAGAGCGATTTCGGCATCATGGCTTCCGTTTCCAGGCACTTGCCGGAAACCGCGAGCGAAGGCGGTTTCTTCGAGCAACTGGCCTGGTCGATGTTCTACGACGGCGAGGCAACCCTGGGCGCCGTGGCAAAAAGCTACCACGCCATGTGTGCATCCAGCGAGCGCGAGCGACTGCTGGCCGACCGCCGCGAATCATCGCAACCGGCGCCCCGCGGGATGTGGCGCTTCGCCTGCGTCGGTAACCCGATTGGCTGCATGGTCAACGGCGTCGCGCAGAACCCCGTCTTCACGGGTTACCGCCACCGCCTTCAGGACTACGGCACCAAGCTTCGCGTTCTCGGCACCCTGGCCTGGATGCGCCGCCACGCCGACGAGGGCCGTTCACCCGCAGAACTGCTCGCCGCCCGACCCGACGAGCTCAAGAGCCCGGCGCGCGATATCGAGTTCGGCCCCGAAGGACGCACCCTTCGCGTCCCGCTCTACGACACGACGCGCGGCGAGTACTGGTCTGTTCCGTTGCCGCCCGAACTCCATCGTTCTGCGGGGAGTTCGTGACAGATTCCCGGCTCCAACGGTCGCTTGCGGACTTGGTTGTGCGGTCAGGACATCAGTCTTCTGCGCTGGCGGAAAACATCGTACGGAAGGCTTTCATCGCCGCCGGATGAAACAGCGTGGCATGCGACTCCTGCGGCATCGGCGCGTACTCGAAGGTCATTCGACTCGACGCCTGCTCGACCTGCACGATGAAAGCCTGGAAGCGTTCGGCGCTGCTGGCCTCTTCGCTTGCGGCCACGAACAGCCGGCGTTCGGCGGCCGATTCTTGCTGCAGGGATTGCGCAATGCGACCGGTCAGGTCGTACTGGTTCCACCACACGCTGGGGTCGACGGCGATGTAGGTATCGAACAGGCCGGGTTCGTTTGCCAGCGTTTCGACCACGAAAAGCCCGGCCAGTGACTCGCCGATGATGGCCCGCTCGGGCGTCACGTCATAACGGCTTTCGATCGTCTCGATCAATTCGTCGCGCAGAAAACTCCGGAAGGCCGCCGCGCCGCCGATGTGCTCGGCTATCGCCTGGTCCTGCGGATCGTCGCTCGGCCCGGTCATGTCGCGGCGGCGCTCGGTGTTCTCGATGCCCACGAGCAGCAGCGGCCGGACGCTACCGTTGGAAACGAAAACCTGCAGCAGGCCGGCGATATGCAGAAAGTCCTCGTCGATCCCCCCGTCGAGCATGTACAGCACGGGCAGGGGCGTTGCCACGGCTTCGCCGTAGACCGTGGGCTGGAACACGTTGATCCGGCGCTCTTCTTCGAGCTGCTCGGAGTGCAGCGTGAAAGTCTCGCCGATCGCCAGCTCTCCGGCGTTCTCGCCGGCCAGGGCATGGATGCCGATAAACAGAAGGAGCAGTGCGCCGTAGCGAAACGGATTCGTTTTCATGTCATTGATCGTCGAGGAAACCAGCAGCCAAACTAGCACGAGAGGATTGATTCCCCGCTTGGGCATTTCGATCGGTCGTGAAAAACTCGTCCTCGTATCGCTGGACTATGAGACACACGGCACTTTGCCGGCCGAGCTCCTCCGCAAACCGGGTCTAGGAGGCCGGTGCATCCGGCTTTCGCTTGTCGTCGTCGGAACCGGGATCAGCCTCGGGATCGCCGCGATCGTCTTCCGGGGAGACGGGCTTGCGGCGCAGGGCCGTGCCGGGCAATTCGAGCGCGCTCGCCCAGGCGACCCCCAGCGCCAGGCCCAGGGCGATACCCGAAGGGGCCGCCCAGCCGGCCACCAGCGTGGCCAGGCCGACCGTGCACAGCACGAACAGGCCCACGGCCGCGCTGGCGACACCGCCGGCCCAGTCCAGCGACCGGGCCGCCAGTGCCGTGGCGTGGACCAGCATGGCGGCCGCCGCGGCAACCGACACCGAGGGGAACTCCGCGTTGGGCACGTGCCCCTCGAGCACGAAACGGTCCAGGAAATAGGCGCCCCCGGCGGCACCGACGACGCCCACGCCGATGGCGAGCGCCGCCAGCCATCCGCGGCTCCAGAGCCCGACGGCCATCAGCGGCACGGCCACGATGAACACACCCGGCCAGTGGAAGGCGAACAGGCCGGTCCGGGCGATTTCAACGGCCTGCTCGGTGCGCGTGTTGCCCATCCACTCGAGCACGGGAAAGTCGATCAGCGCCAGGCCCTGCACGGCCTGGGTCTGGCTGAACACCAGGCCGACGCCGCCGACGGCAGCCATCAGGGCCAGGAAGCAGACAGTCAGGCTCAGGCCGCGGGCCAGACGCGGATCGAAGCGCCGGCTCAGCCAACGAAAGCCCGGCGCCAGCGCGCGGGCGATGCCCCGCGTGCCCGTCGCTCGCAGCGTCAGGCGGCCCAGCGCCTGCACCCGACGGCGGTTGGCCGCCACACGCGCGGCCACCCAGCGGATGATCACGGCGGTGAGAAAAAGGATCAGCACCAGCAGCGCGGCGGTGCCGCTGACCTCCTTGATCACGTCCCAGGACTCGCCGAGCACGTAGCCGAGTACGCTCCAGACCAGCGCCCAGACCAGGCTGGCCGGAATGTCGAGCAGCACGAAACGGCGATAGGGCACTTCCGAGGCGCCGGCGAGGAAGGGCACGATCACGCGCGTGGGCGTGGACACCCGGCTGAGCACGATCGCCCACTCGCCGCGGCGGAACATGAAGTCCTGCGTCCGGCGGATGGAGTGACCGAACAGTCGCTGCAGCGGCTCCCAGCCCAGCATGCGCCCGCCGAAGCGCCGGCCCAGATAGAAGCCGGTGGCGTTGCCCGCCACCGTCGCGGCCAGCACGACGCCGAGCAGCACATCCAGCTCGATCTGCCCGCGCGAGGCCAGTATCCCGCCGGTGACCACCGCCAGTTCCCCCGGCGTCACGAATCCCAGGAAGAAGGCGGCTTCGGTCCAGCACAACACCCCGATCAGGATGTAGACCGTCAGCGCGGGCAACTCGAACAGCGGTTGGAGCAGTTTTTCCATGAGTCCAGCTTTGCCGCGTTGCGGTGCGTCCCCTCCCGGACAGCGGGGATCGCCAAAAGTGCCCGGGCGTTCCCGAATGGGTCGTGAGGGAACGCCGCCCAGAATCGCCCCCTGCAGGCAGTATATCCGCCGCACTCATGACAGAGCGATTCTGCGACGTGTGGCGCTCAGGCCTGCTGTCGATCCTGGACAAGATCGGCTTCGATCGTGCGGGCCTGGTCAAGCCACCCGAGCATGCATAAGAGCAGCCACGAAGCGGCAGGCGCGTGATGGTTGCGGCGTTTCGTCACTGGCTGACATAAAAAAACCCCGGCGCCATTGCCGGCGCCGGGGTTGCGGGTGGAACGTCTACTTCCCAGGGGGCAATCAGGTCAGATCGAACCGATCGGCGTTCATCACCTTCGTCCAAGCGGCGATGAAGTCCTTGACGAACTTCTCCTGATTGTCGTCCTGGGCATAGAGCTCGGCATAGGAACGCAGGATCGAGTTCGAACCGAACACCAGGTCGGCACGGCTTGCCGTCCACTTGACCTCGTCTGTCTTGCGATCACGCAGTTCATAGAGGTTGTCACCCTTGGGCACCCAGCGGTTCGACATATCGGTCAGGTTGACGAAGAAATCGTTGGTCAACTGCCCTTCCCGGTCGGTGAACACGCCATGCTTTGTGCCGCCGTGATTGGTGCCGAGCATGCGCATTCCGCCGACGAGCACCGTCATTTCCGGAGCGGTCAGGCCCAGCAGCTGCGTATGGTCGAGCATCATTTCCTCGAGGCTGACGACATAGTCCTTCTTCTGCCAGTTGCGGTAGCCATCGGCCAGGGGCTCGAGGTACTGGAAGGAGTCGGCGTCCGTTTGCTCGTCGGTGGCATCGCCGCGCCCCGGGTCGAACGGCACCCTGACGTCGTGACCGGCCGCCTTTGCGGCCTGCTCGATGCCCACGCTGCCGCCGAGCACGATCACGTCGGCCATGCTGGCACCGGTGTCGGCGGCGATCTTCTCGTACACCGACAGCACCCGGCCCAGGCGCTCGGGCTCGTTGCCTTGCCAGTCCTTCTGGGGCGCGAGGCGAATGCGCGCGCCGTTGGCGCCGCCGCGATAGTCCGAACCGCGGAAGGTCCGCGCGCTGTCCCAGGCGGTGGCAACCATCTCGCCGATCGAAAGGCCTGAATCGGCGATCTTCGCCTTGGCGGCATCGACGTCGTAGTCGGTGCTGCCGGCCGGCACCGGATCCTGCCAGATCAGGTCTTCGTCGGGCACTTCCGGACCGATGTAGCGCGATTTGGGGCCCAGGTCACGATGAGTGAGCTTGAACCATGCGCGTGCAAACACTTCGTCGAAGTACTCGGGATTGTTGTAGAGCTTCTCGGAGATCTTGCGATACTCCGGATCGACCTTCAGCGCCATGTCGGCGTCGGTCATGATCGGCATGACGCGGATTGAGGGATCCTCGGCGTCGACCGGCATGTCCCCTTCGGCGATATCGACCGGCTCATACTGCCAGGCGCCGGCGGGGCTCTTCTTCAGCTCCCATTCGTGGTTGAGCAGCAGGGCGAAGTAGCCGTTGTCCCACTGGGTCGGATGCGTGGTCCAGGCGCCTTCGATACCGCTGGTGACGGTGTCGCGGCCGATGCCGCGTGTGACATGGTTGTTCCAGCCCAGGCCCTGCTCTTCGACGTCGGCGGCTTCCGGTTCGGGACCGAGATTGGCCGCGTCGCCGTTGCCGTGGCACTTGCCTACGGTATGGCCGCCGGCAGTCAGGGCGACGGTTTCCTCGTCGTTCATCGCCATGCGCTCGAAGGTCACGCGCATGTCCATGGCCGTCTTGAGCGGATCGGGGTTGCCGTCGACGCCCTCGGGATTGACGTAAATCAGGCCCATCATGACCGCCGCGAGCGGGTTCTCGAGCGATTCGCGATCACCGGAGTAGCGGCTTTCCGGGTTGTCACTCGGCGCCAGCCATTCCTTCTCCGAGCCCCAGTAAGTGTCGATCTCCGGATGCCAGATGTCTTCGCGGCCAAACGAGAAGCCGAAGGTCTTGAAGCCCATCGACTCGTAGGCCACGTTGCCGGCCAGGATGATCAGGTCGGCCCAGGAAATCTTGTTGCCGTACTTCTTCTTGATCGGCCACAGCAGGCGGCGCGCCTTGTCGAGGTTGGCGTTGTCGGGCCAGCTGTTGATCGGCGCGAAGCGCTGGTTGCCGGTGTTGCCGCCGCCGCGGCCGTCGGCCACGCGGTAGGTGCCGGCCGCGTGCCAGGCCATACGGATCATCAGGCCGCCATAATGGCCCCAGTCGGCCGGCCACCAGTCCTGGGAATCGGTCATCAGATCGGCAAGATCCTTCTTCAACGCATCGACATCGAGCTTCTCGAGCTCCTTGCGGTAGTCGAAGTCCCGACCCAGCGGATCGGTCTTCGTGTCGTGCTGGTGCAGGATGTCCAGGTTCAGGGTCTTGGGCCACCAGTCCATGTTGGAATTGCCGCTAGCCGTGTTGCCACCGTGCATCACGGGGCACTTGCCTTCGTTCGCCATCTTCGATTCTCCGGTTTCGGGTTCACGTGTGGCGGAACAGCTCGATCACCGCCGCCACTCAATTAGTGATCCCTAATATACAGGACTGCAGACGCAAGCCCCATGCAAAGAACGGATGACTCCCATAGCCATCGGAAATGACGAAATCGGCCTCGAAGGTTCGATGCAGCCCGGTTCGGGTAGACTCGGTGCCTTGCACATCGAACGACGCCAAACCGCCCCGGGCGAATGGCGACCTGCCGGTGGCGAAACTACCGGAGCCAGCAGCCATGAATTTCCTTCCTGTCGTCACCGCCCTCTTGCTTTTCCTGGTTCAGACCGTTGCAGCCGCTCCGCAATCAGGACAGTCCGGGCCCGATGCGGCCGCAGACGAGCATGCCGCCACGCTCGGAGCCCTGGCCGAGTCGCTCGACAGCGACTTCGAGGCCGCCCTTCCACGGGCCGCCGAACTGTTCGCCGACCCCGAGCAAACTCCCGAGTTGCGCGCCCGGGCGCTGATCGAGACCATAGCGGCCGCTCACGCGGCGTCCAGGTTGGATATCGAAGACCAGGCCGGCCCCGCCTACCAGGAGTTGGCGGATACCCTCTCCGCGGGCGAGCTGCGCTCGAAGCTGCATCGCGCCTACGGCAATCTCAACCTCTGGCGCGGTCGCTTCGATGTCGCCGAATCGCTCTTTCGCCGGGCCGCGGCCGAACACCGGGAGGACGACACCGCAGTCCAGGCCGACCTCAAGAACTCCCTGGGGGTGGCGCTCGCCCAGCAGGGCAAGCTCGACGAAGCCCTGGGCACGATGCTGGCGGCCTTCCGGCTGTTCGAGCAGACCGAAGCCGGTCCGTCGGCCAACCTGCTGCGCAACATCGGCGGGCTGTCCATCTATCTCGAGGACTGGGACCAGGCCGTGGAGTTCACGCGACTCGCCCTCGACAAGACCGCCCCGGACGATCCCCAGATCACCGGCCTGTATTCCAATCTTGCAGCGGCGCTGATCGAACAGGACCAGCCCGAAGAAGCAACCGAAGTCCTGGAGACCGCCATAGCCATCGGCGAGGCGCAGGGCCGGCCCAGTGCCGCGGTCGTCAGCAACCTGGGCTACGTCGTCCGGGAGCAGGGACGCCTCGAAGAAGCCCTGACCCATTTCCGGCGCGCGGTGGCAATCGACCGCGCCGAGGGCGACACCGGCTCGATGGCCATCACCCTCAAGAACATGGGCGAGACCCTGATCCAGCTCGGTCGCCGCGAGGAGGCCGACACGGTGCTGCAGGAATCCATGGCCGCCTATCGCCAGGCCGACATCAAACCCAAGCGCCTCGAACTCTATCCGGTCCTGGTCGAGAACCTGGAGCAACTCGGCCGCTACCCCGAAGCCCTGGCGATGATGCGCGAGTATCGCGAGCTGAGCGAGGAAATCGCCTCGGCCGACGCCCAGGCGCGCGTCGCCGAACTCCAGGGCGCCTTCGACCTGGAGCGCAAGGAGCGCGAACTGGCCGAATCCGAGCGTGAACGCCTGGCCAGCGAAACGCGCCTGGCCTCGATCGAAGCCGCGCAGACTCGGCAGCAGCACCTGCGAACCCTGCTGACGACGGGCGTGGTCGCGCTCGCGCTGATCCTGCTCCTGCTGCTGCGCCTGCTGCAATTGCGAACACGAGCCAATCGGCTGCTGGCCGAGAAGAACGCGGAGATCGACCAACAACACAGGGCGCTGGAGGAAAGCCACATCCAGCTGCAGCGGCACAGCATCGAGGACGAACTGACGAGCCTGGGCAACCGCCGCTTTGTGCGGCAGTTGCTGGTGTCCGCACTGCCCGACGCCCTGGTCGATTCCCCGGCGCTGCTGGTGCTGATCGACCTCGACCGATTCAAGGGCATCAACGACACCTTCGGCCATCCGGTCGGCGATCGCGTGCTGGCCCGCTTTGCCGAAACCCTGCGCCAAGTGGCCGGGCCGGATGACATATTGGCCCGATGGGGCGGCGAGGAGTTCCTTTGGTTGATTCCCGCAGCGCGCATGACCGAGGCCGCCGATCGCTGCCGCAACCTCGCCGACCGCGTCCGCGCCACCGAGTTCATGACCGGCGGACGCAGTCTCTCGATCACCTGCTCGATGGGCGTCGCGCCGGTCGACCTGGACGCCGACGACCCGCAGGCCGCCTTCGACCTCGCGCTCAAGATCGCCGACGCCGCACTCTACGAAGCCAAGGATTCCGGCCGCAACGGCTGGGCCGGGTTTGAAAGGCGAGTCGACGACCCGAAGATATTCGAGGGCTCGCTCGACATCGAAGCCCTGGTCGCGCGCGGCGCGCTGGCCAGGAGACGCCTGGAACACTGAACACCGACAAAGCGCAAACCCCGACATGGAATTCCAACTGACCGCCGACCACCTTCGCACCGCGCTCGACGAACTCGCCGGGCGGGACAAGCACCTGGCCTCCGCTCTTGCCACGGTCGGCTATCCGGAAGAACGCAGAATGGGCGAGCCCAGTTACGAGCACTTCCTGCGAATCATTGTCGGACAGCAACTGTCGGTGAAGGCAGCCGCGACCATCTTCGGGCGGGTCGAGGCTGCCCTCGAGCGCGACTTCCGGCCCGAGCGCCTGCTGGCGATGAGCGACGAGGAGCTTCGGGCCCTGGGGCTTTCCAGGCAGAAGATCGGCTATGCACGGGGACTGTCACAGGCCGTGCTCGAAGGCTCGCTGGTGCCGGCGGCGCTGGTCGATTTGCCCGACGAAGAAGTCATGGCGCAGATCACCCGCCTGAAGGGCTTCGGGCGCTGGAGCGCGGAGATGTTCCTGCTCTTCTCGCTCGGGCGTCCCGACGTGTGGCCGGCCGACGACCTGGCCATCCAGGCCGGCGTACACCGCATCAAGAACATGCGCCAGCGACCCGACCGCAAGAAGACCGACGCCGTGGCCAGGCCCTGGCGACCGTATCGCGGCGCCGCGGCCATCTTGGTCTGGCACTACTACTCGAACGCGCCGATGGGCTGAACCCGGAGCCCGGCCTGCAAGGGCGAGCCCTTGCCGTCAGTTGACGGGGACTCGAGCTCTCGGCTACGTTCGTCCGGAAGGGATCATTGGGGCTTTTTCGGTTCACGCTTGCACCCGGGGCGTTTCAGCATTCAATCCAGACTCGAATAACGTGCCTGTCATCAGCCGTGCCCTGGGCGAGCTCGAGGATGCTCCCTGCCCGAACATCCGAAGCGAGGGGGATTCGCGATCGGAACGCTCGTCGCACAAGGAAGCATCTCGATGAGAAACTACAGTGTTGCCGCGCTTACCGCCTGCTTGCTGCTCTCGGCTTGCGCCACGACTCGTTATACCGAGGGCGAGTTTCCGCGAAGGAATGCCGACCTCGACATCCTGGCCACCCAGCAGGAAATCGAAAGCGAGGCCTGGAGACCCCATCCGCTTTTTGTAGGCACCGGCGCCGCGCTAGCGGGTGCAAGCGGCGGCCTGGCCATGGGCCTGGTGGGCTTTGGGATGATGGATGCCAAAAAGGAGGACGCCACAAAGGCGCTCGCTCCCCTTCGCGAGCGCCTGGACGGGTATGACTTCGGCAGTCAGTTCGCTGCACGCATTCAGTCTGCCGACATCACCGAGCGGCTGGTCGCCGATGCCGAACCCGTCGTGTGGGATCCGCCGGGACCGCCCGAAGACAGAGAAATCGAGCGCAGGCTGATCACGATCGAACCCCGGGTACAGTTGAGCAGCGACATGCGGAGCCTGCTGGTCGACATCGAGGTCTGGGAGTTCTTTCCGCGTGACGGCTATACACCGTCCAGGAAAGGATTCAGCCAGACCTACCGGTTCCTGTGGCCGCTGGCAGACGGCGATGACCTCGAGCGAGAAGAAGCCGCAGCGGCCTGGCTGGAGCGACCCCGGGAAGACCTGGTCGCCCTGATCGAAACAGGCATGGCGCACACGGTGGGCATGCTCGAGACCCACCTGAAGCAGGGTACCCCGGCGTTGGAGAATACCGATGAACTGATCAGGATCCAGCCGCCCGGCAACTACTACCTCTGGCAGGATCATCAAGAAGTTTCCTGGCTGGCCAGGAAATGGAGGCGCGGCATCTTCTATGCCGTACCCGACCACGCAATCGAGGACGAGCCGGAACTGAATCATCAATCCGCTCGGTAGACGAGCCTCTGGCAAGAGCCGCAGACCAAGTGTTGGTCAATTCCCGCCGTCGAAAACCAGCTTTCTCGAAACCAGGAAGTTGAAACTCATGCCCACCACGCCGCCGATCCACACGCCGAGCAGGGGCATGACGGCATCCCAGAAAGGCGTGAGCTCGGCGCGCTCACCCAGGAACACGACCAGGGAAAACACGCCGAAGTTCAGGACACCGCCCAGGGCATGCACGCCGAAGAAGCGCACCAGCTCATCGAGCAGGACCCGCCCGGATTCGATGTGGTGGAAGGTGAAATAGCGGTTGAGCACGTAGCCGGCCGCCATCGCCGCGGTGTAGGAAAACACCCGGGCGATGTAGGCGTTGAATCCCGGCAAATCCTTGAGCAGGTACAGAAGGCCGGCATCGATCAGCGCGATCGTACTGCCGACGACCGCGAACCGAAAGAAAGTCGCCCGCGAACTGTGCGAGCGCACGCCGCGCTTGAGCAGATTCCAGGAGCTCCTGACCGGAATGGGCAGCCCTCCGGTTCAGCCTTTCCCTCGTATCAAGCCGATGATGAGCAACAGAATCACCGCCCCGATCACGGCCGTGATGATGCTGTTGATGATGCCGGTGCCGATGGCCACTCCCAGTTGACCGAACAACCAGCCGCCAATGACCGCACCTACGATGCCAACGACGATGTTGATCACGATGCCCTGACCGCCGCCCTTGACGATCAGCCCTGCGAGCCAGCCCGCGATGCCCCCGACGAGCAACCAGATCAGAATCCCTTCCATGACAATCTCCCATAAGCACGAGGTATCGGTCATTGCCTGACAGCGACAACCGCGTCCCGAAAGTATCCTGTTGCCCGGTCGGATGCAAGCACCTTGCGGCCCCACGCATCAAGCGCCACGGCGCCCGCCCGATAGAGCGCCTGCTGACGGCATCTCGCAGGCACTGACATCAAACCCGAGTGGTTTTTTCGGTGAGTTATCCGGAATAGCGCCCGGGATTGGGCAAGAAAACGGCCCGGACGCGCCGGGCCGTTTGTTTACGCAAGCGGCGCGTTGCGACGCGCCGTTCCCCTTCCCGTTCTATTCGTCGTCGGGCGAGTAACTCAGGGAATCGACGCGCCGGAGAATGTTGTTCCAGTACGGCTCCATGTCGGCCAGCGCATCGTCGAAACGATCCCACACTTCCGACGCGCCCTCTTCGCCCAGGGCCTCGGTCATGACGTCGTTGGGCCCGTCGCGATCCGCGTCCATCGCCGCGAAATTGTCGAAGTGCTCCACCACGAAGTAGTCGGCCGCCCAGCGCTGCTGGCTCACCGAGCCGTACCAGGTGCCCATGTGTTCCGATTCGGCGTCTTTCATCATGTCGACGATTTCGCCCACGACTTCGCGGAAGGCCTCACCGTCGTCGACCCGGAAGTTGTGCAGCTTGACCACGCTGTAGCCTTCGGCATCACCGCTCCAATCGCCCATCCGCCGGTAGATCCGACGATTGGCGTTCGAGACATGCGAGGTGAGTTCGGTCGAATGCTCTGACCAGCAGGTCTCCTCGGCCGCATCCTGGTTGTCCAGCTCGGACCACATGTCGATGCTCGAGACGACCCACATCTCGTTGGGCTCGCCGTCGACCGGTGCCCAGGTCGACCATCCTGTCTCTCCCCCGTTTTCCTCGTAGCAGCCCATGTACGCGGTCATCGCGTCGCGAAAGGCCTTGCCGTGCCCATGCTGGACGGTGAGTTCCATGATGAAGAGCATGGGGTCCTTTTCGCCCTCGTGATCGTCGGCGGCAACGGGCATGCAGACCGCCGCGGCCAGGGCCGCGACAAGCAGTTTCTTCCGGATATTCATGATGTGTCTCCCTCGATGGACCGGATGGCTCAGTGTCATACCAGGCCCCAAATCCGATCCCGCACCCCGAATATAGCGCCACGCTTCTCATTAAATCAATTATTTGTGACGCGCGTCACATACTCAAGCGCTGGTTCATGGCTGAAATGCGCTTCCGCGCCGCATCGTCGATCATCTCTTGCAGTCTGCCGCCCGCTGCCGAAGAATGGCCCGCTGAAATCGCTTTTCGAAGAGGTCTGCATGACGTCTCCCGCTCGCGCGTACCTGCGCGTACTGATCACGCTGGCACTGTCCGCCCTTGTCCTGGCCTGCAGCCACAAGCCGATCGCCCCGGATGCCGGCACCGAGCCCCGGGAAGGGCTCGAGCTGCAGCTGCTGCACTTCTCCGATGTCGACGGCGGCGGGACGCGAGCGCTGGATCACGTGGCGGCGTTTTCCGCCCTGGCGGCTTCGTTTCGCGCGGAAATGCCGGAACACACCGTGCTGATCAGTTCGGGCGACAACTACATTCCCGGCCCGCTCTACCAGGCCAGCAACGACCCCGAGATGGCGCCAATCGTGGGCTCACCCGGCGTGGGCCGCGGCGAGATCGCGTTTACCAATGCCCTGGGCGTGGATGTCAGCGCCGTAGGCAACCACGACCTGGACGGCGGCCCGGAGGAGTTTGCCGGCATCATCCAACCCGACGACCAAGGCTGGCCGGGGGCGCGCTATCCCTGGGTGGCGAGCAACCTGGATTTCGGCAGCGAACCGTTCCTGGCCGAACGGGTCAGCCCCGACGGACTGCCGGCCGCTGAGGTGAGCGGTCGGCTGACCGGCTCCGTGATCCTGAAAGTCGACGGCCGCCGCATCGGCGTGGTCGGCGCCTCGACGCCCAGCCTCGACCAGATCACGACCACCGGCGAGATCGACATCCGGCCCGGCGACCCCGACGACATGGACGCGCTGGCGGCCGTCATCCAGGATGAAGTGGACGCGCTGGCGGCCCAAGGCGTGAACGTCATCATCCTGGCCGCACACATGCAGCAGCTGCACGTCGAGCGGGCGCTGGCCGAGCGCCTCGAGCGTGTGGACGTCATCATCGGCGGGGGCTCCAACACCATCCTGGCCGACTCCAAGCGCCCGCTGCATCCCGGCGACGTGGCCGTGGACGACTATCCCCTGGTCTATCGTTCGCCGCTGGACGAACCGGTGCTGCTGGTCAACACCGGCGGCGACTACCGCTACCTGGGGCGCTTGCTGCTGCAGTTCGACGCCGAGGGCGTCATCTCGCTCGAACACCTCGACGAAGACACCGCCGGTGTCTGGGCCAGCCTGGACTCGCTGGCCGAAGCGCGCGGCGCCGAGCCCGTGAGCCAGGTGGTGAGCATCCGCGATGCCTTCTGGCGCATTCTCGAGGACAAGGAATCGAACGTCCTCGGCTACACCGACCAGTTCCTGGACGGACGCCGGGTCATGCTTCGAACGCGCGAGACCAACCTCGGCCGGCTCTGGGCCGAGGCCAGCCTCTGGCTGGCCCGCCGGCAGGAACCCGAGGCAGTGGTCGCCGTGCGCAACGGCGGCGGCATTCGCGCCCCGATCGGCGAGGCGAACGTGCCGCCGGGCAGCCGCGATACCCGCGGCGTCCAACTCAGGCCGCCATCGGCCAATCGCTTTCGCCCGGCCAACGCGATCTCGCAACTGGATGTCGAAGCCGCGCTGGCCTTCAACGGCAGGCTGGTCGCGCTGACCGTCACCGCCGGCGAGTTGCTCGACGTCATGGAATACGCCGTCTCGGGCATCGAGCCCGGCGCCACGCCGGGCTACTTTCCGCAGTTTGCCGGCCTGCGGATGCGCTACGACGCCTCACGCCCGTCAAGACGCCCCATTCAACCGGGCCAGGGCGACATCAACCAGGGCGCCGAAAGCAACGGCGAGCGGGTGCGCGACTTGGCGGTGGTGGCGCCGGACGGCAGCACAACGCAACTGCTGAGCGACGGCGAATGGGTGAGCGACCCGGACCAGCCCTTGCGCATCATCACGCTGCACTTCCTGGCCCAGTGCGTACACGATTCGGGTCAGCCGACCGACAAGATCACGCATTGCGGCGACGGCTATCCCTTCCGGCAACTGAAAGACCCCAAGCTACGCCACCTCGTCGGGCTCGACTACCCGGGCATCGACGTCGACTTCGCGCCCCCCGGCACCGAGCAGTTCGCGCTGGCCGCCTACCTGGCCGAGTTCCACGCCACGCCGGAACAGGCCATCCAGCTTCCGCCCCGGCCCGAGGGCGAGCAGGCCTGGCTGATCGAGATCTCCGGCATGTAAACTGAAGCGCATGCAACCGCGCAGGCCGGAGTTGAGCTTGGATCGCGAAAGACCCGCCTCACGCCCCTGTCCCGACCGGGGCCTGCCCGCCATGATGGCCGGACGATTGCTCCTCGCAGCGCTTTGGGTCGTTTCCGGCAGCGCTTTTGCAGCCGACGATGACAGCGGGGTTGCCTCGGAACGCACGCTCGCGGTGGAGTCCTATGGCCTGGATGCCGGCCTGTCGCAATCGAGCGTGATCAGCATCGCCGAGGACGGCAACGGCTTCCTCTGGTTCGGCACGCAGGAGGGCCTGCACCGCTTCGACGGCCATCGCTTCGACGTGCTGACGCACCGGCCCGACACCCCGGACGCTCTGATCAGCTCCACCATCGACGCCCTGGCCGTCGACGGCGACGAGCGCATGTGGCTGGGCAGCAACGACGCCGGCATCGAGGTCATCGACCTGGAAACCCTCGAGCGCTGGCGCTTCGCCACCGAGCAGGGCCTGTCCCACCTGCGCGTGGTCGACGTGGCCGCATCGCCTTCGGGGCAGTCGGCCCTGGTCGCCACGGCCGCCGGCGTCGACCGCATCGACCTGGCCGGGCAGCGCGTCACCAGGCTGGTCGCCCGCAACGGCCTGATCGGCCTGGCCCGGTTCGGCGAGTCCGACTGGCTGGCCGCCGATCGCGATTGCGGGCTGGTCTTCAGCGACGGCCGCGAACGGCAACCGGATCTGCCCGGCTCGCCGGAGTGCAACGCAGTGGCCCAGGCGCCGGACGGCACGGCCTGGCTGGCGACCGAGAACGGCGAGCTGGTGCGCGTGCGTCCCGGTAACATCTCCGTCGTTTCCCCGCCGATCCGCCCGAATGGCGGCACGCCCTGGGTTTCGAGCCTTTATGCCGAAGCGGACGGACGACTGCTGATCGGTGACAGCAAGGGCGGCGTGCTGGCCTGGGATCCGGCCCGGCCCTCGCAGTACACGCGCTGGCGCATGGACATCGGCGACAGCGAGGTCACCCGCATCTTCCGCGACAGTGCCGGCGTGCTCTGGATCGGCACCTTCGCCGACGGGCTCCACCGCGTGCTGCCGCTGGCGGAAACCGTCCTGGCCAGCGGCGCACCCGCCTCCGACGAACCCATCACCTGGCCCGAGGAGATCGTCTGGGCGGTCCGGCGCGACGAGCGCTTCAGCCTGCTGGGCACCGAAAACGGTTTGTACGTGCGGGCCACTGGCAGCGAGGCGTGGCGGCAGCTGCCAGCGCTGGCCGGCATCCCGATCCTCGCGCTGGCCGCCGAGACCTCCGGCGACGGCTACTGGGTCGGCAGCTATCACGGCCTTTGGCGCTGGCAACCGCCCGAAGCGCCTGAGCCAGTCGTTCCGGGCGAGCTCCCCGACGAGCGCATCACCGACCTGGTCGAACACGGCGGCCGCCTGTGGATCACCACGCAGTCGGGGCTGGCCGTGCTGGCCGACGGCCGGCTGCAACCTGATCTGGTTCCGGATGTGTTGCGCGACCCGTTCCTGACCACGCTGCGCATCGACGAGGACGGCAGCCTCTGGGTCGGCAGCAACGAAAACGGCGTGTATCGTTTCCGCCCGGGCGAGTCGAGCGAGCACTTCTTCGCCGGCTCGCGCGAGCGCTCCAGTAGCTCGATCTGGGCCATCCACCTCGAAGACGACCGTGTCTGGCTGGCCAGCTTCGGCGGCGGCCTGCTGCAGCTCGACCGCGAAGGCAGCGTCCAGCGCCAGATCACCACCGCCGACGGTCTGCCCAACAATGTCGTCTATCGCCTCCTCCGCGACCCGGCCGGGCGCATGTGGCTGAGCACCAACCAGGGCCTGGCCGTGCTCGAGCCCGAGAGCGGGCAAGTCCAGCAGCTGGGGCGGCGCGACGGCCTGGTCAACCAGGAATTCAACGCCGGCGCGGCCTGGCAGGGCGACGACGGCATGCTCTACTTCGGCGGCATGGACGGCGTCGACTCGGTCGCCAGCAGCGAATTCTCTTTCGAGAGCCCGCCGGCGCGGCCGGTCATCGACGGGCTGACCATCGCGCATCGCCAAATCGGCGTACTGGACGCCTTCGACGGGCTCGACGCCGCCCTGCCCTATGCCCGCAAACTGCAGCTGGATCACGACAACGGCATTTTCGCGCTGCGCATGGTGGCCCTGGACTTCAACGCGCCCGGGGCCGCCCGGCTGCGCTACCGTGTGGAGGGCCTGCACGACGAATGGGTGCAGGTGCACGGCCCGGAGGCGGAATTCTCCGTCAACTATCTCTCGGCGGGCAGCTATCGGCTGCAGGTCGAGGCGGCCGGCCGCGACGGCCAGTTCCGCAACGCGCACGCCCTGGACATCGTGCTGGCGCCCCCGCCCTGGCGCCACCCGATCGCCTACGCGTTCTACGTGCTCGGCCTGCTCGGGCTGCTGGCCCTGATCGTCTGGCGCGTGCAGCGCAACATGCACAACAAGCGCCGGCAGGTGGAAGTGCTGCACCAGCAGGTCGCCGAGCGCACCGCCGAACTCCAGCGCCTCAACGAAGAACTGCAGCAAAGCAACCGCAAGCTCGACCAGGCCACCCGGCGCGATCCGCTGACCGGCCTGTCGAACCGGCGGGACTTTCTCGACTGGATGGAAAAGGCCCGAAAGAACCGGGACCGTCGGTCGCGGCCGAGGCTGCTGTTTCTGATGATCGACATCGACGACTTCAAGCAAATCAACGACCAGCGCGGCCACGCCGTGGGCGATCGCGTGCTCGTGGCCTTCGGCCAGCGCCTGGGCGAGTTCTGCCGGGCCGAAGACATCCTGGTGCGCTGGGGCGGCGAAGAGTTCCTGCTGGTCGTCAACGACATCGACCCCGCCAGGGGCGCCGCGCTGGCCGAGCGCATCTGCCGGGCCGTTTCCGAGCAGCCCCTGGTGACCAGCAACGACGAGGAAGTCAGCGTCACCTGCAGCATCGGTTACGCCGCCTGGCCCCTGCTGGAACAAGCCGGCAGCCCGAACAGCTGGGAAGTCAGTATCGACCTGGCCGACCACGCCCTGTACACGGCCAAGGCGGCCGGCAAGGACGGCTGGCGCGGTCTGGTGGCCGGCCCGCAAACCCGCGAGGACCAGATCGCAACAGCGCTGTCGACGCGAGAACTGGACGAACTGATCGAGCGCGGCCTCCTGGAGACCGTGTCATCCTCGCCGAGCTGAAGCCCCTGCGGAGTGCACCGGGCTCGATTCGCGCTCAAGCCGACCGGCGGGCATAATCCTCGTCGAACACGAGCGATGATTTCCCATGCGCAAACTGATTCTGCTGATCGGCGTGCCGGTGCTGTTGATTGCCGCCTACGTGCTCTACCTCGCGGTCGATGCCGGCGAGTTCCGCAGCGTAGAGAATCTCCACCCCGGCGAATGCCGTCGGATCGCCGGTGTGCCTGGCGCCGAAGACATCACGCTGCACCCGGAGCGCGATCTTGCGCTCGTCTCTAGCTTCAACCGCCGCGCTGCCATCGCCGGCGATGTCCGGCCCGGCGGCATCTACGCCTGGGCGCTCGACGGTTCGATGGACTCGCCCGTCAACCTGACCCCCGACGCCGGGAAGGACTTCAGGCCGCACGGCATTTCGCTGTTCGTCGATGACGAGGGCCGGGGGACGCTGTTCGTGGTCAATCACCCCGGCGAGTCACTGTTCGGCGACCAGCCCGGCAAGTCAGCCGGGCCGGCCCACGCCGTGGAGGTCTTCGACCTGCAAGGCCAACGCCTCGTGCACCGCGAAACCCTGGCACACGAATCGATGATCAGCCCCAACGACATCGTCGCCGTGGACCACGAACGCTTCTACTTCACCAACGATCACGGCAGCGCGCCGGGCTGGCAACGCACCCTGGAGGACTATCTGCGCCTGGGGCGGGCCAACGTGGTCTACTTCAACGGCAGCGAATACCGCGAGGTGGCCGACGGCCTGAGCTATGCCAACGGGATCAATCTCTCGACCGACGGCATGCGACTGTACGTCGCCGAAGTTACCCACGGCCGCATCCGCGACTACCTCCGCGATCTGCAAGACGGCAGCCTCGAACAGCTGCGCCGTTTCGACGTGGGCTTCGGCGTCGACAACATCGAAGTCGATCCGGACAACGGCGACCTGCTGCTAGGTGGCCACGTCAAGCTGCTGACCTTCACCCGTCATGCCGGCGATGCCGAAGTCCTCGCCCCGTCGCAGGCCGCGCGCGTTCGACTCCACCCCGAGCCAAGAATCGAGACCCTGTTCCTCGACGACGGCGAGCTGATCTCCGGCGCTAGCGTCGCCACGGCGCGTGATCAGACAATATTGATCGGCTCGGTCTTCGAGCCACACATGGTGGTCTGCAGAAAAGGCGCCGGATGATCATCGATATGCGCGCCTGGCCCCTCAATTGATGAAAGGGGCACCCGCCCTTAGACCTGGCAGGTGCCCCGTATTTACGCTTGCTGCCCTAAATGCCCTTTCCTCCATCTAGCTCCCGGGCTGCCCGGCCAAATTCGCTTCGATAGTGTCGAGCCGTCTTGCAAGTGCCGCATTCTGCGCGTTCAGTTGATCGATGGTCGCCTGCTGCTCCTTGATGGCTTCGATGAGCGCCGGCACAAGGGCCGAGTAGGACAGGAAGTAGTCGCCGGCGTCGCTCTTTTCCACCGCGGCGGGAAAGACCGTTTCGATTTCCTGAGCAAGCAACCCATACTGTTGTGGGCCCACCTGCTCGGGCTTGGAATCGCGTCCCGGGCGGCCCATCCGATACTGATAGCCGTTGACCTGCAGCAGCCTATCCAGAGCGCCCTGCATCGGCTCCACATCCGACTTCCTGTTTGCATCCGAAGCCTGCACCCAGGCGCCCGACGTGTTGACGTAGGCCGCGAGAGCGCTACCGTTGTATGGATCGGTGTCCGATCCGTCAAAGGAGTCTTCATCGAGGATATAGAGAAGCGCGGCAGGCTGACCGTCCGCGCCGTCTCCGGGCGACCAGATCGTCACGGAATCGCCGTCGCCATGGATGCCCGCCGATTCGAAAGAGCCTTCGTAGGAGGCCAAGAGAAAGGAGGACCCGCCATTGCCGAATACTTGGGGGCCGGCGCCGTGCTGCCAGTTGGGTGAAGCGTTGATGACCGTTCCGCTACCGGGCGACTGAGTGAGCGAAATCTTTCCATTCACATCCAGCGCATTGATCGGGGACGTGGTTCCAATTCCGACGCCACCCGGCACACTGGTGTAAACATCATCACCCGATACGGTCCAGCCGTTCTCGGGCGAGTTGAGCACCGTACCCGCGGTGGCGGCATACTGGGCAAGCGGTGCGGGGTCAACCCTCTGGCGAGGCGCTAGTTCCACGAGCGGGCCCGTCCCGCCACAGTCGACCAGGACCGACAGCCAGCGTTGCCCGGCCTCGAAAGCACCGGCGCCGAAATCCAGATCGACCTGGAAGAAACCGCCCTGAACCGACACGTCCTGAAACGCATTGGTGCTGCCGACCTGCGAACCGTCGGTTTCAGCGTCGTACAGCATGAATTCGAAATCACAGGCGTCCGATATCAGCGCGTTGGATTTCTGGAGTTGTCCCTGATAGGTGAATGTGGAAGGCGTTGTAGAGGCCATCGCGACGCTCGCGACAATGGCTGAAAGCAAGGGGATGCTTTTTGCAGCAATCGAAGAAATTACGGAAAGCCGCCGCCTGTTGGATAACTTGCAGGCTGCCGATACGCTGGTTTTCATGGAGGTTTTCCCTTTTTATTGTCGATAGGTGGAATAAGCCACCGAATGCGGGGCTTCCGAAATCTAGACCGAAACCGCCATTAGATTAGCCGCAGTTGGCCCTTCGCGCCACTTGAGCTGAAAATTGCAGGAGTCCTGGATTTGCGGCCCACGGTCGTACTCTAGAAGTCCGTTCCCAATCGCCACCCACAAGGAGCCGAGTCGTGATAGTTCAGGGAAATGTCGAGTTCACCATTGTCCAGCAGAGCACTACCGAGGTCGTTTCGGAGATGCCCGTTACGGCCGGAATCCACAATCCATTCGGGGTGGCCAATGCCGGGGCCATCCTCTGGTTTGCGGATGTCACGGCCAGTGTGCTGGTCATGGGAAAAATGGAGGCCTCAGCCGGGATGAAGGGGTTTCCGCTCGCCATCTCGCTGAACGCCAATTTTCTGTCAAATCAATCGGAGGGAGACTTCAGGGCCAGATCTGTCTTCGTCAAGAAAGGCAAAACGGTCAGCGTGGTCAGAACCACCGTAACGGGCGCAGAGGGGAAGCTGATCGCGGATGTCACGACCAGCCATGTGCTTTCCAGGTAGGCCACGCCCGCAGTGCCGGGATCAGCCGGCGTGCTGCTTCAGGTACTCGGCAATCTCGTCCTTGAGATGAAGGCGACGTTCCCGGGCCTGCTTCTCGGTGTCGCTGCTGACCGCCTCGACCTCGGTTTCCATCCGGTGGACCTGCCGGTTGACCGTGTGGTACTCCTCGGCCAGCTTCTTGAAGTGAGCGTCGGTGGTTTTCAGCTGGTGGATCGTTTCCGCGTACTCGGGGAACTCCTCGGCCAGTTCATGTGGGGTATGCGTCATTGTAGAACTCCTCGCTCGGAAGTGGTTTCACGGCCACCGGCTTACGAGCCGGCCACCTGATTGGGGATCAGCTCAAGGTAACACCTAGCGCGACATCAGCGAGCGCGAATATACAACGTAGCCGTTCCCGTAACCACTTCGCCCTCGGCGTCCTCGGGAATATCCTCCGGCGCCCCGATAACCACCCGGCCTGCTGCCGCGCCGAGCGCTGACCCGAAACGGTCGTAAGCGCCCGCTGCCGACGGCGCCAGGCGCTCGCGCATCGTCCAGCCCGCCTCGCCCGGGGCGAACACCCAAACCGCGCCGGTATCACGCTCCGGGTCGTCCACACGCGGCGCACCCACTACGGCCAAGCCATCGACCAGCGCCACGGCATGTCCAAACTGGTCGCGATCGGACGGATCAGGCGCGCTCAAGCGGGCAACTTCCCGCCAGCCGTCGTCGCCTTTCTCGTAGACATAGGCCGCGCCCTCATCACTACCGCCCAGGTCGGCAAAGCGCGCTCCGACCACGGCACGACTGCCCTCCAGGGCCACGGCATCACCGAAGCCGTCGCCACCGGCACCGTCGGAGGGCGTCAGGCGTGCAACCTGTCGCCATTGACCGCCGCTGCGCTCGAACACGTAGGCGCTTCCGCTGGTGTCCTTGGCCGGCACGTTGCCGCTGGCACCAATCAGGATGCGATCGCCATCCACGGCAACGGCCGACCCGAAGCGCTCACCGGCCGACTCCGGCGCCAGCTCCATCACTTTTTGCCATCCTTCGTCGCCGCGCTCGTAGACCAGCGCCGCGCCGGAGTCTTCACCCACGAAATCGGCGCCCGGCGCGCCGACCACCGCAAGCACACCGTCCAGGGCCACAGCCACGCCGGCCATGTCGTTCTTCCCGGGGCTTTCGCGTTGAACCTTGGCCACCTGACGCCACGTTCCACCTTCGCGCTCGAACAGGTAAGCGGCCCCTTCGTTGAGTTCGCCCAGCATGACCCGCGGCGCGCCGACGAGAACCGAATCGCCACTGATGGCCACTGACGCACCGAACGCATCGGCCAACTCGCCATCATCGGGCGTCAAGGTTGCCGTCAGCTCAACGGCGCTGTCGCCGCCTGTGCTGAACAGATAGACGGCACCGACGTCCTCGCGCTCCAGGTCGGTGGACGACGCACCGACCAGAATGCGGTCGGCATCCATCGCCACCGCCGTCCCGAACAGGTCCCCATCAGCGGCATCGGGCGCCACGAAAGTCATCGGCGATGCGCCACAAGCGTTGGTGGCAAGAAAGCTGCCGAAAGCAACAATCAGGGCGCAGGACAGAACGGGCGATAGCCGGCAAACAGCCAGTCTACGTATCGGCATGTTGTCTCCAGAGAATGCGAATGAAATCATATCGAGGCAGACGGCCTCGAAGGCATGGCTCTCAACTTACGTGAGACTCGATGAATTTCTGCCAGCACGCGGACCTACCCGCCACTGGATGATCCAGCGGGGCAGGAACCGAGAGCGTGCCCTACGGGCGTTTGTCGAGGAAATGACCGAGCAGGACCACGCCCGATCAGGTGCCGGAATCTGTCGCAGCGCTCGACTCAGCGCTTGCCCCGTATCATCCCGATGATGAGAAGCAGGATTACCGCGCCGATCACGGCGGTGACGATGCTGTTGAGTATGCCGGTGCCGATAGCCACGCCCAACTGGCCGAACAGCCAGCCGCCGATGACCGCACCGACAATGCCGACAACGATGTTGATCAAGATACCTTGACCACCACCCTTGACGATCAAGCCCGCGAGCCAGCCCGCGATACCCCCAACAATCAACCAGATCAGAATCCCTTCCATAACAGTCTCCCTTAAGCTGAGTGGGCGGCCCCGATCGTGCTGCGACAGCGCCTGTGTTGACGGTAATCTCTTTGTTGACGGCTTGCAAGCGCCACCCGTAGTCGGCAGGAACCTCAGACCGCAGCGCTCAAAGCGAAGCCCTGACTGACTCGACCGTTCGGGGAACCGAACCCCGCGAACGCTGGACCTATATGCCCTGCTTTCTCGATCAGGTCAGTCCGGAGCGGTAGCTGCGCGAGCACGGCAGCTCGGTGCCATCGACAAGCTTCAGCTTCGCATCGCCGCTTTCGAGCGGCTCGATTTCGGCGACGCGGTCGATCCGGACCAGGTAGCTGCGGTGAACCCGCCTGAAGCGCTCGGGATCGAGCCGCTCGAGAAGGCCTTTCATGGTGCTCCGCAGTGGGTACTCGCGCCTGCCGACGACCAGGTTGACGTAGTTGCCGGCGGCCTGCGCGTAGTCGATGTCGGCGGCCGGCACCAGGAATTCCCGGCCCAGCATCTTGACCAGGAAGCGATCACAATGGTCGGGCGGGCCATCGGCTGCGTCGTCGTCCGACTCGCGGTCGGGCCGGCCGTCCGGCGGCGCGTCGAGCCAGCGCGCCTCGCCGGCGAGGCGCCGGAGAATAAAGCGGTAGCCCTCGATGAAGAGCACGATGCCGGCGTAGGTTCGTGCATCCTTCAGGTATTCGTAGACCAGCTCGCCCGGCCAGTATCCGAAATCATAGTTGCCGCCGGCCAGGCGATAGGCGACTTCGCGCATCGCGACCATCAGCAGCACGTGGGCGAGCGAAAACACGACGCTGGCAAGGACATGACCGGCCAGCCACCGGACGGGGTGCGACCAACTCCAGGCCCAGTGGCGCGTAAACACCACCACCGGCCACACCAGCAGCAGTAGCGCCAGAGCGCTCGAACATTCCCAGACAATCGGCTCCCAGCGGGCCGTGGAGTCGGCGGCTTCGATCTCGAGCACCCGGACCAGGCTGTTGGCGACCCCGTTGACCAGGTAGAGAACGATCCAGAACCCCCATTCGAAGCCTGTCCGATAGGGTGCGTACCAGTCCAGGAATGATCGGGAATCCATTCGCATGCCGCGATTCTAGCCGAGCTTCGTCCCGCCATCCGGCGGTTGGTCCCTGCCTGCCAACGGTTCGTCCCTTGCCGCTTTCCGGCAGGAGTCGGCCGCAGGAAGATAGCGCAAATCTCGCTCAGACTTCGATCATGGACCGATTGACCGCTTCAGAAAGACGCCACGACGTGGATGCCGTGCGCACCGGCGCCTTTGCACTGCTGATCCTCTACCACGTCGGCATGGTCTACGTAGCCGATTGGGGCTTTCACATCAAGAGCCCCAGCACCGCGGAGTGGCTGCAGTGGCCCATGGTGGCCATCAACCGCTGGCGGATGCCGCTCATCTTTCTGGTCTCGGGCCTGGCGCTAGGCTTGAGCGCACTGGCACTGCGCCCCGGCCGGATAGCACTGCGCCGCACCAGCCTGTTGCTGGTGCCGCTGGTGTTCGGCATGCTGGCCATCGTCCCGATCCAGGCCTGGGTGGAAGCGCGCGCCAACGGCGCATTCGAGGCCGGCTTCGGCGCGTTCATGCTGCGGTACCTGCAGCTTAAGCCCTGGCCCGGCGGCGGCTTCGCCGGGGCCGAGTTCGGGGTGACCTGGAATCACCTCTGGTACCTGGCCTACCTGTGGACCTACACGCTGGCGCTCGCGGCCGGCGTGGCATTGCAGCGGGCGATCCGGACCCCGAACCCGGCACAGACGCAGGCGCCGGTCGGACGGATCGGCATCACCTGCCTGGTGACGCTGCCCGTGCTGTGGTGGTTTTTCGTGCTGTATGTACTCGAACCGCAATTCGGCGACACCAAGGCGCTGCTCGGCGACTGGGCCCAGCACGCCAAGTACTTCCCGGTCTTCCTGTTCGGGTTCTTCCTGGCCCGCCGGCGCGCATGGTGGACGGCGGCTCGCGAGTACCGGCGAGCCCCACTCGCGCTGGCCATGACCGGCCTGAGCATCTACATGGCGCTTCGCATCGCCGGGCGCGTGCTACCACCCGAAGAACTGGCTGCATTACCTGATCTGAATTGGCGTGCAATCTCCGACAGCGCCCACGCGCTCTACGCCTGGAACGCGCTGCTGGCCATACTCGGCTACGCCGCCGCATGGCTGAACCGGCCGAGGCGCTGGATGCCGTATGCCAACCGGGCAGTCTATCCCTGGTACATCCTCCACCAGAGCCTGATCGTACCGCTCGCCGCAGTGCTGATTCCGTTGTCCCTGCCCGGCCCGGTCGAGGCCATGCTCGTGCTCACCGGCACGATTGCCGGCTGTGCCATGATTCATCACTTCGTCTTACTCAGAGTCCGCTGGCTTCAGCCGCTCATGGGTATGCGGCTTGCGCCGAGACCGACAATCCCTGCGACGCGCCGGGGTTCGGCGGCGTAAGAGCTTCGGAGCGGGTGTGCTACCGGCCCGACTACCCGCTCCTCATGACGCCCACCATGGCGCATCTCCGCGGCCCGATTCCAGGGGAAGGGACACCCCAAGCGTCACCAACCGGGACGAGGGCGATTCAGACGGGGATTTCCTGAGTGTGCTGGTTCCTTTGGTTCCGCCCTCGGGGTTTTCAGTCGGCGCCCAACCTGAGTGTCGGGGGCGATTTTGACGCTATTCGACGGCGAATGTTAGCGTCCCAAATGTTGAACTCGAGTTGGCGCAAAAGGGGTTCACGCATCAAATTCGGTAGGAGGATTTCAATGAAATTTTTGAACATTCTTCTGTTCGTATTCACCGCGCTCGCCGCCGCAGGTCCGCAGGCCATTGCCTCGCCTGCGAACGGTCAAGGCGATGTCGATTTCGGCGCGAAGTTGAGCGCTGAGGCGGAGGACGCTCTGGTCTCCTTCCAGGATTCTCTGGAGCGGATCACTTCTGCCAAGGGCGCGCGCATCACCGACGTCTCGGTCGACCAGTCAATGAGCAACGACGGCGACTTCAGCACACTGAACACCAGCTGCACGGCCAGTGCAACCGTGGGCAGCCCGGGTGGCACGGAAGTCACTATCGAGGCAACGGCGCCCACCTGCACGCAAGCCGTCGAGATGGTCCAGAACGCCGTCCAAGACTTGATGGACGACCTCGACATCGAGTAAACGGAAACGCGCCGGCCCGGTGCTTCGCCGGGCCGGCATCATCAAACCAGTCCAAGATTTCATCACTACACTGGATCCTCCGGCTGCGGGAGACAGGTTTCTCGCACTGGCATGCGTTCGTCTGCAAGTCGACGGAAAATGTACTAGGCTCGGCGCAAACAGCCAATACCCTGGTAGTGCCTGCCCGACCAAGACTTCGCCCGGAGCCGGCGGCGCCGGTCGCCTCCTCATAGGCGCTTTCGGGCCAAGATCCAGCGCCTTACAGACAGTTTCTCGTCCCATTGACCCAGCACTCAGAAGAACTCGAGCTGTTACAACCTAGGAACTGGGCCCGTCAGCCAGATGTCTCGTGGGAGCCCCGGATTCTGTTAGAACTTGAGCCACGGAACCAATAGCCGATCTCGCGCCCAAATCAGCCCACTCTCAGAAGCGCCCAAAGTGTCACCGACCGGGCCAAGAGCGATTCAGTCCGAGTTTTCTTGGGCGCCTTGGTTTCTGACTAACGAATTCCGCGTCTATTGCCTCAAAACCAAGTCCGGATCTTCATCAAATGAAATCCCGCGATAGTCGTAAGCACCCAACCTTTGCAGATCAGAGTTGAAGAGAACGATGCTGGATTCGCCCCCCGGATGCACCCTTTCTAGGGGATGAACATCTTTGCGATTAGGATCGATTGGATTTTCAACCAAGGCAACTGCATAATATTCTCCATACCTGTAGAAGCCAAAGTCGTATTTGAAGTACTCAGCGCCATCACGTTGAGTTCGGATTGCCAGCATTCGGGCAACCCCGTCCCACAAACGCTCACAGGTCCCGCGATCCGATTTATCAGTTAGCGCTAATGGCTCAATGTTGGCAAGGGCTCTCTTTGCCTTGTCGTTGTCCCAGTATGCGCTGGCAGTCTTGAAACGCATCATATGCTCTTCCACTTCGCTGGAAGGGGTAGGGCATGCAGGGTCAAAAGCAGACTCACCTGGAACAGCCTCTTTCCAGATGGCCATCAGGAAGATCGCAAGTATAAAAATGTAGGCAAAGCGATTCATAACCAACCTCCAGAAAGCAAGACTTGGCGCTTAGCGATTCAATAGCACCCATCGACTTCCTCAATAATCTAGCCATTTTCATCGAAGACAGTTATCTGGTCTCCATCGATAACTAGTCTAACCGGGACACTGAACCGCCCCGGGCCTCCGAGCATACCTCCGTCCGGCAGCGACTCGAATCGACTCGATCTGCCGTTTTGAAGGTGCTTGGCGGCCCTTCCAAGGACCAGGCGCTCAAGCCGGTTGCGGAACTGGATGTCGACACCCTAGCCGACCTCACAGAGCCCAGCTATGTCGATCTTGTCCGCTGGACGGGCCTTCAAACCCACCGGGAGAAGCATGGCAAGTTGTCCGCGGCCGATGGACGACCGCCCGAAGCGCTATGGGGCGTCGCAAACCACCCTCGCGAGTGGATGCGGCGCGTACAGGGTACCGAAAGCCGCTACTACCGTGCGATCGGCTCGGCCGAGGCCTTGATGCAGAAGGCCGCCGATCTGGGCCAGCGCTGGATGAAGGGTGTATCCGGCGAGTTCGCGCTCAAGAAGTTACGAGAACAGCCGATACCCTGGTAACGCCCTCCTGACCAGGACTTCACCCAAAACCGTCGGTTCCGGGCGCCTCCTCATGGGCGATTTCGGGCCAAGATCCAAAATCCAGCGCCTTATAGACAATTTCGCGCCCGACTGACGTCGCGCTCAGAAGATTCCGAGCCGCCAACCACCTAGGAACAGGGCCCTTCCGCCAAAAATTTCGTGGCTGTCCTGGTTTTTTGCTGGTCGAGCAGCGCCGCGGGCCCAGGAATCCGCACCCGAACCGGGTGCCGGAAGCGACCGAGAAGCGCATTCTCGAGTTCTGTCTGGCCAAGCCGACCTACGGCGCCCAGCGGGTCGCCAACGACCTGCGGCTGGAGGGCGTGGACGTCAGCCCCTCCGGGGTACGCGGCGTCTGGCTGCGACATGATCTGGAGACGCGCTACAAGCGCCTCCTGCGGCTGGAAGCCGAGGCCCAGGAGCAGACCTTCGCCCTCTCCGACGAGCAGATCCGGCTACTGGAGCGTCATTCTCCCGAGTTCCGGAGGCGCCATGTCGAGACCTCCGCACCCGGCGAGCTGCTAAACCAGGACACGCTCTACTGGGGCCAACTCAAGGGTGTCGGCAAGATCTACGTCCAGGTCGTGATCGACGCCTTCTGCTCCCTGGCCTTCGCCAAGGTCTATACCTCGAAGATGCCGATCACGGCCGCCGATCTGATCTACGACCGCGTCCTGCCGTTCTACGATGCCCTGGGTGTCACCATCCAGGCCATCCTGACCGACAACGGCCGGGAGTTCTGTGGCAAGCCCGAAGGGCATCCCTACGAGCTGCTCCTGGCCTTGCACGACATCGAGCACCGGACAACCAAGGTCAGATCGCCGCGAACCAACGGCTTCGTGGAGCGTATGAACCGGACTCTGCTCGATGAGCACTTCCGCATCAAGGGCCGTGAGAACTGGTACGAATCAGCCGCTCAGATCCAGGCTGATCTGGACGAGTTTCTGGCCTTCTACAACCTCAAGCGCACCCATCAGGGCTATCGCCTGAAGGGTCGAACACCGGCTCAGGCGTTGCGCGATGCACTAGGCCGAAAGAAGTTGCCGCCGATCATTCCGAAGGAGCCTACAAGCGAGGTTGCAGAGGCGGCATAATCAGGGCTACTGGAGACCCCGAGTGTCGGGTAATTACTCAACTTGTACAGCTTTCGAAATCCCTTCGGCAATTCGTGGATGCGTGAATTCACAGATTTGATTCCACAGGAGTTGGTTCGAGGCAAAGCTTCCTCAAGTATGCCAACTCCATTATTGGGCCACCACGGAGAATGGCCATCAATTTCTTTGGAGAATCCCCGACCTTTGTCGAATCAGAACTCCGTGTTCTCTTCAAAACCAAATGCCCTTTTTCGAAGTCAAGGACTCGGAGGTGATGCTTTAGCCGAGACCCTGAATACTGACTGAGATCCAGTAAGTAAACTTCCGACCGTCTCCCAGCTTGATGAGGATCAGACAAGCTTGAATTTATTAAATGGAGCATACGGAGGTCGGCTAGCGCCTGGATAAAACCATACTCTCTAGGGTTCTCTTCTTTGTCTCTCAAGTCAATTTTAAAAAACGTGATCTTTTGCTCGTTCAGCAAGTATTCTCTAGTGGTATGAAGCGTACTTACCAAAGCAGCTGATCGGCCTCGGGCAGCGGCAGCGTCATCTTCCAACTCCTGAAGTTTAGTGCTGGCGGCGATACCTGCAGCATTATTTACATCCTGAACACCGACCAAGCGCGCGTTGGCTCTCTGCCTAGCCTGCTGTAGTGATGTTGCACAGAGCGTCAGGAAATCCCTTGGAACACCGCCCGAAGCTAACACCAGCCTATCTACTGCTGAAGAACTCAAGAATCCCGTTAGGGGAAGCACATTAGCTTCCTCAAGATATCCTTTCAGGATACTTGTCAGGAACTCCTTGGCCTTTTCGGGCTTTTCTAATGTGACATCTAGACTGATAATTGAAGCGTCATGGCCTGTCTGCAAGCCAGTTGGCGGCTCGGGGACGAACCACCTCGTCTGGTGCTGTATGCCAGCAACCTTTAGCCACACCTCGTTGTCTCGTGTGATACCTAAAAGACAATCGAGCAAACGAGGGACGTCTTCAGGAGGCAAATAATGAACATCATCCAAAAATACATAAATGGCCGAGCCAGCCTCCATGCAAAATCTCGACAGAGCCTGCTGAAGCTTTGGGACAACCCTGGAAAGCCTCACTTTCCCTTCACTGGCAAGACCCAATTGTGACTCGAGATCCTCCCGAACAGAGGCCATCATTCTAAGCGCGCCGGTCATTGAGCCAGACCCTTGAAGCGCGCCAATAACCAGATCTGAAAGCCGTTGAGCTATGGTCAAGAACGCTTCCTCATATCTCAAGCCACGGAGTGAATGAATATTCACCCAAAGCGTATAGTCGCCATCTCGTTCAAGCAATCGCTTGGCCTCGAGAAGGAGCGCTGTCTTTCCAACACCTCTACGACCAAACACGAGATGATGGCGAGGAGAACGTGCGACCTTAAGCCTCTCATCCGCATCGTAAACGTATCGCAAGCTTGGCTGGCTTTCAGAGGTTCGGGACCGCGCACTAAGAAGCTCAATTAGCTCATCCACCCTCTCATCGTGGACACTAGTAATCTTCTTTCCCTTCTTCTTAGTCTTGCTTCCCTTAGAGCGTTTAACAGTAACAAAACCGTCCTCAATGAGCCCATCAATATCTTGAGCAACACGCAATGCCTGATCAAAGTCTCTTGAGACATGAACTATGACAATAACCTCAGACGGATAGGTTCTTACATCTATCGAATCCGTGAGAACCCCGGCCTCATTAAACTTCCGAGCAACAAGCGCTTTAATGTCAAAGTCGACGCTCATATATTCCATCCTCTAGATCTTAAATAATTTCTAGACTCAGCAAGGAAATCGGCAGCCAGCTTTGCCTGCTCCTCAGCCAGTTCTTTTAAGGCCCGTTCGTTCCTTGGATAGGGCTCGTAGTCTGCTCGGTTTCTTTCATACCTAGCGTTCTTGAGCGCGTTCTCCCAATCTGCCCTGTCAGGAAAATCGGACGGCAGCGCCCCCGGAAGCTTGGAGTGGTCCTGTTGATCATCACCGCCATTTACGCAAAAGGAAACCGCTCTCGCTGAATGGTACATTGAGTAATACGATCGACTAATCGACATTCGGAACGATGGACGCGCCAAGCCTAAGGATGATCGCCCATCCGCTAAGATAGAAGACGCAAGCCTCAATCTGTCGAACACGGCTTTCTCTTGGAGCTCGTCAATCGTGTAGCCAGTTCTGCTGACCAGAGAGACGCCGGCATTAAGATAATCCAATCGCTCTTTCTTAGACTTAGCAATGAATTCTAAGTCTGCTGCGGGTGCCCGTCGTGACACAGGTCTACTCCAAACTACTTCGCCAACTGTATGATCACTATAAAGTATCACCAATTCGCGCGCGTCCCTATCATCGCCCCGCCGCTCAATAATTAATGTAAAGTGGCTCTCGGACAGATCATGTCCGCTGCGATTAGAAAACGAGCTCCGTCAGGAAAGAGCCTGTAATGCAGGTAGGCTCTTCCCCTCCACATACTCCAAAAACGCTCCACCCGCGGTCGAAATGTAATCAATTCGATCGGCAACATGAAACTTCTCGATCGCCGCGATGGTGTCGCCGCCACCGGCCAGCGTAAAGCCCTTGCAGGCCGCCACGGCATGCGCGATGGCCTGCGTGCCGGAATGGAAGGCCTCGAACTCGAACACCCCCACCGGCCCGTTCCAGATCACCGTACCGGCCTGGCGGACGATGGCTGCGAGTTTTCCGGCCGATTCGGGGCCGATGTCGAGGATCATCTCGTCCTTGCGCACACGGCCAACTGATCTCAGCGTGGCGTGGGCGTCTTCGTGGAAGCGCTCGGCGGTGAGGACGTCGGTGGGTAGCGGGATGGCCGCGCCCTTTTCTTCAGCGCGCTTGATCAGGTCCTTTGCGGTGTCGACCAGGTCCTTTTCGTAGAGCGAGCCGCCCACGTCGTAGCCGGCGGCGACCAGGAAGGTGTTGGCGATGCCGCCGCCGACGATGAGCTGGTCGACCTTTTCGATCAGGGCTTTGAGGACGGTGAGCTTGGAGGAGACCTTGGCGCCGCCGACGATCGCAACCATGGGGCGCTCGGGTTTGGCCAGGGCCTTTTCCAGGGATTCGACTTCGCGGGCCAGCAGGGGGCCGGCGCAGGCGACCTTGCTGTGGCGGATCACGCCCTCGGTGGAGGCCTGGGCGCGGTGGGCAGTGGCGAAGGCGTCGAAGACCAGGACGTCGGCCAGGTCGGCCATTTTCTGGGCCAGGGTGTCGTCGTTGGCCTTTTCGCCCTTGAGGAAGCGGACATTTTCGAGCAGGACGACCTGGCCGGGGTCCACGTCGACGCCGTCGATCCAGTCGCGCTTGAGCTCGACGGGCTGGCCGAGCATTTCGGTGAGCTTTTCGGCGACTGGGGCCAGGGTGAATTCCTCATCAAAGCTGCCCTCTTCCGGGCGGCCGAGGTGGGACATGACCATGACCGCCGCGCCGGCGTCGACGGCCTGCTTGATGGTGGGCAGGGCAGCTTCGATGCGGGCGGCGCTGGTGACCTGGCCGTTGCGGATGGGGACGTTGAGGTCGGCGCGGATTAGGACGCGTTTGCCCTGGATATCGACCTGGTCGATCGTTTTCATTCTGATTCCTGGAGTTTCGGTTGGCTGATGGGGTCAGTTTAGATAGGGGTGGGGTTGGGCTCAAGGCCGATATTAGGTTTCAGGGTTCAGGTTTCAGGTTTCAGGAGGGAAGAGACGGGGTCGGGGGATCGGAGGAAGGAGGGGTTCCGGGTTCGGGGAATGCGAGGTCCCGGATCGGGGTCCGGGATGACGCTTCGCGTCAGTTCGGGGTTCCGGGGACACGCGGCTACGGGGATGGTCTGAGTCGGCTTCCCGGGGCAGTGGCGTCTTTGGGGGAGGATCGTGGTCTGGAGGCCGCTCCTTCATGAGGCTTGCAGGGCTCGTTGGGGTTCAGCAAAAAGGTCCCGGATCGGGGTCCGGGGCGACGCTTCGCGTCGGTTTCGGGTAGATTTCGGGTTGGTGTCGTGTTCAATTTCGTGGCCCGTGGTGAGGATGGGGTCACCTCGAAACCGAAGGACGTAGCGCATGATTGTTCGGAAGCTCAGGCTCAGGCGCGGCTGGTCGCAGGATCAGTTGGCGGAATTTACCGGCGTGACGGTTCGCACGATTCAGCGGATCGAGCGCGGCGGGAAGCCGAGTCTGGAGACGGCGAAGGCGCTGGCGGCGGTGTTCGAGGTGGATTTTTCCACATTCACTTCGGAGGAAAACGACATGACAGAACGCGAAGAAGTCAAACGAGACGAGATCGAGGCCATGGAGTACGCGAAGGGAGTCAAGGACTTTCTGAGCGGCGTGGTGGTGTATTTCATCCTGGCGATCTTTTTCTTTGCCAGCTGGGGGTTCGATACGCCGTTGCTGTACATCGTGTTCGGCGGCGTCGGCCTGGGCCTGGTGTTCCAGGGGTTGATGGCTTACGAGATCATCCGGCTGCCGTTTCAGAACATGGAGCGGCGGATTGCGGAGAAGAAGCTTGGGAGGAAGCTCTGACTATTAGGTTTCAGGGTTCAGGTTTCAGGAAAAGATGAAAAAAAGGGTTCGGAGATGGGAGGTCCCGGATCGGGGTCCGGGATGACGCTTCGCGTCAGTTCGGGGTTCCGGAAAGAGAAAAGAAAAAGCCCGGCGCTGTGGCCGGGCTTTTTTTGGCTTCGATCCGGGAGGTCCCGGCTCGGGGGCCGGGACGACGGGCATTCTCAGACTTTGCTGAGGGCCAGGGCCGTATCGAGCATGCGATTGGAGAAGCCCCACTCGTTGTCGTACCAGCTGAAGACCTTGACCAGGCGGCCGGAGGTTTTCGTCAGCGTGGCGTCGAAGATGGACGAGTGCGGGTTGTGGTTGAAGTCGCTGCTGACCAGGGGCTCGGTGTTGTAGCCGAGGATGCCCTTGAGCGGGCCGTCGCTGGCCTTCTTGACCGCGGCGTTGATTTCATCCACCGAGGTGTCGCGGCTGGCGATGAAGCTCAGGTCGACGACCGAGACGTTGATGGTGGGCACGCGGATGGAGTAGCCGTCGAGCTTGCCGTCGAGTTCGGGCATGACCAGGCCGACGGCGGCGGCCGCGCCGGTCTTGGTCGGGATCTGGTTCTGCGCGGCGGCGCGGGCGCGACGCGGGTCCTTGTGGTAGACGTCGGTCAGGACCTGGTCGTTGGTGTAGGCGTGGATCGTGGTCATCAGGCCCTGCTCGATGCCGATGGCCTCGTGCAGCGGCTTGACCAGCGGCGCCAGGCAGTTGGTGGTGCAGCTGGCATTCGAGGCGATGTCGTCGCCGGCCTTGAGGATGTCGTGGTTGACGCCGTAGACGATGGTCGGCAGGTCCTTGCCGGCCGGCGCGGAGATCAGCACCTTGCGGGCGCCGCCTTTCAGGTGGGCCGAGGCCTTTTCCTTGCTGGCGAAGATGCCGGTGCACTCCAGCACCACGTCGACGCCCAGCTCGCCCCAGGGCAGGTTGGCCGGATCGCGCTCGGCGAACACGCGGATCTTGTCGCCGTTGACCACCAGGTGATCGCCCTCGACCGAGACCTCGCCCGGGAACTTGCCGTGCGCGGTGTCGCGCTGGGTCAGCAGGGCGTTGGTTTCGACGTCGGCCAGGTCGTTGATGGCGACGATCTGGATTTCGCCGGTGCGATCGGCTTCGTAGAGCGCGCGCAGCACGTTACGGCCAATGCGGCCGTAGCCGTTGATGGCAACCTTGATGGACATGACAGGAATCTCCGCAAGTCTTGGATTTCGAGGAATCCGGGTATTTTACTGCGGCTGGGGCCGGAGGGCCAACTTGTGGGGGTTATTTGGGCTTGCTGCTGTGGGGTTTCTCGCAAAGACGCAACGGCGCGAAGGACGCAAAGAAAGAAAAAAGAAAGAATAAAGGGACTGAAAGGCCGGACAGGAAGCGCTAGCGCTTGCCGCTAACCAACGAGTGTTTCAAATATCCATCTTTCCTTCTTTTCCTTTGCGCCCCTTGCGCCGTCGCGCCATTGCGAGAGGAAAAAGGCTATTGCCCGCACACTCCGCTATAGAACCTCGCGGACGGCCGAGACCACCGCCTCGGTGGTGAAGCCGTATTCCTTGAACAGGTCTTCGGCCGGCGCGGACGCGCCGAAGGTGTCGATGCCGATGACCTTGCCCTTTTCGCCGACGAAGGGCCACCAGTAGTAGGTGACGCCCGCTTCCAGGGCCACGCGGGCCTTGACGGCATTGGGCAGGACGGACTCGCGGTAGCTCTCATCCTGTTCGAGGAAGCGGCCGGGGTTGGGCATGGAGACGACGCGGACTTTCTTGCCCTCGCCTTCCAGCTCGGCGGCGGCGTCCATGGCCAGGCCGACTTCCGAGCCGGTGGCGATCAGGATGACCTCGGGCTGGCCGCCTTCGGCGTCCTTCAGGACGTAGCCGCCCTTCGAGATGGCCTTGATCTGGTCTTGGGTCTTGTCCAGGTGCGGCAAGCCCTGGCGGGTGAGGACCAGCGCGGTCGGGTCCTTGCGGCGCTTCAGCGCCTCGGCCCAGGCGGAGGCGGCTTCGACCTTGTCGGCCGGGCGCCAGACGTCCAGGTTGGGGATCATGCGCAAGCTGGTGGTGTGCTCCACCGGCTGGTGGGTGGGGCCGTCCTCGCCCAGCCCGATCGAGTCGTGGGTGTAGACGTGGATGGCGCCGGTGGGGATCAGCGCGGACATGCGCACGGCGTTGCGCGCGTAGTCGCTGAACACCAGGAAGGTGCCGGAATACGGGATGAAGCCGCCGTGCAGGTACAGGCCGTTGACGATGGCGGTCATGCCGAACTCGCGCACGCCGTAGTAGATGTAGTTGCCGTTGGCCGCGTCGTCGAGCACGTCGACGCTGCCCGACCAGTTGGTGTTGTTCGAGCCGGTCAGGTCGGCCGAGCCGCCGATCAGTTCGGGCAGGTGCGGGGCGAATTCCTCGATGCTCGCGCCCGAGGCCTTGCGCGTGGCGACCTTCTTGTCGTCGCCCTGCAGCTTCGCCAGGATCTGCTCGACCAGGCCGTCGAAGTTCTCGGGCAGCTCGCCTTTCATGCGCCGCTCGAACTCGGCGGCCTTGTCCGGGTGCGCGGCCTTGTAGGCTTCGAAGCGCTCGTTCCATTCCTTTTCGGCGGCCGCGCCCTTCTCGCGGGCATCCCAGGCGGCGCGGATATCGTCGGGAATCTCGAACGGGCCGTGCTTCCAGCCGAGCTGCTCGCGGGCGGCCTTGATCTCGTCGGCGCCCAGGGCGGCGCCGTGCACGCCGGCGGTGCCGGCCTTGTTGGGGGCGCCGAAACCGATGGTGGTCTTGCAGCAGATGATGGTGGGCTTGTCGTGGACGGCCACGGCGCGGTCGATGGCGGCCGAGACGGCCTCGGCGCTGTGGCCGTCGACGTTCTCGACCACGTGCCAGCCGTAGGCCTTGAAGCGCGCCGGGGTGTCGTCGTTGAACCAGCCGTCGGTGTTGCCGTCGATGGAGATGTTGTTGTCGTCGTAAAACACGACCAGCTTGCCCAGCTCGAGCGTGCCGGCCAGTGAGCAGGCCTCATGCGAGATGCCTTCCATCAGGCAGCCGTCGCCGGCGAACACCCAGGTGTGGTGGTCGACGATGCTGTGCTCGTCGGTGTTGTAGCGCGCGGCCAGCAGCTTTTCGGCCAGCGCCATGCCGACACCGTTGGCCAGGCCCTGCCCCAGCGGGCCGGTGGTGGTCTCCACGCCAGGCGCGTCCTTGCGCTCGGGGTGGCCGGGCGTCATGGAATGCAGCTGGCGGAAATTCTTGAGCTCTTCCATCGGCAGGTCGTAGCCGGTCAGGTGCAGCACGCTGTAGAGCAGCATCGAGCCGTGACCGTTGGAGACGACGAAGCGGTCGCGGTCCCACCAGTCGGGGTTGGCCGGGTTGTGCTTGTGGTGGTCGCGGAAGAGCACTTCGGCGATATCGGCCATGCCCATGGGCATGCCCGGGTGGCCGCTGTTGGCGCGCTCGACGGCGTCCATGGACAAGGCACGGACGGCGTTGGCGAGTTCTCGGCGATCCTTGATCGGCTGGGTCATGAAACTGTGCTGCCTGCTTGGTATGTGGGCGAGGAAACCGCACATTTTACCCGCCCCGGCCGGGTGCGGGGCAAGGCGCGGGGCCCGGCAACCGCTCACACGCGGTTCGGAGCCCGGTCGGCTCCCAGGACAAATGCGGCGATTTCCGGCACTTGCGAGATTTTTTGCGAGTGCATCCTGCGCAAAACCCTGATACACTGCAAACTCGGAAAAACTTTATCGCGCCAGCGACGTCAAAGCGGGGGCAGACTGGCAGATTTATCGACCAAACGGGTACGAGGGAAATGACTCGCTTGAAGCACATCCTGATCATGTTCGCGCTGATCGCCGCCGGGGCCCAGGCCCAGACGGTGGACGACGTACCGTGGTCGATCGTGCCCGACAGCCAGGCCGGCGAGCCGGCCGCCGCGCAGGCGCCGGTGGTGCAGGTCATCGCCGACCGCTCGCCGCTGGGCCTGCCCGGCGAACGCCCGCGCCTTTCGATGACCCTGCCGCTGAACGGCCGCCGCGGACTGGCCGCGGCCGACGACGACGGTGAAGGCAGCGCCTTTTCCTGGTCGCTGAAGGCCTGGCAGATGAACACCGCCAGCCTGGCGCACATCCAGTGCAGCCAGGGCATGATGACGATGAATTCCTACCTGGCGCAGGACTGCCGCTTTGTCGACCAGCCCCTGCCCAGCGATTCGGTCAACCTGCTGCAGGTCTCCGGCGACTGGATGGCCGCCCCCGGCCTGCAACTGGGTTTCAGCGCTTTCCGCGGCGACGAGACCCCGAACCGGGCCGAACAGCCCTTCGGCTTCGACCTGGACCCCGAACTGCTCGCCCGCCGCCCGTCCGAGACCACGGTCGACGGCGCCGTCGAGGGCCTGGACGTCAACGTCAGCTTCGGCATCCAGACCGAGCGCATCGGCGATTTCCTGGTGGGCCTGCAGCTGGCCCGCTACCGCCAGCGCATGACCCTGGCCGACCTGGGCATGCCCTTCGAATCGCTGGATTCGCGCAACGACACGCTCTACACCAACTCCGCCCAGGTCCTGCTGGGCTGGCGCCGCGGCAACTTCAGCGGCGAGATGATGGGCCACCACCGCGAACTGCCGCTGTGGATGGGCGCCGACCAGGCGCCGGGCACGCTCAACTCCTTCGACCTGGAGTTTTCCTGGCACGCGCAGCGCAACGCCTCGCTGTCGATCGGCGTGAGCAACGTCATGGACGCGGCCCCGCGCGCCGACGAGGCCAGCGCCGACGCCGCCGCACTTGAAGATCCGCTCGAAAGCGTCTACGGTCGCATTCCCTACGTGCGCTACAAGCAAGACCTGTAAGCTCATTTCGTCTTAACCTGATCGAGAACTCACCGGGGGATTCCTGGACATGCCCACTGTCGCCTTCCGTTTCAGCACCGCGCTGATCGCGCTTGCCTTCTGTTCCGCTGCCCTGGCGCAGGAATCGTTTTCCACCCTGGAAGAGAGAATGACCGGCCAGGAGTTCATGGAAACCGGGCTGCACAAGCTCAGCAGGGAAGAACTGGCCGCGCTCAACCAGTGGATTCGCGAACGGTCGCTGACGCAGGAGGAAGCCATCGAGCTCAACCGGCAGCGCGCGCAGCAGGGCGGCGGCATGACGGCCGACCAGGACATGCGCGGCTTCGAGGATCGCGGCAGCAGCAACGCCCCGCCCATCAACAGCCGGCTGGTCGGCAACTTCAACGGCTGGCGCGGCGACACCCGCTTCGAGCTGGAAAACGGCATGGTCTGGGAGCAGAGCGCCCCCGACACCTACTTCGTCTCCGAAGTCGAGAGCCCGCGCGTGACCATCAAGCAGGGCATGTTCGGCGGCTGGCGCCTGCAGGTCGAAGGCTACAACAAGCAGGTCCAGGTCGACCGCGTCGAATAAGCGCGCTCAGTCGCGCGGGGGCCTGGGGCGGTTGCGCTCCATCTTGAGCCAGAACAGCCACACGCGCCCGGCCAGGTAGGCCACCCCACCCAGCGCGATCAGCCCGATCGGCAGCACCGGCGGCGGCAGGGTCCAACCCTGCGGCTCGGCCAGCCACCACCAGATGGCGCCGACCACCAGCGCGGTCATCGCCGCGTAGGTCACGTTCTTGGACTGCCACACACGGCGCCGCCACCGGCGCAGCTCCAGCCGCGCGACATCCGCCTGAGACATCTCACCCAGCGGCAATTCGCAGTGGGCGCAGAAGGTGCTTTGGTCCGAAATTCGCTTACTGCAATTTGGGCAATTGATAATGGCCATGGGCTTAGTTTAGCGGGCCTGCGTCAATCGTTGCCAGTTTGAAAGCGGATAGGTTTCAGTGTTCAGGTTTCAGGGGCGCTTGGCGAGGCCGGGAATGCGTTGCCGGAAAGCCCAGCGCCGTACCCGCCGAAGACTTCAAACCAGTGGGAGCCAACAAGCAGCCCGGAGCCGGTCTTGTGTTTTCCTGAAACCTGAAACCTGAACCCTGAAACCTAATCAACCTCGATCGGGAAAGAATCGCAAAGTTACACACAACCCGCCACTTTCCCGATTGGCAAACTCGATCCGCCAGCCATACAGGTCGCAGAGGCGCTTCACGATCGACAGCCCGAGACCGGAGCCCTTCGTGCCGCCGGCCTGGTGGCCGCGGAAGTGGCGGTCGAAGACGTGGGGGAGTTCTTCTTCGTCGATGCCGGGGCCGGTGTCCAGGATGCTGACTTCGCCGGGCTGGATGCGCACGCGCACTTCGCCTTCGGTGGTGTAGCGGATGGCGTTGCCGACCAGGTTGCCCAGCACCACGGCGATGACCGCCTCGGGGGCGATGACGCTGACCTGCTCGCGCTCGTCGACGGCCAGTTCGAGATCGCGGTCGCCGACCAGGGGTTCGTAGTTGCCCACGACCTGCCGGGCGATCTGGGCGACGTCGTGGGCGTGGCCATTGCCATCGGCGTCGCGTTCGGCGCGCACCAGGTGCAGCAGCGCGGTGGTGATGTCGGTGGACTGGCGCGCGGCACGGGCGATGCGCAGCAGGCGCTCGTGGGTGCGCTCGTCCTGCTCGGGCTGGGCCAGCAGCAGCTCGGTGGCCCCGGAGATCACTGCCAGGGGCGTGCGCAGCTCGTGGCTGACGTCGGCATTGAAGGCCTTGTCGCGCTCGACCAGGTCCTTGAGACGGTGGGCGTAGTCATCGAGCGCGGCGGCGAGCTGGCCGACTTCGTCGTCGGGGAAATGCCGGGCCAGGTCGCCGGGCGGGGCGTGCTCGTCCATCGCCTCGATGCGCCTCGCCAGTTCGGTCACCGGCGCCATGACGCGGCTCGACGACCAGATGCCCAGGGCCAGCGAGAACAGGATGAAGATCAGCACGGCGGCGGCCAGGGCGATCTCGAGGCGGCGCGCCAGTTCCTGGTTCTCCGAGACGTCGTAGGTCAGGAACACCCAGAAGTCGTCTTCCTTGCGCACGGCCGCCTTGTACTGGGCGTCGTCGGTAGTGACGTCGTGCACGCCGCTGGCCAGGCTGCGGAAGGGCTCGGGCACGATCTCGGCCCGACCCGGCCGGGTGACGTAGCCTTCGATGCGGGTGTAGAAGGGCTCGACGAGCGTGGGGTCTTCGCGCAGGCCGGCGACGTACTGGTCGATCTCGTCGGCCAGGGTGCGCGAGATCAGCGCGTCGACCAGCCAGCTCTGCACGAGCAGCACGGCCGCGGCGAACAGCACGCTGAGCAGCGTGCCGAACACCAGAAAGGAGAAGATCAGTCGGCTTCTAAGTCGACGCCGATACTTCATCCGGTGCCACCAGGCAGTAACCGATGCCGTGTCGCGTCTGGATCAGCGGCGTGTCGAAGGGCTTGTCGATGGCCGCGCGCAGGCTGTGGATGTGCACGCGCAGGCTGTCGCTGTCGGGCAGTTCCTCGCCCCAGACGTGGTGCTCGAGCTCGCGGCGGGTGACCACTGCCGGCGAGGCGGTCATCAGCTTCTCGAGCAGTTTCAGGCCGATCGGGTTGAGATCGATGGATTTGCCGGCGCGCTTGACCTTGAGCGTTTCGAGGTTGTACTCGAGATCGGCCACCTGCAGCTCGCGCGGCTTGACGCGCTGGCCGCGGCGGGCCAGCACTTCCAGCCGTGCCTCGACTTCGCGCAGCTCGAAGGGCTTGACCAGGTAGTCGTCGGCGCCGGATTCGAACCCGGTGAGCTTGTCCTCGAGCTGGTCGCGCGCGGTGAGCATGAGCACCGGCGTGTCCTTGCGGCCGTCCTCGCGCAGTTTGCGGCAGACCTCCAGGCCGTCCATGCCGGGCAGCGCCAGGTCGAGCACAATGGCGTCGAATTCGTTGACCACCGCCAGGTGCAGGCCGGTGACGCCGTCGTAGGCGTAGTCGACCTCGTGATCCCGGTCGGAAAGGAAATCGCCGAGGTTGGCGGCGATGTCGCGATTGTCTTCGATAATGAGGATCCGCATCAGCCGATTATTCCCCTGAGTCGAAAGTGCGGTAAAAAAATGCCCGGACGGAGGGGTCGACTCCGTCCGGGCCCACATTGCCCCGTAACCGTCGGTGCAGAAACTTGGCTCGCGCTTTGAGCACCAACGAGACAAATGCTACGCCCCGAACGGTTAACCAGATGTTAAACGGGGAAGAAAATGCCGTTACAGCGGTAAGTTGCGTGTTAAATGCAGGCCTCAGCGCTCGTCATCAATCAGGTTGAGGTCTTGCAGCTTGCCGGACAGCGAGTCGGCATCGCCGCCCTCGCTGAGCTTGACCGCCAGGCGCAGATCGTTGGCCGAATCGGCGTGGCGCAGGGCCTCCTCGTAGGAGATCAGGCCTTCCTGGTAGAGCTCGAGCAGGCTCTGGTCGAAGGTCACCATGCCGTGGTGGCGCGAGTCCTTCATGAGCTCCTTGAGCTCCTCGATCTTGCCCTTGCGGATCTTCTCCTGGATGAGCGGCGTGTTGAGCAGGATTTCCAGGGCCACGTGGCGGCGGCTGCCGTCGATCGAGGGCACGAGCTGCTGGGCGACCACGCCCTTGAGGTTGAAGCTCAGGTCCAGCAGCACCTGCGGGTGACGGTCTTCCGGGAAGAAGTGCAGGATGCGGTCCATCGCCTGGTTGGCGTTGTTGGCGTGCAGCGTGGTCAGGCACAGGTGACCGGTTTCGGCGAAGGTGATGGCGTGCTCCATGGCCTCGCGGGTCCGGATCTCGCCGATGAGGATCACGTCGGGCGCCTGGCGCAGCGTGTTCTTCAGCGCCACCTCGAAGCTTTCGGTGTCGATGCCCACTTCGCGCTGGGTGACCAGGCTCTTGCGGTGCTTGTGCACGAACTCGATGGGGTCCTCGATGGTGATGATGTGCCCCGAGGCCTTCATGTTGCGCTCGCCGAGCATGGCCGCCAGGGTGGTCGACTTGCCGGTGCCGGTCGCCCCCACCAGGATGATGATGCCGCGCTTTTGCATCGCCAGCTCCGAGAGCGACCCGGGCAGGTCGAGTTCCTCGAAGGTGGGGATCTTGGTTTCGATGCGGCGGCAGACCATGCCGACGCTGTTGCGCTGGTAGAAGGCCGAGACGCGGAAGCGGGCCACACCCTCGAGCGAGACGGCGAACTGGCACTCGTGCGTGGAATGGAATTCCTCGCGCTGGTCGGCGGTCATGATCGAGTCGATGATGTCGCTGACCATCTCGTGGGTGAGCGCCTCGCGGGTCAGCGGCTTGATCTTGCCGTGCACCTTGATGCAGGGCGGCGCACCCACGGTCACGAACAGGTCCGAGCCCTTTGAGTCGTGGAGCTTGTGCAGCCAGTCCTGGATGGTGTTCATGCCGTCTCCTTAATTGATGGCGCGGGCCGGTCAGGCCAGCGCCGACTTGTTCTGGGCCTTGCGAACGGCCTCCTGCTTGTTGACCAGACCGCGTCGGACGAGCTCGATGAGCGACTGGTCGAGGGTGGTCATGCCGGCGTTCTGCCCGGTCTGGATGGCCGAGTACATCTGCGCCACCTTGTCCTCGCGAATGAGGTTCTTGATGGCCGAGGTGGCCACCATGATTTCGTGCGCGGCCACCCGGCCGCCGCCGACCTTCTTGAGCAGGGTCTGCGAGATGACCGCTCTGAGCGACTCCGACAGCATCGAGCGCACCACCGGTTTTTCGTCGCCGGGGAAGACGTCGATGATTCGGTCGATGGTCTTCGGCGCCGAGGAGGTATGCAGGGTGGCGAAAACCACGTGACCGGTCTCGGCGGCGGTCAGGGCCAGGCGCACGGTTTCCATGTCGCGCAGCTCGCCGACCAGGATGATGTCGGGGTCTTCACGCAGCGCCGAGCGCAGCGCCTGGTTGAAGCCGTGCGTGTCGCGGTGCACCTCTCGCTGGTTGATCAGGCAGCGCTGCGGTGTGTGGATGAATTCGATCGGGTCCTCGATGGTGAGGATATGGCCCGGCACGGTCTTGTTGAGGTAGTCCATCATCGCCGCCAGCGTGGTGGACTTGCCCGAACCGGTCGGCCCGGTGACCAGGATCAGCCCGCGGGGGACTTCCACGATGTCCTTGAAGATGGCCGGCGCGTCGAGATCGTCGAGCGTCCAGATGTCGTTGGGAATCACGCGGAAGACCGCGCCCATGCCGCGATGGTGGTGGAATGAATTCACACGAAATCGCGCCAAGCCCGGCACGCTGTAGGAGAAGTCGACCTCCAGGTTGGCCTCGTAGTCGCGGCGCTGGTGGTCGTTCATGGTCGAGTAGATGAGCTCGGCCATCTCCTTGTTCTCGATCGCCGGCGTGTTGATACGATGAACGTCGCCGTCGACGCGGATCATGGGCGGCAGACCGGCCGAGATATGCAGGTCGGATGCCTTGTTCTTGACGGTGAATGCGAGTAGTTCTGTAATATCCATGGGGAAACTCCCTGCCTGTGGCCTTCGGCCTGCCGGTGACGTGTGCGGCTCCGCCAAGCGGGCGGCCGACGCACACCCCCGTTGTCCAGCACACCAACCGATCTTAGCGTAACTCGGCCATGAATCAAATCGCCTCGAAAACCGCCCGGGAGCGTCTCGAGCAAACGCGCAAGCGCATCGACGCGGCCTGCCGCGACGCCGACCGGCCCGCCGGCGCCGTGCGGCTGCTGGCCGTGAGCAAACGCAAGCCCGTCGAGGCGATCCGCGAGCTGCACGCGCTCGGCCAGCGCGCCTTCGGCGAGAACTACGTCGACGAGGGCGTTGAGAAGATCGCCGCGCTGGGCGACCTGGACCTGGAGTGGCATTACATCGGCCCGATCCAGTCGAACAAGACGAAATTGATCGCCGCGCACTTCGACTGGGTGGAATCGATCGACCGCGCCAAGATCGTGCGCCGGCTCGACGACCAACGCCCCGACGGCCTCGCCCCCCTGAACGTGCTCATCCAGGTCAACCTCGACGACGAGTCGCAGAAAGCCGGCTGCGCGCCCGAAGAAATCGCCGAACTGGCCGACCGCATCGCCGATGCCGAGCACCTGAAACTGCGCGGCCTGATGGCCATCCCCGCCCCGCGCGAGGACCACGAGGAACAGCGCGCGGCATTCGCGAAGCTGCGCGAGCTGTTCGATCAGCTGAAAGAACGACACCCCCAGGTCGACACCATCTCGGCGGGAATGACCGGCGATCTGGAAGCAGCCATTCTCGAAGGTTCGACGGAGATTCGTATTGGAACGGCTCTGTTCGGGCCGAGGGACTGAAAGGTTTCAGGGTTCAGGTTTCAGGAAAGAAAAAGACGGGTTCGGGGTTCGGGAATCTGTTTCTTGTTTTCCCTGAAACCTGAAACCTGAACCCTGAAACCTATCTCCTCCCCACCTCGACAACCCACCGGAGCCCATCCGGAACCCTGAACCCCGAACTGACGCGAAGCGTCATCCCGGACTCCGATCCGGGACCTCGGGCTTCCCGGAACCCCCGTGCAACGCACGAACTAACGTGCAGGGCCCATCAGGACCCTTACAATAGAAAACATGGAAGACGTGAGAATCACATTCATCGGCGGCGGCAATATGGGTCGCGCGCTGATCGGTGGCCTGATTGCCGACGGCATGCGGGCCGAATCCATCCACGTGGCCGATCCCAGCGAAGATCAGCGCCGCTCGCTGGCAGAGGATCTCGGTGTGACGGTCCACGACGACAACGTCGAGGCGACGCGCCTGGCCGACGTGCTGGTGGTGGCGGTCAAGCCGCAGGTCATGGACGATGTGCTGGCCTCGGTGGCCGACGCCATCGACGGCCACACCCTGGTGATTTCGGTGGCCGCCGGCATGCCGCTGGCGCGCATCTGCAAGGGCCTCGGCGGCCACGATCGCGTGGTGCGCGCCATGCCCAACACCCCGGCGCTCTACCAGGCCGGCATGACGGGGCTGGCGGCGGCCGGAGGCGTGAGCGAAACCGACCGTGAACGCGCCACGCAGGTGCTCGAAGCCGCCGGCGAAGTCGCCTGGGTGGACGACGAAGCCCTGATGGACGTGGTCACCGCCGTGTCCGGCTCCGGGCCGGCCTATTTCTTCTCGCTGGTCGAGCAGCTCACCGCCGCGGGCACCCGCGCGGGCCTGCCCGAAGTCACGGCGGCCCGGCTGGCTCGCCAGACGGCCTACGGCGCCGGCACGATGCTGGCAAAGTCCGACGTCGATGCCGGCGAGCTGCGCAAGCGCGTGACCTCGCCGGGCGGCACCACCGCGGCCGCACTCGAGAGCCTGGCGAGCAACGAATTCGAGCGCATCGTGGATGAAGCCGTGCAGGCCGCCGTCAAGCGCGGCCGCGAACTGGGAGAAGGCTGATGGGCGGCTCGGCCAACCAGGCGTTCTCCTTCCTGATCGAGACGCTGTTCCAGCTCTACCTGGCGGCACTGATGCTGCGCGTGCTGCTCGAGGCCTTCGGGGCGGATTACTACAACCCGATCTGCCAGGCGCTGATCCGGATCACCGACCCGCTGGTCAAGCCGCTGTCGAAGCTCATCCCGCGCGTGGGCTCGGTCAGCCTGGCCGGCATCGCCTGGCTCTACATCCTGGAGCTGGTGCTGCTGGTCGTCCTGATGACCCTCAACGGCTGGGCGATGGACTGGTCGGTACTGTTCCTGCTGGCCGCGCTGCGGCTGATGCGCATGCTGCTGGTGCTCTACCTGGTGCTGATCATCGTCAACGTGATCCTCAGTTGGGTGGGCCAGGGCTTCCGACACCCCATCGTGCCGCTGATCTACCAGCTCACCGAACCGGTGCTCGCCCCCATCCGTCGCATCCTCCCGCCCCTGGGCGGCTTCGACCTCTCCCCCCTGCTGGCCATCATCGTCATCCAGTTCCTGATCATCCTGCTGGGGGTCTGATCAGGCGCGGGGCGATTCGTTGCAGTGCGGGCATTTCCCCTTGTTTCTCGCAATGGCGCGAAGGCGCGAAGGACGCCAAGGAGGGACAGAAGAAAGATGGTGGGCGAAAGATCTGTCAGCCATTTCCAAGGCATTCCCTTCAAGCAATCCATTCGCTCTTGCATTGCGTCCCTTGCGCCATTGCGCCATTGCGAGAACCCGACGACCTGTATGACGCCACAACGGCTTGCCGCCTCGCCCCAACACGGCGTAGCATCGGGGCAATTCAACGGTGGACGGGAATGAGATGATCCGACAGCTTGCGGGCATTCTTGCCCTTGGTTTTTTCCTGCTGGCGGCTGCGCAGCAGTTCGAGGACATCGGCGGCTATCAGGTGCACTACAGCGCGATGAACACGCGCATGCTGCCCGCCGAGGTCGCGCGGGCCTACGGCATCCAGCGCTCGGGGACCCGGGCGATGATCAACATCACGGTACTGCGCGCCGCCGGCAGCGACGACGCGATGAGCGAGCCCGTGCGCGCGACGGTGAACGCCTCGGCGGTCAACCTCACCGGCCAGCCGCGCACCATCGAGCTGGAGGAGATCACCGAGGAAGACGCGATCTACTACATCGGCACCTTCCGCATCGCCAACGAGGAGACGCTGACCTTCGACATCAGCGTGCGTCCTGAGGGCAGCAGCCAGCCGCCGTCGGAGTTCAGCTTCCAGCAGAAGTTCTACGTCGAGGAGTGATCAGCGCCCGCTCATGAATCGTCGGGCGCGGCCATGTGCTTGCGCTTGATGAATTCGTGGTGGGGCACGCCCAGCAGGTCGGAGAGCCGGCGCAGCAGTTGCTCCTCGTAGCGGTCGATTCGCCCGTCGGCCCAGGCCACGCGCCACAGCCACTCGACGAGCTGGTCGCGCTCGTCGCGATCGAGATGGGCCTTGAGATCGCGGGTGAAGTCGTGCAGGGACACGGCCTCGCGGCGCAGCTTTTCGGCATCCTTGAGCATCTGGCCCAGCTCGGCCCGGTCGATACCGAAGGCGTCCTGCATGGCGTCATGGATCACCGCCAGTTCATCGTCGTCGCGGTGCTCGTCGGTGGCGGCCATCTCCAGCAGGATGATGGCGGCCGCCCGGGCGATGACCTGGATGTCCACGGTCTCTTCGGCGCTCGGCGCCACCCAGGACTTGAGTTGATTGAACCAGTCAGTCATGGCGGGGGATTCTCGCAGATTCGGGGTTAACATATCGCCATGACACCCGAACGCAAGGCCCGCATCGAGCAGGTGGCCGCCGGCCGGCATCCCGACCTGACCGTCTTCCTCGAGCGGGTGCACAAGGCCCACAACGTCGCCGCCATCCTGCGCACCTGCGACGCCGTGGGCGTGCTCGAAGCCCACGCCGTGCCGCCCACCGGCGGCATCCCGCCGCTGAACCACACCGCTCAGGGCGCGCAGCGCTGGGTGAAACTGCACCGCCACCACGACGCCGGCGAAGGCCTGCGTTCGCTCAAGGCGAAGGGCTTTTCGCTCTACGCCGCACACTTCTCCGACCAGGCGGTCGATTTCCGCCAGCCCGACTACACCCAACCGACCGCCATCGTGATGGGCACCGAGAAGTTCGGCGTCAGCGAAGAGGCCCTGGCCGAGTGCGACGGCGAGATCGTCATTCCCATGGCGGGCATGACCCAGAGCCTCAACGTTTCGGTCGCCACCGCCCTGATCCTCTACGAAGCCCAGCGCCAGCGCCAGGCCGCCGGCATGTACAAACCGCATTCCCTCGAGGAAGAACCCTGGAAATCACTGGCCGAATCCTGGATCCGGCGCGACCTCGACCGGCGCAGGAACCCGCCGCCGGAGCCCGACTCGGACTAGGGGCCGCCAATCCTCGCGCCCTGCCGCCCCTTGCCGGGGAGGCGGGCGCGGCGCTATGCTGGGATTCTAAATAAATGCTGGCGCCTCCGGCGGCTAGTGAGGGAACATGAAAAAGACGCTGACAGCCATGGGAGTCATGGGGCTGGTCCTGCAGGCCAACGACGCGCTGGCCCGCGAGCTGGACGACCGCGGCGACGACGGCGCATCGTTCACCGGACGCCCCGGAGAGAACTACGAGGGTGACGCCAACGCGGTACGCGGTGCCGGCGCCTACGACCAGTACATCTTCACGACCAGCGCCTCGGGCCTGGGCTCGTTCGAGGAATGGTCCGCCGCCACCAGCGGGGCGGGACTGGCCGGCATGGCGGCCGCCGACCATATCTGCCAGCTGGAGGCCAGCGGGGCCGGGCTGCCCAACGCGGGCAGCTACGTCGCCTGGATTTCCGACAGCCAGAACGATGCCTACTGCCGGGCCCACGGTCTTTACGGCACCAAGGACGACGACTGCGGCGCCAGCGGCGGCCTGCCGGCTTCCGCCGGCCCCTGGCTGCGCACCGACAACCAGCTTTTCGGCGGCGACCTGCCCGGCATCGTCGAGGACGGCGAAGTCTACCGGCCGGTCGACCTGAACGCCCTGGGCTCGCCCTTCTTCTTCCCGGAGCGGGTGTGGACGGGCACCTCGGCGGACGGAACGTCGAGCGGATTCCACTGCAACGACTGGACCGCCAGCACCTCGGGAACCGGTTCGGACCTCTACCTGGGCCTCACCGGCGACACCAACGCCACCGTGGTCAACTGGACCCAGGACGATATCCTTGCCTGTGATCAGGCCGCCAGGCTGACCTGCCTGTCCACCGCGTCCTCCGGGATGGGGCTGCCGCCGATGGCGCCCTACACGAGTTCGGATCGTCGCGGCTTCGTGAGCAGCCTTTCGGGCCCGGCGAGATTCTCGGAATGGCAACTGCCGGGCGGCGGCACGCCCGGCCAGATGGGGCTGAGCGGCAGCGACGCCGCCGACCAGATCTGTCGCTCGCTCGCCTCCGACGCCGAGCTCGACCGCTCGGACGACTTCAAGGCGCTGCTGTCGGACGACACCACCTCGGTCTACCAGCGCTTCGACTTCCAGAACCGCTGGTACCGCGTCGACCACGTCAAGATCGTCGAGAACCTGGGCAACCTGTTCGAGCCCGGTGAGGACATCCTGACCAATGTCGCGCTCGACGAGCAGGGGCTGCCGCTCGTCGAGATCACGGACGTGTGGACGGGCATGGACACCCAGGGAACCTCGCTGGCCAACACCTGCAGCGGGTGGACCTCGAGTTCCCCGAACCAGGCGACTTCGGTGGGGTCGGCGACTTACGCGGACCTGCGCATGATCTTCAACGACGTGAAGGCGTGCTCCACGCCGGCCCACCTGTATTGCTTCTCGGATATCGACGAGATCAGCACCTACAGTTTCCAACGGGAAGACTTCTACGACTAGGTGATGGAGACGCCGTCCGGCCCACCGGCTGAGGAAGACGCTTCACCGGAGCGCTTCGATCCCGCCTTTCGCCACCAGATCTGGTACGAGCACTGGCATCGCTACCACTGGGCCAGCGGGCTTGCGAACGGCAAGGTCGTCGCCGACGTGGCTTGCGGGGAGGGCTACGGTACCGACCTGCTGGCGCGCGGCGCCGTCCGGACGCTGGGCATCGATGCCGACCAGGGCGCGCTGGCATCGGCGCGCCGCAAGTACGGTCGCGAGGGCGTCGAGTTCATCCGCGGCGACGCCCGATCCCTGCCGCTGCGCGACGACAGCGTCGACCTGCTCGTCTCCTTCGAGACGCTGGAACACCTGGCCGAGCAGGAGAGGATGGTCGCCGAGATCGCCCGCGTCGTTCGCTCGGACGGGCTGGCGATCATTTCCACGCCGGATCGCGATCTCTACAGCCCCGACGGCGTGAGACACAATGAGCATCATGTCCGGGAGCTGAGCGCCCGCGAATTCAGCGAACTCCTGGGCGGGTTCTTCCCCTCCGTGCGCACCTTCGGGCAGCAGTTCCAGTTCCTGTCGGTCATCGACGAGATCCAGGCCAGGGGACCTGCTTCGGCCGAGGTCACCTATGCCGACTCCTCGGGTGCGCGGACGGTGGAGCGAGGGCCCGGGGATCACGTGTACCTGATTGCGGTCTGTGGACGCTCCGAAGAGGTGACCCGGAACGTTTCCCTGCCGGGCTGGCACGCCTTCAACGACGCCGGCGGCGAACTTCTCGACCACTACGAGGCGCAGATCAGGCGGCTGCAGGACGTCGACGTCGTACTCGAGCAAACGCGCCGCCAGCTGCGCGAAAGCCAGGCCGCCGCAGCCCATCTGGCGGCGCGCCTGGGCTACTGACGCCGCCTGCCCGACCGCCCGTTCAGGGCTGCAGCGACAACGCCTGCGCCCACTCGTCCAGGTGATCCTCGAGAACGTGCCCGGCCTCCAGCCAGCGGCGAAGGGCGGCGGCCAGCCCGGCGCGCGACTCCGGGTCGTCGGCCAGCCGGATCAGTTCCTCTGTCCAGAGCCCGGCTTCGTTTTCCAGCCGCAAGGCCGGGGCGGCACGGTAGGCCTCGCAGTCGGTGCAGACCACGGGCAGCCCGAGCGCGGCGTATTCCAGGAGCTTGAGGTGACTCTTGGCCCGGTTGAAGGGATTGTCGCTCAGCGGCGCGACGGCGAGATCGAGGTCGAGCCCGGCCAGCTTCTCGAAGTAACCCTTGAGGGCGACGGGCGGGTGAAACTCGCATTCTTCCGGGGTGAGACCGGCCGGTTTCTGGCCGAAGAACACCCAGCGGCAATGATCGCGGGTTGCCCGAACGACCGGGGCCAGCCAGTCCAGGTCGCCCGAGTGCTGGGGTGCCCCGGTCCACCCGACCCGGAGCATGCCGCTCTTGCGGGGCCGCGCCGGATGGATGAGCGCGCGCGGGATGCGATTGGGAACGACCCGGATGTCCGGGACATACGGGGCGTAGTATTCGGCCAGCTTCGGAGTCGGCACGACCAGGCGGTCGCAGTGATCCAGCGCGAAGCGAACCCGCCGGGGCATATCGGGATAGTTCGTCCTGGCGAAGGGATTGTAGTCCGGCAGTTCCAGCAGCCAGTCGTCGAGGCTGAAGACGACCGGGATGTCGAGAAATCGATGGTAGTCGGCCAGCTTCTCCAGCTGCGCGTCGTGCAGGAAGCTGTGCAGCAGCAGCACGGACGCGCCGGAGTTGACGACTTCCATGACGTTGGGTTCGTAACGCTCGCGCTGCTCGGGAAGGAAGTGACACGATGCCCGGTTGGCGGCCGCCAGGGATGCGGCCGGCGCGCGCACGCGATAGAAGCCGCTTGCCCAGACGTCGTGGGCGTAGGCCAGCAGTCGCGGCAGACGACCGCCGCCCTTGAAGGCATGCTTGCGGCACTCCAGGCCAAAGGGCGACTGAAGGCTCATCGACTTCGACCAGGCCGAGGGGGCCTGGGACCGAACCAGTGCCCGAAGAACGTCCGCCCTTTCCCGCGGCTGGCGTTCGGGATCAGCGGCCAGGTCGGTGGCGGGCAGCGCGGCCTTCCGGACGAACTGCGCGCTTCTCGCCAGCGCCAACCCGGCCGAGCGCAGACGCTCGCTGAACATCATCGAGCGATAGAAAAGCCGACCGCGCGACGGGAGCCCCCCGACATCCCGCCAGGCGCGGCGATCGACGACGAACAGGTCGTCGTCGAGGAAGTCGGCGGCCAGCGGCACCCCGGGCACGTCGAACGGCGTGGACACGGGCGGGCCGTATCCCGGCAGCCCCCCGCCGCCGCAGCCCGATCGTCGGGCGACGAACTGGTGGCCGCGGCGGTCGGATGGCAGCAGCGGACTGATCGCGGCGATGTCGTGACGGCGCATGTCCCCGATCATGGCCTGCAGGAGCCGGGGATTCTCGAGCCGGACGTTGTCGCCGACAAAGACGATCACCCCGGCGTCCGGCAGCGCCCGCTCGGCCCGGTTGATCGACCCGGCCGGATCGCGCACGCTCCATTCGCAGACGAATACGTTGCTGGGCCGGCGAGTCTCGTCGTCAAGCTCGACGCCGGGCGGCAGCATCACCGCCACGCCGGTCATGTCGACGCCATTCTGCATCGCCAGGTCGGCCAGCAAACGGCGCGTCCCGGGCCCACCCCCGCCCTGCACGAGGACACCCACGCTCGCTTCGGCCCGGCGCGCTTCGGTAGCCGTCTCGGCGAGATCCGCCTTCCACAGCTGCGACCAGCGGTGGTCGAGCATGGACAGGCCGCAGCCGTCGTAGTGGGCGAGGTCCCCTGGGCGCAGCAATCGATCAAGCGGCGCATCGAAGAGCTCGTCCTTGTCCAGGCGCTCCAACAGGTCGCGGATTCGCCCAGCGCGCGCGAGGACACCGGCCCAGCGACGCGGCTGGCGCGCCGGAAACGTGGCGTCGCCCTCGCCCCGAAACACCGGGCCGTAAGGCTCGCCTTCGGCGTCGTGCAGCAGGTAGTTGCAGGTGCCGAAAGGCTTGCCGGAGTCTCGCCAGGAATCCACCCAGTTGCCGACATTCGCGGTCGGCTCGGTGTCGTCCTGAAGCACCAGCACGGTGGCATCGTCGGCCAGTCCGGCGAGATCGGATGCCGTCACAAGCCGGGCCCGGGGCGCTTGCTCGGCCAGGGCGGCCTTCAGGCCGGCGCCGCGAGCGCCGTCGGCGCGGGCGACAAGGCAGGCCAGGTCGCCGGGATCGGCCCAGTCGTCCTCGGCTTCCAGGCACATGGGCTGCTCCAGCCACTTGCGAGTCGTCGTCCGGGCATCGACCGGCTCGGGCAGTTCGTTCCCGACCCAGCCGGCCTCCTCGAGCGCCGCCAGCAGGCAGCGGCGGGGGAAGCGTGCGTACAAGGCCTCGAGCTCGGACGCGATGGGATTGTCGCGGCGAGCGATATGCGCCAGGCGGCGCGCGACCTCGCCCAGCTCGGTCCGGCCTTTCCGGCTGGCGAGATAGTCGATTCGCCCGGCCAGGGCATGGGCGTCTCCGGGCGGGTACAGCCAGCCGTTCTTCCCATGTTCGATGCGGTGCTTGAAGGCCCCGACTTCCGGCGCGACCACGGGGCGACCGCGGTCCCAGGCTTCGCTCAGGGTGATGCTGTAGGTTTCGGGGCCGGTGGGCGCCTGGACGATCAGATCGACATCCTCGAGCAGGCGATCCAGCTGCGAAGTGTCGTAGGGGCCGGTCGCCTCGACCGGCGCTTGGTCGAGCGCGGTCTTGAGCCGGCTGTCCACATTGCCGATGACCGACCAGCGGATGGGCCGGTCCGCCAGCAGGTCGCGGGCGGCGAGGAACACATCGCCGCCCTTGCGGGGCGAGAACGCCCCCAGGAATGCGACGTGGAGCGGTCGCTCGGCATTCGAGACCTCGATGGGCCCGATGGCGCGGCGCTCGCCGCAGAAATAGGGTTCGAATTCGCTGATCGCGCCCTGCAGGGACTCGCCGTAAGCCTCGATCACGGTCCGGGAGACCAGCGCGCCGTTGGTGTAGATTCGCTCCGCTCCGTGCAGGATCTCGCGCCAGGCGCGGCGACGATGCTCGATGAATCGCGGCAGGGGCTCGCCCAGGCTCTGCACTCGCGAGCCCATGCAGCGCAGGCAGTCCTCGTCCTGTTCGTGGCAGACCGGCTTGCCGCAGAACCCGTTGTCGCCCGGCCCGAGGACCATGTTGTAGTCGTGGCACAGATGGAAGAATTCGTGCATGGACAGCACGTAGGGAACGCCAAGGGCCGTGCAGATTGCCGGCCAGGACAAGGTGCCCAGGCGCACCAGGGTGTGAAAGTGCACGCAGTTGAAGCGCCCGCCCGACAGAATCCGGCAGAACAGCTGGTCGAGTTCCGGATGACTCCTGCCCGCCGGAATGGCCATCAGGATGTCTGCGTGGCGATACCGTCGGGGATCGAATCGAATGACGCGCACGTTGGGCTGGAGCCTGGATTCGACCAGGTCCGAGAAGGCATCGTGCATGCGGCCCTGGCAGAGAACAACGTGCTCGGTTTCCGGGGAGAAGCGCGACAGCAGCTCCTTGGTGAACAACTCGACGCCGCCCAGGTAGTCCAGCTCGTGGAGGACATGCAGGACGCGTGTGCCGGCCCTGGAACCCACCGAGGCGAGAAACTCGCGAATCCCGCGAATCGGATTGCCGCGGGAGAACTCGAGAACGTCTCGCTGGTAGGACGGCCATCTGAGCGAAAGGAGCTTTTCGTGCGACTCCCGGAGACTCGCGGCGCGCCCCCCGAAACTGCACGATCCCTGGTGGAAGACGATCGAAGACGGCACGGCGGCGATTTTCAAACCGTCGCGCCGCAGGCGCATCGAGTAATCGCATTCCTCGCCGTAACCCGGATCGAAGAAAGGGTCGAAGCCGCCGTACCGTTCGAGTGCTTCGCGCTTGATATACATGCAGAAGCCCACGGCCGTGGGCAGTTCGTACCATCTTCCGGCGAAAGTCTCGCGCAGCTCGGCCAGGGCGTCCTCGGAGGCGCGCTCCAGTCCCGGCACGCTCAGAATCGTGGCGTTGTCGGATATCGGATTGGCAATGCCCACGGCCGGATCGGCGGCCACGGCGACAAGCGCCTCCAGCCATCGGGGCGTGAACCGCGTGTCCGAATTGGCGACCACGACGTCGCCTTCGACAATCGCCAGCGCCTCGTTGACGCTTCGCAGGTAACCCTTGTTGGCCGCATTCCGGACCAGCGTCAGCCGACCCGGGAAGCGCGCCTCGAGCGTGTCGAGCCATTCGATGACCCGGGCATCGCGGCTGGCGTCGTCGATGATCCGCACGGGCGTTTCGGCGGGGACGGTTTCGAACAGGGACTCGATGCAGGTCTCGACCGCCGGCCAGCCGTCGAATACCGGAACGACGATCGTCGGCGTCGGGCGGGCGCAGGGTTTGCTGTCGCTCACACGGAAGTCCGATCCGCATCGGAGGTCCCGGAGCCTGGTTGGCGGCATGGCCGTCTCCACTCGGACGCCGAGTACCCGATTCTACGGATACAGGAGGGACTCCTGCCAGGCGCCGTCGACCAGGGAAAAGCAGATGCGCTCGTGCAGGCGGAACTCCCGGCCGTACCAGAACTCGACGCGGCGGGGCTTTACTCTGAATCCCGACCAGTGTTCGGGTCGCGGGACGTCGCGGCCCTCGAATTTCTTCTCGAATTCGGCCACGCGCGCGAGAAACTCCTCGCGGCTTGCCATGGGGCGTGATTGCTGCGATGCCCAGGCGCCGATCTGGCTGCCGCGCGGCCGACTGGCGAAATAGGCATCCGCTTCAGCCTCGCTGACGGGTTCGGCGTGGCCGTCGACGAGCACCTGTTCGGCGTTCTCACGCCACCAGAAGACCAGCGACACATCGGGATGCACCTCGAGGTGGCGGCCCTTGCGCGAGCCCAGGTTGGTGTAGAACACGAAGCCATGGGCGTCCATGTCCTTGAGCAGGACGGTGCGCGCCGCCGGGCGGCCGTTCTCATCGACGGTGGCCAGGGTCATGGCGGTGGGTTCGGGGATGCCGCCGTCCTCGGCGCGCTTGAAGCCGTCGCGGAAGCGCTCGACCATGGCGTCGGTCATGGAAACGAATTCGGTCATTGCAGCATCTCCTGGTAGCCGGAGCGGTAGTCGGGATGGATCAGCCGGTAGCCGGAGGCCAGCAGCCGGGCACTGGACACGCGCTTGCCCTGCCCGCCGCTCGATTGATCGCGAACGGGCGCGGGCGCATGCAGCCGGCCGGCCAGCCAGTCGAGCACTTCGCAGCGCGGTGCCGGTTTGCCGTCGCTGGCGCAGTAGAGCGGTGCGGGGCCGTCGAGCAAGAGCAGGTGTTCGAGCACGCCCGCGCAGTCTTCGGAATGAATGCGGTTGGTCCATTGCGGCGGCTGCTCCCGGCAACGCGCTTCACCGGCAGCGACTTTGCGCAGCAGGTAGTCGCGGCCCGGACCGTAGATGCCCGCAAATCGCACCACCACCGACTCCGGCGCCGATCGCCGGGCGAGCGTTTCGGCCTCGATCAGCACCCGGCCGTTGAACCGCGCCGGTTCGGTATCGCTTTCCTCGTCGACCCACTCTCCCGATTCCTGGCCGTAGACCGCGGTACTGGAGACGAACACGAGCCGGCGCGCGCGGATGCGGTCGAACAAGTTGGCCAGGCCGTCCAGATACGCTGACCGGTACCCGGCCTCGTCGTACGCGTCGGGCGTGGCCTGGTAGACGACGGCATCCCAGTCGGCGTCCAGGTGGACCAGGCTGGCAGGATCGCTCAAGTCGGCACGCACGGGAATGATGCCTTCCGGCAGGGCTTCGGTGTTCCTGCGCAGGCCGTGCACCTGCCAGGTGTCGCCGGCCAGTCGATCGGCGAGCCGGACCCCCAGGTCCCCGCAGCCGGCGATCAGCAGGCGCTTCACGTGGTGGCCGGCTCCGGCGGCGGTCCGCCGCCGTCATCGTCACCGCCGCCGGAAGATCGCGGCGGCAGCTTGCGCAGCCAGATCAACCAGACCACCAGGGCGTCGAGAATGATCAGCGCCTGCCACAGGTAGAGGTGGAACCACTCGAACCAGGTCATGTTCCACTGGCCGAGGTAGAACAGGCTGATGATGCGCACCAGGTTGAGCGCCTGGATCGCAACGAACCCGATGGCGAAACCGATGAGCTTGTGCTTGAACGAGGCGGGAAACGCGAAGATGGCCGCAAACAGGATGATCAGCGCCTCGACGCCGTTGCAGCCCGGCTCGATGCTGACCGCGAACCCCGACTGGATGTCCTGGATGACCTTGCCCGAGGACGCCACGCCGCTGTCGAACAGCTCGATGAGGAAGACGCTGACCTTGGCGATGCCGGCCGTGAACGGCAGGATCACGTGCTGCTGCACGGGCTGGAGAACCTCCACGGTGAAAAGGCCCAGCAACAGGACGACGAAGAGAATCGAAAAGCGCAGCATGATCCGGTCCGAGCACTCGATGGCGAAGGCCGAACATGGTACCAAACCGGCGCGATGACGGCGCGATGGCGCTGATCGCGGAGGGGCCGGAACAGGTTCGGCGTGATAGCATTGAACCCCGGTTGATCATGGCCTTTGCCGCATTGAATGAACAGTCGTTGGCACGACCCGATCATCGCCGCTCGGCGCAGCGCCGTCTTGCGGACGGCATGAGCGAGCAAGCCGATAGAATCATGCCGGAACGCGTTTTCCTCATCGGGCCCATGGGATCGGGCAAGACCACCGTGGGCCGGCAACTCGCGCGCCGCCTGGGCATGGATTTTCTCGACCTGGACCTGGAGCTGCAGGCGCGTTGCGGCGTCGAGGTGGCAGTCATCTTCGAGATCGAAGGAGAGTCCGGATTCCGCCAGCGCGAGTCGGCGCTGCTCGACGAACTGAGCCGGCGCGACGGCCTGGTGCTGGCCACCGGCGGCGGCAGCGTGCTCAGCGCCGAGAACCGGCGCATGCTGACCGAGCGCGGCCTGGTCGTCTACCTGCAAACCAGCGTGGACCAACAACTCAAGCGGCTCGAACGCGACAAGCAGCGGCCGCTGCTGCAGGCGCCCGATCGGCGGCAGCGCCTGACCGAACTGGCCGAGCAGCGGGATCCGATCTACCTGTCCTGCGCCGACCTGGTGGTGCGCTCTTCGAGCATTTCCCCACCGGCCATGGCGGCGAACGTGGCACGGAGAATCCGGCAACACATCGACGGGGCACAGGTGTCATGAAGGTCACCCAGGTACGAACTGCCGGAGGCAGCTATCCCGTTTATGTCGGCCAGGGCCTGCTGTCCATGCCCAGCATCTGGCAGCGCCACCTCGACGGTCGGGTGCTGGTAGTCAGCGACGACACCGTGGCCGGGCTCTATCTCGAACGGGTCGGGCGCGTGCTCGACGAAGAAGGACGTCGGTGGCGCTCGCTGGTGCTGCCCGCCGGAGAAGAAGCCAAGACGGTGGCCAACTGGCAGCGGGCGCTCGACGCCCTGGTCGAGTTGGGCGCGCAGCGCGACGCAACGGTGCTGGCGCTTGGCGGCGGCGTGGTCGGCGACCTGGCGGGCTTTGCGGCGGCCAGTTACATGCGCGGCATTCGGGTCGTGCAGATGCCGACCACCCTGCTGGCGCAGGTGGACGCCGCCGTCGGCGGCAAGACCGGCGTCAACCACACCAGCGGCAAGAACCTGATCGGCGCCTTTCATCAGCCGGCCGCCGTGGTCGCCGACATCGATACCCTGATCAGCCTCGACGACCGGGACTATTGCGCCGGCCTGGCCGAGGTGGTCAAGTACGGCGCGATCCGCGACGAGCGCTTCTTCTCCTGGCTGGAGAGCCGCGCCGAGCCGATCAATGCGCACATGCCCGACGCCCTGCTCGAAGCCGTGCACGCCTCGGTGCAGCACAAGGCCGAAGTGGTGGCGGCCGACGAGCGCGAGGCCGGCGAGCGCGCCCTGCTCAATTTCGGTCACACCTTCGGCCACGCCCTGGAGACGGCCACAGGCTATGCGCGTTTCCGGCACGGCGAGGCCGTGGCCATCGGCATGGTGCTCGCCACCCGACTCAGCGAGCTGCTCGGCAAGGTTCGTGTCGGAACGGCCGAACGCCTGGTCCACCTGCTCGAACACCTGAAGCTGCCGACGGCGCTGCCCGGCGACGTCGACCGCGAGCGCCTGCTGGCCCTGATGCGCCTGGACAAGAAAAACCGCGCCGACCGGATCCGCCTGGTGCTGCTCGAGGAACTCGGGCGCGCCACGGTGGAAACCTGTCCGACCGACGACATTCGCGAAGTACTGGAACGTTCATGAGCCCGAGATCCGATTCCCTTTTCATGCGCGCGCTGCGGCGCGAGCCCGTCGAACGCACCCCGATCTGGCTGATGCGCCAGGCCGGACGCTACCTGCCCGAGTATCGCGCCACCCGCGAGAAGGCCGGCAGCTTTCTCGACCTGGCGGGCACGCCCGAACTGGCCTGCGAGGTCACGCTGCAGCCGATCCACCGCTACGGCTTCGACGCCGCGATCCTGTTTTCCGACATCCTGATCCTGCCGCACGTGATGGGCCGCGGCCTGGGCTTCAAGCCCGGCGAGGGCCCCTACTTCGAGCGGCCGGTGCAGACCGTGGCCGACATCGACGCGCTGCCCATGCCCGATCCCGAGGACGACACCGGCTACGTGATGGACGCGGTACGCCTGATCCGCGAATCGCTGCCGGAAGCCACCCCGCTGATCGGCTTCGCCGGCAGCCCCTGGACGGTGGCCACCTACATGATCGAGGGGCGCAGCAGCAAGGACTTCGCCCGCGCCAAACGCCTGCTGCTGGCCGAGCCCGACGGCGCCGAGCGGCTGATGAATCACCTGGCCGATGCCACCGCCGACTACCTGGCCGCGCAGGTTGCCGCCGGGGCGGACGCGCTGATGGTGTTCGATTCCTGGGGCGGGGTGCTTTCGCCGCGCCTGTACGAAAGGTTCTCGCTGGCCTCCCAGCAGCGCATCGTCGACAAGCTCAAGCGGACCTGCCCGGACACGCCGGTGATCCTGTTCGGCAAGGGCTGCGGGCAGCATCTGGAGAACCTGGCCGAGACCGGCTGCGCCGGCCTGGGCGTGGACTGGACCCTGGACCTGTCGGAGGCGCGCGTGCGCGTGGGCGACCGAGTGGCGCTGCAGGGCAACCTCGACCCGGCCGTGCTGCTGACCAATCCCGAGGTCATCGCCGCCGAGACCCGGCGCGTGCTCGACAGCTACGGTTCCGGCCCGGGCCACATCTTCAACCTGGGCCACGGGATCACGCCGGAGGTGCCGCCCGAGCACGTCTCCGTGCTGGTCGAGACCGTGCGCGAGCACAGCCGGGTGAAGTGATGCTTCGCCGGCTGGTCGCGCTGGCGCTGGCGGCCCTGCTGGCCGCCTGCGCCACGCGCCCGGTCGACGACGTCACTGTCCACATCTTTTCCAACCAGCCCGGCGACGAACGGGTGCGGGCCGTCGGCGATCGACTCGAGCAGGCCGGCTACAGCCACCGGATCACCTACGCACAAACCCCGGGCGGCCTGGAAGTGGCCGAGACGGTGATCGTCCACGGCGACGGCGCCAAGGCCTTCAACCGGGCGCAGGAACTGCGGGCGCTGCTGGCCGCACCGGGCCGCGAGATCCGGATCGCCCGCGAGGGCTACGGCAACCACCACTTCACCGCCGGCAACCTGGGTCTCTACATCCACCTTCCCGCTCCGCCGCCGGAGCCGAAACTGAAAGTCCGCGCCCACCTGGCCGGGGACTGCGGCGAGCGGCCGGTCGAACTGTTCCTGCGCGTCGATCGGAGCTACCGGCTGAAGAAGCAGCGCTGGCGAGACGAGTACACCCTGGTCGATGCCGGCAGCGAGTTCGGCGAGTGGCGACCGAGCGGTTCGGGCTACGGCCTGACCACGCCCGAAGGCACGGACTGGTCGCTGGAGCCACCGCTGGATGCCGACCCGGCGCTGCGGGTCTATTTCATGCGCGGGCATCCCGAATTCGACGGCTGCCGGCTGGCCGAGCCGCTGTAGGGCCGGGGCGGGGAAAACAAGCGAGGGAACCACGGAGCGCAGACCCGGTCGGAACGGGTACGGGGGCGTGAAACATGGCGCTTCTCGTTCCACACACCAGAGCAGGGAGGGCCGCTCATGGGATCCGTTGTTCGCTACCTCGCCACGGTCGCCATCGCCGCGATCATCACGCTTTCGGCGTTCTACCTGATGCACCGCCTCATCGACCACGACGCCGCCGCGGCGGTGAGTCCGCCGCCGGTGACCAGCATCTATTTCGGTCCGGTGGAAATCCCGGATGAACCGGACCCCGACCCGAGGGTCCGGCCGGAACCACCGGAACGGCAGGAACCGCCGCCGCCGAGCCGGGTGACCGCCCAGGTCGAGAAGATCGATCGGGCGATCGACATCGAGCGCACGCTCGAGCCGGCGCCGGGCGCGAACCGCATCTACACCGGCGGCTTTACCGGCGGGCCGGGCGGCGGCAACGGCAGCGCGACCGCACGTCCGGTCGCGGCCGTGCCACCGCCCTATCCGCGCGAAGCCGCCCTGCAGGGCCTGGAAGGCTGGGTGCGCTTAGCCGTCGAGATCGATGCGGCCGGGCGCGTGCGCGACGTCGAGGTGCTCGAGGCCGATCCCCGCGGCGTGTTCGATCAGGCGGCCGTCCAGGCGGTTCGTCGCTGGACCTGGAAACCGGCCATCATCGACGGCCAGCCCACCGCCCAGCGCGTGGTGCAGGAACTGACCTTCGAGCTCGACGAGTCCTGAAGACGGGTGGGAAAGCGGACTTCGGCTTAGCCCTGCCTGAGCTGCTTTTCCAGCTTGGCCCAGGTGTCGCGCAGAGTCACGGCGCGGTTGAAGACCGGTTTTTCCGTCGTGGTGTCCGGGTCGGGCACGAAATAGCCCAGACGCTCGAACTGGAAGAACTCTCCGGGACGGGCGGTCTCGGTGCCGGCCTCGATGCGCGCGTCTTCCAGCACTTCGAGTGAATCGGGGTTGAGGTGCTCGACGAAGTCGCGCTCCTTGTCGCCGGCCGGGTGCGGCACATTGAACAGGCGGTCGTAGAGCCGGACCTCGGCCTTGACGGCGTGCTCTGCCGAAACCCAGTGGATGGTGCCCTTGACCTTGCGGTCGGCGCCCGGTTGTCCCGAACGCGTGTCCGGATCGAAGCTGCAGCGCAGCTCGACGACGTTGCCGGCTTCGTCCTTGATGACCTCGTCGCACTGGATGATGAAGGCGTTGCGCAGGCGAACCTCGCCGCCGGGCTTGAGGCGGAAGAACTTCTTCGGCGCCTCTTCCATGAAGTCGTCGGCCTCGATGTAGAGCTCGCGGGTGAGCGCCACCTTTCGGGTGCCCATGTCCGGATTCTGCGGGTGGTTGGCGGCCTGGACCCACTCGGTCTCGCCTTCGGGGAAGTTGGTCAGGACCAGCTTGAGCGGGCGGAGCACGCCCATGCGGCGCGGGGCGCGAGCGTTGAGATCGTCGCGCAGGTTTCGCTCGAGCGCGCCGAAGGGAATGATGCTCTCTGACTTGGTCACGCCGATTTCGGTGCAGAAGTGGCGGATCGAGTCGGGCGTGAAGCCGCGGCGGCGGATGCCGGCGATGGTCGGCATGCGCGGGTCGTCCCAGCCGGAGACGTAGCCTTCGTCGACCAGTCGGGTCAGCCGGCGCTTGGACAGCACGGTGAAATCCAGGTTGAGCCGGGAAAACTCGATCTGGTGCGGCCGGGCAGGCACGGGAAGATGCTCGATCAGCCAGTCGTAGAGCGGGCGGTGATCCTCGAACTCCAGCGTGCACAGCGAATGGGTGATGTGCTCGATGGCGTCGGACTGGCCGTGCGCGAAATCGTAGCTGGGATAGATGCACCATGCGGTGCCGGTCCTGGGATGGGCCTTGTGGCGGATGCGGTAGATGACCGGGTCGCGCAGGTTGATGTTCGGCGCGGCCATGTCGATTTTCGCGCGCAGGACAAAGGCGCCGTCCTCGAACTCGCCGGCTCGCATGCGCTTGAACAGGTCGCGGCTCTCGGCGGGGTCCCGGTCGCGGTCCGGGCTGGGCGTGCCCGGCTCGGTCAGGGTTCCACGCTGTTCGCGAATGGCGTCGGCGTCCTGGCCGTCGATATAGGCCAGTCCGTTGTCGATGAGGTGCAGGGCGTACTCGAAGAGCGTCTCGAAATAGTCCGAGGCATAACACTCGTTCTGCCAGTCGAAGCCCAGCCAGGCGACGTCTTCCTTGATGGCATCGACATAGCGCTGCTCTTCCTTCGCCGGGTTGGTATCGTCGAAGCGCAGGTTCGTGTAGCCCCCGAACTCTTCGGCCAGGCTGAAGTTGAGCACGATCGACTTGGCGTGCCCCAGGTGGAGGTAACCGTTCGGCTCCGGCGGAAAGCGGGTGACGATCTCGTCGTACTGCCCGGCCTCGAGTTCCTTGAGAATCCGGTTGCGAATGAAGTTCGTCGGCGCGGCTGTGGTGTCGCTACTGGTCATGGGATCGGCACGGTTGATCTGAGCCGCGCATTATACCGGTCAAGCGACCCGGCCCATATCCTTGTGCCCCAGCACACCCGGCACGACGCGTCGCCTGAAACCTGAAACCTGAACCCTGAAACCTAAAAACCCATCCTTCAGCCCAAACACCCGACGCCCCACCCAACCCCCGGAACCCCGAACCCGGAACCCCGAACCCCTTCCTGACTCGATGGACCCTCGGCAGCCAATAAGCTACCCTCAGCCATCGAAAATTATCAGGGAACGGGACGGGACATGAGCCAGGAATACCGCTTCGACCACCACAAGCTGAGCAAGCAGATCTTCATCGCCCTTCTTCTCGGCCTGGCCACCGGGCTGGCGATCAACCTTTTCCTGGGGCAGGTCGGCTGGGTGCAGAACTGGCTCGTTAACGGCGTTTTCGAGGTTGTTGGCGAGATGTTCGTCCGTTTTCTCAGCATGTTGATCGTGCCGATCGTGTTCGTATCGCTCATCTCCGGGGTCGCATCGCTGGCCGATCCCAAGAGTCTGGGACGGGTCAGCGGAAAGGCGATCGGGCTGTACCTGATCACCACTTGCATCGCGATCGTACTGGCCCTGCTGGCCGGCATGGTCTTCCAGACCGGCGTGGGCGCCAGCCCGGTGGGCATGGCAACGCCGGAAATTTCCGATGCGCCGCCTTTTTCCCAGGTATTGATCGACCTGGTGCCCAGTAATCCGGTCAATGCCATGGCCGAAGGCAACATGCTGCCGATCATTATCTTCTCGATCCTGCTGGGCCTGGCGATGTCGTTCGCCGGCAAGTCAGGGCAGCGGATCGGGGAGTTCTTCAACGACTTCATGGAAGTGGTCATGAAGCTTGTCGGCATCGTCATGCTGATCGCCCCTTACGGCGTCTTCGCCCTGATCGCGGGCATGGCGGCGACCACCGGTTGGGAAACCTTTCTCGGGGTGATCAAGTATGTCCTGCTCGTGCTTGGCATGCTGATCTTCCACGCAGCCGTGGTCTACCCGACGCTGCTCAAGACCTTCACGGGCCTGAGTCCGCTGACTTTCTACCGCCAGTTCCGGGACGTCATGGCGTTCGCGTTCTCAACGGCCTCTTCCGGCGCCACCATCCCGGTGACGCTGCGCGCGGTGCAGGAGCGCATGGGCGCCAGCAACCGAATCAGTTCGTTCACCATTCCCCTGGGTGCAACCATCAACATGGACGGTACCGCCATCATGCAGGGCATCGCGGTCGGCTTCATCGCCCAGTACTACGGCGTGGACCTCACGGTGACGCAGTATCTGATGGTGATCTTCATGGTGGTCATGGCCTCGATCGGGGCGGCCGGTGTTCCGGGCGTGGGCCTCATTCTCCTCGCCGGCGTACTGGCCCAGGTCGGACTGCCCAAGGAAGGCATCGCCCTGATCCTGGGTGTCGACCGGCTGCTCGACATGACCCGCACCGCCGTCAATGTCACCGGCGACGCGACCGTGACCTGCATCGTGGCCAACAGCGAGAACGAGCTCGACACCGACCGCTTCAACGATCTCCACAGCGGGGACGAGCCGGCGCGGGAAGGCGGCTGAGCGCGCCGGCAGTTATCCGGCAGGCCTACAGGCTAGCGTCGGCCGACCGTCTCGCGGTTGGCCGCGTCCATTTCCAGAGCCCGGGCCATGGCCCCGGGCGCGCCGGCGGCGAAGGCCAGCGCGGCGAGGGTGCAAAACGCCATCACCAGCACGATCGGTAGCGGTGTCCCGTCCGCCAGCCAGGTCGATGTCGCGCTGATCAGTCCGCCAAGCGCGAACTGCGTTGCCCCGAGCAGTGCGCTGGCCGTGCCGCCGAGCCGGGGAAAGAACTCCAGCGCATTCGCGATGTTGTTGGGAATGATGGTCCCCAGGCAGCCGCCGATGACCACCATGCAGACGGCAACCGTGACCAGTCCGGCCCCCTGGACGATGGCGGCGAGCAACGCCAGGACTGCCAGGGCCTGAACCGCACAGGCCGTGCGCAGGATCCGGGTCGAGTGGAATGTGCGGAGCAGCCGGCGGTTGAGGAAGTTCGCCGCCACCATCCCGGCAACCTGGCAGGCGAACAGGATGGAGAACAGGCGGTTCGAAGCGCCGAACCACTCCTGGTAGATGAAGGCTGCGTGGGTGATGAACACCAGCATCACGCTGAAAGCCAACGTCTGGATTGCAATGAAGCGCATGGTCGTGCCGTGCCGAAGCACTGTCAGATAGTTGGTCACCAGGGTATGGACGGGCGTCGTGACCTTGGGCGCAGGAGGCAGTCCACGGAACAGGAGGTTGTGAAGCGTCAGCGCAACGACGGCGGCATACGCGGCCAGGAAGACGAAAATCGCCGGCCAGTCGAATGCATAGAGCAGGCTGGATCCGATTGCCGGCGCCAGGGCGGGCGCCACGAGCATGACAATGCCGATCAGAGAAAACAGGCTGGCAGACGCCTGCCCGTGCGTGCGATCCCGAACGATGGCGGGAACCGACACCGCACAGCAGGCCCCGCCCATCGCCTGGACGAGCCGCCAGGCCATCATCCAGCCCAGGGATTCCGCGCGTGCCAGCATCAGGCTGGCCGCCGCAAAGATCACCAGCCCGGTAAACAGGACGACACGACGCCCGTACCGATCCGAAAGCGGCCCTGCAACCAGCTGCGTCAGCCCCAGGGCAAACACGTAGATGCTCAGCGTCCGCCCGACCGCCGGCAGATCCACTCCAAGATCGGCCGCGATCTCCGGAAATGCAGGCAAATACGTATCGAGCGCAAACGGCCCGATAGCGACGGTCATGCCCAGAAGAATGGCGAATCGAAGAGTGGACACCAAGCGGCCAAAGGTGAATCAGATGGTAGCTTGCCACAGCTCCCATCCCGAAAGAGTGGCGGTGTCTGCAAGACGGATTAATGAATTATGACAATCGCGCTGACCGTAGGGCAGCGCACAACGTAAATGCCTGGCAGCGTAGCCCGGCGCGGTGGTGCGGTTTGCGCCGCCAGGCGCAAGAAGCGCCGCCGCAGAGGGCGGCCACGCGTGACCGTAGGCACTGCCAGGGCGCTGAAGCGGCTTCCAGATAAAAAGAAACCCCGCAGCCAAAGGAGGCTACGGGGTTCCTAGAGTAAATGCCTGGCAGTGACCTACTCTCACACGGCGAATGCCGCACTACCATCGGCGCTGGCGCGTTTCACTGCCGAGTTCGGGATGGGATCGGGTGGTTCCACGCCGCTATTGCCACCAGGCAAAGTCAACTGTACATCAGCCTGCGGCTGATGTCCGTTGATCCCGGCCTTGAGCCGGGACCTCCCTGCTATTAGCAACCAGCAAGGAGTCGGAATCTGTTCAAGAGCGTTTCAGTCGTGTCATCGCAAGAGAGCGGAAGCTCTCCAATTGGCTTTGGTGTTATATGACCAAGCCTCACGGGCAATTAGTACTGGTTAGCTTCATGCATTACTGCACTTCCACACCCAGCCTATCAACCTGGTCGTCTTCCAGGGCCCTTTAGGGACCTCGAGGGTCCAGTGAAACCTAATCTTGGAATGGGCTTCCCGCTTAGATGCTTTCAGCGGTTATCCCTGCCGATCGTAGCTACCCGGCAATGCATCTGGCGATACAACCGGAACACCAGCGGATCGTCCACTCCGGTCCTCTCGTACTAGGAGCAGATTTCCTCAAGTTTCAAGCGCCCACGGCAGATAGGGACCGAACTGTCTCACGACGTTCTAAACCCAGCTCGCGTACCACTTTAAATGGCGAACAGCCATACCCTTGGGACCGGCTACAGCCCCAGGATGTGATGAGCCGACATCGAGGTGCCAAACACCGCCGTCGATATGAACTCTTGGGCGGTATCAGCCTGTTATCCCCGGAGTACCTTTTATCCGTTGAGCGATGGCCCTTCCATACAGAACCACCGGATCACTAAGACCTGCTTTCGCACCTGCTCGATCCGTCGATCTCGCAGTCAAGCACCCTTGTGCCTTTGCACTCAGCGCACGATGTCCGACCGTGCTGAGGGTACCTTCGTGCTCCTCCGTTACTCTTTGGGAGGAGACCGCCCCAGTCAAACTACCCACCACACATTGTCCCTGAACCGGATAACGGTTCGAGGTTAGAACTCCAGTTACACCAGGGTGGTATTTCAAGGTTGGCTCCACGCAGACTGGCGTCTACGCTTCAAAGCCTCCCACCTATCCTACACAGGAATAACCGAAGTTCAATGTGAAGCTATAGTAAAGGTTCACGGGGTCTTTCCGTCTAGCCGCGGGTACACTGCATCTTCACAGCGATTTCAATTTCACTGAGTCTCGGGTGGAGACAGTGTGGCCATCGTTACGCCATTCGTGCAGGTCGGAACTTACCCGACAAGGAATTTCGCTACCTTAGGACCGTTATAGTTACGGCCGCCGTTTACCGGGGCTTCGATCAAGAGCTTCGCCGAAGCTAACCCCATCACTTAACCTTCCGGCACCGGGCAGGCGTCACACCCTATACGTCCACTTACGTGTTTGCAGAGTGCTGTGTTTTTAATAAACAGTCGCAGCCACCTGGTCACTGCGGCCTCCGGAAGCTCAGAGAGCAAGTCTCATCACCGCCAGAGGCGTACCTTCTCCCGAAGTTACGGTACCATTTTGCCTAGTTCCTTCACCCGAGTTCTCTCAAGCGCCTTGGGATTCTCACCCTGCCTACCTGTGTCGGTTTACGGTACGGTCAGTTGTTACCTGAAGCTTAGAAGATTTTCCTGGAAGCATGGCATCAATACCTTCGCCCCACATAGGGGGCTCCCCATCACATCTCGGCATTGATCCCCCGGATTTGCCTAAGGGACCTGCCTACTTGCTTGGACCGGGACAACCATCGCCCGGCGCACATAGCCTTCTCCGTCTCTCCATCGCAGTAACAACTGGTGCAGGAATATTAACCTGCTTCCCATCGACTACGCGTTTCCGCCTCGCCTTAGGGGCCGACTCACCCTGCGCCGATTAACGTTGCGCTAGGAAACCTTGGGCTTTCGGCGAACGGGTTTTTCACCCGTTTTATCGTTACTCATGTCAGCATTCGCACTTCCGATACCTCCAGCAAACCTCTCGATTCACCTTCGCAGGCGTACGGAACGCTCCTCTACCATGCAAGAAAACTTGCATCCGCAGCTTCGGTACATTGCTTAAGCCCCGTTGAATCTTCCGCGCAGGCCGACTCGACCAGTGAGCTATTACGCTTTCTTTAAAGGGTGGCTGCTTCTAAGCCAACCTCCTGGCTGTCTGGGCCTTCCCACATCGTTTTCCACTTAGCAATGATTTGGGGACCTTAGCTGGCGGTCTGGGTTGTTTCCCTTTCCACGACGGATGTTAGCACCCGCCGTGTGTCTCCCGTGATTGCACTCTCTGGTATTCGGAGTTTGCCATGGTTTGGTAAGTCGGTATGACCCCCTAGCCATAACAGTGCTCTACCCCCAGAGGTGAGACACGAGGCGCTACCTAAATAGCTTTCGAGGAGAACCAGCTATCTCCGAGTTTGTTTAGCCTTTCACTCCAAGCCACAAGTCATCCCCTAACTTTTCAACGTTAGTGGGTTCGGGCCTCCAGCCGGTGTTACCCGGCCTTCACCCTGCTCATGGCTAGATCACTCGGTTTCGGGTCTACTCCCAGAGACTATACGCCCTATTCAGACTCGGTTTCCCTTCGCCTTCCCTAAACGGTTAAGCTTGCCACTGAAAGTAAGTCGCTGACCCATAATACAAAAGGTACGCCATCACCCTTACGGGCTCTGACTGCTTGTACGCACACGGTTTCAGGTTCTATTTCACTCCCCTCTCCGGGGTTCTTTTCGCCTTTCCCTCACGGTACTGGTTCACTATCGGTCGGCAGAGAGTATTTAGCCTTGGAGGATGGTCCCCCCATGTTCAGACAAGGTTTCACGTGCCTCGCCTTACTCGATTTCACCTCATGTGCCCTTTCGCATACCGGGCTATCACCGTCTATGGCCG
>NZ_QUZK01000041.1:0-105000 GCF_003410055.1 Wenzhouxiangella sediminis | reverse complement strand
TGGCGTAGCAGCCGGGGTTGGCGATGCGCTTCGCCGGGCCCAGGGCCTCTCGATTGAGTTCGGTCAGGCCGTATGTCCAGTGCGCATCGAAGCGCCAGTCGGCACCGAGATCCAGCATAACGGCGTCCGGATGCGCCTCAGGGATGGCGTCCACCCAGGGTCGACTCTTGCCGTTGGGCAGGGCCAGCACCCAGATGTCGGCATCGACGCCGCCGACATCTTCGGGCGCAAGTGCCGCGAAAGTCTCGTCCGGGTCCGGCCACTCGGGGACGGACTCCGCGATCGATTGTCCGGCCTGGCTTTCGCTGGTCGCCAGCGCCAGGGCGATCTGCGGGTGCCTTGCAATCAGCCGCAGCAACTCCGAGCCGGTGTAACCACGGCCGCCGATGAGGGCCAGTCTGTGCATCAGGAACCTCCTGTCAGTTCGGGCGCGAGCCACCTGAGGGCCAGGCCGACGGCGACGACCTCGCTGACGCTCAGCAAGGTGCCGATGACGAAATACTCGGCATGCTCGCGCCGCTTGCGAATGCTGTCGAAGCGAAAGACGGACTTGGCGGCCAGAACCAGGCCGAGGATGGACCACGCCCCGATCAGCACCGCCGAAAACATCAGGAATCGCTCCAGCCAGCCGATGTATAGCCCGGCGCGCGCCAGCCCGGCCTGCGAGTCGTTCGATTCGGGCAGCAACGACTGCAGGGCCAGGCGATTGGCCCAACCGAACGCCACGACCACGAGCAGGTAGCTGGCCAGGAGTACACCGAACCGGCCGGCGTTCGGACGCCACCATTCCACGACCGCCGCCGTCCAGTCGGGCCGGCCGGACAGCCACCAGGCCGCCACCACCAGCACGCCGACGTGAACGGCCTGGTCGACCGCGAACGCCGCCAGTGTGCGCTCGCCCGGCAGGCGATACTTGACCAGGTCGGTCAGCAGGTGCAGCAAGACGATGGCAGCGAACGCGATCGTCACCGCGCCGACGCCGATGCCGGAGGGCGCGAACAGCAGCCAGGCCGCGACCAGGGACGCCAGGTGCCAGGCGCCGTGTTCGAGCAGGGCCGCGGGGCGTCCCTCGCGCTTGCCGTCGATGACGGCCCGGCGCTGCAGGACGAAGTCGCCCAGGAGGTGAGCAATCACGAGTGCGAGAAAGAGCTGCATCAATCCGGTTCCGGTCCAGACGAGGGCACAGTACGACCCAGGGGGCCGGCCAGCAACTCGCCCAACTCCTCGAAGCTGGCCTGCAGCTCCCAGTAGCGGGCGCTGGCCAGGCTGCGCGAGATGGTCGATTCGGCGACGTCGAACTCGGCAGCCACCTCGGTTTGCTTGCCGCTGCGCTCGTAACTCTCGATGACCTGCCACTGCCGGTCGGTGATGTCCTGAACCAGCGAATCGGCCAGGCGCAACACCGCGTTGCAGGCCAGCGCGCGTGCGTCGTTCGTAGCGCCGACGCGCAAGCGCACCCGGCTCATCCCGTGGCGCGGTGAGTCCAGCCGGTCCATCGCCTCGCGGGCCCGATAGAAGGCCGGCCCGGTCACGGCCTGGTTGAGCGGCAGGTTGGCCTCTGCGTCGGCCACCCGCTCGACCCCGCCGATTCCCGCCGCCAGTCGCAGCGACCAGGGCCGGAAAGCGCGCCACAAATCCCAGATCACCCCGGGCAGCACGGCCGGGTCGTCGACCAACCCCTGGAACTCGTCCCATGCCGTCACGGCGTAGTCGAAATCGGTCCAACCCTTGCCCCGGTGCCGCGCGGACAGCTCGGTCAGCAGCCGGTCGCGCCGGCGGGGAAAATCATCGATCCGGCGCGAGTCGGCAACATCCGCGATCAGCGCCACATGGTCGGCCATCCCGCCTCCGATATTTGCTTCCCTTGATGCATTTTTATCAATTTGCATAAAGAAGCGCAAGACTTGCCGCGTGCCGGCCGCTATCGGGGTTCATGCCTGCACCCAGCCCGAGTCGCGATGCCGGGCATCGCCGGTGAGACGACCAAGCAACTCGAAGTCCTCGACGCCGATGCTGTAGACGATCCATTCGCCCTGACGATGCGTGGTGTGCGCTTGCTGAAAGTACCATCCTGCGATGGGGTTGCCGGCCCGCGCCCGCCAGTACAGGGTCGGGAATCGCTGCCGCAGCGCCTGCCAGAGCGCGGCGCCAAGACCTTCGCCCTGGGCCTCGGGCGTGACGACGAACTTGTCGAGATAGGGCACGCCGTCGACCCCGACGGTGATGAGCGCGGCCGCCCGACCACTTTCGGCCCAAAGCAGCCCGACCAGTTCGCGCTGCTCGAGCCAGTCGGGACGCAGGTTTCGCCCAAAGCTGTCCTCGAGCAGGATCTGCAGTTGCTCGCGATGCTCGGGCGAGACGGCCTCGTACCAGTCGATGGCCTCGCCGCGCCGGATGAGCGTGCCCGCCCCGGTATGGGTGAACAGCTCGCGGGTGAGGTTCTCCGCCGAGGTAATCGACACCGAGGTCTCCGGCGGAAGGCGATCGAGCATCTCCTTGATCTGCTGGAGCTTCAGGCGCATGCCCGAGTGCACCCAGTCCTGGGCCAGCAGGTGATCGTAGTCGGTGCGCAGGCTGATCGCCGAGATCACCCGGCCGCTGTAGTCGAGCAGCCCCCCGGTTCCGGTCAGGAAGATCACCTTGTGCGGCTCCACCGCCCAGACCAGCTCGCGCGCGGCGATGTCGGCGTTGATGTTCATCACCTGTCCGGCCGGCGATTCGCCCAGGCAGGCCACCACCGGCAGCGAGCCCGAGGCGATGGCGGTTTGCACCGGCTCGAGCTCCACGCGCTGGATCTCGCCGACCAGGCCGAGCCGTTCGCGATCGGCCAGCTGTGCCTCGAACACCCCGTGCAGGATGCCGCGGGCTCGCACGCCGCGAGCTTCCAGGGCATCCACCAGCGCGGCATTGGCGCGATAGATCACCGGCCGGGCCACGGCCATGACATCCTCGGTGGTCACGCGCAGCCCGTCGCGCTTCTCGATCGGCACGCCGGCGGCTTCCATCGCCTCGTCGAGCTGGGGGCCCGCGCCGTGCAGCACGATGGGGGTCAACCCCAGACGATGCAGAAAGGCCAGCGCGGCGGCCATCTCGTCGAGGTGGTCGCGCATCACCGCCCCGCCGACCTTGACCACGGCGAAGCGCGACTCCTCGATGCGCGAGAACTGCTTGAGATACTGGCGCGCCTCCCGGCTCGAGCCGAGCTGGCCAAGCAGTTCGATGACGGTTCTTCTTACCTCGGGCATGTCGGTTTCCATATCGGGTGCTCTGTTTTCCAGGCGCCGAAAACGAAAAAACCCAGCCGGCGGGGCTGGGTTTGGTCGCGTTCGGTTTGATCCTGCTACTTCACACTAACGCGCATCCCAGCCATTCGTCGGCGAACGGCGCGGGCGTCGCGGGCACGGGCGAAGCGCCGGGCGGGCGGCGTTCGTCGACGATGCAATTGCTGCAGTAGCGTGGTTCATGCCTGAAATGTGCCACAACCCTTGACCCCACGCAACACTGCCGGCAGCGTCCGCTCGCTGGCCATCGGCAGAGGGGGCCGATAGACTACCGGCCTTCGCTCGCCCTTCGACCCCACCAAAAAGAACAAAGGAACGCCCGATGTTTTCACGCAAGACCGGTTGCCTGGCGGCAATCCTCCTGTCGCTGGCCGCACCGGCCCTGGCCCAGCAAGTCGGATCGGGCACCGTTTCCCTCTCGGCTGCGGGCGCGCAGCAGAACTTCGACACCCTGGCGCAATCCGGCCAGTCGGCGACCCTGCCGGCCGGCTGGTATTTCCACGAGACCGACAGCAACGCCGACTCCACCTACCGTGCTGGCGACGCAAGCGGCAGCAGCCTGCCCGGCGACACCTACAGCCTGGGCGCGACGGGCAGCGGCGAGCGCGCGCTGGGCGCCGTCCAGTCCGGCTCTCTCGTTCCGACCTTCGGCGCCCGGCTGGTCAACGATTCCGGCCAGCTCGTCGACGAAATCGACATTGCCTACACCGGAGAGCAGTGGCGGCTGGGCAGCGACGGTCGCACGGACCGGCTCGATTTTCAGTACAGCCTCGATGCGAACTCGCTGCTCGACGGCAGCGCCACCTGGGTCGATATCGACTCGATGGACTTCGCCGCGCCGGTCTCCTCCGGCACGGTGGGCGGCCTGGACGGCAACGCCGCGGCCAATCGCCTGGCCATCGCCGCCACCGTCTCCGGCCTGGCGCTGGCGCCGGCGGATTCCCTGTGGGTTCGCTGGGTCGACGAGAACGCTTCCGGAGCGGACGACGCGCTGGGCATCGATGAGCTGACCATTGCCATCGGCGGCGAACCGCCCGTCGACGTCGCACCGGAGCTGAGCACGACCGATCCGGCCGACGGCGCCACCGATGTCGACCTCGGCGCGAGCCTGGAGGTGACATTCAGCGAACCGGTGTCGGTGGCCGCGGGCTGGTACCAGCTGAGCTGCGACGGCATGACGGTGCCGGCGAGTTCCGGCGGCGGCCCGGCCAGCTACACCATCACGCCCGACTCGGCGCTGCCGGCCGACCAGGCCTGCGAACTGACCGTCCTGGCCGGCGCCGTGACCGACCTCGATGGCGACCCGGACAACCTGCCGGCGGACGTGACGGTCCAGTTCACGACGCTCGATCCGAGTACGCTGCCGCCGCCGGCCATCGACACCGTGCAGCCGGCCGACGGCAGCCAGAATGTTGCCGTCACCGCCACGGTCGAGCTGGGCTTCAGCCAGCCGGTCACCGTGGCCGGCGGCGCCATCATTCTGACCTGCGATGCGGCAGCGGTGCCGGCCAGCCTGGGCGGCGGCGACGCGCAGTGGACGCTCGACCCCGTCGACTCCCTGCCGAACGGCGCCGACTGCGTCATCGACGTGGCGGCCAGCGGCATCGTCAACCAGTACGGTCACACGCTCGCCGCCGACGCCAGCTTTTCGTTCTCGGTCATCGAAGCGGGCGACGAGGGCTACTACTCGCAGGTGAACCCGTCCAGCCCGGAACAGCTGCGCTGCACGCTGAACCTGACCATCCGGGGACACACGGCCTATCCCTACAGCGGGGGTGGAACCGACTCCTGGGCCATCCTGGAAATCGCACAGGAGGATCCGGCCGACCCGAACCGCGTGATCGACTCCTACCGCAACTACAGCTACGACAAGGTCAGCGACCGTTCCGGACAGGGCGGCTCCGGCCCCTGGTACAACCGCGAACACACCTGGCCGAACTCGCTGGGCTTTCCCGACCGAACCGATTCACAGGGCCGGCCCAACGCGCCCTACACCGACGTGCACATGCTCCACCTGACCGACCAGAACTACAACTCCGACCGCGGCAACCGGCCGCTGGCTTACTGCGACGCCAGCTGCGGCGAGCGGACGACCGAAGCCAACCAGGGCGTCGGCGGGGGCTCGGGCGTCTACCCCGGCAACTCCAACTGGGTACGCGAGCCCAACGGCAACCAGGGCAGCTTCGAGGTCTGGGACCACCGCAAGGGCGACATCGCGCGCGCGGTGCTCTACATGGCCATCCGCTACGAAGGCGGCAATCACCCGGTTACCGGCCAGGCCGAGCCCGACCTGGAACTGACCAACGACCGCGGCGACATCCAGACCGGCTCGGGCGCCGGCCCGCACTACATGGGAATGCTCGACGACCTGCTCGCCTGGCACCAGGCCGACCCGCCCAGTACCGAAGAGCTCGTCCGCAACGACGTCATCCAGTCCTACCAGGGCAACCGCAATCCCTTCGTCGATCACCCGGAGTGGGCCAGCCAGGCGCTGTTCACCTCGGAGTCGCCGGCGGTCTGCCAACCGGGACAAGCGGATGCGCTCTTCTCGGACCGCTTCGAAGCCGCACCCTGACGGGAGCGGCATCCGCACGGCCGCACGCTACCTCACGATCGAGCGGTAGAGCGCGGCCGCGCGCTCGAGCTGCCCGAGCGTGACCCATTCGTCGGCCGTGTGCGCCTGGGCGATGTCCCCCGGGCCCAGCACCATGGCCGGCATGCCGGCGGCCGAAAACAGCGAGGCCTCCGTCCAGAAATGGACGGGTTCGCCGAGCGCAATATCATGGCGCTCGCAGAAAGCGCGCACGGGCGCCTCCTCCTGGCCCGCGGCCGGCAGCGGCGGCCCGGAGAAGGGCACGTGCCAGGTGGCGCAGGCCTCGGCGCCGCCCAGCGACGACAGGTGGGCCAGCAACTGCTCGTTGGACTGCCCGGGGCCGAGCCGCGCCGAGTAGTGCACGCGCGCCTCGCCGGCGATGACATTCGACTTGGTGCCGCCCGAAGCCAGGCCGACGTTGAAACAGGTTGGCCGGCCGGCGGTCTTTTCGCCCTCGCAATAGTCCAGCGCGGCGTCGATCCAGCGCGCCATGCGGTGGATGGCGCTGTCAGCCAGCGCCCGGCCTTCCGAGGAATGCCCCGCGATGCCGTCGAAGCGCCCTTTTACGGAGAGGTAGCCGCGGTGAGCCAGCACGGCCCGGCACCCGGTCGGCTCGCAGACCACGACCTGTTCGAAGCGGCAATGGTCCGGGTCTTCCAGGAAGTTGCGCACGCAACAGCCGCCGGCGCCTTCCTCGTCCGAAGAGAAGAGGACCGCCATCGGTGACTCGCTGGACTCGGCCACCGCCAGAAGCGCGGCCGCCGCGCCCTTGATGTCGCACACGCCGCGGCCGTAGGCCCGGTCGCCTTCGACTGTCAGCTCGAGCGGCGGCTTCGTCCAGCCCTCGCCGACCGGCACGGTGTCGAGATGGCAGTTGAACAGCACCGCCGGCTCGCCGCGCACGGCATACAGGTTGACGTGGCCGTCGCCGTAGTCGCTCATCTCGACGGTAAAACCGGCAGCTTCCAGCACGCCGCGCGCATGCACGAACATGCCCGCCTCGGGCGTAATCGCCCGCGGCGGATTCTGGCTGTCACACTCGATCAACCGAGCCAGGTGCTCTAGTAGTCGCTGGGGCATTAGCTTCTAAACCTTTTAAACGCCAAGACGCCAAGACGCTAAGAAACAACGGATTAAAACAGGAACCACTGAAAGCACCGAATTCACTGAAAGAAAAGTCCATTCGAGATGAATGCAACAAGCGGCATATTCGCTCTGTCCTTAATTCCGTGTATTCAGTGTCTTCGGTGGTTCCATTTTTCTTTGCGTCTTAGCGTCTTTGCGTTTTCAGGAATCTTTTCGAATTCGGGCTGCCAACGTGGACGACTGGCCGAGGAGCTTGACGAAGCCTTCAGCCTCTTCGGGCGTCCAGGCGGCCGACTGGGCGTAGACGGCATCGGGGTCTTTCAGCAGGTAGCGCGAGCCCAGCGCCACGGCCTGAACGCTGCCGCCGTCGGTGGCCAGGCGGACCACGCCGGTGACGTACTCGTTTGCCGACTCGAGATAGGCCTCGAGGTCGGCCTTGTGCGGTTCGAAGAAGAAGCCGGTGTAGACCAGCTCGGCCCAGCGCTGGGCGATGCTGGCGTGGAACTGGTTCTGGAGCCTGGTGTTGACCGCCTCGCGCAGCGCGCGCTGGGCCACGAGCAGCCCGTCGATCCCCGGGCATTCGAACACGATCCGCCCCTTCAGGCCGATCGAGACGTCGCCGGTATAGATGTGCCGGCCAACGCCGTAGGCGCCCAGGCGGCGGTTGAGTTCGGCCAGCAGCTGCGGGCCTTCCATGGGCTGGTCATCGAGGCTCACGGCTCGACCGCCCTGGAACCCGATGGTCAGCTCCAGCTTGCCCGCCGGCCACTCCTCGCGCGGCTTGCACCACACCTGGGTGTCCTCGCCGGGCACGCCGAACTCGTCGATCTCCTGGCCCGAGAGCGTCACGCCCAGCAGGTTCTCGTTGATCGAATAGCGGCTCGACGACTGCGGCACCTCGACGCCGGCCTTCTCCATGAGCTCGAGTTCGTGGGCGCGCACGTTGCTGGTCTCGCGCTGCAGCTCGCGGATGGGTGCGTGAATGACGTAGTCGCCGAGCGAACGCACCGACTGGTCGAAGCGCAGCTGATCGTTGCCCATGCCGGTGCAGCCGTGCGCAAAGTGCCGGGTGCCGAGCTCGTCGGCCAGCCTCAGGCACTGCTCGACGATGACGTAGCGGTCCGAGCACAGCATCGGGTACTGCTCGAGCATGCGCGCCCCGGACCACAGCAGTGGCACCACGAACTGGTCCCACAGCGGCACGGCGGCATCGAGCTCATGGTGCTCGGCCGCGCCCAGCGCCCGGGCGCGCTCGGCGATCCAGTCCTTCTGGTCAGCGGCAATTCCGCCGGTATCGACGAAGGCGGTGTGCACTTCGAAGCCCTGCTGCTTGAGCGCGAGCACGCAATAGCTGGTATCCAGTCCGCCGGAGAAGGCGAGTACGACGCGTTCGGTCATCGTTCCATCATCCTGTGTTCGTTGTCATTCCGTTGCAGAGCACGAAAAAACCAAAAGACTAAAGAACCAAAAAACTAAAGAACCAACTACCCAATCAATTCCGCCATCAAGGCCTTCTGCACGTGCAACCGATTCTCGGCTTCGTCGAGGGCGACACAGTAGTCGGCGTCCATGACCCCGTCGGTGGCCTTGATGTTGCGCCGCAGCGGCAGGCAATGGCTGAAGCGGGCATTGTCGGTGAGCGCCATCTTGGCCTCGTCGACGATGAAGTGGCGGAAGGGCTCGCGCAGTTTCGCCTCTTCTTCGGGACGGCCGTAGAGGGGCAACGCGCCCCAACTCTTGGCGTAGACGAAGTCGGCGCCGGTGTAGGCCGACTCGATATCGGTCGTGACGGTCAGCGAGCCGCCCGATTCCCCGGCCTGTCGGTCGGCGGCGTCCATGAACTGTTCGTCCAGCCGGTAGGCTTCGTCGGGGATGAGCATGGTCACGTTCATGCCGAACTTGCTGGCGATCAGCAGCGCGGAGTTGGCCACGGCGGTATTGAGCGGCCGCGGGTGCCAGGTCCAGGTCAGTACGAAGTTCTTGCCGTCGGGCTCGCCGAGGTGGTCCTGGATGGTGCGCATCAGGGCGAGTTCCTGGCAGGGATGCACGATGGTTTCCATGTTGATGACCGGCACGCGCGCGTACTGCGCGAGCGATCGGATCACCTTGTCCTGTCGGTCTTCCTGCCAGTTCTTGAACAGGGGGAAGGCCCTCAGCGCGATGGCGTCGCAGTAGCGCGAGAGCACGCCGGCGACTTCGGCGATGTGCTCCTCGGCGTCGCCGTCCATGACCACGCCGGTTTCGAACTCGATGCCCCAGGCGCCGCGACCGGGTTCGAGCACCACGGCGTGCGCGCCGAGCTCGAAGACGCCGACTTCGAAGGAGGCGCGCGTTCGCAGCGAGGGGTTGAGAAAGAGCAGGGCCACGGAGCGGCCGGCCAGGGGGCGGCCGGATTCGCCTTCGCGCCACAGGCGTGCGCGGTCGAGCAACGGCTGGAGTTCGGCGCGCGACCAGTCGAGGGTGGAGAGGAAATGTCGCATGGCATCGTCGTCGGGCGGTTCGATGGTCCGACGATAGCAGGTTTGTTCAGGCGTCGGGCCCCGGCGCCATGACGACGCGGTCGCGACCGTCGCGTTTGGCCTGGTAGAGCGCTTCGTCGGCCCGGGACAGCCACTGCCTCACCGGCTCGGCCGGCCCCAGCTCGGCGACGCCCATGCTGGCGGTCACCGGCCCGCCCGGCCCCTCGAGCTGGGTCGCCAGGGTGCGCTTGATGGTGCCGGCCACCCGTTCGGCGTCTTCTGCAGCCGCACCCGGCAACAGCACGACGAACTCCTCGCCGCCCAGCCGGAAGATGCTGTCCTGGCCGCGCAGCCGGGAATTGATGATCTCGACCAGGTTGACCAGGATGCGGTCCCCGGCCTCATGACCGTGGACATCGTTGATCGACTTGAAGTGATCGAGGTCGATCAGGATCAGGCTGGTCGGACTCTCGTGGCGGACCTTGATGCGCTCGGCCTCGTCGAGTGCGTAGCGCAGCGCTCGTCGGTTGCCGGCCCGGGTCAGCGGATCACGGCTGGCAATCTCGGTCAGTTGCCGCTGCTGCAACTCGGTTCGCGTGGCGAAGATCAGGCCGAAGATACTGACCAGCACGCCGGTGGTCACGAAGCTCCAGACATCGACGGCGGAGGCGAAGCGGTCGGCGAAGAGACTGGTCAGCGCCAACGTTCCCAGCGCGCTGGCCGAGGCGAATACGCGGTCGGTGAGCAAGAACCCGGCCCCGAGGATGGGGAAGGCCCACATCACGTCGATGTTGCCGAAGGTCACCAGCCCCAGGTAGCCCAGGGTGACGGTCAGGGTGAGCAGACGCGCGACCACGTAGGTCCGGCCGCTGGCCCATGCAAAGCCGACAAGAACGCCGATGAAGGCAACGAGGGCGACATCACCCGCGCCGGTCTGCCAGTCACCCACCATGAACCGGTAGACGGCCAGTGGCAGGATACCGAGCATCGTGCACAAGCCGAAAAGGCTGATGATGGCCAGCCTGAAATCGGCGCGCAGGCGCTGGCGCCAGTGTTTCTGCTTGACCTGCGTGCCGGGCAGTATGAAACGCTCCTGGCGCCTTCGGCTCATGGGCTCTCCGGCCCCGCCTGTCCTGATCGACGGAGCGCTTGACGGCGATTGCCTGAGCGTTGATGCTTGGTCATTGAGAAAACTGTCAATGAGGGAAGGAGAACATCATGGGTATCGAAGTCACCGGCATTCTGAGCCTGATCTGGCTGATCATCATCATCTGGGCCATCGTCAAGACCGCCTCGAGCTCCGCCGGCACCGGCGCCAAGGTCATCTGGATTCTCGTACTGCTGTTCCTGCCCCTGATCGGACTGATCCTGTGGTTGCTACTCGGACCCAAAGGTTAGCATTGTTACCGAACCTGCCTCGGGAAACGGGCAACCGAACCCGCTGAATGAACGGTCCGGACGAGGCTGAAAGACTGCTCGATTTCTGGTTCGGGGTTGCCGCCGGCAATCCCGACCGGATTGCCGAGCGCATGAAATTCTGGTTTCAGCCGACCGCGGCCGACGACGAGGCCGTCGGCGAGCGTTTCGAGCCGACCCTGCACAAGGCGGTCGCGGGCAGGCTGACGGACTGGCTGTCTTCCGGCACGGGACGCCTGGCCCTGATCCTGGCACTCGACCAGGCGCCGCGCGTGATCTTTCGGCGCCAGCCGGAAGCCTTCGCACACGACGGCCAGGCGCTGGCGCTGACCCTGGCGGGCATCGCCGGCGGCGTCGACCGCAGCCTGGGCCTGGCCGAGCGCGCCTTCTTCTACATGCCGCTGCAGCACAGCGAGGACCCGCTGGTGCAGGAGCAGTCGGTTGCCCGGTACGAGACACTGGCGAACGACTTTCCGGAGCACGGCGCCATCGCCGGGGGCTTCCTGAAGTTTGCCCGCGAACACGCCGAGATCATCGAGCGCTTCGGCCGCTACCCCCATCGCAACAAGGCACTGGGCCGTGAGAGCACCGACGAGGAGCTGAGGTTCCTCGAGGACGGTCCGACATACGGCCAGTAACCAGGCGTGCGGGAGGTCAGGCCCTGACCCTGACCCGCGCAAAGCGCCGCTTGCCGACTTGCAACACGCCCTCGAAGCCCGCCTCGAGTTCGCGATCACGGTCGTCGACCTTGTCGCCGTCGATCTTGACCGCGCCCTGCTTGAGCATGCGGAAGGCCTCGGAATTGGAGGCCGTCAGTCCGCAGGCGGTCAGCGCCGCGGGCAGGCCGATCGGGCCGTCGAGTTCGTGTTCGTCGATCTCTTCGGGCATCTGGCCCTGGCGGAATCGCGCGATGAAGGTATCGCGCGCCTTCTCGCCCGCACCCTCGCCGTGGAAGCGGTCGACGATTTCCATGGCCAGGGCGAATTTGGCGTCGCGCGGGTTGCCGCCGTCGGCGACGGCCTGCTGCAGGGCCTCGATGTCCTCGATGGGACGGAAGCTGAGCAGCTCGAAATAGCGCCACATCAACTCGTCGGAGATGCTCATCAGCTTGCCGAACATGTCGTCGGGCGACTCGTCGATGGCGATGTAGTTGTCGAGCGACTTCGACATCTTCTGCACGCCGTCAGTACCCTCGAGCAGGGGCCAGGTGATGATGATCTGCGGTGCCTGACCGGCCTGGTGCTGGAGCTGGCGGCCGACGAGCAGGTTGAACTTCTGGTCGGTGCCGCCCATCTCGATGTCGGCCTTCAGAGCGACCGAATCATGCCCCTGCACGAGGGGATAGAGGAATTCGTGGATGGCGATGGCCTGGCCGGCCTGGTAGCGCTTCTCGAAATCGTCGCGCTCGAGCATGCGCGCGACGGTGTGCTGCGAGGCCAGGCGGATCATGTCGGCGGCGCCCATCTCGGAGAACCACTCCGAGTTGAAGCGTACCTCGGTCTTCTCGCGGTCGAGGATCTTGAAGACCTGTTCGCGATAGGTCTGCGCGTTGGCGCGGACGTCGTCCTCTGTCAGCGGCTTGCGGGTGACGTTCTTGCCCGTGGGGTCGCCGATCATACCGGTGAAGTCGCCGATCAGGAAGATCACTTCGTGCCCGGCGTCCTGGAAGCGGCGCATGGCGTTGAGAATGACGGTGTGACCCAGATGGAGGTCGGGTGCGGTCGGATCGAAACCCACCTTGATGCGCAACGGCCGGTCTTCGGCCAGCCTTTTCTCGAGTTCTTCGACCTGGATGACTTCGGCAGCGCCGCGAATGAGTTCGTTGATATCCGTCACAGCTTGGGGTCCATGCCTTGTAAAACAGTCATTTCTGGCCGGCTCTTGATTGACTTTCCCGGCCGCGAGTCGGTAATGTTAACGGGTTTGAAGCCCTGATTCGTCGTGCATGAGCAGAAAATCGATGGCCACCCCCGGGCGTTCGCGTCCGACCCGATCACTCCTGGACAAAGTCCAGCCGGTGCTTGATACCGGCCGCACGGCTACCGGGCACTGCGCCCGCGCGCTGCGCGCACGTCCCCATGTCAGCCTGGCCGCCGTCGGGCTCGTCGTCCTCGGTGTGGTCGTCTCCCTCATCCCCAGCGGCCCGCAGGGCTCGCCGGCGGCGAGCACCCGGCCGGTCGAGCTGCCGCAACTCGCCGGCGCCGAAAGCGACGTACAGACGCCCGAAGTCCTGACGGCTTCGGTCGGAAATTCGCTTCCCCAGCCCACGCCCGCGCCGCAAGAAGCCGAGGCGTCCTGGCGCATCGTCGAGATCGAGCCGGGCCAGACGCTGGAACGCGTCTTCCGCGACCTCGGCCTGGGTGCCGGCCTGCTCCACGAAATCGTGACCACCACGGAGCAGACCCGCGACCTGGCCCGCATCCGCCCGGGCGACGAGTTCGCTTTCGACATCGACCCCGAAGAGGGCTTCCGTGCCCTGCGCACCGAACTCGACGAGGATGCCTGGCTCTACGTCGAGCGCGACGAGGACGGCCTGACCACGCGCACCGAGCCGCGCGCGGTCGAGCGGCGCATCGTCGAGGCCTCGGGCACCATCAACAGCTCGCTGTACAACGACGCCCGCGAGGCCGGACTGTCCGACGCCATGATCATGCGCCTGGCCACGATCTTCGGCTGGGACATCGACTTCGCGCTCGACATCCGCGACGGCGACCGCTTCGCCCTGATCTACGAAGAAGTCTGGCGCGAGGGCGAATACCTGCGCGACGGCGCCATCCTGGCCGCCCGCTTCGTCAACCAGGGCGATGCCTTCGAGGCGGTGCGCTTCGATGCCGGCAACGGCCCGGAATACTTCGCGCCCGACGGCCGCCCGATGCGGAAGGCCTTCCTGCGCACGCCCCTGAATTTCGCGCGCGTGTCGTCCAACTTCAACCCGCGCCGCCTGCACCCGGTGACCGGCCGCGTGCGGCCGCACAACGGCACCGACTACGCCGCCAACGTCGGCACGCCGGTGTGGGCCGCCGGCGACGGCAAGGTCATCGAAGCCGGCTACACGCGCCCGAACGGCAACTACATCTTCATCAAGCACGGCAACAACATCGTCACCCGCTACCTGCACCTGTCGAGAAAGGTGGTCAGCCGCGGCGATCGCGTTCGCCAGGGCCAGACCATCGGCCACGTCGGCGCCACGGGCCTGGCGACGGGCCCGCACCTGCACTACGAATTCCTGCTCAACGGCGTGCACCGCAATCCGCGCACCATCGACCTGCCGCCGGCCGATCCCCTGCCGGCCGAGCACATGGCCGAGTTCAGCCGCATGGGCGACAGTCTGCTGGCCCGGCTCGACACCCTGGCGCCGCCCGCCGCCCTGATGGCCAGCCGCGGCAGCGAGAGCTGCCAGGGCGTCGACAGCAGCTGCTGAATGGATTCCGCCCCGCCCGGCGAGATCTACGTCGGGCTGATCTCCGGCACCAGCATGGACGGCATCGACGCCGTCGCCGTCGATTTCGACGGCAACGCGCCGCGTCTGCTGGCCGCCACGACGCTGCCTTTCAAAGGCGAACTGCGGGAAACGCTCGACACGGTACGACGCGACCCCGACCACTTCCCCGTCGCTCGCCTGGGCTGGCTCGATGCCGTACTCGGCGACCGCTTTGCCGAGGCCGCGCGAGTCGCGATCGACCTGGCCGGCCTGGCCCCGTCGGATATCACCGCCATCGGTTCGCACGGCCAGACCATCGTCCACCACGCCGAGGCCGACCCGCCCTACACGCTCCAGATCGCCGATCCTCATCGCATCGCCGCAATCACGGGGATCGTCACCGTGGCCGACTTTCGCCGGGCCGACCTCGCGGCGGGCGGGCAGGGTGCGCCACTGGCACCGCTGCTGCACGAAGCCCTGTTCCGGTCTCCCGACGAAGCCCGCGCCGTGGTCAACCTCGGCGGCATCGCCAATGTCACCCTCCTGGCTCCCGGTGAGCCGGTACGAGGCTTCGACACCGGTCCGGCGAACTGCTTTCTCGACCTCTGGTACCGGCGTCATTTCAATTCGGCACGTTTCGACGCCGGAGGCCGCTGGGCCGCCAGCGGGACCGTCGACGAGGGCTGGCTCGAGCGCCTGATGGACGATCCCTACCTCGCCCGGCCCGCGCCCAAGAGCACCGGCATCGAGTACTTCACGCCGGCCTGGCTCGACAGTCGCCTGCCCGACTGGGCCGCATCCCGGCCGGCGGATGTTCAGGCCACGCTCGCGGAGTTCTCGGCCCGTGCCCTGACCGAAGCCATCGATACCGCCCCGGGCGAGGCGCCGTCGCTGCTGGTCGCTTGCGGCGGCGGCGCGGCCAACGCCGACCTGCTGGAGCGAATCGAGCGCTGCGGCGGTGGCATCCGGGTCATCCCCAGTGACGAACTGGGCCTCGCCGCCGACCACGTGGAAGCCACCCTGTTCGCCTGGCTGGCGCGCGTGCGTCTGTCCGGCAGGAGCCTGGACACGCAATCGGTGACCGGGGCAAGACGGCCGGTAAAGCTCGGGGTGATTCACTCAGCCTGAGTCCCCGGCAGGCCACGGCGCCTGGCCGGAAAGCTCGCCCGTTGTCGTTAAAGTCCATGAGATCTGCCGGGCCGCTCGCTGGCGGCCGGAGCAGCCCCTGTGCTAGAACTGGCCAAGGGACATCGACACCGGCTGACGCGCAACACCCTGCCGCCTGCCACTGTGAGGGAGCACAACGTGAATTCCGCCAAGTACGTCATTCGTCAGCGCGTTCAGCCGACGGTCGCGCCGTTGACCGCCGCCGTCGCCCTGGGTCTGGGCGCTAGCCAAGTTCAGGCCGCAACCATTACGGTCGACAATCTGGCCGATGGAACGGTCGCCGGACAGTGCACGCTGCGCGACGCCTTCCAGGCAGCCAATACCGACACGGCCATCGCCGGCTGCACCGCCGGATCGGGCCCGGACTCGATCCAGTTCGCAGCCGGACTTACCGGCACCTTGAACCTGGGCAGTCCGGCGCTGATCGCGCAGAGCGTCATCACTGTCGCCGGCCCGGGCCCGGGTCAGATCACGGTCAGCGGCCAGGACAACTATCGCCTCTTCAGCGCCTATTCCGCAGGCGCCGAACTGTCGATTTCCGGCCTCACGCTGGCCGACGCCTACACCAACGACACCTACGGCGGATCGGCGGCCTCCGCGCTGTCGGGCGCGAGCCTGTCATTGAACGACTGCGTCATCAGCGGCAACTCGGCCGGGGGTGGCGCCACCGGCGGCGCCGTAGCGGCATTCTATTCGGAGCTCACCATCAGCGAGTGCCTGTTCACCGGCAACTCGATCGACAACACACTCTATCGTGGCGGTGGCGGGACCGGTGCCGCCATCGGCGGCGCGGTCCTGAGCTGGGGCAGCAGCATCGCCTCGATCAGCGACAGCACGTTCAGCCAGAACCATGCGGGTTACGCGGGCGGCGCCATTGCTTTCGTCGAATCGCCGAACGCCTTGATCGTCAACTCGCAGATCACCGAGAACGACGCGGATTTCGGCGGCGGCGTTGCCGCCATGCGCCAGTCCGAGGTATCGATGTACGTCAGTACCCTGAGCGACAACACGGCGTTCGCCGGGGGCGGCGCCATTGCCGTATCAGGCTCGGACTTCGTCGGAGAGTACAACGACGTGATCTACAACCAGGCGCAGTATGACGGCGGCGGCGTGCTGGCCGGCACGGTCTACAACAGCGGCGGTCCAATCGTCGCGGGCGGCGACGAAGTGCCTTCGGGCACCACCAGCTATCTCGTCTACGGCGATGGTTTCACCTATCTCGCCGAGAGCACAGTCAACGGCAACGTCGCCCAGCGCTATGGCGGCGGCATGGCCAGCAAGTATTCCAATTCCGTCGCCGTGACCCTGCGCAGCGACGTGAGCTTCAACCAGGCGGGCATTTCGTCGAGCCCCACCCTCATCGATCATCGATCGCAGGGCGTCGATCCCGCGGGAGGAGGAGGCGGTGGCCTCTATGGCGGCGGTGGCGGAATGGCCGCCCTCTACGGGGCCACAGCCTACGCCTATTTCGACACGACCTTATACGGAAACGAGGCTTCCCAGGGCGGCGGGCTGCTGGCATTCCAGGGCGCCGCGATCGTTGTTGAGTCGATCATCAGCGGTGGATACTCGGAATACGGCGGTGGCCTGCAGGCCGGGTCGGCGAACGCGCCGACACCCCTGGGGGTCGGCACCGGCAACAGCCAGGCGGTTGCGATATACAGCCAGATCACGCAGAACCAGGCCTTCGCGGGCGGTGGCGTGATGTCGATCTACGGTGGCTACGCCGGCACCGTCAACAGCGACGTATCCGACAACACCGCCGCGATCGGCGGCGGCATGGCGGCCTACAACGCGGACTTCTTCGCCAAGTACAGCAACGTGTCGGGCAACACGGGCGTCAACTACGGCGGCGGTGTCGCCGGCATCGGTCCCTGCCCCGATTCGGGCACCCTCTATTCGACGTTCTCGGCCAACAGCACCGACGGCAACGGCGGCGGTGCCTCGCTCCAGGGCTGCGATGCCGAGATGTCCTACTCCCTGTTCACCGGCAACGAAGCCTATGTCGGCGGCGGACTCTACATGATCGGGGCTGCCGGCATTACGCCGCAGCTCGTCAACAGCACGGTCACGAGCAATACGGCGGCCGAAGCGGGCGGGGTGGCAGGAGATGGCATCCTGATACGATCCTCGACAATCAGCCACAACACGGCCACGGGCATGAGCCCGCGCGGAACGCTCCCGCCGGCCGGGGGTGCACTCCTTACCAACGATTCCGGAACCCTGCGGATCGACAGTTCGATCTTTGCCGACAACGTCGGCGGCGGCGTCGCCAGCGACCTCACCGTGTACGGGGCGGGGACCACTTACTTCGACTATTCGCTGGTGGAGTCACCGGCCACCGCAGTCCCGCCCGGAACCGGCAACCTGAGCGGCGTCGACCCCGGACTCGGCCCGCTGGCCGACAATGGCGGCGCCAGCCTGACCCGGGCCATCGGCCCTGCATCGCCCGCCGTGGACGCCGGCAATCCTTCAAGCTTGCTCTCCCACGACCAACGCGGCGAACCCTACCGCCGCGTATTCGGCGGCAGGGCCGACATGGGCGCCTTCGAATTCGTGGTGGACGCCATGTTCTCGGACCGCTTCGAGCAACCCTGATTCGAAGCCCCGGAGACTAACCAGGCATCGGGGCGAGCGACCGCTCGCCCCGGCCCATTCATCGCTAGAGCTCATGCGACGGATGACGCAGCCCGCCCAGCTCGGCAAGCTCCGACTGCAGGCGGGCGGCGCGCCCCGCGTCGAGTTGCAGCAGTTCGTCGTAGAGCCGGGCCGCCGCCGAGGCGTGACCCGCGTGTGCGAGGTGCCTCGCAACGGCATGGACCGCTTCGGGGTCATAGGGGTTACGCAGGTAGGCCGCAAGACGCCTGCTCAGGCCGCCCTGTGATGCGATGAGCACCACGCCTTCCGGCGCCTCCTGGACGAGCAGGCGATCGCCCCGTCCGCCCCCGTGCTCGAGGGCCTGCCGACAGGGGCCGGCCATCGGCTGAAGACGAACCGGGCTCCATCGATACGCCAGGCAGAGCTCGGCCACATCTTCCCCACGCTTGTTCGCCGACACCACCATCCGGGCGGCCGTTGCGGCCAGGTCGGGGTCCGACAACAGCTCCGGTTTCTCCATCGCCAATTCGGCGAGCAGATCCGACACCTCGCGATCCGCATCCATCCCACGGTCTTCTGTGCGCAGCAGTCGTTGATGCCACTCCCGCGCATCGCGCCTGGAATACGCCGCAGGCGCGAGCTGAAGCGGCAGAAACCTGGCCGGGGCCTCGGGACTGAGTCCGCTCCGCAACCAGAAACCCGCCGCGGCGGCCATGACCATCGCGATCGCGGCAGCCGTCAAGTAGTGAATGCGCCTCACGGCTCGCGATCACCTGGCGGGACACGGCGGCTGAGAACGGTCACGACACGGCCGAGTGAATCTCGCGTCTGCCGCGCGTGCCATCCTTCCGGCTCGGCTTGACCGAGCACCCAGTAGCTGACCGTACCGGCAGCCTCGCTAGCACTCGGCGGCAGCGGGGCCAGGGCCTCTGCATCGACCTGCACCGAAAGCCCGTTCAATCGCCCTGAAGCCGTCCATTTCGGGATGGCATGCACCCGCTCGCGGTTGTAGGCCCAGGTGGCGAGCTCGTGAGCCGAGAAGAGCGACGTTCTGTCGTCGGCCGCCAGTTCGTCGACGAATCGCTCCAGGCCGTCCAGGCCGCCTTTCCAGACCGGCGTGGAAGGATGCCAGAGCCAGACCGCCGTCGCGCCGCCCATGGCGCCCAGCTTCAGGAACTGCTCGTGCCAGTCGGCGACGTATTCGGTATAGGCGTCGAAGGTGACGGCCCAGTTGCAGCAGGGATCCGGCTCCGGCGAGCCGAGCGAGAAGATGCTTTCCTCGAGATCACCGCGGCCGACGAAGTCGTCGGCTTCGGTGTGGACGCTTCGCTCCAGCGTGGGCACGAACAGGCGCCGACTGACATCGGATCGGAACCACTCGCGCGGCGCGGAAGCTTCGACTTCGGGCAGCACCGCGTCGGCGTTGTGGTCGAAGACCACACTGACCCCGGCGCGCTCCATGGCCCGCCACGCCGGGTGATCGCTTGCCCAGCCGTGGGAGCGAACACCGACTCGCCAGCGACGCCCCTCATCGCGGGACGGAACGCCCAGCAGGGATTCGGAGGCCCGGATGTCCTCATGGACGGACTCGGCGCCGGAGAGGTCTCGGGCGATGTACTTCCTGCCCTGTGCCGAGTGCGTGCCCAGAACGACACCCGGCATGCCGCGCAGGGCCTCGAAGTGCTCAGACGAGAGTCGAGCGACATCGCCGACGACGAAGTAGGTAAGCGGCGACTCGGGGCCGGCAATGCGCTCGGCCATCAACCGGGCCGAGCGGACCTGGTAGGCATCGTCGGACGGATGAACGTCGCCAGTCAGCACAACGCCCAGCGGCCGATTGCCGGGTGTTTCCCAGCGCAGGGGAATCTGTACGCCGCGCTCTTCCCAGAACAGATTGGCGAGCAGGTAGCGCATCAGTGCCCGCGCCGTTCCCGCGCCGGAGCAGTCTGTCGGCTCCCCTTCCGAGCCCGGATGGCAGGCGGCAATCTCAGCAAGCGAGAAATTCAGGAAGACGATCCGGCCTTCGCCCAGCCGGCGGCTGGCAATCGTGACGGCATCGCTGCGCCGCACCCAGTCGCCCGGCCCGGGCTCGATCCGGTAGCCCCGGGCCAGGACGGTGGCCGAGCCGGCTTGGAGGCGGGTCGTGCGCGCGATGCCTGTCCGGCCGAAACGGATGCCGTCGCCGGCGTCGAACGGGACGAGGAGGGGTGTGTTCGAAGACACCCGGGGATAGACACCGAGCAGACCCGGATCGTCGGCCGCCAAGGACAGCCCGACCAGTCGGGCGCGGCGTTGCAGGCTTTGCTCCGTCGCCGGACCGCCCCGACATTGGAGACCATTGATGATCAGCAGGCCGCCGGACTCGACCCACGCCTCTAGTCGTTCGAAGGCCTCATCCGGCAGGCAAGCGTCTTCGAGCACGATCAGGGGCATGCGCGGGGCGTCCAATCGCGATGCGGACTCCCCAAGCGCGGAGAAGCCCAGCGAGCTCCCGCGAATCGCCCAGTCCCACTGACTCCGCGCCTCGATGGCCGAAGCGGGATCGGAAAGGATGCCCAGCTCGAACGTCTGTCCGGCCTCGGAGAGCACCGGCAATAGCCAGACAATCGCGACGACCGCAGCCCGGCGGCCGATTCTGCCAACGTACGCCATGCCAACCCGTTACTGCTGCAATGGACCCAATCCGCCCCTGCCGGAAATTCGTCGAGGTCCCTCTGGATCACCGGCACAGAAAGCCTAGCAATCGACGCCGCCCCTGGCAATCACGCGGACGGGCCGAGCCGGCATGCGCCGGCGAGCCTCACCGTCAGCCGCGATCGGCGACGGCGTCGTAGCGGCGGTGCATCAGCCAGAGGATGAGCAGGATGGCGGGAACGCCGAGTGCCGAGGCGTAGACGAAGAAGAAGACGTAGCCGGCGCTGTCGACGATCCAGCCCGAGGGGCCGCCGAGCAGCTTGCCGGGCAGGGTCATGAAGGAGCTGAAAAGCGCGTATTGCGTGGCCGTGTAGCGGCGGCTGACCAGCGAGGACAGCCAGGCGATAAATACAGTGGCCGACAGGCCGTTGGCCAGGTTGTCGGCACCGATGGTCATGAACAGCGCCCAGATCTGCGGGCCGATCGTCGCCAGCCAGGCGAACAGCAGGTTGGTGACCGCCACGATAATCGCCGAGGCCAGCAGCATCTTCAGGACACCGAAGCGCGCGACCAGCACGCCGCCGAGCAGGCCGCCGACGATGGTCATCACGATGCCGAAGACATTGGTGACCGTGGCGATCTCGCTCAAGCTGAAGCCCAGGTCCAGGTAGAGCGGATTGGCCATCGCCGCCATGGAAATGTCGGAAACCTTGAACAGGCCGACCAGGGCCAGCACCGGCAGGGCCATCCAGCCGTTGCGGCGGAAGAAGTCCACCAGCGGGGCGACCACCGCACCCGTCAGCCAGGCACCGACATTCTGCACCCGGCCCTTGAGGCGAGTGCGCCGACGGAAGGCCGCGACCAGGGGGTCCTGTTCGATGTCGAGGCGCTCGAGCGAGGTCGGCTCGGGCGAGATCAGTACCGCGACCACGCCGACGAGCACCAGCGCGCTCATGCACAGGTAGGCCAGGGTCCAACTGGCGAAGTCGGCGATGTAGAGGGCGCCGGCACCGGTGGCCAGGATGGCCATGCGGTAACCGAGCACGTAGGTGCCGGCCAGCGCGGCCTGGAACTCGTCGCTGTCGGACTCGATGCGGAAGGCGTCGATGGTGATGTCCTGGGTCGCCGCGGAGAAGGCGACCAGCAGGGCCAGCAGGGCGACCTGCGTCAACTGCACGGTCGGGTCGGTCAGCGCCATGCCGGCCAGGCCCGCCATGATGCCGAGCTGGGCGGCCAGCATCCAGCCGCGGCGCTGGCCGAAAGTGCGGGTCAGCACCGGCAGTCGGACTCGGTCGACGACCGGCGACCAGAACACCTTGATCGAGTAGGTGATGCCGATCCAGGCGAAGAAGCCGATGGCGGTGCGCGAAACGCCCTCGTCGCGAAGCCAGGCGGTCAGGGTGGAGAACACCAGCATGAAAGGCAGCCCGGCGGAGAAGCCCAACAGCAGCATGCGCAGGACCGTGGGACGGGTGTAGACCGTCCAGGCGCGTTGCCAGCGCCCCTCGCCGGCCGCTTCGGCGGTCATGGTTGCTTAGTCTTCATAGTCGATGATCAGCGGCGCGTGGTCGGAGAAGTTCTCGTCGGTGTAGATCTCGGCCGCACTGGCGCGCTCGGCCAGGCCGGCGGTGACCACCTGGTAGTCGATGCGCCACCCCACGTTCTTTTCGCGGGCCCGGCCGCGCTGCGACCACCAGGTGAAGCGGTCCGGGCTGGGATCGACCTTGCGAAAGGCATCGACCATGCCGACCGGCCCGAACACCTCGTCGAGCCAGGCGCGCTCTTCGGGGAGAAAGCCGGAATTCTTCTGGTTGGCCTTCCAGTTCTTCAGATCGATTTCCTTGTGGGCGATGTTCCAGTCGCCGCAGATGACGTAGTCGCGATCGTGGCCGGCCAGCTCCTCGAGATGGGGATGCAGGCGCTCCATGCAGCGGTACTTGAACTGCTGGCGCTCTTCCTTCGACGTGCCCGAAGGCAGGTAGAGCGACACCACGCTGAGGTTCTCGAAGTCGACCTGCAGCCAGCGCCCCTCGCGGTCGAACTCTTCCCAGCCCAGGCCGTAGACGACGCGCACCGGCTGGTGCTTCGAGTAGATCGCCACGCCCGAGTAGCCCTTCTTCTCGGCGTCGTGGTAGTAGCTGTGATAGCCAACGGGAAAGAACTCTCGGTCGGCCAGCTGCCAGTGCTGGGCCTTGGTCTCCTGGATGCAGACAAAATCGGCTTTCTGCTTCTTGAGCCAGTCGAAGAAACCCTTGCGGTGGGCTGCGCGGATGCCGTTGGCGTTGAGCGAAATGATGCGCATGGATGCTGAGCGTGTCGGGCGAACCCTGTATGGTATGCGAATCGAACAGGGGGATTGTTCCGATTGCCCGTCGCCGGTCCCGATGCCTCGCAACGGGACGTTGACCTTTGACGTAATCGTTAGTACGATCGATTTCGTTGTTATTCAAACCACGGAGACCGACAAGCATGTTCCTTCGCCAAACCATTGCCATCGCCCTGCTGGCCGCCATCGCGCTCTCGGCCGGCCTGGCCAACACCGCCCAGGCCCGCGAAGTCGCCTCGATCGACGAATTCATGACCGCACTGGAAGAACTGCGCGGCAAGCTCGAGGACGGCGACCCGCGCGAACTCAGCGACCGCGAGTGGCGCGAGTTCAACAAGCTCCACGGCCGCTTCGAGGACCTTCTCGAAGGCGTCGACAGCGTCGAGCAGCTCTCCGAGGACGACGAGATCGCCCTGATCAACACCCAGGAAGAGCTCGACACCCTGCTGCTCGGCGGCGAGAACGACGAGCGCATCATCTGCCGCAAGGTGCGCAAGACCGGCAGCCGCATCTCCCGGCGCCGCTGCATCACCCAGCGCGAACTCGAAATCCAGCAGGAGCAGACCCGCAACTCGCTGCTCGACATCCGCTCGGCCATGCAGGGCCCGCAGCACGGCGGCGGCTGAACCGACACGATCGTCCATTGACCGGATGGACGACCCGCGGGCCCGCCACCGAGCGGGCCCGTTTCTTGTCAGCGGCGCGTCATTCCGCTTCGACCGAGACTCGCACGCCGTCGGCCAACTGATCGCCGGGATGGGCCACGACGCGCTCGCCGGCCTCCAGCCCCGAAACCACCTGGGCGTGCAGACCGCTGCGCCGCCCGATTTCGACGCTGCGCAGGTGCACCCGCCCGTCCTCGAGGACGAACACCCGCCAGTCGTTGTCGACCCGGAAAAGGGCGGAGGTGGGAATCTGGAGGACTTCCTCGCCTTCCCAGAGAACGAAGCGGGCCTCGACGCGAAAGCCCACACCCAGCTCCTGCCACTGCTCCCGCGGCGAGCTGATTTCGACGAGCACCGGCACGCGCTGTTCTTCCACGCCCAGCGCCGAGATACGCATGAAACCGGCCGGCTCGACGCGGCGCACGCGGCCTTCGAGCGGCGCATCACCGCCCCAGCCCTCGATCATCACCCGCGTGCCGGCGGCGACCCGCACGGCGTCCATGCTCAGCAGGTCGACGCGTACCTCGAGCTCTTCCAGGCGGCCGATCTCGAGGACCGGCGCGCCGGCCTGGATCACGCCTTCGCAGCAGCGCTCCCGGGTGAGCACGACGCCGCCGACCGGGGCGGCCACGCTGAGCAAGGGCCCGCCCTCGCCGCTGCGCTCGCCCTCGGCGATGTCGAGAACGGCACGCGCGTTGGCGACCTCGTAGCCGGCCGCCTCGACCGAGGCTCGCGCGGCGGCCAGCGCCGAGCGGGCCCGCGAGGCCGCGCTCTCGGCGCGTTCGAGCTCGCTCTCGGCCACCAGCGAGCGCTCGTGCAGCTCGCGGATCCGGCGCAGCTCGCTTTCGGCCAGGGCCAGGTCGGCCTCGCGGTTGCCGCGCTCGGCCCGCGCCGCTTCCAGCCGGGCCTGTGCGGCGGCCAGCGTTTCGCGGGCCTGCTCGCGTGTGCGCGCGTCGAGGGCCGGGGCCGGCGGCGGCTCGAGCTCGAATACCGTGTCGCCCGCGGCGATGCGATCGCCGGGCTCCAGCACCACCCGGTGCAGGTAGCCGCCGATCGGGGCCGACACGATGTAGGTGTCGCGCAGGTGGGTCCGGCCTTCTTCCTCGACTGTCTCGGCCAGCGGGCCGCGCTCGACCGATACGGCCGTGACCGGCACCGGCGCCGGGCGCATCGCCCAGACCAGCACCGCCAGACCCGCCAGCGCGGCCAGGCCAATCAGGATCTTTCTAAGCGTCGTCATGGTGAATTGCCCATTGGTTTGACTCCGTACATATCCGCTACTCGACCGACTTCAGCGCCGTGACCATGTCGAGGCGTGCCAGGCGGGGCGCGATGAGCAGCGCCGACAGCACGGCGGCAGCCAGCACGCCGGCCGCCGACATCGCGTAGGCCTGACGGCTGATCACGAAGGGGATGCGAAACAGGTCCATCTCGATTGCCTCGGTGAGAATCCAGGCCAGCCCGGTGCCCAGCAACCAGCCCAGCGGGATCGCCAGCAGGGTCAACACGAAGAGCTCCCCGACCAGGATCCAGGCGACTTCGCCGCGGCCGAAGCCCAGCACCCGCAGCGTGGCCAGTTCGCGCTCGCGCTCGGCAAAGGCGATGCGGGCGCTGTTGTAGACCACGGCGAAGGCGATCGAAACGGCCAGCAAGAGCATGACGCCCATCGTGCCGAGCATGGTGTCCTCGATGTAGCCCCGAATGTCGGCCTCGGCCTGCGCAATCAGCCCGATACCGGCCACCTTCGGAACGTCCCACAACTCGCGGAAGAGCGCGGTTTCCTCGCTGCGGTCCAGCGACAACCAGAAGCCGGAGGCCGCCGGTCCCTCGCGCATCAGGCGGTTGAGGGCGGGCCGGGCCATGTAGGCGCTCACGCCCAGGGGTTCGGCGACCACGCCGGCGAGCGGCACCTGGACGGTTCGGCGGTGCCCGGTCTTGATCTCGACATCGATCAGGTCGCCGGGACGCGCGCCGAGGTGCTCGGCCAGGTAGTCGGTGAGCACCAGGCCCGATTCGGGCAGCTCCTGGTCGACGCCCGCGCGGTCGATGAGCCCGCGCAGGACGGGGCGGCGATTCATGCCCTCGATGGCGGTGCGGTAGTCGCGCACGCCGTGAACCAGGCGCACGGGCACACTGCGAAAGGCTTCGACGTGCTCGACACCGGGATAGTGAAGCAATTCCGCTGCCGCGCGCTCGGGCGCGACGTCGTTGAAGTGCACGATGGCGTCCATCTTCAGCACCTTGCGGTACTGCGTGTCGATGAGCTGATCGATGGCGTTGAACTGGTAGCCGCCCACGACCAGCAGCGCGACCGACAGCGCAATGCCCAGCACCGACAGCGAGGCCTTGATGCGATGGCGGCCGAGGTTGCGCAGGATGATCCGCGTCGGCTGGTCGATCCAGCGGCGCAAGCGCGAGCGATCCAGCCAGCCGCGGCGAAAAGTGGCCGGCGCGGGCGGGCGCATGGCCACCGCCGGCGCCAGGACGGCCGCCTCGCGCACGGCGCGCCAGGTTCCGAGCATGGCCGCCGCACCCGACACCGCCGTGCCCAGGACGATCACCTGGGGCCGCACCTCGAAGCGGGTCTCGGGAAAGCGGAAGTATTGCATGTACAGCTCGGCCACCCAGTCGGCCGCCCAGGCCCCGAGGATCACGCCGACGAGCACGCCGACGAGCACGATCGCCGCGGTGAGCACCGCGTAGTGCCGGATCAGCTCGGCGCTGCTGTAGCCGAAGGCCTTGAGGACGGCGACCTGTTGACGCTGGTTACGCACGATCCGCCCCATCAGCACGCTGAGCAGGAAGGCGGAAACGCCCAGGAAGATCGCCGGCAGGATCACCGAGGTGACCTGCAGCTGGTCGATTTCCTGAGACAGGATGCGATGCGAGACCTGTTCATCGCGGGCGTAGGCGCCGAGCGTGCCGTAGTCGGCCAGCAGGCGGTCGAGCTCGGCGATCACCGGCTCGGGCCCGACGCCCGCCTGCAGGGTCAGGACCACGCTGTTGAAGGCGCCGTCCATGTCGAAGGCCCGGGCGAGCGCGCGACGGTTCATCCACAGCACGCCGAAGCGCTCGTAATCGGGAATCAGGTCGGCGGGTCCGAGCTGGTAGATGTACTCGGGCGAGAGCACGATGCCGCTGACGGTCAGGGTCTCCAGCCGGCCGTTGATGATCGCGCGCAGCCGGTCACCGGCACGCAGGCCGTGCGCTTCGGCGAAGGGCTCGCTGACGGCCACACTGTCGGCCCGGCCGGATTCGGGCAGCCGCCCCTCGCGCAGGTGCAGGCTGTTGATCGGCGGTTGGTCGCCGTCGGGGATGCTGATCAGCTGCCCGCTGACCGGGTCCTCGAAGCCGGCGATCTCGAGCCGCACCGGGGCGACAACGCGCGTGTGAACCCGGTTAACGCCATCGACCGAAGCGATCTTGCCGGCCAGATATTCCGGGGCGCGCTTGAGCTCCGCGAACACGTCGGCAAAAGCGTGATCGCGGTAGAAGGCCCGCTGACCGTAGCTGATCGCGTCGAGCGAGGTCACGGCGATGATCAGGGTCATCACGCCGGCGGCGATCACGACGGCAATGGCCGCCACCTGCCCCTTCAGCCCGGAGAAATCCCGCAGCAGCTTGTGGTCGAGCGCGCGCATCGCAGCTACCAGCTTAGCGACGCCGGCTCGGCGCGCTCGGCGTTGTGGTCGATGGCGTCGATGCGGCCGTCGCGCAGACGCACGACGCGGTCGGCCATGCGCGCGATCACCGCGTTGTGGGTGATCACCACGGTGGTCGTGCCGATTTCGCGGTTGACCTGCTCGATCACCTCGAGCACACGGATGCCGGTCTTCGAGTCCAGCGCCCCGGTGGGTTCGTCGCACATCAGCACGGCCGGACGCTTGGCCACGGCCCGGGCGATGGCCACGCGCTGCTGCTCGCCGCCGGAAAGCTGCGAAGGAAAGTGATCGGCGCGGTCTTCCAGCCCGACCAGGCGCAGGGCCTCGATCGGCGCCATCGGTTCGCGCGCGATGTCGGTGACCACGGCGACGTTCTCGAGCGCCGTCAGGCTGGGAATCATGTTGTAGAACTGGAAGACGAAGCCGACGTGCTCGCGCCGGAATCGGGTCAGCTCACGCTCGCCGCCGTCGCCGAGCAACTCGCCCCGGTAGCGGATCGTGCCCTCGGTGGGCGCGTCGAGGCCGCCCAGGATATTGAGCAAGGTGGACTTGCCCGAACCGGAGGCGCCGAGCATCACGACCAGCTCGCCTGCGTAGAGATCCAGGTCGACGCCGCGAAGGGCGTGAATGGCCACCTCGCCCATGTGGTAGACCCGAGTCAGCCCTCGGGCCTCGAAGACGACCGGCCGCTCGCTGTCCGTGCGCTGCGTCATGGAGCCTCCCCGAATGTGAGGAATGCAGAATAGGGCAGGCTGGCCGAGCCTGCATGACCTCGATCAAGTGTTCCACTAAAATGAACACATGCTCAAGTCCTTCACCACACGCTTCCTGCAGCTGGCCCTCGACCGCGAGGCCCTGCGCTTCGGCAACTTCACCCTGAAGTCCGGGCGCGAGAGCCCGTATTTCTTCAACGCCGGCGAGTTCAGCACCGGCGCGGCCATCGACACGCTCTCGCGCTGCTACGCGGAAGCCATCGTCGATGCCGGCGTCGAATTCGACATGCTCTTCGGACCGGCCTACAAGGGCATTCCGCTGGCCACGGCCGTGGCGCTGAGCCTGTCGCGCGATCACGGCATCGACGTGCCTTTCGCCTACAACCGCAAGGAAGCCAAGCGCCACGGCGAAGGCGGCGTTCTGGTGGGTGCCCCGCTGGCCGGGCGCGTACTGATCGTCGACGACGTGATCTCGGCCGGAACCTCGATCGGGGAGGCGCTCGACATCATCGCCGACGCGGGTGCCACCGCGACCGGCGTGGCCATCGCCCTCGACCGCCAGGAACGCGGCACCGAGGACGAACGTTCGGCGGTGCAGGTTGTCGAATCCCGTGGATTGCAGGTGGTGTCGATCGCCAGCCTGCAGGATCTCATCGACTGGCTGGCATCCCACGACCGCCCGCCGGCGAGTCTCGATGCCGTGATAGGCTACCAACAACGCTACGGCGCGTGATTTCTCCAATGCTGCGCAAGATTCTGCTGCTGTTCCTGCCGCTCGCCCTGGCCGCGTCCGCGGCCCATGCCCAGTCCGTGTATCGCTGGGTCGACGACGAGGGCGAGACGCACTACGGCCAGTCCGTTCCCCCCGAGTTCAAGGATTACGGCTACGTCCGCCTGGCCCCCGACGGCACGGTGCGCGAGCGCGTCGAGCCGGCGCTGAGCCCGGAAGAAATCGCCGAGCGGCGGCGACAGCGCGCCGAGCAGGCCCGACAGGAAGCGGCCGAACGCAGCCAGGAAGCCCGCGACCGGATGCTGCTGGCCACCTACAGCAGCGAGGAAGACCTGCGCGAAGCCCTGGACATGCAATTGGCCGGCATCGAGAGCCAGCGCGCCTCGACGCGCATGGCCCTGGACCTGGTCGAGAACCGGTTCGAAAGCCTGGTCGGCCGAGCGGCCGAACTCAATCGACAGGGCCGGAACGTGCCGGACCGGCTTCAGACCGAAATCGACGACACCCGCGCCGAACTGCGCAGCCTGCGCGGCGATCTCGAGCGCCTCGAGGAGCGCGAGCAGGAAGCCCGCGACCGCTTCGCGGCCAACCTCGAGCGCTACCGCGACCTGACCGCGCCGCGCCAAGAGGACGGCTGAGGCCACCGCCGTGTACTACACGCGCTGTCCGGCCTGCCAGGCGGTCTACGAGATTCCGGCCCGCCTGCTCGCCGAGGCCGCCGGCGTGGTTCGCTGCGGCAACTGCGGCAAGACCTTCAACAGCCTCTCCCAGCTCTTCGAGCAGCACCCCGATGCCGCCGACGAACCGCTGCGCGGTACCGGCATGCCGCCCATGCTCGAGCACCCCGACATGGTGCAGGCCGAACTGCCGGTAGAGTACTTCGACGAACCGGAGGACGACAGCGAGGAGACCGGGCCGATCGAGCCACTGCCGGGGTTCGAGAACGACGGCGCCGAAAGCGAAGGCCGCCGGTGGCTGTGGCCGGCGATCAGCGGCGCCCTGGTCCTGTTGCTGCTGGTGCAGCTGTGGGCCCTGTGGCAGACGCCCGGCTCGCCGGTGGCGCGCTGGCTCGGCGGCTCGGGCCAACTCGACACCGGCCTCGACCCGAACGAGGCCATCCAGATCGTCTCGCGCGACCTGCACCCCCATCCCAGCCTGGACGACGCCGTCGTCATCAGCGCCAGCCTGCGCAACCAGGCCGACCGTTCCGTGCCCTTCCCGATCGTCGAGGTGCGGTTCTTCGACGCCAGCCAGCAGGTGCTCGGCGTCCGGCGCCTGCGGCCGGAGGAGTACATCCGCGACCCGGAAGTCGTCGAGCGCGGCCTGCCCGCCGGGGTGGTCATGCCCATACTGCTGGAATTCGTGGTCGGAACGGGCCAGCCGGCGGGCTTCCAGATGCGTTTCCACTAATAGAAGCTCTTCCGGATGTGCTAAGGTTTGCGGTCCGCCGCAATGGCCGAACATTCCAAGCCTGTCGAGGGACTCGAAGCTTGTCCGATAAGCAGCCAGACCAGGGCCCGTGCCTGCATGAATTCGTGCGCTGCGTCGTCCGCCAGTACCTGGACGACATGGGCCACACGCCGCCCGACAACCTGCACGGCCTGATCATGGGCGAAGCCGAACGCGCGCTCGTCGAGACCGTGCTCGAGCACACCGGCGGCAACCAGTCGAAGGCTTCCGACATCCTGGGTATCACCCGCACCACGCTGCGCAACCGCATCCGCCGCTACGGCCTGGAGTAGCCACACCCCATGAATAATCCGAATCGACGCTGGGCCCTGCTGAGCGTGTCCGACAAGCGCGGGCTGGTGGAACTCGCACGCCGTCTCGACCAGGCAGGCTTCGGGCTGCTATCGACCGGCGGGACGGCGCGAACCCTGACCGAGGCGGGGCTGACCGTCACCGAAGTCGGCGAAGTGACGGGCTTCCCCGAAATCATGGACGGTCGGGTCAAGACCCTGCATCCGAAGATCCATGGCGGCATCCTCGGCCGGCGCGACACCGACGCGTCGGTGATGGCCGAGCACGGCATCGAGGGCATCGACGTGGTTGTGGTCAACCTCTATCCCTTCGCCGAAACCGTGGCCAACCCCGACTGCACGCTCGGCGAGGCCATCGAGAACATCGACATCGGCGGCCCGGCCATGCTGCGCGCGGCGGCCAAGAATCACCGCGACGTCTGCGTACTGTGCGACCCGGACGACTACCCCGGTTTCATCGACTCCCTGCCCGAAGGCCCCGACGAACGCGGTCGGCGCGGCCTGGCCACGAAGGCCTTCGCGCACACCTGCGCCTATGACGGCCAGATCAGCCAGTGGCTCTCGGCCCACGACGCCGAAAGCGAGTTGCCGCCAAGGCTCAACCTGGCGCTCGATGCCCTGCAGCCGCTGCGCTACGGCGAGAACCCCCACCAGGCCGCCGGCGTCTACCGCGTGCGCGGCCAGGGCGCGCACGGCCTGGCCGGCTGCCAGCCGCTGCAGGGCAAGCCCCTGAGCTACAACAACCTGCTCGACGCCGACGCCGCCTGGGCCGGCATCAGGAGCCTGGGTGAGGCACCGGCCTGCGTGATCGTCAAGCACACCAACCCCTGCGGTGCGGCCCAGGGCGCAGGCATCGCCGAAGCCTACGACAAGGCGCTCGCCTGCGACCCGACCTCGGCCTTCGGCGGCATCATCGCGGTCAACCGGGAGGTCGACGGTGCGCTCGCCTCGCGTCTCCTCAAACAGTTCATGGAAGTGCTGATCGCCCCGTCGGTGAGCGGCGAGGCTCGCGAGATGCTGGCCGCCAAGCCCAACGTTCGCGTGCTCACACCCGGCGACGCCGCGCCGCAACCGCTGGAGTTGCAAGCGATCGACGGCGGCTGGCTGGTCCAGGCGGCCGACGACTGGCAAACGGTGCCCCCGCTCGAGATCGTTACCGAACGCTCGCCCGACGACGCCGAGCTCGACGATCTGCGTTTCGCCTGGGCGGCGGTGCGCCTGGTTCGCTCCAACGCCATCGTCTATGCGAAGGATCGCGCCACCGTGGGCATCGGCGCCGGCCAGATGAGCCGCGTCGATTCGGCCCGCTTCGCCGCGATCAAGGCCGAGGCCGCCGGCCTGTCGCTCGACGGCGCCGTGATGGCCTCCGACGCCTTCTTCCCCTTCGCCGACAGCATCGAAGCCGCCGCCGAACGCGGCATCCGCGCCGTCATCCAACCCGGCGGCTCGAAGCGGGACCAGGAAGTCATCGACGCCTGCAACAAGCACGGCATCGCCATGGTCCTGACGGGGCGGCGGCACTTTCGGCATTGAGCGTCAGCCGGCGCCGGTGGCTTGTCGTTTCTCGCAACGGCGCAGTGGCGCAACGATCGCAAAGAATGGCTGAAAACGACTGAAGAAGACCGAACAACAGTAAATCCCTGAGAAGCCGAAGACGCTCCGGCACCCGGTTCTCCAAGAAACTTTTTTCTTTCTTTTCATTGCGGCCTTCGCGCCATTGCGCCGTTGCGAGAACCCCGTACCATCCCCGAACACAACCGAAGCCGCGCTACAATGACTCGGTACCCCAAAACCCGGATAAGCACCCCATGAAAGTCCTCGTCGTCGGCGGCGGTGGTCGTGAGCATGCGTTGGCCTGGAAGCTGGCGCAGTCGGACAAGGTTTCGGAAGTCATCGTCGCGCCCGGCAATGCCGGCACGGCCTCCGAGCCGGGCATGCGCAATGCCGCGGTCGGGGCCGAGGACATCGACGGGCTGATCGAGCTGGCCCGGGCCGAATCGGCCGGCCTGACCGTGGTCGGTCCGGAGGCGCCGCTGGCCGCCGGCATCGTCGACCGCTTCGAGGCGGCCGGCCTGAAGTGCTTCGGCCCGAGCGCCGACGCTGCGCGCCTGGAGTCGTCCAAGGCATTCGCCAAGGATTTCATGTTCCGCCACGACATCCCCACCGCCGCCTTCGGCGTGGTCGACGATGTCGAGGAAGGCATGGAGATGATCCACGGCATCGGCCTGCCGGTGGTGCTCAAGGCCGACGGCCTGGCGGCCGGCAAGGGCGTGGTGATCGCCGAGACCGAGGCCGACGCCCGCGCCACGCTCGAAGACATGCTTTCCGGTGAGGCCTTCGGACAGGCCGGCCGGCGCGTGGTCATCGAGGAGTTCCTGGTCGGCGAGGAGGCCAGTTTCATCGTCGTCGCCAGCGGGCGGCAGTTCCTTTCTATGGCCTCCAGCCAGGACCACAAACGCCGCGATGACGGCGACCGCGGGCCCAACACCGGCGGCATGGGGGCCTATTCGCCGGCCCCCGTCGTAGACGAGACGATCCACCGCCGAATCGTCGAGGAGGTCATCGAGCCGACGCTCGCGGGACTCGCCGAGGACGACTCGGCGTTCACCGGCTTTCTCTACGCCGGCGTGATGCTCACCGCCACCGGACCGAAGGTGCTGGAGTTCAACGTGCGCTTCGGCGACCCCGAAACGCAGCCGATCCTGTTCCGGCTCGAATCCGACCTCGTCGAGATCATCGAGCACGCTCTCGAAGGCACGCTCGACGAGATCGAGCCCGAGTGGGACGAACGCACGGCCCTGGCCGTGGTCATGGCCGCGGGCGGCTATCCCGGAAGCTACGAGAAGGGCCACCCGATCACGGGGCTCGACTCGAACTTCCCCGCCGACGTGAAGATCTTTCACGCCGGAACGGCCATCGACGACGAAGGCCGCGTGGTGACCAGCGGCGGGCGCGTGCTCGCATTGTGCGCCCTGGGCGACACGCCGAAACAGGCCCAGGCACTGGCCTACCAGTGGATCGCCCAGGTCGGCTTCGAGGACGCCTTCTACCGGTCGGATATCGGTTTCCGGGCGATCGAACGGAGCTGACGCCGCATGGACGTCAGCCACCTGCTCGAGGATCTCAACGACGCGCAGCGTGAGGCCGTCACGGCCGAGGACGGGCACGTGCTGGTGCTCGCCGGTGCGGGCTCGGGCAAGACGCGCGTACTCGTCCATCGCATCGCCTGGCTGATCCAGGTCCACCACGTCAGCCCGATGGGCCTGCTGGCGGTGACCTTCACCAACAAGGCCGCCGGCGAAATGCGCGCGCGCGTCGGCAAGCTGCTGGGCCTGCGTCCCGACGGGCTGTGGATCGGCACCTTCCACGGCATCTGCCACCGCATCCTGCGCATGCATGCCGCCGACGTCGGCCTGCCCGAGACCTTCCAGATCCTCGACAGCGAGGACCAGTACCGCCTGATCCGGCGCGTGATCCGCGACATGGAGCTCGACGAGGGCGAGTATCCGGCCCGGCAGCAGCAGGGCTTCATCAACCATCACAAGGACGAGGGGCGCCGGCCCGAGCACATCGAGCCCTTCGACAACCCGCATGCGCTCACCCAGGTGGCGATCTACCGCAACTACCAGGACTACTGCGAGCGCTCGGGCCTGGTGGATTTCGCCGAGCTGCTGCTGCGCACGCTCGAACTGCTGCGCGACAACCCGGCGCGCCAGGCGCAGTACCGCGACCGCTTCGGTCATATCCTGATCGACGAATTCCAGGACACCAACAAGCTCCAGTACGCGCTGGTACGCATCATCGCCGGTGATCGCGCCCGCCTGTTCGTCGTCGGTGACGACGACCAGTCGATCTACGGCTGGCGCGGCGCGCGGGTCGAGAACGTCTCGGACTTCGCGCGCGACTTCGACCCGACCGTGATCCGCCTGGAGCAGAACTACCGCTCGACGGCGACCATCCTCGAGGCGGCCAACCGGGTGATCGCCAACAACGAAGAACGGATGGGCAAGAACCTGTGGACCGAGGGCGAGCAGGGCGAGCCCATCGGCATCTTCTCGGCCTTCAGCGCCGAGGAGGAAGCCGAGTTCGTGGTCGCGCGCATCCGCGACTGGCTCGAGCAGGGCGGCGCAGCCTCGGAAGCGGCGGTGCTGTATCGCTCCAATGCCCAGTCGCGCCTGTTCGAACACCAGCTGCTGGCCGAAGGCATTCCCTATCGCGTCTACGGCGGGCAGCGCTTCTTCGAGCGCGCCGAGATCAAGGACGCCATGGGCTACCTCAGACTGGTCCACAACCGCGACGACGACCCGGCCTTCGAGCGGGTGGTCAACGTGCCCGCGCGCGGCATCGGCGAGCGCACCGTGGCCGCCATCCGCGAGCACGCGCGATCTGCCGGAACCTCCCTGTTTGCCGCCGCCACGGCCATGCGCGATTCCGGCGCCTTCGCCGCACGCGCCGGCAACGCGGTGGCACAGTTCCTCGAGATCATCAACGACCTCGACCGGCGCACGCGCGACGCCTCGCTGGGCGAGCTGATGTCGGCGGTGGTCGAGACCGCCGACCTGGCGCGCTGGTACCGGCAGCGCGAGGCGCCCGATCGCGCCGAATCGCGGGAGGAAAACCTGACCGAGCTGATTCGCGCCGCCGAGACCTTTGACCAGCCGCTCGAGGACGAGCAGTCGGGCCTGAGCCCGCTGGCCTCGTTCCTGGCCCAGGCCGCGCTGGAGGCGGGCGAGCACCAGGGCGAGAAGTGGCAGGATTGCGTGCAGCTGATGACCCTGCACTCGGCCAAGGGCCTGGAGTTTCCCCTGGTGTTCCTGTCCGGCATGGAGGAGGGCCTTTTCCCTCACCAGAAATCGACCGAGGAGCCGGGGCGCCTGTCCGAAGAGCGTCGCCTGTGCTACGTCGGCATGACCCGCGCCATGCAGCGCCTGTACCTGACCTACGCCGAGTCGCGCATGCTCCACGGCCAGACCTCGACGACCTATCCCTCGCGCTTCCTCGATGAGCTCCCCGAGGAGCTGACCGAGCAGGTGCGCCCGCGGGCCGCCCGCTACGCCGGTACGTCTTTCGGTGGCGGCGGTATGTCGCAGCCCGGGCCGGAGCACGACTTCAACCTGGGCTCGACCGTCAGCCACGAGCGCTTCGGCATCGGCACCGTGGTCAACGTCGAGGGCAGCGGCCCCAACGCGCGCGTGCAGATCAATTTCGAGACTGCCGGCCAGAAGTGGCTGGTGCTGTCCTACGCCAACCTGGAGCGGCTGGACTGATGGAGACCGTCGAGCTGCTCGACGGTCGGGTCGCCGGGCTGCGGCAGCGCGCGGGCGAGATCCCGGTGCTGGCCCTGCACGGCTGGCTCGACAACGCCAACTCCTTTCTCCCGCTGGCCGAGCACCTCGAAGGGCTCGACCTCGTGGCCATCGACTTTCCCGGGCACGGCCGCTCCGCGCCCCGCCCCGAAGGCGCGCGCTATCACTTCGACGACTATGCCTTCGACGTGCTGGCCGTGCTCGATGCGTTGGGCTGGGAACGGGCGAACCTGCTCGGACACTCGCTCGGCGGCGCGGTGTCGACCCTGGTGGCCGCCGCCGCACCGCAACGGGTGCGGTCGATGGCGCTCATCGAGGGACTGGGCCCCTTGTCGGCACCGGCCGACCGCACGGCCGAGGGCTGGCGCAAGGCGGTGGCGCGCTCGAAGCCGCGCGAGCGGCGTGTGCACGCCCGGCGCGAGGACGCGATCGCCGCGCGGCGCCAGGGCAGCGACCTCACCGAGGCGTCGACCCGCCTGCTGGCCGAGCGCGGGCTTGTCGAGGTCGAGGGCGGCTGGCAGTGGGGCCACGACCTGCGGCTGACCTGGCCCACGGCCCATCGCTATACCGAACCCCAGGTCATCGACCTGATCGCCGGCATCGAGTGCCCGGTCCTCAACATCCACTCCGAGGCAGGCACCGGCCTGATGGATTCGCGCATGTTCGGCCTGCGCCTGGCCGCGCTGCGCCATCGCCGCGAGACGGTGAGCTGCCCCGGCGGCCATCACCTGCACATGGTGCACCCCGACCGCATCGCCCCGAGCATCCTGGAGCATTTCAATGAGCCTGCCTGAGAACCGTCGCAACATTCCCGACGCCGAACGCCTGATCTTCGCGCTCGACGTGCCCGACATCGACCGCGCGCGCGGCCTGATCCGGCAACTGGGCGAACACGTCCGCTTCTACAAGCTCGGCCTGGAGTTCTTCCTGAGCGGCCACTACTTCGAACTGGCCGATGAACTCAAGCAGGCCGGCAAGCGCGTCTTCGCCGACCTCAAACTGTTCGATATCCCGCCCACCGTGGGTCGCGCCACAGCCCAGCTCGCGCGCCGCGACGTCGACTTCCTGACCGTGCACGGCAACGACGGCATGCTGGCCGAAGCGGTCGCCAACCGGGGCGAGATGGGGATCCTCGCCGTCACCGCCCTGACCAGCCTGGACCAGGGCGACCTCGACGACCTGGGATTCCAGTGCGACGTCGAGTCGCTTGTACTCTCGCGCGCGAGGCGCGCCTTCGAGATCGGCTGTACCGGCGTGATCTCCTCGGGCCTGGAAGTTCCGGCACTGCGACGCGAGGTCGACGACCGGCTGGTCGCCGTCTGCCCGGGCATCCGGCCGGTGGCCAACCGCGACGAGCAAAAGCGCACGCTCAGCGCACACGACGCCTTCGCGGCCGGCGCCGACTACATCGTGGTCGGCCGCCCGATCCGCGATGCGGCCGACCCGACGGCCGCGGCGGCGGGCATACAGGAAGAGATAGCTAGTTATTTCAGTTAGTTATATAACTTTCGTGAAAAACTTGATTAGATAAGCCGCCCTGGTATATGATTTTGCGTCGAGGGAGGTGAATTCGAGGTTTCGTTCGCGTCCCCGCGATCAACAATCAATACAGTCCTATCGGCTTTTGCCGACTTCTCCGGGCCGCCCTGCAGGGGCGCCCGGTTTTTCTTTGCGCAGGGCCCTCCGACCCGGATGGTAAACTTGCCGCCCCGAACCTCGACCCCAGTCATGCAGCGAACCAGCCCCTCAATCGGCCTGCCGGCCCGGCTCTACGGCGCCTGGCTGAACCTGCTCCGGCGCATACTGCACTGGTGGGTGCGCACCACCGTGCTGCCCGAGGACCTGTCGGAACTCGACATCGATCCCGAGCGGCCGGTCTTCTACGTGCTCGACACCTATGCCCTGAGCTCCCTGCTGATCGTCGATGAAGTCTGCCGCAAGCTGGGCTGGCCACGACCGGGCGAGGCCTTCCGGGTGGGCGAGGGCATGCTGCCGCGATCCTACGGGGCTTCGCGCCGCTACGGCGGAGTCTTCATCCGACGGCTGCAGCGGCGCCGGCATTCGCAAATGCTGCGACAACTGCTGGGGCATGCCGATACCACCGACATCGCGCAGGTGCAGATCGTGCCGGTCAGCGTGCTCATCGGTCGCGCGCCCGACAAGGAAGACAGCATCTTCAAGATCCTGTTCTCCGAGAACTGGGGCGTCGCGGGCCGCATCCGCCGCCTTTTCTCGACGGTCATCAATGGCCGCGCCACGATGGTCCAGTTCGGCAAGCCGGTCGACGTGGGCGAAGTACTGGCCGAGACGGAGGACAGTTCCCAGGCCCTGGGCCGTATCAGCCGGGTCCTGCGCGTGCACTTCAAGCGCGTTCGCACGGCAGCCATCGGCCCGGACCGCTCGCACCGGCGAACGCTGGTCGAGCGCGTGATCCGTTCAGAGTCCGTGCAGCAGGCCATCACGGCCAAGGCCCGTCGCGACGACATCAGCGAAGACAAGGCCGAGCTGATCGCGCGCAAGTACGCCCGCGAGATCTCGGCCGACTATTCCTACGCCTTCGTGCGAATCGCCGACTTGCTGCTGACCTGGTTCTGGAGCCGCATCTACCGGGGCGTGGTCGTCCACCATTTCAGCCAGTTCCGCGAGGCGCAGGCGGGCCACGAAATCGTGTACGTGCCCTGCCATCGCAGCCACATCGACTACATGCTGCTGTCCTACCTGCTTTACCACCGGGGATTCGTTCCGCCGCACATTGCCGCCGGCGTGAACCTCAACATGCCCCTGGTGGGCCCGCTGCTGCGCCGCGGCGGGGCGTTCTTCCTGCGCCGTTCCTTCCGCTCGCAGCCGCTCTACGCGGCTGTGTTCAACCAGTACGTCACGCTGATCCTCGACCGGGGCGTGGCCCTGGAGTATTTCATCGAAGGCACCCGCTCGCGTACCGGCCGCCTGCTGCCACCGAAGGGCGGCATGCTCTCGATCACCGTGCGGGCGTTCCTGCGCAATCCCTCGCGGCCGCTACTATTCCAGCCGGTCTACATCGGGTACGAGCGTCTGGCCGAGGGCAGCTCCTACATTTCCGAGCTTTCGGGCCAGCAGAAAAAGCCGGAGTCCCTTTCAGATTTCCGCAATCTGGTCAACATCCTGCGCAAGAACTACGGCGAGGTGACGGTCAGCTTCGGCGAGCCCATCAAGCTCGAGAGCATGCTCGACGACCACAATCCCGGCTGGCGCGGCGAGAAGCTCGACAACGGCAGCAAGCCGCCCTGGCTCGGCGACGTCGTGGACGACCTGTCCGAGCGCATCATGGTCAACATCAATCGCTCGGCCGACGTGAACCCGGTCAACCTCCTGGCCACGGCGCTGCTGGCCAGCCGCAAACACGCCCTCGACGAGGACGACCTTGAGAAGATGATCGGCGTGCTCAAGAACGTAGTGCGTCTGAGCAGCTATTCCGATCGCATCACCATCACGCGCATGACACCAGGGCAGGTCGTGGAGTACGGGCTGGAGCTGGGCATCGTCGAACGCCAGGAGCACCGCCTGGGCAACATCATCCGCACCGACGCCACACGCGCGGTGCTGCTGACCTATTTCCGAAACAACACCGCGCACCTCCTCGCGGTTACCGCCTGGATCGCCTGCTGCTTTCTCAACACACAGCGGGTTCGCCGCTCGCGGTTGCGCAACCTCAGCCGCACGGTCTACCCGTTCCTGCAGCGTGAGCTCTTCCTGCCCTGGTCGGACGAAGAGCTGGACGGCGTGGTCGAGCGCTGTATCGACTCCCTGATCGAGCTCGAGCTGCTGCGCGCCTCCGGCGACGTCCTGCAGCGCGCACCCGGCGGCAGCGACGAAAGCTACTACCTGCGCCTGCTCGGCGGCTCCCTGCTGCAAACGTTCGAGCGTTACTTCATCACCATGGCAGTACTGGTCAAGAACGGCTCCGGCAAGCTCAACCGCCGCCAGCTCGAACAGCTTTGCATCCTCGCCGCCCAGCGGATTTCCCTGCTGCACGAATTCGAAGCACCGGAGTTCTACGACCGGACCCTGTTCCGGCAGTTCATCGAGGCGATGTTCGAAAGCGGCTTCCTGTCCCGGGACGAGGACAGCTGCCTGGTCTTCGGGAAGCAGCTCGAGACCTTTGCCCGGGACGCCAAGCTGGTACTGAGCAAGGAGATTCGGCACACCATCATCCAGGTGACGCCGGAGCTGCTCGAGTTGACCGGGGAGGAGAGCTGAGCCGGCTGGCGGCGGCGCAGCCGCCGCTAGGCGTCGAGGTCCGGAATCAGCCGACTCTCGTACCAGGCAATCTGGTCCCGCAGGCGCAATTTGCGCTTCTTGAGGCGGCGCAGCTGAAGCTGGTCAACGGCCGGATTGTCGGCCATGCGCTCGATGGCCTGGTCGAGATCGCGATGCTCTTCGCGGAGCTCGTGCAGGCGGGCGGTGATTTCGGCGAGGTCTTCGGTCACTTTGCCGCTAGAATGAGGGGTTTGGAAACACTCGGAGCGCAGCCATGAACCGCGCCACCCTGCCGCTGACCGTCGTCGAGGATCAGCCGAGCGACGAGAAGTCGCGCAAGCAGCAATATAACACCAACAAGCTGATCAAGCGCCTGCGCCGCCAGGTCGGGCAGGCGGTAACGGACTACAACATGATCGAGCCCGGCGATCGGATCATGGTCTGCCTGTCCGGGGGTAAGGACTCCTACGCCATGCTCGACCTGCTGCTCGGGCTCAAGCAGGCCGCGCCGATCAAGTTCGACCTGGTGGCCGTCAACCTCGATCAGAAGCAGCCCGGGTTTCCCGAACACGTGCTGCCAGAGTACCTGGAGTCGCTCGGCGTGGACTACCACGTCATCGAGAAGGACACCTATTCGGTGGTCAAGCGCGTGGTGCCGGAGGGCAAGACGACCTGCGGGCTGTGCTCCCGAATGCGGCGCGGCACGCTCTACGAGTATGCGCGGGAAAACGGCCTGACCAAGATTGCACTGGGGCACCACCTCGACGACATCGTCGAAACCTTCTTCCTCAACCTCTTTCACGGTGCCGCACTCAAGGGCATGCCGCCGAAGTTGTTGAGCGACGACGGGCAGAACATCGTCATCCGACCCCTCGCCTACTGTCTCGAAAAGGACCTGGAGCGCCTGGCGGAGTTGCGGCGCTACCCCATCATTCCCTGCAATCTCTGCGGCAGTCAGCCCAACCTCGAGCGTCAGAACATCAAACGCATGCTCGCCGAGTGGGAACGAGCCCAGCCGGGCCGGAAGATGTCGATTTTCCGGGCACTGGGAAACGTGGCCCCCTCGCAACTATGCGACCGGGAACTGTTCGATTTCGCCGGCCTGGCGCTGGATCGCTCGTGACTTAAGACACTGGCGCGGCCGGGCTGGCCGGGTGCATCATGAACCTTTTGTCGCCCCATTTCGAGGAGTCCAAGCCATGAAGCGCACTTTCCTAGTCCTGTTTGCCCTCCTCCTGCTGGCCGGCTGCGGTTCGGTCGTGGGAGACTTTTCCCTGGCCGACGGCTCGGTCCACGATGACGACATCTCGGTGGTGAACGGCTCGATCAGCATCGGCAGCGACTGTCAGGTCAACGGCGAGGTCTCGTCGGTGAACGGGTCGGTCGAGGTCGGCGCGAATTCGGTCGTCGGCGAGCTGAGTGCCGTCAATGGCAGCATCAGCCTGGCCGAGGCAATCGTGGTCAACGGCACCCTGGAAAACGTCAACGGCCGGGTGTCTGTCGGAGAGCGAAGCCGGGTCGCCGGGTCGGTCAGCACGGTCAACGGCAGCATCAACCTCGAATCCGGCGCGGTGGCCGAGGGCACGGTGTCGACGGTCAACGGCCGGATCAAGCTGACCGGCGCGGAAGCCTCGGCGATCGGAACGACGAATGGAAACATCGAGATTCTCGAAGGGAGCCACGTCAAGGGCCGCCTCAAAGTGGCCAAGCCCCAGGGCTTCTCGTTCGGCGAGCATGATCCCGTCCGCGTCGTCATCGGCGCGGACAGCAAGGTCGACGGCCCGCTCGTTTTCGAGCGCCCGGTGAATCTTTTCGTTCACGACAGCGCCGAGATCGGCGACGTGGAAGGCGCCGAACCGCAGCGCTACAGCGGTGACTCGCCCTGACAGCGGGAGAACCCGGTCGCGGTCCCGCGCCGGGCTCGGGCGACCCCGTACGGTACCGGCTCTAGTCGTAGGTCGTTCCGTCGTGGCGGATCCAGCCGCCCTCGCCGGGCTGTTCGGGATCATGGTGCGTATAGCCCAGAACCCCGCCTCGACCGTTCCATTCGTAGCGACCCTGAAAGGCGACTGGGTCGCCCTGGGCAAACGGAACCCGTTCGGAGGCTTCGACGGAATGCCTGACGATCAGGTCCAGGCTGTCGTCGACATTCACGACGACTCGTTGATGGGCTTCGCCCGCAATGGTTACGTCGCCGATCAGCTGTGCCACGGTGCCGTGGCCGCTGACCCAGACTCCTGTCCGCCCCTGTTGGAAAGCGTTCAGAAGACGCTCGTTGTCGGGCAGGGCGTCTCCGCCGCCGCAGCCCGCTACCCCGATGACGAATACCATGATCATGAGCACACGGGTGTGTGTTGCCATGGCCTTCTCCTTCCCTTTTGTCGTTTCACGATACCAGATTTTCCTTATAGACCGCATCAAGGCAAAAAAATGCCCCGGACTGGCCGGGGCATTCTCGAACGATGCGATCGGGGCCGCCGGTCGCGGCCGACTTCGGTCAACGCTTCAGTGACTTCCTAAGGCGCTCGAGGGCAGCCAGCTGCGCCATGGCCTCGGCCAGCTGGGCCTGGGCCTGGGCCACTTCCATGTCGGCAGAGCGGTCGGCAAGCGCCCGTTCAGCTTCTTCCTTGGCCTTGACGGCGGCGGCTTCGTCCAGGTCGCTGGCGCGCGCGGCCGTGTCCGACAGGACGGTGACCACGTGCGGCTGCACTTCCAGCAGCCCGCCGGAGATGTAGTAGAACTCCTCGCCGCCCTCGGGCAGCATGACGCGCACCTGGCCGGGCTTGAGCCGGGTCAGCAGCGGGGCGTGCCGCGGCGCGATGCCGAGTTCACCCTCCTCGCCGGTGACCACGACCATGGCGGCCTCGCCCGAGAAGATCTCGGCCTCGGCGCTGACGATGTCGCAATGAATTGTCGATGCCATTCCTTAACTACTCCGTACCCGGCGATTGCACGTGGGCGAGTTGCGATTGGGCGCGGTCGATCAGGCCGCTTCCTGGGCCATCTTCTCGCCCTTCTCGACGGCTTCCTCGATCGTGCCCACCATGTAGAAGGCCTGCTCGGGCAGGTGATCGTACTCGCCCTCGCAGATGCCCTTGAAGCCGCGGATCGTGTCCTTGAGCGACACGTACACGCCCGGTGATCCGGTGAAGACTTCGGCGACGAAGAACGGCTGCGAGAAGAAGCGCTCGACCTTGCGCGCACGCGCGACGGTCAGCTTGTCTTCCTCGCTCAGCTCATCCATGCCGAGGATGGCGATGATGTCCTTGAGTTCCTTGTAGCGCTGCAGCGTGCCCTGCACCTGGCGGGCGACGTCGTAGTGCTCCTGGCCCACGACCAGCGGATCGAGCTGCCGCGAGGTCGAGTCAAGCGGGTCGACGGCCGGGTAGATGCCGAGCTCGGCGATCGAGCGCGCCAGAACGACGGTCGCGTCGAGGTGGGCGAAGGTCGTGGCCGGCGAGGGGTCGGTGAGGTCGTCGGCCGGAACGTAGACGGCCTGGATCGAGGTGATCGAGCCGGTCTTGGTGGAGGTAATGCGCTCCTGCAGGGCGCCCATTTCCTCGGCCAGCGTCGGCTGATAACCCACGGCGGACGGCATGCGACCCAGCAGCGCGGACACTTCGGTGCCGGCCAGGGTATAGCGGTAGATGTTGTCGATGAACATCAGCACGTCGCGGCCTTCGTCGCGGAAGTACTCGGCCATGGTCAGGCCCGACAGGGCCACGCGCAGGCGGTTACCCGGCGGCTCGTTCATCTGGCCGAACACCAGCGCCACCTTGTCGAGGACGTTGGAGTCCTTCATCTCGTGGTAGAAGTCGTTGCCCTCGCGCGTGCGCTCGCCCACGCCGGCGAACACCGAGTAGCCGGAGTGCTCGATGGCGATGTTGCGGATGAGCTCGAGCATGTTGACCGTCTTGCCCACGCCGGCGCCGCCGAACAGGCCGACTTTGCCGCCCTTGGCGAAGGGGCAGATAAGGTCGATGACCTTGATGCCGGTCTCGAGCAGTTCGTTGCTGGCGGCCTGCTCGTCGAAGGCGGGCGCTTCACGGTGGATCGGCCAGCGCTCTTCCTCGCCGATATCGCCGGCTTCGTCGATCGGGTTGCCCATGACGTCCATGATGCGGCCCAGGGTCTTGGTGCCGACCGGAACGCTGATGGGCTTGCCGGTGTTGCTGACCGAAATGTGACGGGTCAGGCCGTCGGTCGAGCCCAGCGCAATGGTGCGCACCACGCCGTCGCCGAGCTGCTGCTGGACTTCCAGCATGATGTCTTTTTCGTCGACGATCAGGGCGTGATAGACGTTGGGCACTTCGCCGCGCGGGAACTCCACGTCCACGACGGCGCCGATAATCTGAACAATCTTTCCAGAACTCATGCTTCGACCTCAGTGTTGGTTTGGCGGCAAACGTCCGTCCGCAGCCGGTTTTTCAATTCGTTTCAGGCGCGAGCGGTCGATCAGACCGCGGCGGCGCCGCTGACAATCTCGGAAATTTCCTGCGTAATCGAGGCCTGGCGGGCCTTGTTGTAGGCCAGCTGCAGGTCGTCGATCAGGTCGCTGGCGTTGTCCGAAGCGCTCTTCATGGCAACCATGCGGGCGGCCTGCTCACTGGCCACGTTTTCCAGCGCCGCCTGGTAGATCAGCGATTCCACATAACGCGTAAGCACATCGTCGAGCAGTTGCTCGGCGTCGGGCTCGTAGAGGTAGTCCCAGTACTGCAACATGGGCTCGTCCTCGGTCGGCGGCAGCGGCAGGACCTGCTCGGCTGTCGCCCTCTGCGTCATCGTATTGATGAAATCGTTATAACAGAGGAAGACCTGATCAATTTCGCCTTCCTTGTAGCCGTCGAGCACAACCTTGATCGATCCGATCAGGTCTTCCAGTCGCGGCCTCTCACCGAGATCCTGGGTTGCAGCGGAAACGTCGATCTTCAATCGACGGAAAAACTGCGAAGCCTTCCGGCCGATCAGTACGGTGGTCACTTCAACGCCCTGTTCCTGCCACCGCCGGAACTCACTCAGCAGGGTGCGGAACAGGTTGGTGTTCAAACCACCGCAGAGACCACGGTCGGTCGCGATCACCACATACGCCACTCGCTTGACATTCTCTCGCTCGACGGTGAATGGATGGCGATACTCTGGGTTGGCATGGGCGAGGTGACCAATCACCTGGCGCATCATTCGCGCATAGGGCCGCGAGGCCTCCATGCGATCCTGGGCCTTTCGGATCTTGCTGGCCGAGACCATCTCGAGCGCACTGGTGACCTTGCGCGTGTTCTTCACGCTCTTGATCTGACCGACGATTTCTCTTGATCCGCTCATATGTCTCTCAGTGTCCTAGTGGTTACTGACTGCAGTCCGATCGATGGTCGTTTACCAGCTGCCGGTCTTTTTGAACTCGTCACAGGCCTTCTTCAGCTCGGCCTTGAGATCGTCGTTCCAGTCACCGCTGTCGTTGATCTTGCTCATCAGGTCTTCGTGGCTGCTGTTCATGTAGTCGCGCAGCGCGGCCTCGAAGTCGGTGACCTTGTTCAGGGGCAGGTCGTCGAGGTAGCCCTCGTTGCCCGCGAACAGCGACACGGCCATCTCGGCGACCGACAGCGGCGTGTACTGCGGCTGCTTCATCAGCTCGGTGATGCGCTGGCCGCGCTCGAGCTGCTTGCGGGTCGATTCGTCGAGGTCGGAGGCGAACTGCGAGAACGCCGCCAGCTCGCGGTACTGGGCCAGCGCCAGTCGAACACCGCCGCCGAGCTTCTTGATGATCTTGGTCTGGGCCGAGCCACCCACGCGCGAGACCGACAGGCCGGCGTTGATGGCCGGGCGGATACCGGCGTTGAACAGGTCGGTCTCCAGGAAGATCTGGCCGTCGGTAATCGAGATGACGTTGGTCGGGACGAAGGCGGAGACGTCGCCGGCCTGGGTCTCGATGATCGGCAGCGCGGTCAGCGAGCCCGTCTTGCCCTTGACCTCGCCGTTGGTCTTCTTCTCGACATACTCGGCGTTGACGCGCGCGGCGCGCTCGAGCAGGCGCGAGTGGAGATAGAAGACGTCGCCCGGGTAGGCTTCACGACCCGGCGGACGACGCAGCAGCAGCGACACCTGGCGGTAGGCCCAGGCCTGCTTGGTAAGGTCGTCGTAGACGATCAGGGCGTCTTCGCCGCGATCGCGGAAGTACTCGCCCATGGCGCAGCCGGCGTAGGGCGCGATGTACTGCAGCGCGGCCGACTCGGAGGCGTTGGCGGCGACGACAATCGTGTGCTCCATCGCGCCGTGCTCTTCGAGCTTGCGCACCACCGAGGCCACCGAGGAGGCCTTCTGGCCCACGGCGACGTAGATGCACTTGATGCCCTTGCCCTTCTGGTTGATGATCGCGTCGATCGCCACGGCAGTCTTGCCGGTCTGGCGGTCGCCGATGATCAGCTCGCGCTGGCCGCGGCCGACCGGCACCATGGCGTCGATCGACTTCAGGCCGGTCTGGACCGGCTGGTCGACGCTCTGGCGCGCGATGACGCCCGGGGCGATCTTCTCGATCGGCTCGGTGGTTTCGGTGTCGATCGGGCCGTTGCCGTCGATGGGATTGCCCAGCGAGTCGACCACGCGACCCAGCAGCGCTTCACCCACCGGCACTTCGAGAATACGGCCCGTGCAGCGCACGGTGTCGCCTTCGTTGATGTGGGTGTAGTTGCCCATGACCACGGCGCCGACCGAGTCGCGCTCGAGGTTGAGCGCCAGGCCGTAGGTTTCGCCGGGAAATTCGATCATCTCCCCCTGCATGGCATCGTCGAGGCCATGGAGACGGCAGATGCCGTCGGAGACGCTGACCACCGTACCTTCGGTGCGCGCTTCGGAAGAGATTTCGAACTGCTCGACGCGCTTGCGGATCAGTTCGGAAATTTCAGTCGGGTTGAGGGTCTGCTGCATGATTGCAATCCTTGAACATTCAATTCATTCCGGTCGCCGACCCGATACCTGTCGCGACCGATCCGTTTTAAGCGTTGATTCGTCGGCCCAGCTGTTCGAGACGACCGCGCACGCTGCCGTCGATGACCTTGTCGCCGGCGCGGATTACCGCCCCGCCGATCAGGGATTCGTCGACCTCGACGTGCATGTCCACTTCGCGCCCGAAGCGCGCCTTGAGGCGCTCGGCCAGATCGCCGGACTCCTTGTCGTCCATCGGCTTCGCGGAGTACACCTCGACGCGGATGCGCTGCTCGGCTTCGCGCCGGTATTGCTCGTATTGAACGGCAATCTCGGGAAGGAGCTCCAGGCGGCCGTTCATGATCACCACCTTGAGAAAGTTGGTGAACGACTCGTCGAAGCGCTCCCCGCCGATGTCGGTGATCAGCTCGAGCAGGCGGTCGCCGCCCATGCGCGGATCGCCGGAGAGGTAGTGCATCTCCTCGGTGCCGGCGATCTCGGACGCGAGTTCCAGCGCTTCGCTCCAGCGAGACAGCGTGTCGGCGTCACGCGCCGCCTCGAAGGCGGCACGGGCGTAGGGTCGGGCGAGTGTGGTCCGGTTGAGCATGGCTTACAGTTCCGCGGCCAGCTTGTCGAGCATCTCGCGATGCCGCTTGTCGTCGATCTCGGACTCGATCACGCGTCCGGCGCCAGCGATGGCCAGTTCGGCGACGCGCTCGCGTAGCGCCTCGCGGGCCTGGTTGGTGGCCTGGCGGATTTCCGCTTCGGCCGCCTGCACCTGGCGGTCGCGCTCGGCGATGGCCTCTTCCTTGGCCTGCTCGACGAGCTGGTTACCGCGCTGGCTGGCCTGCTCGATGATCTCGCCGGCCTTGCGACGGGCCTCGCGGATGATCTCGTCGGCTTCGGCATTGGCCTTGTCGAGCGCCTGTTCGGCTTCCTCGGACTGGGCCAGGCCTTCGGCGATCTTGCGCCGACGCTCTTCCATGGCCTGGGTCAGAGGCGGCCAGACGTACTTCATCGTGACCAGGACCAGCACCAGGAAGGTGCCGGCCTGGCCAACCAGGGTGCCTAGCGAGACATCCATAGCATTCCCCTGCAGTAATTCGCGTTTGGTTTCAGTAAACGGTTACTCGCGCCGATCAGCTGCCCAGGGCAGCCAGCAGCGGGTTGGCGAACAGCAGCAGGGCGGCGAAGGCCACGCCGATGATCGACAGGGCGTCGAGCAGGCCGGCGATGATGAACATGCGAACCTGCAGCATGCCGGCCAGTTCCGGCTGGCGGCTCGCGCCTTCGAGGAACTTGCCGCCGAGCAGGCCGAAACCGATACCGGTGCCGAGCGCGGCAAAGGCGAAGATCAGACCGACGGCGATGGCGGTGCTGGCCTGGATGGTTGCGATCATTTCCACTTTCGTTCTCCTGGTGATTTGCTACTTGAGCTTGGGTTACGGGTTAATCGAATCAGTGCTCTTCATACGCCAGCGACAGATACACGATCGTCAGCGTCATGAAGATGAAGGCCTGCAGCGGCACCACGAGAATGTGGAACACCGCCCAGGCGCCGCCGGGGATGAACTGGATCCACCACGGCAGCATGGCAATCAGGATGAAGATCAGCTCGGCCGCGTAGAGGTTGCCGAACAGTCGCAGCGCCAGCGAGACCGGTTTGGCCACCAGCTCGACGATATTGAGCAGGATGTTGGCCGGCCACAGCAGCGGATTCTTGCCGAAGGGATGAAACAGCATCTCCTTGCCGAATCCCGCGAAGCCCTTGCCCTTGACGCTGTAGACCAGGATCAGGACCAGAACCGACAGCGACAGCGCGAACGGCGCGTTGACGTCGGCCGAAGGCACGACCCGAAGGTAGTCCAGGCCCATCTTGCTCGCCAGCAGCGGCAGGTAGTCGACCGGAATCAGGTCCATGATGTTCCACAGCAGGACCCACACGAAGATGGTCATCGCCAGCGGCGCAACGAACTCGCGCGGTCCGTGGAAGCTTTCCTTGACCGAGTTGTCGACGAAGTCGACCAGCACCTCGACGAAGTTCTGCAGCTTGCCCGGCACGCCCGAGGTTGCGCGACGCGCGGCCATCATCATGACCAGCAGCATCAATGCGCCGAGCACGATGGAGAAGAACAGGGTGTCGACGTGGAAGGTCCACAGCCCTTCGCCCACCTTGAGGTGCTCGAGGTGGTGCGAGACGTATTCGGTCGGGGAAGATCCGGCTGCTGCGACTGCAAAACTCACGATCGGGTCGTCCTTGCTCTCAATTCATCACGAAGCCGCGCGCCCGAGGCGCAACAGCGCAAACCAGTAGGCCAGTACGGTGGCCACGTATCCTGTCAGCACCGGCGCGAAGAAACCGGCAAACCACTTGGCGACGATGACGAACAGCACCACCGCCAGGGCCAGCTTCAGCGCCATGGCTCTGTAGAAGGCCCCCATCATCTGCGACGGCTCGGCGCCGCTCGAGACCGCTCCGGCGCGCAGCGCGCTGACGGCCGTGAGCACGATGCCGATGCCGCCGCCCACCAGCACGGCCAGCCCCTGCGGGACGCCGGCCAGCAGGCCGAAGGCGAGCGCTCCGATCACGCTGAGCACCGCCTGCAGGCGAAGCAGCCAGACCACGGTGTGCGCGAATCTCTCCTGCACCTGTCCGTCCCTCGCCACTGTCCTGCTTCGATGTCGGGCCTGTCGAAACGTCGATGCGCATCGACAAAAATGCCACCGCCGACGCTTAAGGCATCACCGGTGGCCACAAATCCAGAGAATTATAGCAGGGGAGAAAAGCGGGCGGCAAGCCGTGTGCCGCCCGCGGCCCGGATCACAGGCCGGGATGGAACTGCCGCAGCAACGCGGAGACCGCTTTCGAGGCGGGCAGCTCGGCGTCGATCGTGATGCGCTCGCCGGCGCGCATGACCTCGAGGCTGACCGTCTCGCCGCCCCGGCCGAGCAGGACCCGGCCGATTTCGACCGGCCGGTCGACGGCCTCACCGTCTATGCTCAGCACGACGTCGCCGTCCTCGAGCCGGAGGGGATTGTCGGGATCGATGCGCAGGACGACCACGCCCTCGGCGGTTCCGAAATAGGGCTCGAGCCCGGCGTGGTTGCTGATCATGTCGCTGTGGCGGCCGAGTCCGGCGAGACGCGGAGGCAGGGGCGGCTCGGGGACCCACTTCCGGTCGCCATCGATGACGATCACCTCCCGGTCGATTCGGGGGGCATCGGGCGCATCCGGCGCCGGCGGCGGCCCCTTGATGTCGTGCGTGATCACGTGGAAGTTGCGGGCCGGCGAGGACACCGTGACGTCCAGGGTCATTCGTTCGCCGTTGCGTTCGATCTCGACCGGTACGCTGTCGCCGGCCTCGACGCCCTCCATCGGGGCACGCAGGCTGTCGGGGTCGGCGGCATCGACGGCCTGCCCGTCAATGGCGATCAGTCGGTCACCGGACTCGATGCCGGCCTTCTCGGCGCCGCTGCCGGGGGTGACGCCGACGATCTCGTTGGGATCGTCCTCGCCACCGAGCAGGACGCCCAGGCGCGGCCGGGTCATGCGCAGGCCGCGGATCACTTCGCGGTGGATGCGCTCTTCCATGCCCGCCATCTCGCCCTCGAACCCCTTGAGATGCTCCATCTCTTCCAGGGCTTCGAGCCGCTCGAAGCGCATGGCTTCGACGTCCACGTCGGCCAGTTCACGCTGGATCCGGGCCAGCTTGCGGGCGGCCTCGGCCACTTCGTTGCGAGCCTGCTCGAGTTCGGCGCGCAGGGCTTCGCGTTTGGCGGCTTCCTCGGCCGCATCCGCGCCGCCCGCTTCGTCCTGCGCAGCCGCCCACTGGGGCGCCATCAGCGTCAGGATGGTCAGTGCAATCAGCATTACTCTCATGTCCAACTCCTCCTTGGAGTATTCCGTGTCAGTATTCGGTCGTCTCGTTCAGACGCTGGCCAGCAGCATCTCGCGCCGCCAGTCGCCGTCGGCGTAGCGCCGATTGAGTTCAGCCAGCAGTTCGATGCGCTGCCGCCAGAGATCGGGGTCGGCGGGCGCCTCGGCCAGCTGCTGGTCGAGCCAGGCAAGCTCCGTCTCCAGCCAGAGCAGGGACTCGAGTTCCAGGCCGCCGACCGGTCGTTGCCGATGATCGGCCAGACGGTTTTCGAGCCGCGCCGAAGCGGCGCGCAGATCCGCCAGCGACATCATTTCCGAGCCGGTCGATGGCGTTCCGGGCTCCGAGGTCGGTTCCGGCATCTGCACGAACACGCTGGCCAGCACGACCACGGTGACCATCGCCGCCAGGGCCGAGACGCGCCGCACGAGGCGGTGCTTCCTGTGCCGGTCCAGCTCGCCGGCGATGGCCGGCCACAGATCGTCGGGCGGACCGGAGCGGTTCATCCGGGTGAAGTCGATGGCGTCATCCATGTTCCATGCTCCTGGCCGCTACTTCGTCGGCCGTCAATCGGTTCCTGAGCTTTTCGCGCGCCCGCGCCAGCCGGGACTTCGACCAGGACACGGTCTGCCCGGCCAGTTCGGCGATCTCGGCGTGTTTCATGCCCTCGGCGTCGTGCAGCCAGACCACCTGGCGGTCGAGTGCGTCGAGCTCGGCGAAGGCCCGCTCCAGGTCCAGCGCCGAGTCGTGATCGCGGAATTCCCCGCATTCGTCGATTTCCGGCCGCTCGGCGGCCTGGCGCCGGTGCTGGTCCATCACCTGGTTGACCAGGATGCGGCGCAGCCAGAAACCGAATTGCTCGGCCTTCCTGAGCTGGCCGATTCGCTCGAAAGCCAGCACGAAGGCCTGCTGGACCGCATCCCAGGCGCGCGCCTCGCAGCCGCTCAGCCGGACCGCCAGGGTCCAGGCCGGCTGCGAATACCGGCGATAGACGCGTTCCTGGGTGCGACGACAGCGTCGCTTCAGGGCGGCCAGGGCCAGATCGTCGATGGGGCTCGAGAGGCTCATGTCGGTGTATAGACGCCCGGGCGCGGGAAAAGGTCGCAGACTCGATTGTGCCGGAGCACCCGGGCCGCCGACATGTAAAGTTGACTTGACTTCAGGTAAAGCGGACTTTACATTATGTAAAACCTGCTTTACATCAATCCGTCGGTGAACAAGGAGCCGCGAATCATGTCTTCGATGTCTTTTCAGGAAAAAAGCGCCTGGGGCACCCTCGTTAGCCTGCTGGTCATCGGCGCGCTGTATTTCTCATCGGTCATCAATCTCTGGCGCGCCGAACAGCTGCACATGGCCGCGATGTTCGGCCTGTCGGTCGGCTTCACGATCCTGCTCGTGATCATCCTGGTTGGCTTCCATATCCTCGTGGCTGCCATCTCCGGCGCCGAGAACGAAGACGAGCGCGATCGCCTGATCGCCTGGCGTTCCGGCAACACCAGCGGGCTCGTGCTGGGCTTCTGCGTGGTCTCGATCGTGCTGATGATCATCGGCGGCGGCATGGTCGGCGCGAGTTTCTGGCAGCAGCCGGTCATCATCGCCAACGCCCTGATGGCGGGCGTGTTCCTGTCCACCGTGGTCGAACTGGCGCTGACCATCTGGTTCCACCGGCGGGGCATCTGAGGTGGGCGCCGCCATCAACAACCGCGTGCGCGAACTACGCCAGGCCGGCGACGGCATGACCCAACAGGACCTCGCCGCGGCCGTGGGCGTTTCGCGGCAGACGATCATCGCGATCGAGCGCGGGCGCTACAGCCCGTCGCTCGAAGTCGCGCTGAAGATCGCATGGACGTTCGGCCAGCCGGTGGAAACCGTGTTCCGACTGTCGGACGAGCCCGAGTGAGCGCGTCGCCGCCCGGGCTCGGTTATAGTCCCGCACGAAGGGTGCAATTCACCGGAGTATCAGCATGACCCAGGACTTTCGTGGCGTGACCGTCGTCATCACCGGTGCCTCGATGGGCGTGGGCGCGGCCGCCGCACGCGCCTTCGCCGAGCGCGGCGCCAACCTGGTCCTGATCGCCCGCGGCGAGGAGAAGCTGCGCGAGTTCGCCGACCAGCTCGATATCGGCGAGCGGGCCCGGATCGCCCCGATGGACATCACCGACAGCGACGCCTTCGCCGCCATGCTGGCCGAGGCCGAGCAGCGTTTCGGCACGATCGACGTCCTGGTCAACAACGCCGGTTACCACGCAAGGGGGCCATTCGAGAACATCAGCGCCGACGATGTGGCCCGCATGGTCGACGTCAACCTCAAGGCGCCCCTGGTGGCCACCCGACTGGCGCTGCCCCACCTGAGGAAGTCCAGGCGCGCGGCGGTGATCAACGTCGCCTCGCTGGCCGGGCGCACCCCGGTTCCGGGGTCGGCGACTTACTCGGCCACCAAGTTCGGACTGCGCGCGTTCACCCTGGCCCTGAAAGAGGAGTTGCTCGGCGAAGGCATTCGCTTTGCCAGCGTCTCGCCGGGCCCGATCGACACCGGCTTCATCATGGACGACATCGACGGCGCCACCGACCTGACCTTCTCCCAGCCGGTCTCGACGGCCGAGCAGGTGGCGGCGGTCATCGTCAGGGCCGTCGACGACGGTCCGGGCGACTACCCGATGCCGAAAGCCAGCGGCTACCTGACCACCATCAGCTATCTGTTCCCACGCATCGGACGCGCGCTGCGACCCATGCTGGAGAAAAAGGGCGCGCGCACCAAGGCGCGGCTGAAGCGGGAAAAACGACCAGGCGGCTAAGCGTCAGCTAGCGCTTGAAACGCTCCAGCAGGCCGTCGAGCTCGTCGAGGCTGGTGTACCTGATGGTGACCTGGCCCTTGCCGGAGTTGGAGTGCTTGACGCTGACCGGGGCGCACAGGGTTTCGGTGAGTTCCTGTTCCAGGCGCTGGATGTCGGCGGACTTGTGCTCGCCCTTGGATTTCTTCGACTCGGGCCTGCCCTCGCGCATGCGCCGCACCAGCGCTTCGGTCTGGCGAACCGACAGATCCTGGTCGACGACCTGGCGCGCGGCGCGGATCTGATCGGGGCGCTCCAGCGTGAGCAGGGCGCGGGCATGGCCCATGTCGAGCTGTTTCTGGTCGACCAGCTCGCGCACTTCCGGCGCCAGCTCCATCAGGCGCAGCAGGTTGGTCACCGACGTGCGGGAGCGACCGACGCTGCGCGCGGCCTGTTCGTGGGTGAGACCGAATTCCTCGATCAGGCGGCGGAGCGCGACGGCTTCCTCGAGCGGATTGAGGTCCTCGCGCTGGATGTTCTCGATCAGCGCCAGGGCCAGGGTGGCCTCGTCGGCGATCTCGCGCACCAGCGCCGGTATGGTGGTCATGCCCGCCATCTGGCAGGCACGCCAGCGTCGCTCGCCGGCAATCAGTTCGTAGCGGCCCTGCTTTGCCAACGGGCGCACCACCACGGGCTGGACCAGGCCCTGTTCCTTGATCGAGTCCGACAGCTCCTGCAACCGATCGGGGTCCATGGCCGAGCGCGGCTGGTAGCGGCCGGGCTCGATGACATCGACCGGCAGCTCCTTCAAACCGTGCAATTCGCCGTCGGGACTTTCCTGCTCGGCCGCCGCCCGGGTCTTGCCGAGCAGGGCGTCGAGGTTGCGGCCCAGGGGTTTCTTCTTACGGGATGCGGCCATCGGCTCAGAATTCCTACAGGCGTTGTTCTTCGGCGGCCAGGTCCTGCGCGGTAGCCGAGGGCGCACGCGCGGCCTCGCCCATGCGTCGCAGGTATTCGCCGGCCAGGCCCAGGTAGGCCACAGCGCCGCGCGAATCACGGTCGTAGTGGATCACCGACTGGCCGTAGCTCGGCGCCTCGGCCACGCGCACGTTGCGCGGCACGACGGTGGCGTAGAGCTTGTCGCCGAAATGCTCGGACAACTGGCGCGAGACGGCACCGGAGAGGTTGTTGCGAATATCGAACATGGTGCGGACCAGGCCCTCGATCTCGAGCTCCGGGTTCACCGAGTTCTGGATCTGCTCGATGGTGCCCAGCAGCGCGGTCAGCCCCTCGAGCGCGTAGTACTCGCACTGCATCGGGATCAGCACCGAGTCGGCCGCCGTCAGGGCGTTGAGGGTGAGCACGTTCAGCGACGGCGGGCAGTCGATGATGATGTGGTGATAGCGCGATGCCGCGTTGGCCAGCGCCCCGCGCAGCACCGTGGCGCGGTCATCTTCGTCCATCAGCGCCACCTCGGCGGCGGTCAGGTCGCCGTTGGCCGGCACCAGGTCGAAACCCATCGCCTCGACGTGGACGACCGCTTCCGAGAGGGCGCAATCGCCCATCAGCACCTCGCACAGGGTGTTCTGCTCGTCCTCGAGTTCGACGCCCGAGCCGGTCGTGGCATTGCCCTGCGGATCGATGTCGATCAGCAGAACGCGGCGCTCGAGTTCGGCCAGGCCGGCGGCGAGGTTGAGCGCCGTCGTGGTCTTGCCCACGCCGCCCTTCTGGTTGGTTACGGCCACGATTCGGGCCCGTCGCTGTGTCATGACTTCCTCAGGATGGCCAGGCTGCGGGCACCGCCCGCGCCGGGCACGTTCAGTTCGATTCTCTCGACATTGTACGCATCCGCCACGGCGGCGCACTCGTCGTCTTCAAGCCGGCCCTTCATGGCCAGCAGGGTCGCCCCGCCGGCCAGCAGGTGACCGAGCTGTTCGACCAGGCGCGGCAGGGGCGCCAGGGCCCGCGCGACCACCTGGTCGGGCGCCCGCTCGGGCGCGAATTCCTCCAGGCGGGCGTGAACGGGCTCGATGTTGTCCAGTCCCAGTTCGCGCCGCACCTGGCGCAGGAACCGCACCTTCTTGCCGTTGCTGTCGACCAGCACGAAGTGCCGCTCGGGGCAGGCGATGGCCAGCGGCACGCCCGGCAGGCCGGCGCCGGTGCCGGCGTCGACGATCTGCTCGCCGTCGATCCAGGGCAGGATGCTCAGGCTGTCGACCAGGTGACGGTCCACCATCGCAGCCGGCTCGTCGACCGCCGTGAGATTATAGGCGCGATTCCAGCGCGAGAGCAGGGCCAGATAGTCGAGCAGGCGGTCCTTTCGTGCGTCGTCGAGCGTCAGTCCGAGCCCCGCCAGGCCCTCATCCAGCCTGGCGCGCAGTGCCTGGGCGTTCACGATTCGCTGGTCTCCCCGGTGTCGGCCTCGCTCGCTTCACCGGGCACCGGCGGCGCCGGCAGGTCGCGGTGGTGATGGCAAGCGACCTGGTGACCGTTGTCGAGCTTCTCCAGCTCGGGCACCTTCTCGGCGCACAGCTCGGTGGCGAAGGGGCAGCGGGTGCGGAACACGCAGCCCGACGGCGGGTTCAGCGGCGAGGGCATGTCGCCCTTGAGCGAGCGCCGCGCGCGCTTGCGCTCGCGCACCGGGTCGGGAATCGGCACCGACTCGATCAGGGCGCGGGTGTAGGGGTGGCGCGGCTCGCGATAGATCTTGGAGCGGTCGGCCATCTCCATGACCTTGCCCATGTACATGACCAGAATCCGGTCGGAGACGTGGCGCACGATCGACAGGTCGTGGGCGATGAAGATCAGCGACAGCTGCAGCTTCTTCTGCAGGTCTTTCAGCAGGTTGACGATCTGCGCCTGGATGGACACGTCGAGCGCGCTCACCGGCTCGTCGCAGACGACCAGGCGCGGATTGACCACCAGCGCCCGGGCGATGCCGACGCGCTGGCACTGCCCGCCGGAGAATTCGTGCGGGTAGCGATTGATCTGGTCCGGCCGCAGGCCCACCAGTTTGAGAATGCCGGTCACGCGCTCGCGGATCTGCAGGCGCGACATCGACGGGAAGAAGGTCTTCAGCGGCTCGGCGATGATGTCGCCGACAGTCATGCGCGGGTCGAGCGAGCCCTGCGGGTCCTGGAAAATCAGCTGGATCTCGCGACGCTTGCGGCGCAGGGCCTCCTCGCTGAGCTGCACCAGGTCTTCGCCCAGCCACAGGATCTCGCCGCGCCTGGGTCGCTGCAGGCCCAGCAGCGCCCGGGCCAGGGTGGATTTACCGCAGCCGGACTCGCCGACGATACCGAGGGTTTCGGCCGAATAGACGTCGAAGCTCACGCCGTCGACGGCGCGAATGCTGCGGTAGTCGTGGCGAAACAGGGTGCCGGCATCGACCCGGAAGCTCACCTCGAGGTTTCGAACCTGGAGCACTGGGTTGCGCATCAGCCGGCCTCCTCTTTCGGCGGCAGCGACTCAAGATGGCAACGCTTGAAACGGCCCTCGCCGATTTCCTCGAACTCCGGCAGCGCATGGCACTTGTCCCAGGCGTAGGGGCAGCGGTCGCGGAAGGGACAGCCTTCGGGCACCTCCAGAAGGTTGGGCGGATTGCCCGGAATGGCGTGCAGGATGCCCGAGTCGTGACGGTCCAGCCGCGGCACCGAGGCCAGCAGGCCCTCGGTGTAGGGATGCTGCGGGTCGGCGAACAATTCCTCGATGCCGGCCATCTCCATCTCCTTGCCGGCGTACATCACCAGCACGCGGTCGCACAAGCCGGCAACCACGCCCAGGTCGTGGGTGATCAGCAGGATCGCCGTCGACGACTGTTCGGAGAGCTCGCCCATCAGTGAGTTGATCTGCGACTGCACCGTGACGTCGAGCGCGGTGGTCGGCTCGTCGGCGATCAGCAGGTCGGGCTGGCACAGCAGCCCCATGGCGATCATCACGCGCTGGCACATGCCGCCGGATAGCTCGTGCGGATACTGCTTCATGCGTTGTTCCGGGTCGCTGAGCTGCACCAGGCGCAGCATCTCGATGGCGCGTTCCCTGGCCGGCTTCTTCTTGAGATTGCGGTGATGCGTGAGCACCTCGACGAGCTGGTCGCCGACGGTGAGATAGGGATTGAGCGAGCTGACCGGGTCCTGGAAGATCATCGAGATCTTCGAGCCCCGGACCCGGGTCAATTCCGACAGCGACATGCCCAGCAACTCCTGCCCGCGAAACTTCACCGAGCCGGTCGCCCGGCCGTTTTCCGCCAGCAGGCCCATCAACGCCAGCGCCGTCTGCGTCTTGCCGGACCCCGACTCGCCCACGAGCCCCAGCGTCTCGCCGGGCTCCAGGTCGAAACTGATCCCGTTGACGGCATGCACCACGCCGTCGGGCGTATCGAACGACACCGTCAGATCCCGCACCTCAAGCAACGCCATGACAACCTCTCAAAGACCACTCCGAGCCTTCTACCCGGTGCTCTTCCTGAAACCTGAAACCTGAAACCTGAAACCTTTGTGATGTCATAAGCGATCCTTCGGATCCAGCGCATCCCTCAACCCGTCGCCCAGGAAGTTGAACGCGAACAGGGTCACGGCCAGGAACGTGGCCGGGTAGAGCAGGGACCAGGGCGCGGTCTCCATTTCCTGGGCGCCCTCGTTGACCAGTGCGCCCCAGGAGGTCAGCGGCTCCTGCACGCCCAGGCCGAGGAAGCTCAGGAAGCTCTCGACCAATATCACTTGTGGAATGGTCAGGGTCACGTAGACGATCACCACGCCGAGCAGGTTGGGAACGATGTGGCGGCGGATGATCTGCCACTCGGTCGCGCCGCAGGCGCGCGCGGCTTCGACGAAGTCCTTGTTCTTCAGGCTCAGCGTCTGGCCCCGGACGATGCGCGCCATGTCGAGCCAGTTGATTGCACCGATGGCCACGAAGATCAGGAAGATGTTGCGCCCGAACACGACCATGAGCAGGATCACGAAGAACATGAAGGGCATGGCGTAGACCGCGTCGACGATGCGCATCATCACGTTGTCGACCCTGCCGCCGACGTAGCCGGCAAAGGCGCCCCAGGTCACGCCGATGAGCAACGACACCAGGGTGGCGACCAGTCCGACCAGCAGCGAGATCCGCCCGCCGATCATGGTGCGCACGAACAGGTCGCGACCGAGCGCGTCGGTGCCGAAGATGTGGCCTTCCTCGAGCGACGGCGGCGAGGAGTAGTTCTCCCAGTCGGGAATCTCGTGGTCCCATTCCGAGAGCATGGGGCCGAAGGTCACCAGCGCGATCATCAGCACCAGGATGCCCAGCGCGGCCACCGCCGCACGGTTCTTCAGCAGGCGGTGCCAGGCGTCGACGTAGAGCGAACGCCCGCGGACTTCTCGCGTATCGAGGGCCTGCTCGAAGGCGTCGCGAGTGGCTTCGGTATTCACGTCTCGGTCTCCCCGTCGTCATAGCGAATGCGCGGATCCAGGAAGGCATAGATCAGGTCGACCAGGAAGTTGAACAGGATGATGAGCACACCATAGAGGATGACCACGCCCATCACCAGCGTGTAGTCGCGGTTGAGCGCGCCCTGCACGAAGTACGAGCCGATGCCCGGGATGGTGAAGATGCGCTCGACCACCACCGAGCCGGTCAGGATGGCCGCGGCGGCCGGGCCGAGGTAGGAAATCACCGGCAACAGCGCAGGCTTGAGGGCGTGGCGCAGGATGACTTCCTTTTCGGGCATGCCCTTGGCCCGCACCGTGCGGATATAGCTCGAGTGCAGCACCTCGATCATCGACCCGCGGGTGATGCGCGCGATGTAGGCGATCATCGGCAGCGCGAGCGTGACCACCGGCAGCACCATGCGGTCGAAGCTGAAGGCCCAGCCGCCGGCCGGTACCCAGCCGAGCACGATGGCGAACAGCAGGATCAGCAGCGGCGCCATGACGAAGTTGGGAATCGAGATGCCGACCATCGCGATGCTCATCACCGTGTAGTCGGCCGGCCGGTTCTGCCGCAATGCCGCCCAGGCGCCGGTGATCACCCCGATGACCAGGGCCAGCAACAATGCCGCCGCACCCAACAGAAACGACACCGGTGCGCCCTGGATGATCAGGTCGTTGACCGTCCAATCGCGGTAGTGGAACGACGGCCCCAGGTCGCCGCGGGCGATCTGCCAGAGATAGCGCGCGTACTGGAACACCAGCGGCTCGTCGAGATGATACTTCGCCGCCAGGTTGGCCTCGATATCCGCCGGCAAGGCCCGCTCCGAATCGAACGGCCCACCCGGCGCGATGCGAATCAGGAAAAACGCGAAAGTGATCAGCAAAAACAGCGTCGGAATCGCCGACCCCAGCCGCCGAAGCGAATACTTCAGCACGATAGCCTCCGATCGAGCCGGAGCATAGAGCATTTCTCGCAATGGCGCGAAGGCGCAAAGGGCACAAAGTTTATTGAACTAATCATCATCAAGTTCGTTTGCCACTCGGACGATTCCGTGCTTCATCAATTCGGAGCTGAAATTCAGGATCATGCCGAGTCGCATGCCCGTTAGTTTCAAATAGGTCAGAACCTGCTTCCTGTGCGCGTTATTGAGTTTTTCGACAGCCTTGATCTCGAGGATCAGCTTGTCGTCAGCGACGATATCAGCGCGAAACGCAGCATCGGAGGCAATTCCCTCGTAGATCAGGGGTACCTGCACCTGCTTTCTCACCGACACCCCGCGCTCTTCGAGCTTTTTGGCAAGAATGGTCTCATACACATTTTCCAGCAAGCCTGGCCCCAGGCCGCGGTGGAGTCTCATTGCTTCCTCCACCACAAGCGCCGACAACTCATTCTCCGATCTTCCTTGCGTCCTTAGCGCCTTTGCGCCATTGCGAGAACCGACATTACTCCCCACCATCAGCCTCCTCCGACGCCTCGATTGCCGACTTGGCTTTGACCAGGAACATATGGCGCGTCAGGTGGTGGTCCATGACGTTTTCTTCCCAGCCTTTCAGGCGGGGGTCGATGAGGCGTTTTGTGACGTAGTTGTAGACGGGCAGGATGACCTGGTCGGCGAGGATCATGCGTTCGGCCTCGGCCATCAGGTTGCGTCGGCTGGCCGGGATGCGTTCGGCGGCGATGCGTTGAAGCAGGCGGTCGTAGCGTTCGCTGTCGTAGCCGGCGTCGTTGCGGCCGTGCTCGGAGTGGAACAGCTCCAGGAAGGTGAAGGCATCCTGGTAGTCGCCGATCCAGCCCGAACGGAACACCTCGGTGACGCGGCGCTGGGCGCGGTTCTGCAGGAAGACGCGGAACTCCTCGTTGATCAGGCGGGTGCGCACGCCCAGGACCTGTTTCCACATGGCGGCCACGGCCACGGCGATCTTTCGATGGTTCTCCGAGGTGTTGTAGCGCAGCTCGACCTCCAGCGGCCGCTGCTCGCTGTAACCGGCTTCGCGGTAGAGGCGCTTTGCCTCGGCCTCGCGTTCTTCCTGAGTCATGCCGGCCCAGGGAGTCTCCGGTGACTCGTACTCCGGCAGGCCCGGCGGCACCAGGTTGAACGTCGGGATCTCCCCGAAACGGCTGACCTGCTCGGTGAGGATCTCGCGATCGACGGCCAGGTTGAGCGCCTGCCGCAACGCCAGGTTGTCTTCGAAGGGCTCGCGCGTGAGGTTGAAGGAGAAGAAGTAGGTGCCGAACCAGGGCGCGACCATCAAGGCCTGGGGCATGTTCTTCCTGAGCCACTGAAACTGGTTGTTCGGCACCTGGTAGGTCCAGTGCAGGTCGCCGGCCCGGAATCGGTTGAACTCGGTGTTCTCGTCTTCGAAGGGATAGAAGACGACGCGCTCGACCAGCACGTCGTCAGCGTCCCGGTAGTGCGGATTCCTGACCAGTTCGATACTGGAGCGCACCCGCCAGTCGTCGAGCATGAAGGCGCCGTTGGAGACCAGGTTGCCCGGGCGTACGTGACTGTCGCCGTGCTGTTCGACCGTGGGACGGTGCACGGGATAGCTGGTGGGATGGGTCAGCAGGCCAAGAAAGTAGGGCGTGGGATCCTTGAGCTCGACCTGGAAAGTCATGTCGTTGAGCGCCTCCACACCGAGCGCCTCGGGCGGCGATTCGCCGGCCAGGATCGCCTCGGCGTTGACGATCGGCGAGAGCATGCGGCTGTAGGAAGCACCGGTGGCCGGGTCAACCGCGCGCCGCCACGACCAGACGAAATCATCGGCGGTAACGGGTTCGCCGTTGCTCCATCGTCCGTCCGGATCGAGAAAGAAGGTATAGGTCAGGCCGTCGCGACTGATGTCCCAGTGGCGGGCGGCGCCCGGAACGATCCGACCGTCCGGCGCGGTCGTCGTCAGGCCTTCGAACAGGTCGCGCAGGATATTGCTGGACGGCACGCCCTCGGCCAAGTGCGGGTCCAGGGTTTGCGGCTCTTCGCCGTTGCCGCGATGGACGACCTGCGATTCGGCGAGCACTTCGGGCAGCGGGCGGCCGTCTTCGCCGAAGACCACGTCGACCGGCTCGGCCAGGGCCGGCACTGCCTCTGGCGCATGGGCCTCGCGCTCGCCGCAGCCGGCCAGCGCAAAGAGCAGGCAGAGTGCGCCCAGACGCTTCACGGCAACGACATCCAGCGCGACAGGTGAATATCCATGGGGTTGTCCTCGAATCCGCGCACGTCCGGGTCCACGAGATGCCTGGAGACATAGTAGTACAGCGGCACGATGACCTGTTCGTCGAGCAGGCGGGCTTCGGCCTCGCGCAGGATGCGGAGCCGCTCGTCGCCGCGCTCTCTCGCCGCCCGCCGCATCAGCCCGTCAAAGACCGGGTCGTCGAAAAAGGTGTAGTTGCCCGGGCTGTCGCCGGCGAACAGTTGCAGGAAGTTGGCCGCATCGCGCCAGTCGGCGATCCAGCCGCCGCGGAACACCTCGGTAATGCGGCCCTGCCGGCGATTGGTGATGAACACCTTCCACTCCTCGTTGACCAGGCGCGTGCGCACGCCCAGGTGGAGCTTCCACATCGCGGCGATCGCTGCGGCCATACGGCGATGGGTCAGGGACGTGTTGAAGCGCAACTCGACCTCCAGCGGCCGGTCGTCGCCGTAGCCGGCCTCGCGGTAGAGGCGCTCGGCCTCGACCAGTCGCTCGCCGGGCGCCAGGGGCGGCTCGCGGCCCTCGGGCCAGCCGGGCATGCCTGGCGGCAGCAGGCCCCAGGCCGGTATCTCGCCGGAGCCGAGCACCCGCTCGACCAGGATGTCGCGATCGACGGCCAGGCTCAGCGCCCGGCGCAGCTTCGCGGCGTCGGCGAAGGGCTCGCGCTGCAGGTTGAAGGCCAGGAAGAAGCTGCCCAGGTAGGGTGAAATCCTGAGTTCGTCGCCGAAGCGCTCGCGCAGCCAGTCGACGCGCCCGGGCGGGATGGTCTCGGTGACATGCAGCTGGCCGGCACGGTAGCGGGTCAATTCGACGTTGGGCTGCTCGATCACGTGCCAGGTCACCGCGTCCAGCGAGACCTCGCCGGCCGCCCGGTAATGCTCGTTGGGCAGCAGTTCGAGACGGGCGCCGGGCACCTGACCGTCGAGGACGAATGCGCCGCTGTAACGACTTGTGCCCTCGCCCGGCCAGGGATAGGTCACCGGGTGCGTGAGCAGCTCGCCGAACCAGGGCGTGGGACGCTCGAGACGAACCACCAGGCGATGCGGCGACGGCGCGCCGACGCCCAGCGCACCGGGTTGCGCCCGGCCCGAACGAACCGCCCGGGCGTTTTCGACCGGGTCGAGCAGCGCCGCCGTGGGCGAGGCCGTGGCCGGATCGAGGGCACGCCGCCAGCCGGTGACGAAGTCCTGCGCGACGATTCGCTTACCGTCCGACCAGCGGGCCGAAGGATCCAGCTCGAACGTCCAGACCCGACCGTCATCGCTCACCGACCAGGACTGGGCCACGCCGGAAATCAGCTCGGCCCCGGCGTCGAAGGTCAGCAGCCCCTCGTGCAGGTCGCGCAGCACGTTGAGTGCCGACAGGCTCTGGGCGGTGTGGATATCGAGCGAGTCGGGCTCGGGCCCGACACCCCGATGCAGGGTTGCGGCAAACGTGAGGGGCGCGGAGAGCAGGAAAACCAAAAACAATGGAACCACGGAAAGCACGGAAGAAGAAGAAAAAGAACGCGCTCTTGATGGCACGGCGACCGCAACGGGCGTGCCATGAACCGAACGCACGTCCTGGAATTCCTGTGTTTTTCCGTGCATTCCGTGTCTTCCGTGGTTACCGGGTTTTCCACAGCGGCGCCCGCAGAGCCGAACTTCATGCAGCATCCGGACAAAAAAGCGATAATCGGCGCCTCATTCTATCCGGGTGTTCCGCTTTGAATCCCGACACCGTCCTGACCGACAAGCGACAGCTTACCGAGTGGCTGGAGTCCGGATGCAAGCCGGAATCCGAATGGCGCATCGGCACCGAACACGAGAAGTTCGGCTTCTGCACCGAAACCCTCGAGCCGCTGCCCTACGACGGCGAGCGCTCCGTGCGCGCCATGCTCGAGGGCCTGGCCGACAACTTCGGCTGGGAGACGGTCCGCGAGGACGGCCTGCCGATCGCGCTGAAGAAGGACGGCTGTTCGATCACGCTCGAACCCGGCGGACAGCTGGAGCTTTCGGGCGAACTGCTCGACAACCTGCACCAGACCTGCGACGAGGTCAACACACATCTCGCCCAGGTGCGGGCGGTGGCCGAGCCGCTGGGTATCGGATTCCTGGGCATGGGCTTTCATCCCACCGCCCGGCTCGACGAGATCGAGTGGATGCCCAAGGCCCGCTACGTGATCATGCGCAACTACATGCCGAAGGTCGGCGAGCACGGCCACGACATGATGAAGCGCACCTGCACCGTGCAGGTCAACCTGGATTTCTCCAGCGAGGCGGACATGGTCGCGAAGTTCCGGGCCTCGCTCGCCCTGCAGCCGATCGCTACCGCCCTGTTCGCCAACTCACCCTTCGTCGAGGGCCGGCCGAGCGGCTACCTGAGCTACCGTTCCTACGCCTGGACCGATACCGACCCGGACCGCACCGGCATGCTGCCCTGGGTGTTCGAATCCGGCATGGGCTTCGAGCGCTACGTCGACTACATGCTCGATGTGCCGATGTACTTCACCGTCCGCGACGGGCGCATGATCGACTGCGCGGGCCAGAGCTTCCGCGACTTCCTGGCCGGGCGCCTGCCGGCGCTGCCCGGCGAGCGGCCGACGCTCAAGGACTGGGAAGACCACCTCACCACCGCCTTCCCGGAAGTCCGCCTCAAGCGCTTCCTGGAGATGCGCGGCGCCGACGGCGGCCCCTGGCGGCGCCTGTGCGCCCTGCCCGCGTTCTGGGTGGGCCTGCTCTACGATTCCGGGAGCCTGGCCGCCTGCCTGGAAATGACGAAAGCCTGGAGTGCGGCCGAGCGCGAACAGCTCCGCCGCGACGTGGCCCGTTTCGGTCTCAAGGCCGAAATCCAGGGCCGCAGCGTGCACGAGATCGCCGGTGAGTTGCTCGAGCTCGCTCACGGCGGGCTGGCGAGACGCCGACGGCTCAGCGGCAGCGGCGACCACGAGGGCGGCTTCCTGGAATCGCTGCAGAAGGTCGTCGACCGCGGCACCACCCCGGCCGAGGTCAAGCTCGCGGCCTTCGAAGGCGAGTGGGGCGGCGACCTCAGCCACCTGTTCCGGCAGTACGCCTACTGAGTGGCGGCCGGCCCCGCTTTCGGGGCCGGATGTAATCAGTACGGCAGGGGCAGCTTCGGCTCCAGCGCCAGCAGCTTCTCGCGAAACTCGCTGCGGACCTGCCCCAGCCCGGTGGCCTCGTCGGCGCCGAATCTCAGGATCAGCCGGCCGGTGTCGGCGTCCACGCGCGCCAGGCCCCAGCGGTCGGACCAGTCGGCGCGCACGCCGTCGATGCGGGTCACCAGCGCATCACCGAAATCCGATTCCTTACCCAGCCGATCGACCAGGGTGCGCGACTGCTCGCGATCGATGTCGACCACGATCTCCGGGCTGGTCCGGAACTGCGGCTGCTCGGCGAGGATCTCGTCGACGTCACGTGTGTCGGCCGCCAGGACCTCGAGCAGGCGTGCGGCGGCGTAAATGGCGTCGTCGAAGGGATACCAGCGGTCGTTGATGAACAAGTGACCGTTCATGTCGCCGCCGAGCGGCGCGTGCTCCTTGCGAAGGCGGCGGGCGACGGGCTGCTGGCCGGTGGCGGTCATGATGCCGCGCCCGCCGGCCTGCTCGACCACGCGCTGCAGGTGGCCGGAGCAGCGAACGTCGAAGATTACCGCCTCGCCCGGCCGCGCCGCCAGCACGTCGCCGGCGAGCAGCATCAGCAGGCGATCCGGCCAGACGATTTCGCCGTTCCTGGTCACCAGGGCCAGGCGGTCGGCGTCGCCGTCGAAAGCGATGCCCAACTCGGCCTGGAAATTACGCACGCACAACCTGAGATCCTCGAGATCGTCCGGGGAGGACGGATCGGGCCGGTGGTTGGGGAACGCGCCGTCGACATCGCAGTAGAGGGGGATCAGGTCCGCGCCGACGGCCTGCAGGAGCTTGGGCGCGACCGCCCCGCCGACGCCGTTGCCGCAGTCGACGACCACCTTCAACGGCCGTTCGAGCTGGATGTCGGCGGTCAGGCGCTTGGCGTAACGCTGCAGGATGTCCTGTTGCTCGTAACTGCCCTCGCCCTTGGCAAAATCCTTGTGTTCGACGCGCCGCGCCAGGTCGCCCATGCCTTCGGGCTCGATCAGCTCGCCGCCGATCATTACCCGGAAACCGTTGTATTTCGGCGGGTGATGCGAGGCGGTGACCATAACGCCGCAGCCTTCGGCCAGCTCGGTGGCGCCGAACCACAGCAAGGGCGTGGGCACCGCCCCGATCTCGATGACGTCGATGCCGCTGTTGCGCAGGCCGCGGATCAGGGCCGATAGCAGGATCGGCCCGCTGAACCGACCGTCGCGCGCCACGGCCACACGCGAAAAACCGCGCTCGGCGATGACCGTGCCGATCGCCTGGCCGATATCGGTGGCAATCGGCGGAGTGAGATCCTCGTCGACCACGCCGAGGATGTCGGCCGGCCGGAAGATACCCGACGGCAGCTCCAGCGACTCGGCGGGGGCGGCCTCGGTTCGGGATTCGGGTTGCGCGACCGGCTCGGGTTCCGGCTCGGGTTCCGGCTCGGGTTCCGGCTCGGGTTCAGGCTCGGGTTCCGGCTCAGGCTCAGGCTCAGGCTCAGGCTCAGGCTCCGGCTCCGGCTCGGGCTCCGGCTCGGGCTCCGGCTCGGGCTCGGGCTCGGGCTCCGGTTCGGGCTCCGGTTCGGGCTCCGATTCCATCTCGAGCGCAGACTCCTCGAGGCTGATTGCATCTTCGTCGCCGGTCGCTTCTTCTTCCGGCTGTTGCAGCGATTCGTCTTCCAGTGCCAGTTCCAGGCCTTCGCCGGTGGGCGGCTCCGACATCGATTCCTCGGCCGCCTCGGCGCCGCCTTCGGCTTCCAGCGCGGCATCCAGGGCCTCCTCGTCGCGCCGGTCGTCGGCGTCGCTGAAGGCGAAATCCAGGTCGAGTTCCTTCTCCGCGTCCTTCGGCTCCTCTGACGATCGATCCGACGGCTCTTCGGACGACTCTTCTTCGGCATCGAAGCCCTCGCCCGGTTCGGGCAGGTGGTCTTCGTCGGGCTCTATCGTGTCTTCGGCGAAGTCGAAGTCCTCGCGCTCGGACAAAAGCTCTTCCTCGGCGGGTTCCTCCTGCTCTTCTGCTGGCTTACGCGCCTGGGCCGGCGTCTTCTCACCGCCTTCCTCGGCCTCGATCTGTTGGTAGATTTCGTCGAGATCCGGCACGTCGAAGGGCACGTCGGCAGCCGGGCGCTTGCCCCCGCCGCCCTGCTCACCAGTGGGCCGGGCAGACTGCTCGTCGAGCATCCAGTCGGGCAGGTCCTGCTGGCCGCCGCCCGACGGCTCCCCCGCCGCGGCGGCCTGAGCGCCTGCCTGTCCGGCCGGCTCTTCCCGGGACTCGGCCTGCGGGGAAGCTGCAGAGTCGGCGGCCTCGGCGGACTCGGCCGGCGCCCCGCGCTGGCGATGCAGCACCAGGCCGACGGCCATCAACACCAGCCCCAAGAGCGCCACGGCACCGCCGGTCACGGGCGAGGCATCCCCGGCACCCGCGCCCGTGGTCCAGTTCAGGCGCAGCCGGCTGCCGGCGATCGTCGCCTGGCCGTCGGGCACGCGCTCGGCCGCCAACCGGCCGTTGCTGGCAATCACGGTTTCTCCCTGTTGCAGCGCCAGCCAGCCTTCCGGGCCGGGTTGGGCCAGCCGCCGGGTGACCACGCTGACCGGCAGGCGCACGAACAGGTAGCCGGCCAGCGGCGCCTCGCCTTCGTCGACCGCCGGTTCGTCGATGGCGCGGGCGAAGGCCAGGTTCTCGTTGGCCGTGCCCGGGTAGTGGACCTCGGCGGGCGCGGTGCCCTGTCGCCGGGCGCCGAGCAGCATCTGGACGACAGCGAAATCCGGCTCCGGGTATTCGCCGACCTCGATGTCTTCGACGCTGGGCGGGAACACCCGCACGTCGAGCAGGTTGGCCACACCGGAGGACTGCAGCTGCCGCCGCAGGGCCTCGGTATCGGCTTCTTCGGCCAGAACGGCCCGGGCCGTTTCGGTGACTTCCTGGGCGGCCAGCGCCTGGTTGACCTGGTCGATGGTCGCGCCGATCTGGTCGATGCTGTTGCGCGCAGCGCTGTCGGTGGGACCGGCTTCGCCACTCGACATCGCACTCCACAGCAGCCACAGCCCGGCCAGGAGCACGACCGCGCCCACGCCCATCAGGGCGGGCGCGGCCTGTTTCGGCAGCGCCTTGCCGGAGAGCTTCGGGAGAGAGGGCTTTTCCGCCATGTCAGATCACTCCCGTGTGCCCGATGCCCCCTTCGGCCCGTTCGCTGGCCTCGAACGAATCGACGATGTCGAGTCGGACCTGCACGACGGGAACCACGACAAGCTGGCATATGCGCTGCCCCGGCTCGATGTGGATGGCCGCATCCCCCCGGTTCCAGCAGGAAATCTTGACCTCGCCCTGGTAGTCGCTGTCGATCAGGCCTACCAGGTTGCCCAGAACCAGACCCTGCTTGTGGCCCAGCCCGGAGCGGGGCAGCAGGACGGCAGCCAGCCCGGGATCGTCGAGGTGAATCGCCATGCCCGAAGGCAGCAGGGCGGTTTCACCCGGTTGCAGCGTCTTTGACTCCTCCAGGCAGGCACGCAGGTCCATGCCGGCCGAGCCGGACGTGGCGTACTCCGGCAGCGGCCATTCGCGCCCCAGACGGGGGTCAAGAATCCTGACTTTCAGGTCTTTCATCGGATCGGCTTTCCCTCTCGAGCATTCGTTCGGCGATGATAGCAACCAGTTCTCGCGCCAGGGCCGTCTTGGCCTTCGGCGACAGCGCCCAGTGCCGCCCGGCACTGAAAACCTCAAGCGCATTGTCTTCGGAGTCGAACCCCAGGTCCTTGCCAACCCGGTTGGCCGCGACCAGGTCGAGCTTCTTGGCTTCGAGCTTACCGCGGGCGGCGTTCTCCAGGTCGCGGGTCTCGGCGGCGAAGCCCACGACCACGGCCGGACGGTCGTTCCTCGCGGCCACGTCGGCAAGGATATCGGGGTTGGGCACGAGTTCCACGGCCATCGACTCCGCGGACTTCTTGATCTTGTCGCCCGCCTCGCTGGCCGGCCGATAATCGGCCACCGCGGCCACGCCCACGAAGCCGTCGGCGCCATCGATGCAGGCCATCACGGCCCGGTGCATCTCGCGGGCGGTGCCGACATCGTGACGTCGTACGCCGTGCGGGGTGGCCAGGTGGACGGGCCCGGCGACAAGATCGACTTCGGCGCCGGCCTCGGCCAGGGCGGCGGCCACGGCAAAGCCCATCCGGCCCGAGGAGCGATTGCCGATGAAGCGCACCGGATCGAGCGGCTCGTGCGTCGGCCCGGCGGTCACCACGAAACGTCGGCCCGAAAGCGGCCCCTCGCCACCGCCGAGGGCCGCCACCAGTTCCTCGGGCTCGAGCATCCGGCCCTGGCCCTGCTCGCCGCAGGCCTGCGATCCGGAGCCGGGCCCCAGGATGCGCACGCCGCGCGATTCGAGCAGCTTGCAGTTGTCGCGCACCGAAGGCGAAGCCCACATCACGCGGTTCATCGCCGGTGCCAGCCAGATTCGGGCTTCGGTGGCGACCACGAGGGTGGAGAGCAGATCGTCCGCCAGGCCGGCGGCGAAGCGGGCAATGGCGTGCGCGGTCGCCGGCGCCACCAGGATCTCGTCGGCCCAGCGGGCCAGCTCGATGTGCCCCATGCCGGCCTCGGCTTCGGGGTCGAGCAGCCGGGTGCGAACGCGATGGCCACTGACCGCCTGCAGGGTCAGCGGCGTGATGAAGGCTTCCGCGCCCGCGCTCATGACCACGCGCACGTCGGCGCCAGCATCGCGCAGGCGCCGCACCAATTCAGGCGTCTTGTAGGCGGCGATGCCCCCGGTCACGCCGACCAGCACCTTCTTTCCTTCGAGCGCGCTCATGAATTGTCGAGTCGATTTCCTACGCGGGAGCGGGAGAAGAGCCGATTTCATCGGCCCATGCTTGCCGACCAGAATAACGCCCCGGTGACCATACTTGAAGAACTGCCATGCGAATCGCCGACTGGCCCATGACCGAACGCCCGCGCGAGCGCCTGCTGGCCGGCGGCCCGGAAGGACTGAGCGATGCCGAGCTGCTTGCCATACTCCTGCGCACCGGCGCCCGCGGCCTGTCCGCGCTGGACCTTGCGCGCAGCCTGATCAGCCGCCACGGCGGACTCCGGGGACTGCTTGAAGCCGACGTCGACGCCTTCTGCGACACCCCGGGACTGGGCCCGGCAAAGTACGCCCAGCTTCAGGCGGCCCTGGAGATGGCGCGCCGGCATCTGCGCGAGAACCTCGAGCGCGGTCAGCCGCTGACCAGCCCGCAGGCCACGCGTGAATTCCTGCGCGCGGCACTGCGCGACCGCCCGCACGAAGCCTTCTGCGCGCTTCACCTGGACACCCGCCATCGCGTGATCGCCTTCGACGAGTTGTTCGCCGGCACGATCGACTCGGCCCACGTGCACCCGCGCGTGGTGGTGGAAAAAGCACTGGCGCGCCGGGCGGCCGCGCTGATCGTGGCCCACAACCACCCTTCCGGCATCGCCGAACCCAGCCAGGCCGACCTCGCCATCACGCGAAGACTGCGCGACGCACTGGCGCTCGTCGACATCCGCCTGCTCGACCACTTCATCGTCGGCGACGGGGAGGTCGTTTCGCTGGCCGAAAGAGGCCTGGTTTGAAGCGACTGGCTCAGCCTCAGTGACCGACCGAACACTCCAGGTTCTTCAAGAGGCCGTCCTCGAGCCCGTACATCAGACCGTGGATCTCGATGTGCATGCCACGCTGCCAGGCGCGCTGCAGGATGGGTGACTCGGCCACGCGGCCGACGCCGTCGACGACGTTGAGCTCGGCCAGACGGTCGAGCCGGGCATGGCCCTCGCCCAGGGCGTCGAGTTCCTCACTCTTGCGCCGGGCAATGCGGCGAATGGGTTCGAGCCAGTGATCGGCCAGGCCGTGGACAACATCTTCTGAAGCCGCCTTCACCCCGGCGCAGCCGTAGTGCCCGCACACGATGATCTTGCCGATCCCCAGCACCTCGACCGCGAACTCCAGCGTGGAGAGGAAATTGAGGTCGGCCGGGTGCACCACGTTCGCTACGTTGCGGTGCACGAAGATCTCGCCGGGATCGCGGTTGGTGATCACGTTGGCCGGCACGCGCGAGTCGGCGCAACCGATCCAGAAATAGTCCGGCTTCTGGACCGCCGCCAGGCGATGAAAATAGTCGGGACACTCGGCCAGGATGGCCTCGGCCCAGGCGCGATTGCCGCGGATCAGGTGGTCGGGCATGGTCTCGGGAAAGCGGGTGGGGAAGCCGGCATTGTAGCGCCCGACCCGATGGGTGCCCACCTGCGCGGTCCGAGCGGCTGCACCAGCCGCCCAGACGCAAAAACGCCGGGCAGGGCCCGGCGCTTCGGCAAAATCGAAGTGAGCGGAAAGCCGCTTACTTGATCTTGGCTTCCTTGTACATGACGTGCTTGCGCACCACCGGGTCGTACTTCTTCATCTCCAGCTTGTGCGGAGTGTTCTTCTTGTTCTTGTCGGTGGTGTAGAAGTGACCGGTGCCGGCACTGGAAACCATTCGAATCTTGTCACGCGCGCTGTTGGCCATGATGACGCTCCTTAAACGTGTTCGCCGCGGGCTCGCAGGTCGGCGAGGACCTTGTCGATGCCGTTCTTGTCGATGATGCGCAGACCCTTCGCCGAGACGCGAAGCTTGACCCAGCGGTTCTCGCTGTCGACCCAGAACCGGTGGCTGTGCAGATTCGGCAGCGACCGCTTGCGGGTACGGTTGTTGGCGTGGGAGACGTTGTTGCCGACCAGCGGGCGCTTGCCGGTCACCTGACACACTCGGGACATGACGAATGTTCCTGAAATTGGTTTGGTTGCAATCGAGCCGGACTTTATACCCCAGAATCGCCTGCAGATCAAGCGTTATCGGCGTTTTCCGCCCGCTCGGCCAGCAGCTTCTCCAGGTCGGCGGCAATTTCGGCCACGCCGAGGCTGTCGAGCAGCATCAGCTGCGGCTCGCCGGCGGCATCGAAGACGAAGATCGCGGAGCTGTGGCTGACGTTGTAGCTGCCGTCGGCGCGCTCGTCTTCGTAGCCGTAGGTGGTGCGGTAACGCCGCGTCAGCGCCTTGAGCTGGCGCTGCGTGCCCGTCAGGCCCAGCATGCGCTCGCTGAAGGCGTCGGTGTAGTCGGCGAGTTGCTGCGGACCGTCACGGCCGGGGTCGACACTGACGAAGGCAAGCTGCAACTCCTCCTGAAGGGGCTCGGGCAAGCGGCGCACGGCCGCGACCAGGCGCGCGAGCGTGGTCGGGCAGATGTCGGGGCAGTGCGTGAAACCGAAATACATCGCCACCGGCCGGCCGGCGAAGACCGATTCGGTGACCGTCTCGCCGGTCTCGGCGGTGAGCTCGAACTCGAGTTCCGGCATCAGGCCCTCGATGGACTTGCCGTTCCAGCCCTGGTCGGCGCAGGCAGACAGCCCGAGCAGCATCAACGCCGTCAGCGCCAGGCGCACGGGCTTCATGACGAAGTCACCGGCACCACGGTGAAGACCACGGTTCGCTCGGCGGGCTCGAGCCCCTCGAAGCCCAGCACGATCTCGACCGCCTCGCCGACTTCCAGCTCGCGCTGGGCGCGCATGAGCATCAGGTGCAGGCCCTTGGGCTTGAACTCGACGGTCTCGCCGGCGCCGACCAGCACGCCGTCGTCCTGGTGCGCCATGCGGGCGTTGCCGTCGGCGGAGACCACGGTGCGGTGGATCATCACGTGATCGAAGGCCTCCGACGCGGCCGACACCAGGCGAACCGGCGAATCGGTGTGGTTGGTGAGCGTGAAGTAGCCGGCCATGGGCGCGCCGCCGGGTACCAGGCGCACGCGGGGATTGTCGATCTCGATCGGCTCGGCGGGCTGCATGTCGGCCACCCACCAGAGTGCGCCGGCGAGCAGCGCGATCACCAGTACAACACCGGACAGTATCTTCATTCAGGCACTCCTTTCATTCATTCGGTCAGGCCCGGGCGGCGGCCGGGCGGGCGGCGTTGCGCGCCGCGTCGTCGTAAATCCAGAATCGCAGGATCACCAGCGCACCGATGACGCTCATCATCGCCGCCGGAATCCAGGTAATCAGGCCGCCGATGTGCTGGTCGGTCATCGGGTCGAGCGGCCAGGCGCGACCGCACACGGCATAGACCTCGAACCAGTTGGCGTCGGCAAAAGTGATGCTCGCGCCGATGATGATCTGGGGCACCATCACCGCAAACAGCAGCAACACGCGCGTGCCGTAGCCGAGCCGCGGCGTGATCCCGCCGCGCCCGCGCTCGAACATCAGCCACCAGAACAGCAGGCCATCGAGCGCCATCGACCAGTTCATGACCCAGTAGAGGGTCACGTTGAGCATGGCGTCGAAATGGATCTCGGGTGTGAGCCAGAAGGCGATCAGGCCCACGAACAGGATGCAGGCGATCGCCGGCTGCTGCAGCCAGCGGTAGATCGGCACCCAGGCCGCCCGCAGCCAGGCCTGCCGCGCGAACCATTCGCGCACGCCGGCGGGCAAGCCGCGGGCGAGCACCGGCGCGGGCATGGCCAGCGCGATCAGGAACGGCGCGAGATGGTGCAGCACCAGATGCTGGCCGCGGTGGACGAAGAACATGTACTGCGACCAGTAGTCGAAGCGCGTCTGCGTGACCAGGTACATCAGCACCACGCCCAGCACGAAACCGATGATCGGCGCATAGCCCGGCAGCTCTCCAGCCGGGGTCTTGCGCAGGCCGTTGAAGTACAGCAGCAGGGCGCCCCAGACGCTGATCTGGACCAGCCAGCTGAACTCCCAGGGCACGAAAAAGGCGAGGAACTCGGACACCGCGATCAGACTGCATGAGCAACCGCTTATTCTAATCGAAGGCGGTGAGCGCGCCGCGACCGATTGCGGCCGTTCACGTCGGCAACGGCGGCGCCGGAGCACCGCGGTTCATCGTCAGAGCAATCACCTTCTGCTGCTTGACCCCGTGCAGCCCCTCGCCGAACATGCGGTGAAAGGAATGACCCGACCACGACGACATCCTGTCGGATTTGCCCGGTGTCATCACAGGAGGGATGAGTTCCATGAGAAACAGACAACAAACGGCAAGAATCCTGGGCTGGGCCGGCGTGCTGCCCTTCGCCGCCTGGACCCTGGTGGCCTGGACCGGCGCGCCGGAGTGGCTGGTCGAACTGCTGATCGGCTACGGCGTGCTCATCCTGGCTTTCATGGGCGGCACGCTCTGGGTGGCGGCGCTCGACAAGCCTCAGGAATCCGAAGCGCCGCTGGTGGCCAGCATCGTGCTCGTGCTCGCCGCGCTGCCGGCCTTTCTGCTGCCGGCAATTTCCGCGGCCCTGCTGCTCGCCGTGCTGTTCGCGCTGCACTGGACGGCCGAGTCCCTTTGGGTCCGGCAGGCCCAGCCCGGATGGTACCGGCGCATGCGCATGGGCATCACGGCGTCCGTGATCACGCTGCTGATCCTGGCCGTCCTGATCGAACTGGGCGCCTGATTCGTCACCCTGCCCGCCGAACCGATCACTCACGCCGCAAGAGGTTTGGGGAGTGCAGTTGGTAAGCACTCGACGCGGCCCTGCCATGAACATACAGTCGACACCGCAACGACCCAAGGGCATGACTTCTGGCTCTGGTGCGCGGCGGCTTGCGCGGGAACAATGCGCACTGTCCCGATGCAAACACCAGACTGGAGGAATGCATGAACAAGACCCTTACGGCCGTCGCGCTGGCCCTGGCCGTTCCTGCCCTGAGCGGCTGCGTGGTCGCCATGGGCGACGTCAAGGCCGACCGCGAAGCCGACTGGCAGGAAATGGAACGCAGCAATCGCGAGGCGATCTCGCGGCTGGAGACCGGCATGACCCTCGAGACGGTGCGCTCGCGCCTGGGCACGCCGGAGTTCTCGGAGTCGATGGAATTCGACGACGGCGACTACCGCGTGCTGTTCTACCGCACTCAGCGCCGCGAGGCCGACGGCATGACCACCCGTGACGAGACCACGCCGCTGATCTTCCGCGACGGCATGCTGGTCGGATGGGGAGAGGCCGCCTGGACCGACCTGACCGGCCGACCCCTGGGCTAATACGCCCTGGGCGGCCACGATCATCGGGGCCGCTCACGGCTCGAAGCGGTCGCTGAATATGGCTGCCGGGACGGCGATCCTGACTTCACCCTGAACAGAGGAAAATCCGTCCGTGATGCTGTAAGTGAGCGTTTCAGTGCCGCTGAAACCCGGATCGGGCGTGTAAGTGAAACTTCCGTCAGTAGCGATATTCAGCGTGCCGAACGAGGGCGCCTCGATTGATTGCACGTTGATCGAGTCGCCGTCGGGGTCGAGATCATTGACCAGCAAGCCCTGGGTGCCCGGCACGTTCAACACCTCGCCGAAGCCGGTCGTGTAGCTGTCATCGACAGCCACCGGCGGATTGTTGGCCTCGACGGTAATCGTGACCACGCCCTGGTCGGTCTCGAATCCGTCGGAAATCGTGTAGGTCAATTCCTCTGCGCCGCTGGCACCCGGATCGGGCGTGTAAGTGAAACTTCCGTCGGTAGCGATATTCAGCGTGCCGAACGAGGGCGCCTCGATTGATTGCACGTTGATCGAGTCACCGTCGGGATCGAAGTCGTTGCTCAGCAGTCCGGCGCTCGCCGTTACCGTCAGCGACTCGCCGAAGCCCGTGGTGTAGCTGTCATCGACGGCCAAAGGAGGACTGTTGCCCGCCGGCCGAGTGGATGGGGCGGCGCGATCGCCCTCGCTCGTGACATCCGTATCCGTAGCGCGCCCCCGAGTCTGCCGCTCATCGCGCTGCCCCAGGGCGAGCGAAGAACAGCCCAGAAGCAGGATCATCACGGCGAACCCCGGCCTTGGCATGCCAAACCCTCTCGAAACGGCGACCTGTCGGCCTTGCCCTTTACTTAACGTTAATCGCAAGGAAAAAGTGACAGTGAGAAGCCCGCCCGGGAGATTCCCGCACCCCAAGAAAAAGGCCCCGGAATCCGGGGCCTTTTTTCGTGTAATCGCGGCGGTGAACGCGACCTACTGCCCGAGCTCGGTCGGCAGCGGCGGCGCCTCGTCCGGGATGTCGTCGGAGTAGTCTTCCAGCATCGCCAGGATCTGCTCGATGGCGGCCTGAAGCTGGCTGTCGGTGCCGTTGTTGGTCGCCACCGGATCAAGGTCGACCTCGATGTCGGGCGCCACGCCCTCGTTTTCCACCGACCACTGGTTGTCGGCATCGACGAAGCGGAAGTGCGGCACGGTCATGGTGCCGCCGTCGACGAAGCCGGGGTTGGCGTAGATGCCGATCAACCCACCCCAGGTGCGGGTGCCCAGCAGCGGGCCGATGCCCAGCTCGCGGAAGGCGTAGGGCAGGTAGTCGCCGCCGGAGCCGGCGTCCTGGTCGATCATCATCAGTTTCGGACCGTGCAGGGTGCCGAAAGGCGTGCGCGACATCTCGCCGTGGCGATACACCCAGTTGGACAGGTGCGGGCGCGAGAGCACTTCGACGATGTAGTCGGCCGCCTGGCCGCCGCCGTTGCCGCGCTCGTCGATGATGATCGCCTCGCGGTCGAGCTGGGCGAAGAACATGCGGTTGAAGAAGGTGTAACCGGCGCCGGCCGTGTTGGGCAGGTAGACGTAGCCCACGCGACCGTCGGTGGCCTCGTCGACGGCCTTGCGGTTGGCTTCCACCCAGGCCCACAGGCGCAGCTCGTACTCGCTGTCGACCGGTTCGACGACGATCTCGCGCGAGTCGTCGCCGTCGGCATCCGGACCCACGGTCAGGATCACCTGCTCGCCGACGGTGTTGTAGAGGTGCTCGTGGAGGTTGTCCTCGGCGGTCACCTCGCGGCCATTCACTTCCAGGATGTACTCGCCTTCACGGGCCTCGTTGCCCGGCTGGGCCAGCGGCCCCTGCAGGAAGGCATTCCAGGACTCGCCCGTGTAGATGCGCTCGATGCGCCAGCGGTCGTCGTCGACGGCGTAGTTGGCGCCGAGCAGGCCGGCACCCGGCCCGGACTCGCTGTGGACATCGCCGCCGCCGACGCGATTGTGGCCGGCGTGCAGTTCGGCGATCATCTCGACCATCAGGGCGTTGAGGTCCTCGCGGCGGCCGACGTGGTCGACCAGCGGGCGGTACTGCTCGTAGACGGCATCCCAGTCGAGGCCGTGCAGGTTGTCGGCGTAGAAGTACTCCTTCTGCATCCGCCAGCCCTCGTTGAAGATCTGCGCCCACTCCCGTTCGGGATCGATCTGCATGCGCAGGCCCGACAGGTCGACGGCTTCGGGCTCGATGTTCTCGCCGGCCTCGGCCACCTGAACGGAGCCGTTGGTATAGATCAGCAGGTGACTGCCGGCGGCGCTGATGTCGAAGCCGTTGAGACCGCTGTGGACCGTCGAGGCCTCGCGCTTGTCGAAATCGAAGCGCATCAGGCGATTCTCGTCGGTATTGCTCTCACCGGGCATTTCCACCGTCGAACCCGGCTGCGGGTAACGCATCCAGAACAGGCTGCCGTCGCCGGCCACCTGCAGGTCGCGATAGTTGCCCTTGGCCACCGGCAGGGCGACCATGCGCCCGGCCAGGCCGTCGAAGTCGATGCGAACCTCGATCGTCTCTTCTTTCTCTTCCTTGCCGTTGTCGCCGTTGTCGCCGTTGTCGCCCTCGCCGTTCTCCTCGGAGACTTCCTCGTCGCCAGTGCGCGGCGCCAGCGGCGAATCATCGCCTTCGGCGAGCACCAGGGCGTAGATGCCGGCCCGGTAGGGTCGCTCCTGGGTCGACATGTCCAGCCCGAACTGCACCGGGCCGGCGTTGGTCGAGGCGGCCATGAACAGGTACTTGCCGTCGCGGCTGAAGGCCGGCGAGGCCACGTCGGCCATGCCGTCGCTGACGCGCGTCGAGTCGCCCGACTCGAAGTCGTGCACCATCAGGTCGCTCAGATAGTTGTCACCGCTCAGCGTATAGGCCAGCCAGCGACCGTCGGGGGAGAAGGCGACGTCAAAGCCGGCCATGCGGGCCGACCGGTCGACGCGCGTGCGATCGCCGTCTTCGAGGTCGATCGTGAACAGGCTGATGCCGTTGTCCGAATAGGCGATGCGTCCCTGCTCGGCGTCCCAGGCCTCGAGCGAGTAGAAGTCCGGACCGAGTTCGTGGCGCGTGATTTCCTCGCCGTGCTGGTCGGCGACGACCAGCTCCTGGCCATCGAGCGACTCGACGATCCAGGCGATTTCGGTGCCCTCGGGCGACCACAGGGCCGGGTACTCGCGCTGACCGTCGGTGACGGTCAGGTTGCGGGTCGAACCGTGTTCGACCGGCACCGTGAACACTTCGCCGCGGGCGGTGACCAGCACACGCTTGCCGTTGGGTGAGATGCCGACTCTTTCGATATTGCCCTGTACGCTCGTCCACTCCGTGCGCTGCTGGGGCAGGTCGGGGCTGATCGAGATCGCCAGGGTGCGGCGTTCGCCGCTTTCCACATCCAGTTCGTGCAGTTCGCCGCCGGCTTCGAACACGACCTGATCGCCGTGGCCGTCGGCCCAGTGTACGTCCCAGTCGGCCTGGTCGGTCAGGCGCTCGATTTCGCCGCTTTCGGTATCGAAGGCATGCAGGTTCAGGCGCTTTTCGTGGCGATCGGAAATGAACACCACCTTCTCGCCCATCCAGAAGGGCTGGATGTCGTTGACGCGCTCGCCGGGAATGTCGATCACCTCGCCGTCGCCGGGCTCGATGATGCGGACCGACGGGGTCGTGCCGCCGCGATAGCCGCGCCAGCCGGCCGAGCCGCCGTAGAGGCCGTTGTAGGCCGGGCCGTGATCGATGTAGGCCAGGCGCTCGCCGGCGGCATCCCAACGACCGCGGAAGAAACGCGCTTCCATCTGCCTGGCCGGGGCGCCGCCGTCGACCGGCACGTGCCAGAGCTGGGCCGAGCGGCCGTGGTCGGTTTCCCGGCGCGAGGCGAAGGCCACCGACTCACCGTCGGCGCTCCAGCCCACCGGAATGTCGGCGCCCGGATGCCAGGTCAGGCGCAGCGGCTGACCGCCGGCGGCTGAAATGACGTAGACGTCGATGTTGCCCTCGTACTCGGCGGCGAAGGCAATGCGCTCACCATCGGGCGAGAAATACGGATTGTTCTCTTCGGCCGCCGCGGTCGTCAGGCGGCGGGCATCGTTACCGTCGCGGTCGCTCACCCACAGGTCCCCGGCATAGACGAAAGCCAGGTGATCGGCCGAAACGGCGGGGTGGCTGAGCAGGCGGGTGGGCTCGTCGGCCGCGTTGGCCGTGGTGGCCACGGCACCGCAAAGCAGCGCGAAGGCCGCCGCGCGTTTAAGGATCGTTTTCATCTAATACCCCGAAAAATGGTGGACAGTGGCTCGCCAAACTAACCCATTGTGCGTGTAGGCGCATGCGCCAAAGGTCACGCCGGGGCGGGACAAGAAAAAGGCCCGGCCACCTTGGGTGACCGGGCCCGTCCGTGCTTCAGGACTGTCGCGACCGATCGATCAGAAGACGACGGTCACGCTGTCGGAGCAGGTGGTGCTGCCGGCCTCACATACCTGGTAGGTCAGGCTGCCGCCACCCTTGAAGCTGGTGGCGTCAGTGTAGCTACCGGAATTGGACACGGTCGTCAGCAGCGATCCGTCGCGATAGATGTCGACATCGCTGCTGGTAGCGCCGCTCCAACTCAGGTCGGTCGTCCAGCGACCCTTGTTCTTGTAGCCGTTGGCGCTGAGCGAGATGTCGCCACCGCCGCCGGTCGAAGCTTCCACCGTGACCACCTGGCTCGTGCTGTCGGTGGCGCCGGCATCGTCGGTCACGGTCAGGGTCACGGTGTAGCTACCGTCGCCGCCGTAGGTGTGGCTGGCGCTCGAGCCGCTCGCGCTGTTTCCGTCTCCGAAGCTCCAGCTGTAGGAAGCGATCGTACCGTCACTGTCGATCGAGCCGGTGCCGTCGAAGTCGCAAGCCAGCTCGGCGCAGCTATATGTGAACGCGGCCGAAGGCGCAACGTTGGTGTCACCACCACCGCCGCCATCGCCGCCGAGATAGGCGACTGCATCGGCAGCCTGGACCAGGCCATAGCCGTAGCTGTTATCGCGCCCGGAGGAACCAAGATCTTCGGCGGTGGCCACCAGGGCGGCACGGATGTCGGCAGCGGTGGCCGTCGGCACCTGGCTCCAGACCAGGGCGGCAACACCGGCCACGTGCGGCGTGGCCATCGACGTGCCGTTGTAGGAATCGTAGCCGTCGGCCGGGGCGGTAGCCTGGGTGGAGACGGTGGCGCTCGCGCCCAACTGGGTCAGCATGTCGGCGCCCGCGGTATCGCTGGTGCTGACGGCGGGAATGGCCGAGCAGGCACGCCAGGACGGGCCGTTGCACTCGATCACGCCCAGGAACCCGCCGGACTCGTTGTTGTAGATGATGGCACCGGAACCACCGCCGGCTTCCACGTTGGCGACCTTGTCGCCGAAGGCGATGGAGCCGCGCTGGCAAAGCACGATGTCACCGGACCAGTTTCCGGCGCTGTCACAGAGACCGCCATCGACCAGCGTGCCGGAAGCAGTCGCACTGGCGGCCCCGTCGAGCACCGAAACGACGTAGCTGGTGCCCGCGACTTCCGCCGTGGCGCTGATGGTCGGAACGGTGCTCAGGACCGCCACGCCGGGACCGGAAAGCTCGACCTGGTCGTTCTTCTGGGAGAAGTCGGCCACCGTTTTGGTGTCGTCGATGGCCGCGACCGACACGACGGACGGATAGCTGGCCGGGTAGCTGTAGCCGGTGGTGCCGTCGTTACCGGCCGCGGCGATGGACAGCACGTTGTAGTTGTCGAGCAGGTCCTGGAAACCCTGTTCGGCCGTGCTGGAAGCCTGGCTGCCGCCGAGACTCATGTTGATCACGTCGGCACCGGCATCGGCACAGTCATAGGCGGCCTGGATGGTGCTGGACGTGTAGCTGTAGCCGCAGGAACCCGAGGTCCAGTCGTCGTCGCCAAAGATCTTGGCGATGGTCAGGTTGACGTTGGCGCCGGGCATCACACCGATGACGCCGTCGCCGTTGTTGACCGCCGCAATGGTGCCGGCAACGTGCGTGCCGTGCCCACAGCTGTCGATGAACGGGTCGCCGCTGCCGCTGAGATTCAGGCCGTTGACCGGGTTGGCCTGCAGGTCGAAGTGACCGGCGTGGTAGCCCGAGTCGATGATGCAGACGTTGATGCCGCCGGCATTCGAATCGCTGAGCTGATCGGCCTGGACCATCGTGATGCCGTAGGGGACCGTCTCGGCCATCGGGTAAACGCGGGCGTCTTCCTCGACGCTGATCACGTTGGGATTGTTGCGAAGGCCGTTGAGCGCCTGCTCGGGAATCGACACGGCGACTGCGTTGATGCTGCGATTCGACAGATCGACCTTGATATCGCCACCCATGGCCTTGACGGCCGCCTTGCCCTGTCCGGCCGCGCCGGGGGCGAACTGGATGATGTATCGGCCGTCCGCCGCCATGGCGGTCGCGGACAGGAGCAGACCGGCCGCGCCCGCGAGCGCGGCCAGTCGCGAAGAACGATGTTTCATGAAACTTCCTCCACTATGCGGTTTGATCGGAATGGCCTCCGCCCTCGCATCCCGCTACCCCTTCCGGTCCCCTTGGGGCGGCAATCGCGTTCATCACGAGCCGACGCCGCCGCGGCGGCGTCGCACGAAATCGCTATTGATGAACGAAAAGGACAATTTTTTGCGGCCATTCAAAACGAATGCGCTGTTCTTCGTGAAACAGCGCATCTTTTTACCTTGCGCATATTAGGCGAAGCTTGTCAAGCCAGCGCTCAAAACAAACCGGCGTGCTACTATCCGGAGATCCGTCAGGAGGGGGCGATCGAAGCCAATCGGTTGGCACCTGGTGCCTGCACTCACAAGCCATTCGGGGAGGAATGCGGTTTGAGCGGCGTCCACATCACCTTCGGAATCGATTCCCCGACCCTGCCGGGCCCGGACATCTCCGCCTGGCGGCACACGCAGGATCTTCGCGAGAACCGCCTGATCGCCCCCGGAAACCGGGCGGTCGGGTCGTTCCAGCGCATCCTGGACTGACGCTCGAAGGGGAAGGCTCTGTCCATGAATCACCGGGCCGGGCGACTCACACCGCTGCGACGCCGCGTTCTCGACGCAGAGTTCGAGCGCCTGCTGGAACTCGACGAGGAAGCGCGTGCTGAACGCTTGCGGCGCCTGGCGCGGCGCTGTCCGAGACTGACGCAATGGCTGGGCCCGCTGCTCGAGGCCCTTTCCGACAAGGCCGAACACCTCGAGGCCATGATTCGCGAGGTGGCCGATTCGGCCGTCAGCGAGCTCGACGGTGAAGATCCCGAGCTTTCCCCGGGTACGCGGCTGGGGCCGTGGCGTCTGACGGGCCTGGTCGGCCGTGGCGGCATGGGTCACGTCTATCGGGCCGAGCGGGCTGACGGCGCCTTCCGCATGGATGCCGCGGTCAAGGTCATTCGCGTCCGCCGTGATCGCCGACTGCGCAGCCGCCTGACGGTCGAACGCCAGCTCCTGGCCCGCCTGGACCACCCGAACATCGCGCGCATCCTCGACGGGGGCACCACCGACGACGGCCAGGCCTGGCTGGTCATGGAGTGGATCAGCGGTCGCGACCTCAACCGCTGCCGTGACGAGCACCACGATGATCCGCAGGCCTGCCTGGCGCAGTTCCTGCGGCTGGCCGAGGCGGTCAACCATGCCCACCAGCGCCGGGTCGTGCACGGCGACATCAAGCCGGCCAACGTGCGCGTGGGCGAGGACGGGCGCGTGCGCCTGCTCGATTTCGGCGTCGCGCGCCTGCTCGCCGGCGAAGAAGAGGAGCCGAACAACCGCATCCGCGCGCTTACCCCCGCCTGGTCGGCGCCCGAACTGCGAGCCGGGGAACCGGTTTCCATGCAATCGGACCTGTGGTCGCTGGGCGCCCTCCTGTACTGGATGTTGACCGGAGAACGATTCGACCCCGCGTTTGCCGACGATGCGCAGTCTCTGGCCGTGCGGCTCTCGGACCGCGCACGGAACGAAGACCTGGCCGCGATCATCGCGACCGCCGCAGCGCTCTCCCCGGAAGATCGTTACCCGTCGGCCGCCGACCTGATCCGCGACATCGAACGCTATCGTCGCTGCGAACCGGTGCTGGCGCGCGAGCCCACGCGCCGCTACCTGGCCACCCGCTTCATGCAGCGCAATCCCTTTGCCGTGGGCTTGAGCGCCCTGGCCGGCCTACTGCTGGTACTCGGCCTTGCCGGCACCAGCTGGCAGGCCCGCCAGGCGGCGCTGGAACGCGACCGCGCACGACTGGAGGCCAGCAAGACCGAACGCGTCAGCGAGTTCCTGGTCAGCCTGTTCGAACAAGCCGATCCCTGGCTGGCGCGCAACCGCGAACTCACCGCCCGGGACCTGGTCGATCGGGGCGCCGAACGCATCCGCGTGTTGCGCGAGACGCCCCAGGTGCAGGCGGAGATGTACCGGCTGCTGGCGCGGGTCCACCGCGGCCTGGCCGACTATGAGCAGGCGGGCCGGCTGGCCAGCGAGGCCGTCGAGGTACTGGAAAACGACCCCGACGCGCCGCCTGTCGCCCGCGCCGAAGCCTGGGCGATGCGCGCCGAGACCCTCGGGTCGCAGGGCCGCTACCGCGAGGCCGAGCAGGCCCACCGCCGGGCGCTGGCCCTGGTCGAAGACGAGGCCCCGCCGGTTCGCGCGCGGTTCATGAACGGCCTGGGCCTGACCCTCTACTCGCTGGGCCACCTCGAGGAAGCGGGGAAACTGCTCGAGCGCGCCCTGGCCATCCGATCCGAGCACAGTCCCGACAGCGCCGAACTGGCCGAGTCCTACAACAACCTGGCCCTGCTCTACGCCACGATCGATCGCCACGAAATCGCTCGCGATCACTACGATCGCGCCATCGTCCTGCGCCGGCGCGTGCTGGGCGAGGACCATCCGACCACCAGCTTCTCGCTGACCAACCTCGCCTCGCTGCTGGTCCAGACCGGCCAGGCCGAGGAGGCCATGCCGGCCTTCCGCGAAGCGCTCGCCATCCGCCGCAATGCCTTCGGGCCGGAGCATCCGGCCGTGGCCAGCGTGCTCTACCAGATGGGTTGGGCCAACGCCAATCTCGAACGCTTCGAGCAGGCAAGGGACTACTACCAACAGGCCCTGGCCATCCGTCGCGGCGTGATGGGCGACAAACACCCGTCCGTGGCCGTGCTCTACAACGCCATGGCCAGCGTCGCGCGTGCCGACGGCCAGCACGCCGAAGCGCTGAACCTGCTGGAGAAAGCGCTCGACATCTACCGCAACAGTTACGGCGAATCACACCACGACATTGCGCTGGTGCTCGGCAACCTCGGCGCCACGCACATGGTGCTGGGCGATTTCGAGCGCGCCGTCGAACTGCTGCAACGCGCCCTGTCGATGAACCGCGCCGAACTGGGCGAGCGCCACCACCATGTGGCCGACAACCTGCGGACCCTGGCGGAACTGCACCTCCAGAGCCACAACTTCGAACAAGCGGCCGATTACGCGCGGCAGGCGCTCGAAACCTACCGCCTGCTCCACGAAGACGCTTCGCACCCGGCAGTGGCCGACACCAGGCAGCTGCTCGCAAGGATCGACGCCGGGCGTTGACCCTATCCTCACACGGACCACACAAGTCCTTCATTTTTGGTTGATTCCGCGTTGATGCCCCAGGCGCATGATGCGTCCATCGCCGACCGAGGCGAGTGACTCAAACCAACCGGAGATCAAACATGAAGATTGCCAAGATGACGACCCTGATGGGCGCCACCCTGCTCCTGGCCACCGCGACGGCCGCGCTGGCCGACGACCACGGCAAGGACAAGGGCATGGCCGAACAGAAGAACATCGTCGAGACCGCCATCGCCGCCGGCCAGTTCAACACCCTGGTCACGGCCGTGCAGGAAGCCGGCCTGGTCGAAACGCTGTCGGGCGAAGGCCCGTTCACGGTCTTCGCGCCGACCGACGAAGCTTTCGCCAAGATTCCCGAGGCCGACCTCAACGCGCTGCTGGCCGACAAGGAAGCCCTGACCAGCGTGCTCACCTACCACGTGGTCGCCGGCAAGGTGAAGGCCGCCGACGTGGTCAACCTGTCCGAAGCCGAAACCGTCCAGGGCTCGACGGTCGACATCAAGGTCGAAGGCGACACGGTGATGATCGACAACGCCCGGGTCATCCAGACCGACATCATGACCTCGAACGGCGTCATTCACGTGATCGACACCGTCATCATGCCGTAAGACTTCCATCCAATCTCCTCCACGGGATGGTAGAACGGGCGCCCGCTTCGGCGGGCGCTCTTTGTTTAAGTTTTTTAGTTTTTTGGTTCTTTGGTTTTTTGGTTCGGCGCGCATCGCGTCGAGGGCGTCGGTGAGATTGGTGCCACCGATCTCATCCAAGCCGCAAAACAAGACGCGTCGGAACGAAAGAACGATAGAACGCGCCGGCGCAGCCGCCGCTGGCAGTCCTCCCCGGAATCGGCTAGAGTCCGAAAAGGAGGCGGCTGAAGGGGCCAGGGGATTGCCAGGCGAGGGAACCTGGGGAACGCGTTTGGGCCAGAACAACGAAAGCGAGTCGAGCGAAGCGGAGGCCGTCCGGACCCGCTTGCAGGCCATCTACGACGTCGTGCCGATCGGCATCACGATCACCGACACCGACGGGCAGATCATCGACTGCAACCCGGCATCGGAAGAGTTGCTGGGCGTCACGCGCGAAGAACACCTGACCCGACGCTACGACAAGGGCTGGGAGATCTTCGACGAAGACGGCCAACCCATGCCGCCGGAACGCTTCGCCAGCGTGCGCGCCCTCACCGAGGGCGTGGAGATCCGCGATCAGCTGATGGAGGTCCGCCGCCCCGACGGTCGCACGGTCTGGCTTTCGGTCAGCGCCTCGCCGGTCCTGCGCGACGGCGTCGGCGTGGTGATCGCCTACGTCAACGTCTCCGACCTCGTCGATGCCAGTCGCCAGATCCAGCGCCTGGCGCTCCACGATGCCTTGACCGAACTGCCCAACCACACGCTCTGCCTGGACCTGCTCGACCAGCTCCTCCGTTCGGCGTGTCGCCACGGCGAACAGGTCGCCGCGCTGCACCTGGACCTGGACAAGTTCCGGGAGATTAACGAGTCGCTGGGGCACGCCACCGGTGACCACCTGCTCCAGCTGACGGCCGCGCGCCTGAAGGAGCTGGCCGGCCAGAACGACGTGCTGGCGCGCTTCAGTGGCGACGAGTTCTTCCTCGCGGCCCCGGCGAGCGATCCGGCCGCGCTGGCCCGCCAAGTCCTCGAGACCGTCTGCCTGCCGGTCGAGACGGCCACCGGGCGGCTCTCGATTTCGGCCAGCATCGGCGTGGCCTGTTTCCCCGAAGACGGCCAGGATGCCGAGGAGCTGCTGCGCCACGCCGACATCGCCATGACGCGGGCCAAGTCCCGGCGCAACCAGTACAGCTTCTACAACGCGGATATGGGGCGGCAGGTCGAGGAACGCCTGAACCTCGCGCGCGACCTCGATCTCGCACTCGGCAACGGCGACCTGCACCTGGCCTTCCAGCCCCAGTTCGACCTGTCGAGCGGCCGCATCAATGGCGCCGAAACCCTGCTGCGCTGGCAGCACCCCACGCGCGGATGGATCTCGCCGGCCGAATTCATTCCCGTGGCCGAAAGGCGGGGCATGATGACCCGGGTGGGCGAATGGGTCACTCGCCATGCCTGCCAGCAGATCCGGGAATGGCGTGCGGCCGGTCTGGCACTGCCCGGACGGCTGGCAATCAACGTTTCCGCCCAGCAGTTCGACCACCCCGAGTTCATCCTGCGCATGACAGACATCCTCGACACGGCCGGCATCGAGCCGGAATTGTTCGAGATCGAGCTGACCGAAAACAGCGTCGCGGTCGACCCCCGGCGCGCGAGGGAAGTCCTGCATGCCATGCGCGAGATGGGCATGGGCCTGGCGCTGGACGACTTCGGCATGGGCTACTCCTCGCTGACCTACCTGCGCCAGTTCAACGTTCACAAACTCAAGATCGACGGCTCCTTCATCCAGAAGATGGTCGAGTCCGAGAGCGAGCGCGCCATCGTGGCGACGATCATCGGCATGGCCCGCACGCTGGGGCTGGAAACCCTGGCCGAAGGCGTGGAAACCGCCGAACAGGTCGAAATGCTCAAGGAACTCGGTTGCGACTCCGTCCAGGGTTTCCACTTCGGGCATCCGGTTGCTGCAGAGGAATTCGCGCGAACCTGGTTGGTCGAGCCGGCCGAATCTTCGCCGGCCTGAACGCTCGGGATCGGTCGGGCTACCGCCGTTTCCGGATCGACTCGTGCCAGGCGAGCGGGTCGACTCGGAAACATTTGCGCATCTCTTCGTACAGCTCGGGATGCCTGTCCCTGAGCTGGCGCGGTTTCTCGTAGAAGGTCTCGACCAGCACCGCGAAGAACTCCTCGGGTGCGCTGGCGCCGTAGTGGTCCAGCAGGGTTCGCGCGCCGTGACTTGCCCGGCGCTGCAGCTGCTCGAACTCGCGTCGCATCACCCGCGCCCAGCTGGTGTACTGCGAACGCTGGTGCAGCATGGGCGCACCGTCGACCGTGCCGTCGGCGTCGTCGAGCTTGTGGGCGAACTCGTGCAGGATCACGTTGTGCCCGTCCTTGATGTCGCGACTGCCGGCCAGGGCGGAATCCCAGGAAAGCACCACCGGCCCCCGGTGCCAGGACTCCCCCAGCCGGGCCTGCCGCCCCACCGACTGCACCAGACCGTCGTAACTTTGGTGCTGGGACACGAAGGTGCTCGGGTAGAGGTAGATCGTCGAGAAGTTGGCGTACTGGTCGTGCGGCCGGTTGAGCAGCAGGATGCAGGCGTTGCCGGCGATGGTCACGCGCATCTCGTCGGTGACCTCCAGGCCCTGGAAGCCCTCGAAGGTCTTGTCGTTCAGGAACAACTGGACGTGGCCGTGCAGTTCCCGCTTGAGGTGCTCGGGCAGCCCGCGGTAGAGCGGGACGTTGCGCTCGAGGATCTCGCGCCACCGCTCCGGCAGCGGTGTCTCGGCAATGGCGCGACGCCGCTTGCGGCGCCAGCGGCCCCACAGCCACCAGCCCAGCGCGGCAAGGGCGACGGCGAGAAGGATCTCCATCAGGTCGTGGCCCCGCCGATGTCTGGAACAGACGCTGCCGTATCAATAGAATGAAGGCGGGCAAGGCAAGTACGGGCACCGCGATGACCGAAGCACGCGATCACTGTCCCGACTGCGGACACAAGCTCCACCCGCAGGAACTCGAAGCGCTTTTCAGCGGCAGCAAGCTCGACTGCTGGTACTGCACGGCGCCGTTGAAGGCCCGCGCGCAGGGTCACCTGGGCTTCCTTACCCAGACCGCGGTGGCCATGATCCCGCTGGTCGACAGCCTGATGGGCAACGACCCGCCCGAATGGCTGGGCTTCGCGCTGGCCGGCCTGATCGTCCTGGCCATCCAGGTGCTGCCGCCGGGCCTGGTGCACGGCGCGCCCTGGGTGCGGATCGTCAACCGCAAGGCCCAGACCGCGCTGCCGCAGGAATGACCGCCGCGCGCCGTCAGTCGCGCACGGCATCCTGCACCCACTGAAAGGCATACCAGAAATAGTCGCCGCTGCCGTCGCTTGCCGGCGCAGTGCAGTTGATCTTGTTGCGCCCGGTCGAGCCGCGCCCGTCGACCCGGATGTCGACGCGATGCGGCGGGCCTTCTTCGAAAGACGCCTGCAACCGCTCCCCGCCGGCCGAATAACAGGCCAGCTGGGCCGCGCGGTAAGTGCCGTCTTCCAGCGCCAGCCGCAGCGAGCGCAAGGGACCGCGCACGCCGTCGCCGGGCGGCTCGGGTTCGGCCTCGACGACGGGCAGGGGGCGCGTACGCACGGCGAGCTCGAAACGGTCCATGCCGTCGAAACCGCTGGCCATCGGAAAACGCGGCACCGACAGCGGGTCGGTACCCGGTCCGACAGCGCCGGAACGCTGCGCCAGGCCGAAGGCGTGGTCGTCGCCGACGAGCCCGGCGAGCTCGGCCGAATCCTCGCCGTAGGGGTAGGCGAAAATGTCCGGCTGCACGCCGATCGCCTCGTCGATCCGGCGTCCCGCGCGCTCGAGGTCCGCGGCCACGCGCTGCTTCCAGGCCTCCCGGCTTTCGCCTTCCTCGCGGGCGATCAGGTGGGCATGGCTGGCGCTGTGATTGCCGATGAGCACCCCTTCGGCGTGCAGGTCGCGAAGCTGGTCCCAGCTCATGTAGGGCGAATGGCCGGCATCGATCGCATCGGTGTTGACGAACACCGCGAAAGGCCAGCCGCGCTCGCGCAGCATCGGCCGCGCCTGGGTGTAGACCGACTCGTAGGCATCGTCGAAGGTGATGGCAACCACGTTCGCCGGCACCGCCTCTTCGCCGCCGATGACCGCGGCGAGCAGCCGGTCGACGGGCCAGACGCGGTAATCGTGGGCCTCGAGATAATCGAGATGCGCCTCGAAGCGCTCGGGCGTGACGCTTGTCGACGGCGGCGTGTCCGCGCTGGCGTGGTGGTAGAGCAGGACGACGCCGTGGGGCTCCTGCGCCGCGGCCGGCGAAGCCGCCCCGACGACGACCAGCACCATGGCAATCACGCGCGCCATCATCATGGCGCCCCGGCAGCCGCCGCCGAAGCGCTCGCGGCCGAGTCGTCGTTCATCGCCTGCCCGATGAGCTCGCGGTTGGCGCGGATGATCTGCTTGATTTCCTCGACGTAGGCTTCGCGCCGCTCCGAATAGCGGATCAGGCCGTCGGCCAGGCTCAGCGCTTGCGGCCGGCGACCGGCCTCGCGCTCGTCCAGCCGGATGCGCCGCAGGGGCAGGTAAGACGGATGGGTGTTGAGGTTGTTGATGTAGCGCCGCACCGACTCACGCACGGAATCGAAGGCGGCGACTTCGTGGGCGGCGTCGGTATTACGCCGCGAGGGCACGATGCCGCAGCCGCGCGCATAGCACCAGTGGCCAAACAGATTGTTGCCCTGGCGGGCGAATCGCGACCGCCCCCAGCCCGATTCCTTGGCCGCCTGCACCAGCGCCAGCGGAGCCGGCACGGTGTCGACCCGGCGAAGCAGCAGCGCCAGGGTCTCCTCGCGTGATTCGCCGGGCCAGGCCAGCTCGTACTCGGCCGCCAGGTTCTTCATCCAGCGCCGGTCCAGGAAGGGCAGGCGCTCGCCGTCGGCGACCCGGGGCGCGATCTCGAGCAGCTGCCGGCGCTGTTCGAGCACGCGCTCGTTCTCCGAGACCACGATGGGCGCCAGGAATCCGAAGAAGGCCTGCTTGCGCTCTTCGACGCGCTCGAACGCATTGAAGTCGGGCAGAGTCTCGGGCGCCGGGCGCAGCAGCGCATAGCCGGCGACCAGGACGATCGCCAACACCACCACGCCCTCGCTTGCCCAGCGCGACGGCTGGCGCGGCGCCAGCCTCGGCCCTTTGTTCCGGGTTGCTCGGGATGCTTCGGTTTCTTCGTTCATATCGCTAGTTTGCCATCAAGCCCGCCAAGCAGGCGTGTTGCCGCTCTCTTAAGGACTAACAGGTGCGGGCAGCGCGGCCCCGGGGCAAGCCGCCGGCTCAGCCCTCGTCGCCCCGGCGCCTGAAGTGGGCGCCCAGGTTCGGTGGCCGGTACTCGTCGTCGTCGCGCCAGCGGCGTTGGGCGGACTCGTCAACCACCTCCCCCGATCGATACTCATCGGCCGCCGCGATCGGGCGGTGCCAGGGCGGGATCAAGCGAAACAGTCCGCGGCGGCTGCGCGCCGGCCCCTGGAACACGTCCGGTGCGGCATCGACGCCCTCGACGGCCAGTCCGCACAGGCGGGCCTGGCGCACCATCCAGTCGAAGGCCAGATCGGATAGCCCGTCGTGGGGACTGCCGCCGCCGACATCGCCGTGCACGCCGACGAACCAGCGCTGCTCCATGGCCTGGCCGCTCGCCTCAGGATGCCGCTGCCAGCGCGTGGCCTTGAAGTGCCGGCGCTTTTCGTCGATGGCCAGGGCGTGATAGGCGAAGCGCACGGTCGGCCCGAGCTGGGTGTCGTGAAACTGCACCCGCCGGCTCAGCGGGCTGCTGTGCAGCAGCAGCGGATTGCCCAGCGCGCCGACCGTGTCCCAAACCCCGATGAAGTGGATCGGCGTGCGATGTTCCCAGCTCAGGCGCTCGCGGAAGCGCACGGCTTTCGACCCGTCGGGGTGCTTGAGCGGCGAGCGGGACTTGTACAGTTCGAATGCCTCGTCGACGTGGTCGGAGAACTCGCGCTTGAGGATGCCGGCGTTGTAGATCAGGCCGCCGAGGCTGCGCACGGTGAACGCACCGCGGCTGTAGCCGAAAAGGAAGAGCTCGTCGCCGGGCTCGTAGTGCTCGACGACGAAGCGGTAAGCGTCCTTGAGGTTGTCCGACAAGCCCCATCCGGTCGCGCCGGCGAACCATCGGTAGAGCCAGTTGCCGTCGGCGCCCACGCCGGGACCGTAGTAGACGCGCTGCTCGACGCCCAGCGAATCGCCCCCGGCCACGGCTTCGGCCAGTCGCGGAACGCTCGTCGGAGCCGGCTCGCCGTCGCGCTCGCGATCGGCCGAACTCCAGGTTCCGTCACAACAGACGACGATTCGTTTCATGCCGCATTCCCCGGTGCCCCGGGGAAATGCTACGCGCCTGGCCTCAGCGCATCAATCCGTGCGATCAAGCGGGTCGGCGCCAAACCCCGGCGCTCAACTACAAGGCGAACTGGATGATCATCTCCAGGGCTTCGTCACGGGAAATGACGCCGTCCTGGTTGGCATCGAACTCGTCGAAGATCTTCGAACTCACACCCACCCCGTGTTCGCCGGTCAGGCAGCGCACCAGTTCGACGAACTCGCCCCTGGAAAGTACGCCGTCGTTGTTGGTGTCGACCTGCTTGAACATCTCGTCGACCAGTTCTTCGCGTTTCATGCCCGTCCTGCTCCGTGTATCTGGGGTGGTTTTCGGGCAAAGATAACACTCTTCGATTGAACCGTTTCCGCCAATCGGGACACTGTAGGGGCAAGAACGAAAAACAAAGGCGGCGTTTCGTTGCGAACCGAGAAGGAAAAAGCCCTGGACACCTACCTGGCAGCCGCCGCCCGGACCGGCGACCGCCAGGCCCTGGGCCGGCTGGCCGAACGCTGGCACCCCAGGCTGCTTGCACACGCCTATCGGCTGACCGGCGAGAAGCAACTGGCCGCCGACACGGCGCAGGAGGCCTGGACCGACATTCTTCGCGATCTACCTTCGCTCGACAATGCGGCAGCCTTCCCCGCCTGGGCCTTGCGCATTGTTTCGAGGCGCTGCGCCCGCTCGATCCGCGGCCGCCAGCGCCACCGTGCCGGCGAGGCCGCCCTGGCGCGGGAAGAACGCCACGGCGCGGAAACGGACAACGAGCCGGAAACGCAGTCCGAGATGGCCACCATCGGCCGCGCCATCGACGAGCTACCCCGCCGGCAGCGTGCCGTGCTGGCGCTGTTCTACACCGAGGGCCTGCGCGTTGCCGAGATCGCCGCGGCCATGGACATCGCCCCCGGCACCGTCAAGACCCGACTGATGCACGCGCGAAACAAGTTGCGTGCCCGACTCGAAGGAGAAACGACATGAGCAAGATCGACGACCTGATCCAGGAATCGCTGTCCGAACGCGACGAAGCCCTGATGGCCGAACTGAACCGGGAACCCGGCTATTTCAAGCAGGCCTTCGGCCTGTTCCGCGGCAAGCTCGGCTGGGTGATGTGGGTGGTGATGAGCGGCCAGCTCATCGTCTTCGTCGCCGCCGTGTTCACCCTCTGGTCGCTCTTCCACGCCCAGGATCCCGTGGAAGCCATCCAGTCCGGCGTGATCGCCGTCATCCTGGTACAGATCATGACCTTCCTGAGAGGCTTCATGGGCGACCACTTCGAAGCCAACCGCGTCCTACGCGAAATCGCCCGCCTCGAACTCCGCCTGATCTCCCAACGAGACGAGCCATCCCCGGAGGACCGCTAGTGTCCGCCGCTCATGCTGCCAGAACTCGCTCGCAAAATGACTGCAATGAATGCTACGTTGTTAAGGAGCGACTGAGAGCGTAGCGAGCTTGTGGCTGACAGTGGCCGCCGGAACGGAGCGACCGGAGCGCAGGTGGAATGGCCGGTGCGGTTTGCGCGAAGCGCAAGAAGCGCCGGACTGGAGCCGTCGCGCGTGTACGTTTAAGTACATGAGGATCGCGAGTACCGCCGGAGACCTCTGGCTCGCACTCAGTGAAAGTTTCAGAGGAGGCGCTGAGAGCGGCCGCGCAGTAGCTCTCAGCGCCTCCGAAAAGCGCCCGTAGCTCAATTGGATAGAGCATCAGGCTTCGAACCTGAGGGTTGGGGGTTCAAGTCCTCCCGGGCGCGCCATTCCCTTCCTGTTCGGCTCACCAGGGAACGGTCTCACCCCGATAATCGAGGAATGCACCGGAATCGGCCGCCTCGAGATCCGAGATCACGGCCAGCAATTCACGCGCGGCAATGTCGGGTGCACGCACTTTCAATCCCTGCTTCCCGAACGGCGCCGACAGGCCGGTATCGACCGTGCCCGGATGCAGCGCCACGCAAACGGCGTCCTTCGCGCTGCGGCGCAGCTCGATGCTTGCAGTGCGCACGAACTGGTTGAGCGCCGCCTTCGATGCACGGTAGCTGTACCAGCCGCCGAGGCGGTTGTCGCCGATCGAACCGACGCGGGCCGACAGGGTCGCGAAAACCGACTTGCCCTTCTTCGGCAGCAGGGGCAGGAAGTGCTTCATCAACAGCGCCGGACCCGAAGCGTTGACGGCGAATGCCTTGGCCAGGTGATCCGGATCGAGCTGCGACCAGGTCTTCTCCGGTCCGAACTCGTCGTTGTGCAGAAAGCCCGTGGCGTCGATCACCAGCCGGACCTCGCCGGCCTCGCGATCAACCCATTCGGCAGCCGCACGAATGCTGTCCTCGTCTGTGACGTCCAGCGGCGGGTCGCCGCGCCGCGACAGGCCGATGACCCGCAAGCGGTCGGAATGCGATTCGAGCTGGGCACGAAGCGCCGCCCCGATGCCGCCGCTGGCACCGGCGACCACGGCAACGCCCTCGGCGGGAAAGGGCTTGGCGTCCTTGGGTTCGATCATGACGATTGGCGTCCGGGAGAGATCACAACCATTCGCGATCATCCATCCTGACCCGGCAAGCGGGCGTCAAGGCCTGCCGTTATCCCTGCCGCGTCGGATCGTTGCGCCCGTACTGGTCGTGGCTGGAGACCCAGTCGAGCGACGAAATCGCCGCGCCCAGCGAGATCTCGCCGGCGAGTACCGTGCCGGCGATGATCTCGGCGAACTGCATCACCTTGCCGGGGCCCTGGCAGTTCATGATGGCCAGGCTTTCGGATTGCGTGGCCAGGCCGGTACCGCCGCCGATGGTGCCGACGATCAGCGACGGCAGGGTGATCGAGATATAGAGGTCCTTCTCTTCGGTCAGCTCGGTGTAGAGAATGCCGGCCGAGGACTCGGCCACGTTGGCCACGTCCTGTCCCGTCGCGATGAAGATCGCGGTGATCGCGTTGGCGGCATGGCAGCCGTTGTTGTTCGCGCCCGAGAGCATCGAGCCGATGTTGGCGATCTTCGAGTGCGTGTAGAGCTGTTCTGTATCGGCATCCATGACGTCGCGCAGCACGTCGCGCTTGACCGTGCACTCGGCGGTCACCCGCTTGCCGCGCGTGCGCATGGCGTTGATCTGCGAGGCCTTCTTGTCGGTGGCAAAGTTGGACTCGAGGTAGAACTCCTTGACCTCGTCGCCGGTGTAGTTCTGCAGGATCCAGTTGCTGGCCGCAAACGTCGCCTTGCCGACCATGTTCATGCCGGCCGCGTCACCGGTGATGAAGTTGAAGCGGGTGTAGCAGAAACGGCTGGCCAGGTAGTAGTCGACGTACTTCAGCGACACGAAGCGGTCGGACTCGCTGCACACCTCGCGCAGGGTCTCGGTGCGCTCTTTCAGCCAGTCGGCAAAGCGACGCGCGGCGGCCGCGTCCTCGAAGCCGAACACCGGCGCGCGCTGCATGTTATCGCCGACCACCGTGCTCTTGACCCCGCCGGACTCGCGAATGACGCGCATGCCGCGGTTGTAGGACGCCACCAGCGTGCCTTCGGTGGTCGCCAGCGGCACGTAGAACTCGCCCTGCGCGTGCTCGCCGTGGACCAGCAAGGGGCCGGCTACCCCCAGCGGAATCTGGGCGGCACCGGTGAAGTGCTCGATGTTGCCGCGCGTGATCTTCGGGTCGAAAGCGTAGCGGGTGATGTGCTCGATGTCGGCGCCGGTTCGCTGCTTCACGAAATCCTGCCGGGCCCGGATGATCGCCTCGCCGTAGTCGTCCTCGGGATCGCGCGGAATCGTGTCCGGGGCACGCTCGCCCGACTGCAGCCGGTCGCTCACCTTCACCGAAAGCTTGCCGAAAGGCGAGGCGCGAAACGCCAGCTCGATCTCGTGCTCGCCCTCGGCAAGCCGGTCGATCGCCAGCTCCAGCACCAGCAGGGTGCCCAGCGGGAAATCGAGCCCGTCGCCGGAGAGCAGCTCGGGCAGCGGCGCGCCCGGCCGACCGTCGACCGACATCAGGATGCGCTCGGGCGCGATGACCTCGCCGTCGATGCGCACCTGCTCGACGGCTTCGAGCCGCGCCGGGCTGAGCCGGTTCTTGATCGAGAAGACCACGCCGGCCTCGGTGTTGCGCAGGCTCGCACGGTTGTAGAGGCGCTTGAGCAGGGCCTTGGGAACAAAACGCATCATTCGGGTCACTCCCGCGCCGTCCAGCGGCGCCCATCGAATCGATTCACTGCGATCTTAGGACGATGCCGCCCGAGCGCTCTTGCTTCAGATCAAGGCCGAAGGCGATGCCGCCCGACCCCCATATGCCGTTCATCGCCGGGGGCGGAGTAGAGCCCGGGCAGCGACACTGGCATAATGCGGCTTGTAGGCAGTTCGCAATGGGGATTGCGGACCGTGATTTTCATCGCTTTTTTCAGGTAGCGCCCGGCCGAAGGGCCAGGGCTTGCCAGGGGGGACAGGGACACCGTGAACAAGCCGCAAAGGGAACAATCCTTCCTGATTCGCGACGCGCTTGCCAACATTCTCAGGGTGGGCAGCCTGATCGCCATCGCCGTCGGGCTGTTCGCCATGACCTCCGGCGGCGTGATGGTCTATCTCAACCTCACCGCGCAACTCGAGCTGGAGCGCTCCGACCGGGTCGCCTCGCAACAGGCCGACCGCATCGGCGAGGCGCTTTCCGACATCCAGACCAGCCTGCGCGACGCCAGCGTTGTCGATGCTGCCCGTTCGGCCACCGCCAACGGCTCCGCCTCGAACGACGCCCTGCGAGCCGCCCTGCGCGACCGCGGCGTGGTGAGCATTCTCGACGCCCGGGTGCTGCCCGGCGAGATCGACGCTTTTGCCGTGAATGGCGACAACGGGCTGGACTTCGCCGCTACCGAGATCGTCATCGAGGCGATCCGCAACGGACGTGCCGAAATCCGCGTGCTGCAGCCGGGCACCCCTTCCGAGAGCCTGGCTTTCGCTCAGACCCTGCCGGGCGAGAGCGGCGTGCTGCTGCTGCGCCTGACGGTGAGCGTGATCACCAGCCTGATCGAGCCCGCCGAATCGCTGGACTTCATGGCGCTGGCCCAGCGCGGGAACCGCAATCACACTTTGCTGGGCGCCACCGGCGGATCAACCGCCGCACGCATCCGCGAGATCCCCATCGCCGGCAGCGGCCTGGTGCTGCAGTGGAGCCGGGCGGTGGTCCAGGCGCCGCTGACCAACCGCGACGCCGTGATCCTGGGCAGCTCGGGCGTGATCGTGCTGATGATCGGCCTGCTGCTGCGCCGCCGCACGCGCCTGGCGCGCTATCTCGGCGCCGCGACGCAGGGAGCCGAGCCGGCCACCGCTCCCGAGCCCGAGCGGGTCGCGAAGCCCCGCCGGAATTCGCCGCGCCAGGCGCGCAAGACCATGGTGCTCGACCCCGAGCCGGCTCCTGCGCCGGCCCGCGCGGCATTCGATGCCGAAGACGACGAACCGCCCACGGTGGTTGCACCGTCGCCGGACCTGCCCGAGTGGCTGCGCGGCGACGTCGAGGCCGACCTCGAGGAACTGGCGCGGGCGGACTCGGAACTGGAAGCCACCCAGCCGGCCGCCGGCCTGCCCTTTTCCGAACAGGGCAGCGACCCTGACGACGAGCTGCTGGAAGACTTCGATACCTACCAGGGCGTCGACCCCTCCCTGTTCCGGCCGGACGGCTTCTACGGCCGGGTGGACAAGGATCTGACCGTCTCCGACATGGTGATCCTGGGCCAGGCCATCGGCTCGGAAGCGGCCGAGCGGGGCCTGCGGCGCATCTGCCTGGGCCACGACGGCCGCGAGTCCGGCCCCGAGTTGCTCGAAGGCCTGAGCCAGGGCCTGAGCGTGAGCGGCGTGGACGTGATCGACCTGGGCGCCGTGCCCGCGCCGGTGGCCTGGTTCGCGGCCATGCGCATGCAGCAGGCCGGCGGCGTGATGGTCACCGGCGGCGAGCGCGAGGAAGACATCAACGGCGTGGAGATCGTTTTCGACGGTCGCTGGCTCGGGCGCGAGGAGCGCCGCAACCTGCTCGACCGCATCCGCAACCAGGAATACGCCACCGGCGCCGGCGAGCGAACCCGCGGTGACGAACTGGCGTCCTACGGCGAACAGCTGGCCGCCAACCATCGCCTGCAGCGGCCGCTGCGCGTGGTGCTCGACTGCGGCAACGCGGTCAACGGCGCGCTGGCACCGGCGCTGTTCGAGTCGATGGACGTCGACGTCATCGGGCTCAACGCCGACGCCGAGACCCGCGCCGACCAGGTGGCCGCCTTCGACAGCGAGGAGCGCGCCCAGGACCTCAAGCTCTGCGTCGACAACTTCGCCGCCGACCTGGGCCTGGCCTTCGACCGCACCGGCAGTCGGCTGCGCGTCGTCGTGCCCGAGGGCAAGGCGGTCGATCCGGCGCGCCTGAGCGCCCTGCTGGCCGGCGACCTCGCCGAACAGACCGAAGAACCGGCCGTGGTGGCCGACGCGGGACTGGCAGCGCAACTGACGGCCCGGGCGGCGGCCGAATTCCAGGTCATCGCCGCCGACGGCGACGCCGTGGCCGTCCAGCAGGCCGTCCACGATCGCGGCGCCGCGCTGGGCCTGCATTCCGACGGAGCGGTTTGCAGGGCGAGCGACTGGCACGGCCTGCCCGACGCCTTTCACGCCGCCGCATGGTTGCTCGCCGTGCTGGCGGCCGACGCGCGTCCACCCAGTGAAGCCCTGTCCGGTTCCGGCGAGACGGGCAACGGGACGGAATCGGCCTGACCCCTGTAAAGTGTGATTTATTTCCCAAAACGGCTGGGTTAAGATCGCGCTAATAGACTGCCTTTTCAGGGGGCGTTCTTGGGCGAAATCAGCACCCACGACTACACCAGCGTCATCGGTCGCGCGTTCGGCAACTTCATCGTCGTGCGCGAGCTCGGCCGCGGCGCCATGGGCGCGGTGTTCATCGGCTACCAGAAGACGCTCAAGCGCCAGGTGGCCATCAAACTGCTGCCCAAGGCCCTGGCCCGCAGCGAGTCGGCGCGCCAGCAGTTCCGCGACGAGGCCGAGACCATCGCGGTGCTCAACCACCCGCATATCATCACCATCTTCGACAGCGGCGAAGACGACGAGTACTTCTACCAGGTGATGCAGCTGGTCGAGGGCCAGGACCTCGCCCGCATCCTGGCCAAGCTGCGACGTCACCCTGTGCCGACGCGCCGCATCCTGCCGCTGCACCACACCGTTCGCCTGGTCGGCGAGGTGCTCGACGGGCTGGAGTTCGCGCACGAGGAAGGCGTGATCCACCAGGACCTCAAGCCCGCCAACATTCTGGTCGACAACCGCAGCGGGCGGGCGCTGATCGCCGACTTCGGCATCGCCAAGACGCGCCAGATCGAGTTTTACGCCCGCGGCCTGGTGGTGGGCACGCCGCAGTACCTCTCGCCCGAACAGGCCGCGGCCAAGGACACCGACCGGCGCACCGACATCTACTCGATGGGGGTGATCCTGTTCGAACTGCTGGCCGGCCGGCTGCCCATCCGCGACGAATCGGGCAAGCAGACCGTGGTGCGCAAGATCAAGCAGCCCGACACTTTCTTCACGCAACCCCCGGCCGCCTGCTCACCGTGGATCGATCCGGTCATGGAGGGCATCATTCTCAAGGCCACCGCCAGCGAGCGCAGCAAGCGCTATGTGAGTGCACGCGCCTTCGGGCAGGCCATCAGGCGCTGGGCGGACGCCAACCTGCAACGCGACCGGGCCGCGCCGTGAACCAGCCCAGCGCCCACAACCTGGACGCGCGCACGGCCGAGTTGATCGCCCGCCAGCTCAACTCCGCCTACATGAACGCCTGCGGCTTCGGCATGGACCACCCGACCACCGCACGGGCCCTGGAAACCTTCCACGGCACGCTCGGGGCCGCCCTGAACAAGGATCGCTCGTTGTCGCTCATCCTCGACCGCGGCACCCTGTTCGTCGAGAAACACCCGGTCGGCGCGCGCTTCAACCCCAAGCGCATGGTCGACTCCTTCAACGAGATGGGCCTTGAGTCGATTACCTTCAGCAAGGGCTTCAGCGAGTCCGACGCCAAGGCGCTGGTCACCGTGCTGGCCAAGCTGCTGGAGTATCCCTCGCTCGACGCCGCCGAGGCGGAGCTGAGACCGCGCCAGTCCGGCGCCATCCAGTTCAACTACATCGTCTACCGCAAGGTCACCTCCGACCAGAAGGTCGTCAGCAGCGAGGACTCCGGCATCGACCGCGGCGAGTCGGTCAGGCGCAAGAAGCCGAAGGAACAGGTCTCGGCAGCAAGCGAGCGCGTACTCGGCCAGCTCGAGTCCTACTTCTCGCTCGGCCAGCTCGCCGGCGATCCCGACGCCGCCGCGCAGCGGCTGACCGAATCGAGCGGCGGGAACAACGACAATCGCACCCGGCTGGTCGAACATCTCAAGCGACTGGTTCGCGAAGTCGAGATGGGCGGCGGCGACATCGAAGGCCTGTCGCCGGAAGAACTGTTCACGGCCATGAGCACGCTGCGCCAGCGCCTGCACAAGTCGGTTTCGGCCCACGAGGACGTCGACCGCATCATGGCCGACGGCGGCGGCGTGGTCAGCGAGGTCGACGAACTGACCTACTCCACCCTGGTCAACCTGGTGCGCGAGGAATACCGCGGCGGCAATTTCTCGGTCAAGCGCATGGCCCAGATCATCAACCGCATGCTGCCCGACGCGGGCGATCTCAAGCGCCTGCTGCCCCGGCTGCGCAAGGGGCTGATCGAAGAAGGCATGCCGCTCGACAAGTACACCCAGCTGGTCCACGAACTGTCCAACGAACTGCGCGGCGAGCACCTGGTCAGCGCGCTGGAAGCAGGCGCCGAAAACGTCGGCATGGACGTCGAGGAGATCGTCCAGAAGATCCAGGACGATCCCACCGAGGCCGCGCGACTGGTGGTGCTGGCCGGCGAGCTGCGCCAGGGCGGGGTCAGCGACCAGAACCAGCTTTCCGCGGCGTTCACCGACTACATCGAGCGCGTCAGCCAGAAGCTCGCGCTCAGCCGCTTCTCGCACGGCGAACCGCTCGACCCGGGCACCCTGGGCGACCAGATCTCGCGCGTGCAGAAGGAGCTGATCGAGCGCATGGGCGAGGGCGGCATGTCGCCGGAAGCCTCGCGGCAGCTCGAGCAGGAGCTGGAACAGCGCATGCCGCAGCTGCGCGAGTCGAGCAAGATGGAACTGTTCGAGCGCATGCTCGGCGGCAGCGAACAGCTCACCGACACCCTGGTGCTCGACTGGCTCGAAAAGCAGGTCGAAAGCCGCGACGAACTCGACGAGCTCAGCGAGGCGATCACCGATCGGCTCAAGCGCCACGGCTACTCGCCGCAGCAGGCCGCCCGCCTGATCGACGAACTCGTCGAGCGGCTCGACGGCGACGAGGAGCCGCCGAAGCTGCCACCGACTGTACTCAGCGTCAACAACACCGCGCTGTTCCTCAAGCACCAGGTCAAGGCCGCGCAGCGCTACGGCAACCCGTTTTCGGTCATCAAGGTGCTGGTCGAATGGCTGGTGCCCAACGACGGCGGCCCGCCCCGGCGCCCGCGCAAGAGCGACATCGGCGAGCTGCTGCCCGAACTCTATTTCCGCATCGTGCGCCTGGCCCGCGACCTCGACCTGGTCGGCTCGCTGGAGAAATCCCAGCGCGCCGTGCCCTTCATCATCCTGCCCATGACCGAGCAAGAGGGCGCGAGGATCTTCCGCCAGCGCCTGCTCGACGTGCTGGCCGAGTTTCCCTTCCGCCTCGACAGCGGCGAGTACACGCTCACCTGCACCGTCACCGCCGTCGGCTTCGACACCGACCAGGACAAGGACGCCAACACCTTCGTCCACCGCCTCAACGAGGCCCACCAGGAAAACCGCTCCGACACCGCCCGCCGGGCAGCGCAAGCCCCTGCGCAGTCACGCTCCGGCGGCGCGGCCTAGACGCCCGAGCGCCCAAGCGCCTGGCGCGGGTGAATCAGCCCTCGGCCGCCCGCGCCTTGCGCCGGCGCTTGTTGGCGGCGAACGCGATGCCCTGGGCGTTGATGTCGAGGTCGAGCTTCAAGTGGGACCACACGTGTTCGTTGCGGCCGAGGTTGCCGTGGCCGTCGAGCAGGCCGGCGACATAGTCGTAGAGGCGAGGGCGGCAGTAGGCTTCCAGTTCCTCGTCGGGCAGGTCGCTGGCCTCGGCGTCGTCGCGCAGGCGCTCGGCGAAATCCAGGTGGCGGATGAGCTGCTCGGCCGCCGTTTCGATATCGGTCACGGCCCCGAAGTGCGTCACGTAGATGCAGCTTGGATTTTCGTCGACCAGGCGGCGGATCGACTCGCGCGCGAGCTCGGGCTCGAAGTCGGTCGGGCTGGTCGAGGGGAAGGCGAAGGTGCCCTCGCCCTGCAGCATGGGATAGACCAGCCCGAAGGCATCCCCGGCAAAGATGGCGCCCGAGGCGCTGTCGACGATGCAAAAATGATGATTGGCGTGGCCGCGCGTGTGCAGGAAGCGCAGCTCGCGGCTGCCGAATGGCAGGGTCTCTTCATCGTCCATGACCCGCACGCGCTCCTCGGCCACCGGCTCGATCGTGCCGTAGAGCTTCCTGAAAGTCTCTTCGCCGTACACCGCCGAGGCGCTGGCCACCAGCTTGGAAGGATCGATCACGTGAGGTGCGGCGCGCGGATGGGCCAGGACGGTCGCGTTCGGGCAGGCTTTCGCCAGCTTCGAGGTGCCGCCGGCGTGATCCAGGTGCACATGCGTGATGATCAGGTACTCGACCTGATCGGGCGAAAGCCCCTGTTCCTCGAGCGCGGCCAGCAGCCGCGGCACGGCAAAGTTCGTGTTGTTGTCCACGAAGGCCGCACGCTCGCCCTCGACGATCAGGTAAGCCGCGGCGATCTCGGGCCGGTCGAGATAGTGCGTGTCGATGGTGTGGATGCCGGTCATGTCGTCTCCTCGGTTATCCGTTCAGCGTATCACTGGCCGGGCGGTTTTCGACCAGCATCCCGGCGGTCCGGGGCGCTTGTGCGGGGCTCGACCATACTGTAGCGTATGGACAAGCCCATCGGCCGCCCCACAGGAATCCATGTCCCAATCCAACTACCTGATCGATCTCTACGATCGCTGTGCGCGCTGGCCGTTCGGGCAGGCGCTGTTCTCGCGCCTGTTCGCCCGCAAGGCGCCGTACTTCGCCACCATCGGGCCCCGGGTCACCGAACTGCGTCCCAATTTCTGCGAAGTGCGCTTTGCCAAGCGCCGCAAGGTGGAAAACCACATCGGCACCGTCCACGTCATCGCCATCTGCAACGCCCTGGAAATGGCCATGGGCGGCCTGGCCGAAGCCACCATCCCCAAACACCTGCGCTGGATCCCGCGCGGCATGCAGGTCGACTACACCGCCAAGGCCGATTCCGACATCCGCGTCACCGCCGAGACGAACCCGGAAGACTGGAAACCCGGCGACCTGCCGGTGAAAGTCACCGCCTATCGCGCCGACGACACCGTCGTGGTGCAGGGCACGATCATGCTCTACGTCTCGGAGAAGCCGCCGAAGGCCTGAAGAACGTTGGGTATTTGGTGCGGCGCTCAGTAGTGGAACCGGCACTGGGCGATCAAGAGAGCGTCACCCTCCACCGCATAGACCAGTCGATGTGCCCGATCGATCCGACGCGACCAGAAACCGGTCCAGTTGCCCCGCAATGGTTCCGGCTTGCCTACGCCCTGGAACGGGTCGCGCTGAATGGCCCGGATCAGATCGTTGATGCGCTTGAGTTTCTTGGGGTCGGCTTTCTGCCAATAGCGGTAATCGGCCCAGGCGTGCTCGTGAAAGCAGATCTTCACTCGATCAGTTCACGCGCTTCGCCTTCGCCCCGCCGCAAGCCCTCGATCGCTTCGGTCAAGCGTGCCGCATTGCGCGGGCTCGACATCAGATACAGGGTTTCCTCGATCGAGGCGTAGTCGTCCGCCGAAAGCAGCACGGCCCCCTTGCCCTTTTGGCGGGTGATGTACAGGGGCGCGTGGTCCTCGTTGACTTGGTCCATGGCGCCGGCCAGGCGACGGCGCAGGTCGGTATAACTGATGGTGGACATGCGCGAATCTTATTGTACAGAAATCTGTACGTCAAGTGAGGGCTCACGCCTCGGTCACTCACCCGGGCGGGCCGAGAAGCGACGCATCACCCCGCGGGCGCGAAACGAATCGGCCTCGATCACGAACCCGGCGCGCTCGACCGCGGCCACGGTGTCGCGATTGGGATGGCAGCCGCCGCTGACCAGCGTCCAGGCCGGCTGGATCCAATCGAGCACCCGCGCGCCCAACCTCGAGCGCGCCTGCACATGCTCGAGCATCAGCAGCCGGCCACCCGGCCGCAACACCCGCTTGATCTCGCCCAAGCCCCGATCGGCGTCCGGCACGCTGCAGAACACCAGCGAGGAGACCACGCAGTCGAAAGCATCGTCGGGAAAGGGAATCGCCTCGGCCGTGGCGCAGACCAGTCTCGCGTCATGATCATCCCGCCTGCGAGCCCAGCACAGGGCCTCAAAATTGGGCTCGAGCGCGAACAACTCGACATCGGCACCGTAGCTCGTCAGGCCCAGGCCCGTCCCGCAACCGACCTCCAGCACCCGTCCGTGCGCGCCGGCCACCAGCTCGCTGCGCCAACGCGCAATCCGCGGCGCCAGGCGCATCATCAGGTCATACAGCCAGGGAATCTGCTCGACGCCCCGCATGGTCACTCACCCTCGGCAGCCGGCCCGCAGGCCATCAGAACCGAAAATACACGAACAAGCGCCCCGGGTTCTTCGAGTCCTTGTCCACGCGGTGATAGAGCGGCTTGATGTCCGGGCGCTCCAGGAATTTCAAGACCCGCTTCTTGAGCTGCCCGGAGCCCCGACCCGGGATGATCTCGACCTCCTTGATCTTCTTGTCCACCGCCTCGTGGATCACCCGCTCGAGCTCGCGGTCGATGGCGGTGCCGCAGTTGTAGATGTCGTGCAGGTCGAGCTTGAGTTTGGCCAAGGGAGTGTCTCCGCTGGATCGGCTACTTCGGAAGTCTAGGGACCCTCTGAAGAAGTCTGCGCGGAGCGCGTTTCAGTCGGAAAAGCCGCAGATCGTGTGGTGCGACCCGAGTGAC
>NZ_QUZK01000023.1 GCF_003410055.1 Wenzhouxiangella sediminis | reverse complement strand
CCGGGACCTCCCCACCGAAGGCGCCAACCGATGGAAGGCCCCGGCTCAAGGCCGGGGCGACGAAGTCGCTTGTATTCCTGAAACCTGAAACCTGAAACCAATATTCGAGTCCAAGAGCCACCTCGCCCCAACACCCACGCAAGCGTCCGATGCTATCCACCCCACCCCTATCGCTCTACATCCACCTGCCCTGGTGCGTAGCCAAATGCCCGTATTGCGACTTCAACTCGCACGCGCTGAAGGATGAATTGCCCGAAGAGCGCTATATCGACGCGCTGCTGGCAGATCTCGAGGTGGACCTGCCACGCGTGTGGGGCCGCCCGGTGGTCAGCGTCTTTCTCGGCGGCGGCACGCCCAGCCTGTTTTCGGCGGCCGCCATCGACCGGCTGCTCGCCGGCGTGCGCGCCCGGGTGCCGCTGGCGCCGGGCGCGGAGGTCACCATGGAAGCCAACCCGGGCACGGTCGAGCACGATCGCTTCGAGGCCTACCGGGCCGCCGGCGTCAACCGGATCAGCCTGGGCATCCAGACCTTCGACGACGCGCAGCTCAAGAAACTGGGGCGCATTCACTCTGCCGATGAGGCGGCCAGCGCCATCGAGGCGGTCAAGGCCGCCGGCTTCGAGCGCTTCAACCTGGACCTGATGCGGGCCCTGCCCGGGCAGACGATCGACGAAGCCGTTGCCGACGTCGAACGCGCGCTGTCGTTCGGGCCGCGCCACCTGTCGCACTACCAGCTCACCCTCGAGCCCAACACCGTGTTCGCCAAGCACCCGCCGCCGCTGCCGCCGGAGGACACCGTCATCGACATGCAGGACGCCTGCGCCGAACGCCTGACGGCCGCCGGGCTTCGCGACTACGAGGTCTCCGCCTGGGCCCAGCCGGGGCAGGAGAGCATCCACAACCTCAACTACTGGCGTTTCGGCGACTACCTGGGCATCGGCGCGGGCGCCCACGGCAAGATCACCCTGCCGGCCGAAGAACACATCGTTCGCACCCGCCGCAAATCCCACCCGCGGCCCTACCTCAGTGCCGCCGAAGACGGCAGCTTCATTGCCGAGGAAAAGCCGATCGCGGAAGCCGAACTGGCCTTCGAGTACTTCCTCAATCGTCTTCGTCTCGACGAGACGATTCCGCTCGCGGAGTTCTCGTCCCGCACCGGCCTGTCGCTCGACAGCATCGCCGGCCCGCTCGATCGCGCCCGGGAACTCGGCCTGATCGCCACCGACGGCATCCGCGCGGGCGATCGGGGCGGGGAGCCGCCTCCCGAGGCGACGCTGCGCCGCACCGAAAGGGGGCAGCGCTTCCTTAACGACCTGCAGGCGCTGTTCCTGTAGCACGATTCCGAACAGGCCGGGGAACCCGGCTTCCACGGGCCTGTCACAGATCGTTTCCTCTGCCATAATCGGCCACGGATTTCGGGAGCTTCCGGCATGCGCAGCATCGTCTCAATCACCACCCTGCTGGTCGGTATCGCGCTGATGCTGGCGGGCAACGGCCTGATCGGCACCTTGCTCGGCGTGCGCGGCGGCCTCGAGGGCTTCTCGAGCACGATCCTGGGCATGGTGATGGCCGGCTACTTCAGCGGTTTCGTCGCCGGCACCTTCATCGTGCCGCGCATGATCCGAGGCACGGGCCATGTGCGCACCTTCGCCGCGCTGGCTTCCATCTGCTCCGTGACGGTCCTGCTGCACGGTCTCTATCCCAACCCACTGGTCTGGTTCGTCGCGCGCGCGGTGGCGGGGGTGTGCATCGTCGGCATCTACATCGTCATCGAGAGCTGGCTCAACGAACAGACGACCAACGAGCAGCGTGGACACATCTTCTCGGCCTACATGACCACGACGCTCATCGGGCTGGGCATCGGCCAGGTACTGCTGCTGGCCGGTGATATCAATACGCTGCAGCTCTTCGCGCTGGCCTCGGTACTCATGTCGATCGGCCTGGTACCGGTCGCGCTCACCCGCGTGAAAGAGCCGCCGATCGTCGAGGCCCATCGACTCGGCCTGCGCAAGCTCTACGAAGCCTCGCCGCTCGGCGTGGTGGGCGCGCTGTTTGCCGGTGTCGGCACCGGGGCCTTCTGGGGCCTGGCGCCGGTCATGGCGGCGGGTATCGGTCTCAACCCGTCGGGCATTTCCGGCTTCATGAGCCTGAGCATCCTCGGCGGCGCCATCGTGATGTGGCCCATCGGCCTGCTCTCCGACCGGCTGGACCGCCGGAAGGTGCTTGCCTGGGTCTGCCTGGCGACCGGCATCGCGGCGCTCGGCGCCCTGTGGCTGATCACCTGGGATTCGCGACTGATCCTGGTCGCCGGCCTGCTCTACGGCGCGACGGGATTCAGCATGTACTCGCTGTCGGCCTCGCACACGAACGACCACATCGCATCCGAACACATGCTCGAGGCGACCTCGAGCCTGCAGCTGCTCTACGGTTCCGGCGCGATTGCCGGCCCGCTGTTCGCGGGCTTCCTGATGGAGTGGTTCGGCCCAACCACCTTGCTCGCCTTCATGGGCGTTGCCGCCCTGGTTCCCGCCGGGTTCGCGCGATGGCGCATGTGGGTGCGCCCACCGGTGCCGCTCGACGAACAGGGCGACTGGGTGCCGCAGTTCGCGACTTCGCCAGCAGCGCTGGAGATGTATCCGGAGGCGGAAGAAGAAGACGAGTCCGACGCTGTCTCGACCGAGCAGCCCGCCGACGAAACGCGCTGATCGCCGCGTGGGTCGGGGTCGCATCCCCGACCTACGCGGGCACCGTCAACTCCACCCGAAAACAGCCAGCCTCTCGCCGCGTCTTCAAGCGCGCCCCTTCCTCGTAGGCGAGCGCAAGACGCTGGCGGATGTTATCGAGCGCCATGCGATTGCTCTCCGCCGGTCGCGCCGAGTCGGCAGGCAGGGGATTGACGACCTCGAAGCGCAGGCGGTTTCGCGAGGCGCGCTCGCCGCGAATGGACAATCGTCCACCCTCGGGCAAGCGCGCAATGCCGTGGACGACTGCATTCTCCACCAGTGGCTGGATAAGCAATGCGGGCAGCTCCTGCGACAAGGGCAAATCATCAGAAAGCCTCCAGTCGACCTGAAGGCGCTCTCCCAGGCGCAGCGCCTCGAGACGGAGATAACCCCGAACCAGCTCGAGCTCCTCGCCCAGCGATTGCGTAGCGCCCGAACGCAAACCCGTCCGAAGCAGATCGGAGAGATCGAGCGTCGCCTGCTCCGCCTCGTCTGGCTTGTCGTGAACCAGGCTGGCTATGGTGTTCAGTGAGTTGAACAGGAAGTGGGGCCGGATGCTGGCCTGCAGGGCGTCGAGCCTTGCGCGAGCCTCGGCGGCTACCTGCTGCTTCCACCGCTGCTGCAACACCAGGTATCTGACCAGCGCCATGGAGGCCAGGAGACTGACGAGGACATTGCGAAGCACAAACCAGAAACCGCCTCGAGCATCCCCCAGGGGCAGGAAATTGACCACGATAAAGCTGGCCAAGAGGCTCACCACGGGAATCACGAGAAAAAGGGCCCATCCCATGATCCTGCCGGCCCTGTCGGCCAAGAAGCGCCTGAATCCACAGATCAGCGCCGCGGAAACCAGTACGACCCATTGCACGAACAGCATCGACAAACCGAAGTTCAGCCAGAACGACTCCGGGTTCGCCGTACCTGCCAGCGCGAAAATCAAAGCGACAACCGTGCCCACGAGAACCAGCAGGAGAATGCTCGATGGGGTACACAGGTCGGGGAGGTCGGCGGGCATCAGCTGCCCGGAAGGCCGTTGGCGTTGATTGTTCACTTTGGAGACATGCGGCCGTTACGGGCGAATTGTCACGATAGCAGAGCGAAAAAAACCCCGCCACAGCGGGCGGGGTTGCACATGAAACCAGCTGCAGAGTGCCGCCAGGGCTACCAGCAATCCTCGACGTCTCCGCTGCCGCTGACACCACGCGTCCCGTTGTGCGTCAGAGTGAAGTTGGCGCACTCGGTGTCGTTAGTCGCCTGCGAGCCCTGCGGCACGGCCGTGAGGGTGTAGGTCGCCGCGTCAATCGTCTGGTTGCCGGCGGCCATCTGATAGTGGTCGTTCTCCGAATCAACCGGAAAACTGACGTTGCACTCGTCGGAGTCGTACGCGTTGTACCGCGTAAAACAGCGCTCCAGTGCCTGGGCCGTATTCATCAGGATGGCTTTGCCTTCGGTGCGGTTGCTGCGGGTGACGTAGGTCGTGTAACTCGGTATGGCAATGGCCATGACGATTGCGAGAATGGCCATAGCCACCAAGAGTTCAATCAGCGTAAAGCCCATGCCACGCCCAACTGGATTTACAGGCCGGCTCATTATCGCGCCTCCTGCGGAGATATCGAGATGATGGTATCTCCGTCGCTACGGACAATGACCCGGGCACCCGCCTTCAACCAGTCTGAATGCCCACCACGCCCTTCCCGACGTGCAGATTCGTAATCAGAGCGGAATCCCTCGGGAAGGCGGTAAGCCTCTCCGCTGAGCGTCACGGTACCCCGAGCCAGATCCACACTCTCGATCATCATTATCTCTTGCGTTCCCTTGGGACGATCCGGAAAATCCCCAGGCGCCTGGGCGACCGCACTCAATGCAATCAACGCAGGGAGCAGAAACATTCCCACTCTGGTCACAATCTTCATTGCAGAATCCTCGTTTTTACCGACGTCGCAACGCCTCACTTGACCTGCCGCCACACCTGTCGGCCTTCGCAGATGGTTCCCAGCGGAAGGAACGAGCCGCCTTCAAACAGTGGCGGGATACCAAATTCCGAACACCAACCCTGAGGCTCTCCGCCGTTGGCAGGCGGCGCGCCGGGGAAGTCGTCCGGATCGGACGGATCCGATGGATCGCTGTTACCCGGGAAGGTCACGTCACCCACTTCTCCGGGCTGGCGCTGCTTGATGGCCACCGGCGGTGAGAACGGCGCGCCTGCACCGACTTCGATTGCACCACAATTGCTGCAATACGGCAACGCACCGTTACCGGAAAGTGCATCCATCGCGTAGGTTCGCTGAATGCCACCCGGAGTACACGGGTCCTCGACCGGCTGATACGTGGAAATGATGACCGTCCCGAAGACCACACGGGGCTTGGCGAGCGTGCGTTCGCCATTGGAGCTGTCGCTCACGGCAAGGTCCATGTACCAGCCGTTCTGGGAAACACCGCCGCTTTCAAGGGTGCGCATGGGCGGCTCGCCGTCCTCGGTCTCAGCCACCGCGATCTCGACTTCGGCCAGTGCACCGTTACCGTTGAAATTGTTGCTGACGGGTTCACCCAGATCGCGGACGGCGTAGAAGCGGTCCATTTCGGTTTCCAGGCGATCACTATCTTCGATCAGCTTCCCGGTACCGAAGTAAACCATCAAGCCGCCGCTCGGGTGAGCCGCAACATTGGGCGTCGATGTGATGGCGCGTCCATCCGGATCGGTGAACAGGCCGTCCTCGTATGGCACGGAAGCCGTGGTGCCGTCGAAATCGATACGCCACATGTTGCCCTTCAGGTCACCGGCATAGACGCGGCTGAGATGCGTTCTGGTCGCCGGATCGCGCCAGCCGACAACACCGGACAGGCCGTTGTCACCATAATCACCAAGCTCAATCTCCATGACGCCTTCGCCGTTCTCTCCAGGACCATTCTCGAGATCAACCACGAAGAGACGCGCCTGCTCGCTTCCTGAGTTGTAGCCGTTTCCGAATACCGCCACCCATTTACCGGAGTCCTCGTCACCGATTCGCGTAATGATGGGCTCGCCGAACGTGTAACCCAGGTCGAAATCCTGGAACTCCCACAGAACATCGTCCTGGGAGAAGCTCTCAGGATCGGTGACATCGAGCGCAAACACACCGCGCCCGCCGGCACCGAGTGTACCGACGAGATAGGTGCCCCAGCTACCGCCGATCTTGGCGTCGGCCACGGCGATCTGTCCGTCGACGAAGAACTTGTGACTGTACTCGGGGTCGGCAAGCTCATGAAGCTTGTGGTGAACAGTGGACGGCACGTAAGCGAAAAGCTCCTCGAGCGTTTCCGCATCGAAGGCATGCAGCATGCCGTCATTGGCGCCGATGAACAGGGTGTCTTCACGGGCATAATCGCAGGCGCCTTCGACTTCGTCGCACCGGTCAGGATCGTTCTTGTGGCCGTCGATGTAGTCGAGGTAATCCTGGTCCAGTCGACCCCAGCCTTCGTTGCCTGAGCCGGAGAAGAACGGGCGAGAATTGACGATGTCGCCGAGCATGACGCTACGCTCACGGAAAGCCTCGGGATGATCGCCGTCCGGCGTGTCGTTTCCGCGAATGTAGTTGATGATATTCTCGGCAGTCCAGGCCTCGCCTTCCGGCGCACTCCAGGTCAGGCGCGAGCGGAGCGCGTCAGCGGCTGTGGTGTCGAAAACAAGGCCTTCTTCTTCTACGGGATCGTAGGAGAAAATCTTGCGTCCATTGGCTCCCTGAGACTCGAGCTGCTCGGTCGCCAGGCTCTCCACCGAACCATCTTCGGCGTTCAACGCAAACAGTTCGCCACTCCAGTCGGCACTATCGAATGCCGCAGCATAGACCAACGACTCCGTCGTCAGGCGTGTGGCACTGACAGCGACACTGGTGGTGGCATTCGCACGGGCCACCACTTCTGAGAGGATCGCGGACAGCTCCCGCGCAAACTCGACCGGGTCAGCCGCACTAAAGAAGCCCCCCTTGCTGTTGACCGCCGCATGCAAGAGATCATCGATCTTCTCCGGATCGCCGTCGTCCGGATCGGGCCAGCGATCGTCTTCGGGCGGCCACGCAAAAGCAGCCTCCGTATCCTGGATCGTACCCGTCACCCCGAGACCGACACCGAAAGTCACCATATGCTGGCGCTGATTCTGGTCTTCCTCAGACGTGGGCACGTTGTTGTCGATATCGTCCCGAAGATCCGTGTCGTAGTACTTGTAGGCTACATCGGCAAGCGTCTTCGACTCACCATCACCGTCTTCGTCGGCGACGCTCGGATCACCACCACTCCAGTAACCGTCAGTCATCAGAATCGAGTAGCTTTGGCGACAACTTAGAAGTCGGGAAGTATTATCTTCGGGGTCTTCTCGCCAAGGCTCTGCCGTTTCGAAGTATTCACCCGCTTCCTCCAGCGCTGTGCGGAGCGGAGTGCTCCCGTTGACAGTCCCATCCTGATCATCAAGCCAATCGAAGAACGCAACTCTGTGCTCGTCACTGAACGAACGAACGCCCGAGTAGTCATTCTGGGAGTTAATTAACCCATAACCAACCCGCATTCGGGTAGATTGCTCATGAAAGGCCTGACTAACGCCGACCTTGGCCACCATCATGCGTGTTCGGTAATAGGAGAACCAGTTAGCAAAATTTTGCTGCACCTCCTTGCTTTGCGTGCTGACATTCACATACTCATAGCAGTCGTTATCAAACGCATGGTCACAACCATTCAATCGAGGATTGTATCGGTAATAGAAAGCTGCTCCCGCTCTTCCATACGGGCTGACCGCAAACCCCTCATTGGATTGATTGCCATAATAATAGTCATCCATGACCGCCCGATAGTTGCTATTGAGGTCCACGCACCTAACCCGAAAGTCAGAGCAATCCCCGGCTCCGTAGCCATTCAGCCTTGCATCGTCAAACTTCATATCCGGATAGCGATCGCCATTGGGCTTAATTGGGGGCACATACCTGGTGTCGGGATCAAAATAGATCTTGTTCAGATAACTCGAGACAAGAAAGGCCAACTCTCTGCCATCAGCACCAATGGCACACATTTCATAGTCTCTCCCCTCCCACTCCTCATCGGAGCAGTTGCGTATCAGGTCGTCAACCAGGGAAGAACCTGACGCAAAGACCCGGTCCAGCTCTCCAGGCATGAAGCCAAACCTCATTGACCCGGAATCGTCAAGGAGGAACTTGATATTGGGGTCAATCGAAACGGCGACGAACATCGGCGAATCCGAGATATTCAGGGTGGCCTGAGCGGAATTCGAAACGCCGACCGAGCCGGCGATCACCACGGTCAGAACCAGAATCTTGATCTTGTTAATCATCATTGCTTGCTCCTGCGGCCGCAATCACTGCGGCCAGAAGAAAATGCTCTGTACGATGGATTCGGAAGTACCCGTCGGGCTGACGGCTCTCGCGACCACGAGAAAGTATTCACCGGCCGTATTCATGTCGGCCTCTGAAACCGGGCGGCAGCTCGAGCCGTAAGGCGTTTCTCCAACCGTATAGTCGCTCAGATCTACCACCAGGAATTCACCGTCGGTATTGGGCGCGTCGCGCCACCCCGGGTTATCCCAGTTGTAGCCGGACATGGTGCAATCATTTCGGTTGAGCCCCGTCTCTTCCCAGGTCGGCGGCACGTAGCCGAGGCCGCCCGATCCGCCCATAACGTACTGGGTCAGGCGATCCTCGATTTCGCGCAGGGTTCGCTCGGCCTCCTGGAAGGCAATATTGGAATCGGCGACGTTGCCCGCCATCCGCTCTTGCATGATGGCCGTGTTGCTGGAACTCAGGCCGATGATGGTCAACAGGAGAAGGAACATCAGGCCGATGAACAGCGTGGCGCCGGATTGTTTTTTCATGGAAGGCATGTTTACAGTCATTTCCGGCCTCACATCACGATCTGACGGTTGCGCAAGCTGATCGACGCGAAAAACGGCTGACGCAGGCGCCCGTCTTCAGGGTGCGTGAACTGCGTGCTGGCAAGGTCGAAAGTTCTTTGCACCTGACCATCCGCCATGGTGTCGGGCGAGCGCATCAGCATACTCAAGCGAACGCCGATGACAAACTGCCAGTCGGGCACCTCGTCGGCCGGCAGCCAGAAATCGACTGTCTGTCCGTCGCCTCCCTGCTCCACCGGCAGGCTGTAGCCGTAGAGAACCTGCATGGTCTCTACACCCTGGACCAGCTCTTCTGTAACGATGCTATCCGTACCTTCGCTGAGATTCGCCCGATACAATCCCGGTTCCTGCGTGTCGGCGTTATAGCCGATGTAGTAGGCGAGGACGCGGATTCGGAACATCTGCATGCTCTCGTCATAAGCAGTACTCCAATCCAGGCCATTCTGGTTGCCGGGGCCCGGACTGGCGCAATTACCCGACCCAGCGGAAACGGCGCTGGCGTTGCCATTCGAACGATTCTGGAAGAGGTCGGCACCGGTCGTGCAGTTGGTGATCAGCACGATTTCATTCTTGGCCAGGGTATTGGGATTATTAAGGGTGATGGCGTTTGCGTTGGCGGGCTGGTTGCCGTCTGCGGTCAAGCCGGGGATCACGACCGGCTGGCGAACAACGACCACATCGCTGCCCGGTACGACTTCGCCGTCGAGGATATCCGGCAGGTCGATGGTGCCGGCGCCGTCGGCCGACTGCCAGCTGGAGGCGCTGCCGCTGGCCGGTTCGATGTCGGCTTCGTCAAGCGTGTAGGCCTCACCCCGGCCGGTACTGGCGTATTCCCAACCCACGAAGGCCCGGTTGGGGTTGTAGATGGAATTGACGTAGTTGTCGCAATCGGATCGAAGGTGATTACGAATCTCCATGTCGGCGGCACAGAACCCATGGGTGCCCACCTCGCGAAACTCGCGCTTGAGCAATTCTATGCTGAAGCGGCCGTTCTCCTGGACTCTTGCAAGCGCCTCGTTGGACATCTGCGTGGCGCGGCTACCGATGAACAACTGGAGAATGGCTCCGACAACCAGCAGGCCGAGAACCATGGCAATCATGAGCTCGATCAGGCTCAGGCCTCGCTGGCGGTTTCTTATGGTGCGAAAAGGTGTCATGGATGCTTGGCTCCCGAATCAGATGCGCGTCGTCATGACGAGGGATTCCCCGTCGCTGACCGCGTCTTCGATGCGCGCTTCGTCCCAGGTAACGGTGACGGTGATCTGACCGGCATCACAGTTCGTGAACTGGATTGCCAATTCACCGCCGGGCAGCTGGGTCTCGACGAAATTGTCCCAGGACTCAAGAACGGGCAGACTGCAGGAGTCGATCGCCGCAGAACGGTTGACTCGTGCGAAGTCGGTCACTTCATAAGCCAGGTTGGTTGCCTGGGTGCGGTAGTAGGCGCTCTGTCCGGCCTGGAGGGAAAAACCCTGGAGAGCGGCGAGACCCAGCAGGCCCACGGACATGACGAGAATCGTGACCAGCACCTCGATCATGCTGGTGCCGCCCTGGCGGGCCGGGAATTGATGCCTGCGATGACCCATGATCAACTGCACTCCACTCTTTCGGCACTGGCGCGGCCGGTGCGGCCGATGGAAATGTTGCGCTGCTTGTCGCCGGTGCAATCCGGGATGCGCATTTCGTACTCGGGCGGTGTGACCCCCGGCGCGATGTCGATCTGGCCGTCGGGCAGGTAGCGCACGAAATCGGCGGCGTCATCGCCGGCAATGGTTGCACCGCCGCCGAGCGAACCCCACACGCGCAGAACCTCTTCTTCGGATACCGTCGCCTCGCCCGCGGCATCTTCGTCGTCGATCACGACGATCCAGCCTTGTTCCCAGCTGCCGCCGCAGGTGGCGCCGTCGGAACTCGAGCAGACCGAGATGGGCCGCTTGCGCTTGAGCGCTTCCGAGCGCGCCAGCTGGAAGGCCGTAACCAGGTCGTTCGCGCTGGCGGTCATCCGGCTGTTCTGGATGGCACTCAGGAAACTGGGCACCGCTACCGATAACAGGATCGCCAGCAATGCGATTGTGATCAGCAGTTCCAGAATGGTGAAACCGCGTTGGGATCTTGAGTTCACGACAGCGCGCGCCCCGATTGCTTTGACTCAGGGCTACATTACTGCCGCGCAACAGGCGGGGAAAGGGCCAGGCGACGAGCGGGGCCGGAATCCAGATCAGCGGTCGGACCGCCTCCAGGAACGCAGAAAGCCACCGGCCGCGCGGGGCGGCCGGTGGCTTTCGCGGGATTCAGCGCGCCGTGGCGGCGCGGCTGTGGCTTACTTCTTGCCCTTGCCGTAGCGCTGCTTGAAGCGGTCGACGCGGCCGCCGGAATCCATGATCTTGTGCTTGCCGGTATAGAAGGGGTGCGACTTGCTCGAGACTTCCACCTTGACCAGCGGGTACTCGTTGCCGTCTTCCCACTCGATGGTTTCCTTGGTCTGGACGGTCGAGCGGGTCTTGAAGACGAGGTCGCTGGACAGGTCCTGGAACACCACTTCGCGGTACTCGGGATGGATTTCGGATTTCATGGCACTCGGTTCCTGGGTCGATCTGACGAAAATAGCCGGGTATTGTCACGGATCACGCCGGCAAATGCAAGGCTGACAGGGGTCCGGGGAACACTGGCGCCCTTGACAAGGTCTGATGTATTGTGAAAGTCCACCCGCACGGGAGGTTTGAGATGAGGACACTCACTCTTCTGCTCATCGTCACCGCGGCCCTCGCCGTTTCCGCCTGCGCCAGCGTTTCCGAAAAGCGCGCGCCCACCGAAGTCGACAAGGATTACGTCGGGGCCGTCGAAAGCCAGGCCCGGCTGTCCGGCGTCGACGTGCAGTGGGTCAACCCGCCTCGCCGGAACCGAACAACCGACGAAGAAGGCTGACGGACCAGCCGAAGTCGGACGCAAGGCTTGCTCGACGCCCCGAGCGGCGTTCAGGAGCCTTATTGCGCCGCCGAATCTAGAGATCGAGTGGATCGACGTCCACGTGCCAGCGCACGCGGCGAGCGCTCTTCAGCTCGTGAATTGCCGCCAGGCGCGCGCTGATGTGATTGGACAGCACAGCGCGGCTGTCGCACTGCAGCCACAACTGGAAGCGCCAGTAGCCGCTGCGTCGCGTCAGGATGGCCGGCAGCGGTCCGATCGTTTCGATTTCCCGACCGCCCAGCAGACCGGCCGCATCGGCCAGAAAGCGGCGCGCCGGCTGGGCATCGTGCGCCTCGGCGCGCAGCAGGGCCAGTGCACTGGCCGGCGGCAACCGGGCCTGCCGTCGCTCTTCCAGAAGGGGGGCCGCGTAGGAGAGGTAATCCCCCCGCCCCAACGACTCGAGCAACGGATGCTCAGGGTGCCGGGTCAATAACAGGAATTCCCCCCCGCGGTCGCCGCGCCCGGCCCGGCCCGCCACCTGCGCCACGGTCTGCCCCAGCCTTTCGGGTGAGCGAAAGTCGGCACTGAACAGGGCCTGGTCAACGTCGAGAACGGCCGCCAGCGTGACACCGGGCAGGTGGTGCCCCTTGGCCAGCATCTGCGTTCCCACCAGCACGCAGGGCTCACCCTGGCCAACCCGCTCGAGCAATCGGCGGAATTGGTGCTTGCCGCCCATGGCGTCTCGATCGACGCGATGCACGGGCACGTCGGGAAAACGCTCGGCAACCTCCTCTTCCAGGCGCTCGGTGCCGGCGCCCAGCGCAACCAGCGCGGGTGATCCGCAATCCGGGCAACGCCTGGGCTCGGGCCGCTGGCTGCCGCAATGGTGGCATTGCAGGCTGTGGACGGCCTGGTGGAAGGTCATGTGCGCGCTGCACCGCTGGCAGTCGGCCTGCCAGCCGCATTCCGAACACATCAGCACGGGCGCATAGCCGCGCCGGTTCCGGTAGATCAGTACCTGCCCGCCCTCGCCCAGGTGGCGACCCATCGCTTCGACGAGTTCCGGCGACAGGCTGCTCCGCGATCCGCGCTGGTCGACGATGCGCCAGCGCGGCTGGCGGGCCTCGCCGGCACGCTGCGACAGGCGCAGCATCCGGTAGCGATCCTGCTCGACGTTGAACAGGCTCTCGAGAGAAGGCGTCGCCGAGCCGAGCACCACCGGAACCCGCGCCGAACGCGCCCGCAGGACGGCGACGTCGCGGCCGTGATAGCGGGCGCCGTCGCCCTGCTTGAACGAGGCGTCGTGTTCTTCGTCGACGATGAACATGCCCGGCCGGGCGAGCGGCAGGAACACGGCCGAACGCGTGCCCACGACCACGCGCGCCCTGCCCGATCGGGCGGCCTGCCAGCAGGCCAGTCGTTCGCCCTCGCTCAGTCCGGAGTGGTAGAGGTAAGCCGGCTCGCCCAGCCTCGATTCGATGCGGCGGACGAGCTGGGGCGTGAGGCCGATCTCGGGCGCCAGGATCAGCACCTGCCGCCCGGCGGCGAGCACGCGGCGGGCGGCCTGCAGGTAGACCTCGGTCTTGCCCGAACCCGTCACGCCGGCAAGCAGGAAGGCTTCGAAACGACGCCGGGCGCGGAGGACGGCGGCCAGGGCCGACCGCTGCTCGGCATTGAGCCGCGGGCCCGCGTTTGGCGGCGGGGGCGGCGGCCGCTCGAGTGATCGCAGCAGGCCGCCTTCGCTCATGCGCCGCAGCACCTCGGCGCCGGCGCCGCTGCGCGTCATCAGCTCCTCGCGCGTCAGGGGCCCTTCGAGCAGGAGTTCACGCACTTCCACCTGGCGCGGCGCGCGGGCCAGGTCGGCCTGGCGACCCGCTTCGGTCAACTCGAAGGCAGCGGGCGGCGGCGCCCGGAACTCGCGGCTGCGTCGCAGCGCTCCGGGAAGCAGCAGGTTGACCGCCTCGCCCGGCGGAAAGACATAGTAGCGGGCACACCAGCCGATCAACTCGAGCAACTCGGTGTCGATAAGGGCCTCATCGAGCACCCGCTCGATCGGCCGCAGCCCCTTCGGCGCCTGCCCTTCGGGTTCGCCGTGCTCGATGACCAGGCCGACGAGCCGTCGCCGGCCGAAGGGGACGAGAACGCGGCTACCCGGGGGAGGTAGTTGCTGGTCGGGAACAGGCAGGTAGTCGAACAGGCGCGGCAGCGGAACCGGAACCGCCACGCGCGCCACCGTCTGGGGCGGCGCGCTCATTCAGGACGTCCGCAATCGAGGGTGGCGCTGCCCGAAGCCCACCGGCGTTCAGGGCGTCTGGCGATGAGCCAGCAGGCGCTCCTGGTCGAGGTCGATGAGGTCGCTGAGGATTCGGGCGGTTTCCTCGAGGTAGAGGTCCTCATCTTCATTCTGCTCGTCTTCACCCGAACGCTCTTCGTCCTGCACGTTGTCGCCCTCGGCGGAATCGGGCCCGGTTTCGCCGTCATCCTGACCGGCGTCATCGGCCATCGCCATGCCGTCGTCGGCGCCGAAGCGCTCGGCCCGGCGGGCCTCGGCCTCTTCCATCTCCTGTCGGCGCTCGGACTCCAGCAGGGAAATGCTCTCGCGATGGCTGTCGGCCTCCCACTCGGCGAGGTCCTCGACCAGCGCGACCAGTTCTTCGTCGGACTCCAGGCGCACTTCGTGACGGTGGCGGGCCAGGTCGATCAGCGGTTCGAGGTCGGCGACCGGCTCGTACTCGGTGGGATCGATCTGCGCCCAGGGCATCGCGAAGTCGAGCGCGCTCTCGCCGTACTCGTCCGGGTCGCCGGCGGTGGGCAGGCGAATATCGGGAATCACGCCCTTGTTCTGCGTCGAACCGCCGACAACGCGGTAGAACTGCGCCATGGTCAGCTTGAGCTGGCCGAGCTGCGTGTCTTCGCTCCGGGCCATGTTGTCCAGATTGATCAGGTTCTGGACGGTGCCCTTGCCGAAGGTCGGCTCGCCGATGATCACACCGCGGCCGTAGTCCTGGATGGCGGCGGCGAAGATCTCCGAAGCGGACGCGCTGCGACGATCGACCAGCACGCCAAGCGGCCCTTCCCAGGCCATGCCCGGCTCGTTGTCGGTCTTGAGCTCGACCTTTCCGCGTGAATCGCGCACCTGGACGACGGGCCCGGTGTCGATGAACAGGCCGGTCATCGTGGTCGCCTCGACCAGGGCCCCGCCGCCATTGCCGCGAAGGTCCATGATCAGACCGTCGATGTCCTGGCCCTTGAGCTCGTTGATCAGTTTGCGCACGTCGCGGGTGCTCGAACGGTAGTTCGGCTCATTGCGCGAACGGCCCTCGAAATCGACGTAGAACACCGGCACCCGGATCACGCCAATACGGCGCGTATCGTCCCCGGCCGGCAGTTCGATCACTTCGCTGCTGGCAGCCTGCTCTTCGAGCTTGACCTCGTTGCGAACGATGCGGATGACCTTGGACGGACCGCTCAGGCCGGTGTCGGCCGGCAGGACCTCCAGGCGGACGACGGTGTCGCGCTCACCGCGAATCTTGTCGACGACGTCGTCGAGCCGCCAGCCCACGACGTCGACGATCTCGCCGTCGTCGCCCTGCCCGACGCCGACGATGCGGTCGCCGGACTGCAGACGGCCGTCGAGGTCGGCGGGACCGCCCGGCACGATTTCCATGACCGTGGTGTACTCGGTCTCGCGCTGGAGCATGGCGCCGATGCCCTCGAGCGACAGGCGCATCGAGATTTCGAAGTTCTCGGAGGTGCGCGGCGACATGTAGGCCGAATGCGGCTCGATCGAGCGGGTGAAGGCGTTCATGAAGAACGAGAACACTTCCTCGCTGTTGAACTCGTGGATGCGGCGGCGCAAGTTCTCGTAACGTTCGCTCAGGGTCTCGACGATTTCCTCGTCGGACTGGTCGGCGAGCTTCAGCCGCAGCCAGTCGTTCTTGACGCGCTTGCGCCAGAGCTCGTCGAGCTCTTCAGCCGACATCGCCCAGGGCTCCTCGCTACGGTCGAACTGGTAGTCCTCGTCGATGCTGAAATCGAAGCCCTCCTCGAGAAGCTTCAGGGCGTGGGCAATGCGCTCGTCGGAGCGCTGCACGTAGCGATTGAAGATCTCGTAGGCCGGCTCGAGATCGGCGGTGCGCACGGCGTCGGCCATGAAGTCGCTGTACTCCGACAGCGCCTCGATATCGGCGGAGGTGAAATACATGCGGTTGGGATCGAGCACCGACAGGTACTGATCGAACACGCGCCGGGAAAACTCGGTGTCGAGCTCGGGGCTGCGGTAGTGATAGCTGGTCATGAACCGCGATGCCAGCCGGCTGGCGAAGCGGTGCTTGGGCTCCGGGCTGAGCGAGACGGCCGTTTCCGCGGCCGCGCTGGCCTGGCCTGCCGGCTGCTGCAGCAGCAGGGCCGGCACCACCAGCACAGCGAGCAGGGAGACGAGGAAGAGTCTGATCGAATTGATATTCATGTCAGCTATGACCGGATCGGGCGGTGGAAGTTTGGCGCGCGTCGATTGCGGGCCGCTCACCTTTCACCGCATGGTAACCCATCAGTTTGCAGAACGCCGTCAGCAGCCTTCCGGCCATGTCGTCCCAGTCGGCGCGGCCCACCTGATCGACGACCTGCGTCATCGTCAGGCCGCTGAACCCACAGGGATTGATCAGCGAAAACGGCGCCAGGTCCATATCGATGTTGAATGCCAGGCCGTGGTAGGTGCGACCCCGGCGAACCTTCAGCCCGATCGAGGCGATCTTGGATGCCCCGACGAACACGCCCGGCGCGCCCTCCTGTCGGCCGCCCGCCACGTCGAGCCCGGCCAGCACGTCGATCACGGCCTGTTCGAGCCGATCGACCAGGCAGCGCACGCTCACGCCCTTGCGCTCCAGGTCGAGCAGCGGATAGGCAACGACCTGGCCGGGGCCGTGGTAGGTCACCTGGCCGCCGCGGTCGGTCTGGACGATGGGGATATCGCCCGGATTGAGCAAATGCTCGGGCTTGCCGGCCAGCCCCTGGGTGAACACGGGATCGTGCTCGACCAGCCAGAGCTCGTCGCCGGTGGCCTCGTCGCGCGAATCGGTGAAATCCCGCATCGCCGCCCAGACCGGCTCGTAGGGCTGCCGCCCCAGATGCCGCACGGTCAGATCGGAGCCGGGAACTTCGGCCGGGCCGCCGCGGCGCCCGGGCGCCGTTCCTGAACCCTGAAACCTGAAACCTGAACCCTTGTTTTCGGTCATAGCGTCATCTTCACCGCGTCGAGCGCCCGAATTTCGGTGTAGATGATCTCCAGGTGTCGGCGCGACTGCGCCTCGACGACCACGGTGATGCTCTCGTAGCGACCGTGCCGGCTGGGCCGTATCTTGACGTCGCTCTCGTCGGGCAGCTCGGCGTGCCGGGCAATCACGCCGAGCACCTCGCGCAGGGAATCCTCGCCCGCCTCGACCATGGCCTTGACCGGCCATTGGCAGGGAAACTCCAGTGGAACTTCGGTCGGTCCGGTCATCAGTCGCCGCCGAACAGCCCTCCGACCCAGAGCCGGAAGCCGTCGATGCTGCGTCCGAAGAAGCCGGCCTGCTCCACGCCCTCGAGTGCCACCAGCGGGCGATCGGCCAGGTCGGCGTCGTCCAGCGAGACGACCAGGCGCCCCACATTCTCCCCGGATGCAATGGGTGCCGTGAGGGTATCTTCGACTTCCAGCCTCGCTTCCAGCGCATCGTAGCGGCCGCGAGGAATGGTCACGAACAGGTCGCTGTGGACGCCGAGCGTGACTTCGTCGGCCGCGCCTTTCCAGATCGGCTCCACGCTGATCTCGTCGCCGGCCTCGTAGAGCTGGTAGGTCTCGAAGAACCGGAAACCGTAGTTGAGCAGGGCCTGGCTGGCCGTGGCACGGGCATCTTCGCCGTCGGTCCCCATGACCACGCTGATCAGGCGCATGCCGTCTCGCATTGCCGAGGTCACCAGGCAATACCCGGCCGACTCGGTGTGGCCCGTCTTGAGGCCGTCGACCGAGGGATCGCGCCACAGCAGGCGGTTGCGATTGTGCTGGCGGATGCCGTTGTAGGTGTACTCGCGCTCGGAATACCAGCCGTAGAAATCCGGAAACTCCCGGATCAGCGCGTCGGCCAGGCGGGCGATGTCGCGCGCGGTGGTGTAGTGTTCCGGGTGCGGCAGACCGGTCGCATTGACGAAATGCGTGTTGCTCATGCCGAGATTGCGGGCCGCTTCGTTCATCATGTCCGCAAAGACTTCCTCGGTGCCGCCGACATACTCGGCCAGCGCAACCGAAGCGTCGTTGCCGGACTGGATGATCACGCCCTTGAGCAGCTCCTCCACGGTTACCCGGTCGCCGACCTCGATGAACATCCTCGACCCCTCGGTGCGCCAGGCCTTCTCCGAGATCAGCACCTCGTCGGAGAGCGACATGTTGCCGTCGGCGATTTCCGAGAACACCACGTAGGACGTCATCAGTTTCGTGATCGAGGCCGGCTCGACCTGCGAATCGGCGTCGAGTTCGGCCACCACCGTGTCGCTGTGGTAATCGACCAGAACATAACTGGTCGCCCCGACGGACGGTGCGGCCGGCACGGGCGACTGCGCGGAAGTGAGCGGGCTGGCCGCCAGCACAACGGCGGCGATCAGCGACGACAGGAAGATTCTGGGGGCGAAGTTCATGAGTCTGGAGTCAGTTCGGAAATGATTGCAGGCGGTATCGGATTTTCAAGGGTACACATAGCGCGCCCGGCCCAGGCCGAGCTCGGCGACTCGATCGACAAGCGCGATGGCGCGCGAGACTTCGTCGATCGGCCCCAGGCGCACGCGCCAGACGTGACCGACATCCGTCCGGGCCGATTCGGATTCAATGGGTCCGATTCCGGCCCGTTCAAGGTCTTGGACCACGCGGTGTGCCCGCTGGCGCTCGGAAAACGCGCCCACCTGGACGTAGACGGGCACGCGCGCCGGGCGCGGCGTATCACCCGGTCCGTCCTCGAAGGTAATGGCGCGAACCTCCACCGGTGCGGTGCCTAGCTCCGTCATGCCGAGCTTGCTGGCGGCCGCCCAGGACAGGTCGATGATGCGGTCGGGATGAAAGGGACCGCGGTCGTTGACGCGCACGACGATGGTCTTGCCGGTATCGAGCCGGGTGACTTCGACCCAGGTCGGCAACGGCAGCGTGCGATGGGCCGCGGTCAACTGGTAGAGATCATAAGGTTCGCCCGAGGAGGTCAGGCGGCCGTGGAACTTCGTGCCGTACCAGGAAGCGACGCCTCGCTCGTGATAACCCGTTGCGCTTTCCATGACGCGATAGGTTCGGCCGAGCACCTCGTAAGGACTGTGGTTGCCGTAGGCGCTGCGCGGTTCGGGGCGGGGCTCGGGACGCTCGATCAGCGTCGGATCGAACCGATCGCCGGGCGGGCCGTCGCTGACCTCACGCACGGCTTCCCGGCCGCAGGCGGCCAGCAGGAGCGTGCAGGCCAGCAGGCCGAGCAAGCGCGCCAGATTCATTGCCGCTGCTCCCGGATCTCTTTGGCCAGCTGGGTGACGGCCATGGCATAGAGCGGCGAGCGGTTGTAGCGCGTAATGACATAGAAGTTGTTCAGGCCGACCCAGTAGTCGCGACCATCGGCCTGCTCGAGTTCGATCAGCGTGGCCTCGGTATCGCCGGGCAGCTCTCCGGCATCGAACTCGACCCCCATTTCCGCCAGCTCGGCGAGGGTGTGCTCGGGCTTCAACGGAAAATCGGCTCCCTCGGGCAAATCAACGGACAGATCAGCAGGCAAGGCGATGGGCTCGTCGTCGCGCCAGCCGTGCGTGGCCAGGTAGTTCGCCACCGATCCCATGGCGTCGGGCAGCGAGCGCCACAGGTCGCGTTTGCCGGTCTCGTCCATGTCGACGGCATAGGCCCGATAGCTGGAGGGAATGAACTGGCCAACGCCCATGGCGCCGGCGTAGGAGCCGCGGACTTCGGTCAGCGGCAGCGCCTCTTCCTCGGCCAGGCGCAGGAACTGACCCAGTTCGTCGGCGAAGAAGGCGCCTCGCTTGGGGTAGTAGAAGCCCAGCGTGGCCAGGGCGTCGATCACCCGGTAACTGCCGGTGTTCAGGCCGTAGCTGGTCTCCACACCGACAATGGCGACGACCACCTCGACAGGGACACCGAACCGATCCGACACCTGACCGAGCAGGTCGGCGTTCGCTCGCCAGAACTCCACGCCGGAACTGATCCGGGTGGGTGTAATGAAAATCTTGCGGTACTCGTGCCAGGGCTTGCTTTCCGCCGGGCGCGTAATGGCGTCGATGATCGACTGCTGGTAGCGCGCCTCGGCCAGAACACCCTGGACATGCTCGGGGTCGAGCCCGTACTCGGCCACGACGCGATCGACGAAAGCCGCCGCGCCCGGATGCGGCTCCTCGCTGGCGACAACCGCCGCAGTCGTCATCAGGGTCATCACTAACAAGGAAAATCGCAGCATCGCTCGGGTTCACTCCTGGGATTGTGTCGAGGATATAGAGGGCACGGTAAAGAAAAAGTTTGGCCCCGTTTGCCGGGCTGGCATTCTATCCCATGAATCTGCGGCGGCTGTACAGCCCCATGACCAGGCCGAACCCTGCCAGCAGGGTCACCGCGGAGGTACCCCCGTAGCTCACCAGCGGCAGCGGGACGCCGACGACCGGCAGGGCACCGGAGACCATGCCGACATTGACGGCCAGGTAGACGAAGAACATGAAGATCATGGCGCCGGCCAGCAGGCGGCCGAAGGCATCGCGGCACTGACCGGCCAGGAACATCCCGCGCAGGATGATGGCGACGTAAAGCGCCAGCACGGCCACGACGCCGATAAAACCGAACTCCTCGGCCAGGACGGAGAAAATGAAATCGGTGTGCGGTTCGGGCAGAAACTCCAGGTGCGACTGACTGCCCTCGAGCCAGCCCTTGCCGGACAGCCCGCCGGAGCCGACGGCGATCTTCGACTGGATGATGTTCCAGCCCTCGCCCAGCGGATCCGATTCGGGATCGAGGAAGGTGCGGATGCGATCCTGCTGGTACTCGTGCAGGTTCAGCCAGATCAGCGGGGCGGCCGCAGCCAGGGCCGCTGAAACGCCGAGGATCAGCCGCCAGCGGAGTCCGGCCAGGAATAGAACGCAGGCGCCGCTCAAGCCGACCAGCACGGCCGTACCCAGATCCGGCTGGATCACGATCAGCCCCACGGGCACGGCGATCAGGGTGGCCGCCGCAATCACGGTCCGCCAGTCCGGCGGCAGCGGCTTGCGGTCGAGCATGGCCGCCAGCGCCAGAGGTAGCGCCAGCTTCATCGCTTCCGAGGGCTGGAAACGCAGCAGCCCCAGGTCCAGCCAGCGCTGCGCACCGCGCCCCACGCCGAAGAACACCACGGCCACCAGCATCAGCAGGGCCGCGAGAAACAGGAAGGGCGCCCAGGCCTTGAGCAGGCGGGGAGGAATCTGGGCGACGAACAGCATCACCGCCAGGCCCACGCCCAGGCGGACCCACTGCCGCCAGACCAGGGCCATGCTCTGCTCACCGGCCGAGTAGAGCACCATGCTGCCGAAGGCGACCAGCACGACAAGCAGCCCGAACAGCCAGGGGTCGAGCCGGAGCCGCTGCAGCCCCACGGCGATGAGGGAACCGGGCGAGCCGCTCACAAACCGGCCTCCAGCGCCGCGTTCATGACCGTCGCGGCAATCGGCGCGGCCACGCTGGCACCGCCACCGCCGTGTTCGGCCACCACCGACACCACCAGGCGCGGTTCATCGATCGGCGCGAACCCGGTGAACAGGGCGTGGTTGCGGAGGAACTCGGGCAACTCGTCCTGCTCTCGTTCGTCGGCTTCTTCATCCTCGTCCGGCCGCCCGAAAACCTGGGCGGTACCGGTCTTGCCGGCCATGCGCACGACCAGCTCCGACTCGATGGCGCGAGCCGTTCCGCTCGCGCCGTGCACGACGGCCTCCATTCCCCGGTGCACGGCCTGCCAGTCGGCATCGTCGTGGCGCACCATCTGGACCGGCTCGCGCTGACCGACCAGGGCCGGAGCCGCCGTTTGGCCGCGGCCGGCCAGGGCGGCGGTGGCGTGAGCCAGTTGCACAGGCGTGACCACCGTGAACCCCTGGCCGATGCCGGTAATGACCGTCTCACCGGGAAACCAGGGCTGGTTGAAAGTCGCCCGTTTCCATGAACGGGTCGGCAGGATGCCGCTGTTCTCACCCGGCAGGTCCAGCCCGGTGGTCCGACCGAATCCGAACAGCGCGAGCTCGCGCGAGATCCGGTCGATGCCCAACTCCACGGCCAGCCTGTAGAAATAGACATTGACCGACTCGGCAAGCGCCAGCTCCAGGTTGACCCGGCCGTGCCCGCCGGCCTTCCAGTCACCGTAGGTGCGGCTGTGGCCCGGGAGCCGGTATTGCCCGGTGGAAACCACCTCGGTGCTCGGCGTGACCACGCCCGCCTCGAGGCCGGCCAGTGCGATGAAGGGCTTGACCGTCGAGCCGGGCTCGTAGCCACCGGAGAGCACGCGATTGAAAAGCGGTCTCTGCCGGTGATCGAGCAGCCGGTTGTAGTCGGCGTGACTGATGCCGTGCACGAAGAGATTGGGATCGAAGCCGGGCTTGCTGACCAGGGCCAGCACCTCGCCGGTGGCGACCTGCAGCACCACGACGGCGCCCGCATAGTCGCCGAGCGCCTCGTAGGCCGCGCGCTGGACATCGAGGTCGACGTTCAGCCTGAGATCCTCGCCGGGTTGCGGATCGTTGCGCTCGAGGACCCTGAGGATTCGTCCCTGGGCATTGGTCTCGACCCGCTCGAAACCCGAACGGCCGTGCAGTTCTTCCTCGTACTGACGCTCGATGCCCGTCTTGCCGACGTGCGTGGTCGCCCGATAGCGGTCCGGATCAAGGCGCGCTCGGTCGCGGTCGTCCATTCGCCCCACGTAACCGACGAGGTGCGCGAACAGCTCGCCTTGCGGGTAGTGCCGGGTCAGGTAGGGCTCGATATCGACGCCGGGCAGGCGATGGCGATGGATGGCCAGCTTGGCGACTTCCTCTTCGTCGAGATTGCTCTTGAGCGTGATCGACTCGAAAGGTCGCGACCGGGCGCGCTGCTGGTCGAAACGTCGCCGCTCGTCGTCGCTGACGGGCACCAGGTCGGCCAGCCGCGCGAGCGTGCCCTCGAGATCCGGGGCGCGCTCGGGAACCACTACGAGGCGGTAGGCGGGCAGGTTCTCCGCCAGGACCCGTCCGCGCCGATCCAGGATCAGACCGCGATTGGGCGGCAGGGCACGCAGGCTGATCCGGTTGTCGTCGGCGCGGGCGGCGTACTGTTCATGATCACCCAGCTGCAGCAGGCCCAGGCGCAGACTCAACAAGCACAGGACGATCAGCATCAGGACGATCAGGAACTGGAGACGCCGGTCCACCTGCGCCAGCGCGCTGCGGGAATCGCCCATGCCGGCCGAACGGGTCGAGGTAATCATGCCGGACGGCGACGCTCCTTCTGGCGAAGGGCGTCGAGCAACAGGAACAGCCACGGCCACAGCAGCATGCCGATCACCGGCGCCAGCCACCACTGCCAGGTCGGCCAGCGATCGCCGACCAGTCCGATGATCCAGAGCTGGACGATCCGGTCGTTGAACAGCAGCAGCATGACGACAGCAGCCTGCTGCCAGGGCGGAAAGAAGCGGATACGGTAACGAAATCGCTCGACCAGATAGCTGATGATGACGAGGCTGAGGGCGTGCTGCCCGAGCAGGGAGGCAGTGAGCACGTCGAGCACCAGGCCGCCGAGGAAGGCCTGCCCCAGATGACGCAGGCGCCCGGCTTCGAGGTTCCAGTAAATCATCACCAGCGCGGCCCAGTAGGGGCGCGCGTCGGAGAACGCATCGGGCAGCGGCATCAGCGTCAGGGGCAGCACCGCGATCAGCGAGAGCGCCATGGTCCAGTTGGCAACGCCGCGCTTGCTCACGGCGTCGACTCCGTTGCGGCATTGTCGGCCGGCTGCTCGGAATCCGGCCCGGATCCTTCCGTTCCGGTTTCCTCCGGCTCGGCCGAGGCGCCCGGCGAATCCACCACCAGCACGTGCCGGGCGCGGTCCAGTCGGGCGACCGGACGCACGGTGGCACGCGCAAAGGCCTCGCCGACGGGCCGGGAAAGGGATTCAACCTCGGCCACCGGCAGACCCGCCGGGAAGGCGCCGCCGAGACCGGACGTCACGAGCATGTCTCCGGGCTGAAGGTCAACATTCATCGGCAGGTCGGTCAGCCGCAGCTGGTTGATCCGGCCCGAGCCGTAGGCGACGGTGCGAAGCCCGGTGCGCTGCACCCGCACCGGCAACGCATGATCCGGATCGGAAATGAGGATGATCTGGGCGGTATTGAGCGCGACCTCGTCGACCTGGCCCATGACGCCGTGGATGTCCATGACCGGCTGCCCCGGACTCAGGCCGTCGCGGCTTCCGCGATTGATGAGCACCCGGTGCGACCAGGGATTGAGATCGATGCTCATCAGCTCGGCGGACTGGAACGACGGTGCGATACGCTGCGAGGCCGCCAGCAGAGCGCGGAGCTCGCGGTTGTCCTCGCGCAACTCCTCGAGCAGGACCAGCTCGGCCTCGCGTTCGCGGCGTTCGCGCTCCAGCACGGCCAGGCGGTCCATCAACTCGTGACGATCGCGCATTTCCTCGCCCAGGCGCTGCCCAAGGTCGAACGGCGCTTCGACGGCGACGAACACCGGCTCCAGGGCACGCCATGCCAGGCCCCTGAGCGACTCCACGTAATGTCCCCGATAGTCGAGGGTCATGAGCACGATCGCCAGCAGACCGTAGAACATCAGGCGGGCGATGCGCGCGGCCGCCTCGCCGTCGATCGCCGCAGGCCATGAACCGCCGGAGGGAGTCACTTCTCGACCCGCCGGCGCCGATCAACTCGCGAAAAAGAAGTCGCCCTTGTTCTCATCCATCAATTCGAGGGCCCGGCCGCCACCGCGCGCCACGCAGGTCAGCGGGTCGTCGGCGATGATCACCGGCAGGCCGGTCTCTTCCATCAGCAGCTTGTCGAGGCCGCGCAGCAGCGCACCGCCGCCGGTCAGGACGATGCCCGTCTCGGCCACGTCGGCACACAGTTCGGGCGGCGTCTGCTCGAGCGCAGTCTTGACCGCGCCCACGATGCTCGAAAGCGCCTCGTTAAGCGCCTCGAGCACCTCGTTGTTGTTGAGCGTGATCATCTTGGGCACGCCCTCGGCGAGGTTGCGGCCCGAGACCTGGATCTCGTTGAGCTCGTCCTGCTGGTGGGCGCAGCCGATCTCCATCTTGATGCGTTCGGCCGTGGACTCGCCGATCAGGGTGCCGTACGAGCGGCGCACGTAGTTGGTGATGGCCTCGTCGAAGTGGTCGCCGCCGACGCGCACGGAATTCGAGTAGACGATGCCGTTGAGCGAGAGCACGGCCACCTCGGTGGTGCCGCCGCCGATGTCGAGCACCATCGAGCCGCGGGCCTCGTGAATCGGGATGCCCGCGCCGATCGCGGCGGCCATCGGTTCCTCGATCAGAAACACTTCCCGGGCACCGGCGCCCTCGGCCGACTCCTTGATGGCGCGGCGCTCGACCTGGGTCGACGAACAGGGCACGCAGACCAGCACGCGCGGGCTCGGTCGCAGGAATCGCGAGGAGTGCACCTTCTTGATGAAGTGCTGCAGCATCTGCTCGGTCATGTTGAAGTCCGCGATCACGCCGTCCTTGAGCGGGCGCGTGGTGCGGATATTGCCGGGCGTGCGGCCCAGCATCTGCTTGGCCTCCGCGCCGACGGCAGCGACTTCCTGCGGCCCGCCGGGGCCGCGCTCCATGCGAACGGCCACGACCGAGGGCTCGTTGAGCACGATGCCCTGGCCGCGCACGAAGATCAGGGTATTGGCCGTGCCCAGGTCGATGGACAGGTCATTCGAGAAAATGCCGCGTAAGCGCTTGAACATGATGAAAGAAGGAGCTGCGGAAGCTGGTTGAGAAAAGACCGCCTAATGTAGCAACGCCAGCCCGAAGCGGCAAGCGGAAAACCGGGTTTCCCCGGAACCTGGTTGGGGTTCCGGGTTCCGGGTTCGGGGTTCCGGGGCCTGGGTGGTGCATCGGAGCGGTGGGGGCTAATGCTCGCGCGTTGGGTTTCAGGTTTCAGGATTTCAGGTTTCAGGCGGCGCGGGACGCATTGGGGGCCGGCTTCGCCGGGCTGGCCTTGAGAAGGCCGAACGCGTTCTGAGCCGTTGCTCGCAGGGCATTCTCGCTCGCGGTGTGTCCTGCGCCCAGGTTGTCGCTGCAGCGCACTCCGCCTCCTCCCACGCCCCTGAAACCTGAACCCTGAAACCTAGAGATCGAACTTCAGCCCCCATCGCTCCGATCAACCACCGGAGCCCCGGAACCCCGAACCCCGAACCCGGAACCCCTCATCTCCAAAACTCAGAACCTGGCCCCGGCGCCCGGAGTCAGGCAACGGCTTCGTCAGAATGCCCATGATCCCGAGCCAAATAGAGATACATCGCCGGCACCACGAACAGGGTGAAAGCCGTGCCGATGGTCATGCCGGTGGCGATCACCAGGCCCATCGAGAAGCGCGAGGCCGCGCCGGCGCCGGTAGCGATCAGCAGCGGCACCATCGCCAGCACCAGGGCTGCGGTGGTCATCAGGATCGGGCGCAGGCGAATCGAAGTCGCCTCTTCGATGGCCTTGCGCTTGCTCATGCCTTCTTCCTGGAGCTTGTTGGCGAACTCGACGATCAGGATGCCGTGCTTGGAAATCACGCCGATGAGCGTGACCAGGCCGACCTGGGTGTAGATGTTGAGCGTGGTCAGGCCCAGGGACACGAAGATCATCGCTCCGCAGATCGACATCGGCACCGTGACCAGCATGATCAGCGGATCGCGAAAGGACTCGAACTGGGCCGAAAGCACCAGGAAGATCACGGTCAGCGCAAAGGCGAAGGTCAGCAAGAGCGCCGACCCCTCGGTCTTGAACTGGCGCGACTGTCCGGCGTAGTCGACGTTGTAGCCGGGGGGCAGAACCTCGGCCGCGGCCTCGTCGAGCACCGCCAGGGCATCACCCAGCGGCACACCCGGCCGGGGCACGCCGGAGATGGTGACGGCGTTGAGCTGCTGGAAACGCTTGAGCTGGCGCGGCTCGACGGTGTCTTCGAGGCTGACCAGGGTCGACAGCGGAATCAGCTCGCCGCTTCTCGAGCGCGTGTAGTAGTTCTCGAGCTGTTCGGGATTGAGGCGCCACTCGCGCGCCACCTGCGGGACCACCCGGTAGCTCCGGTTGTCCATCGCAAAGCGATTGACGTAACCGCCGGCAAGCATCGCCGACAGGTCGTTGCCCAGCGTGGCCATGTCCACGCCCAGCAGTGCGGCTTTGTCGCGGTCGACCTGGATCCGCACCCGGGGCTTGTCGATATTGAGGTCGGAATTGACGAAGATGAACTTGCCGCTCTCGCGCGCGGCCTGCATCACCTGTTCCGATAACTCCTGGATATTGCTGAGCGGCTCGGTCGAGCCGATGACGAATTCGACCGGGAAGCCGGAGCCGCCGCTGGGCAGGGCCGGCGGCATGAAGGTGGCGACATCGAGACCGGCCACGTTCTGGGCGGCCGGCTGGATGGCCTCGGTCATGACCTCGCGCGTGCCGCGCTCGCGCTGGTTCCAGGGCTTGAGCACGAAACCGGTAATCGCCGAGTTGGTCGACTCGGTCATGCCGCCCCCGCCGCCGCTGGCGCCGTTGATGATGAACACGTTCTCGAGCTCGGGGATCTCGTCGATCAGGTCCACGTAGCTGCGCGTGTAGCGTTCCAGATACTCGATCGTGGAATACGGATCGCTCGTCGACTGCGCGATCACGAAGCCCTGGTCTTCCTCGGGAGCCAGTTCGGACTGGGCCGAGACGAACAGGAAACCGCAGGAGACCAGCACGATCAGGCCGAACACCGCGATGACCGACTTGGTCTCGAGCGCACCGTGCAGGCGCCGACGGTAGGCGCGGCGCAGGCTGTCGAAGCGTTCGTCGAGCCAGTGGGCCAGGCGACTGTCGCCGTTTTCGCCATCATTGGCCTTGAGCAGTTTGGCGCACATCATCGGCGAGAGCGTCAGGGCCACCAGCCCTGACAGCAGCACGGCGCCGGCCAGGGTAAACGCGAATTCGACGAACAGGGTGCCCGTCAGGCCGCCGATGAAACCGATGGGAATGTAGACGGCGACCAGGGTCGTGGTCATCGCCACGACCGGCCAGGCGAGCTCGCGCGCACCCTTGATGGCCGCATCCTTGGGCGTCATGCCCTCCTCGATGTGACGGTGGATGTTTTCGAGCACGATGATGGCGTCGTCGACGACGATGCCGATCGCGAGCACCATCGCGAGCAGGGTCAGCAGGTTGATCGAAAAGCCCATCAACAGCATCAGGAACATCGCGCCGATGAGCGACAGCGGCACCGCGACGGCCGGAATGATGACCGTGCGCAAGGAGCCCAGGAACAGGAAGATGACGATGACGACGATGATCAGCGCCTCGATGATCGTGGTGATGACCTCGTCGATGGCGTTGTTGATGTACTCGGTGCTGTCGTAGGGAATGTCGGCTTCCAGGCCCGTCGGCAGTTCCGGCAGGATTTCGTTGTCCCAGACCTCGCGGACGTCGGCGATGACGTCCAGGGAATTGGCGTCCGGCGAGACCTGCACGCCGATGAAGGTCGCCTCCTCGCCGTTGAAGCTCACCGAGGAGTTGTAGCTTTCCGAACCCAGTTCCACTTGGGCGATGTCTTCGAGCCGCACCACCGTGTCCTGCGTGGACTTGACGACCAGGTCCTGGAACTGCTCGGCGGTCTGCAGGTCGGTCTCGGCCGTCAGGCCGATGGAGATCATCTGGCCCTTGGTCGAGCCGACCGCCGAGAGCACGTTGTTGCTGGCCAGTGCGGCGTAGACGTCGCTGGCGGTGACTTCCAGGGAAGTCATCCGGGCGGGGTCCAGCCAGATGCGCATGGCGAAGGTTTCCGCGCCCAGGATCTGCGCGCGCTGCACGCCCGGAATGGTCGACAGCTTGGGCTCGACCACCCGCACCAGGTAGTCGGTGATCTGGTTGTTATCGAGCAGCTCGCTGTAGAAGCTCAGGTACATCGCGGCCGTGGACTGGCCTTCGGCGAGGTCGACGATCGGATCCTCGGCGGCATCCGGCAGCTCGCCTCTGAGCTTGTTGACCTTGGCCGCAACCTGGGTGAGCGCCTCGTTGGGATCGGTTTCGATGTCGAGGTAGGCCTGGATGTTGGATGCGCCCGGCACCGTTGTCGAAACGATGTAGTCGATGCCCTCGGCCGTGGCCACCTCGCGCTCCATGGGCGTGGTGATGAAACCCTGGACGAGGTCGGCATCGGCGCCGATATAGGCGGTCGAGACGCTGATCACCGCGTTCTGCAGTTCCGGGTACTGTCGGACGTTGAGGTCGCCGGCGGCACGCAGGCCCAGCAACAGGATGAACAGGCTGACCACGGTGGCCAGCACCGGCTTGGTGATGAAGATGTCGGTGAATTTCATGACAGTCGTCGATCAGCCGTTGGCGGGCTGCGGGTCGGGGTCGGCCTCGGGCCGAATCTCGTTGTTGATGGTGACCTTCGAGCCGTTGCGAAGCTTCAGCAGGCCGCTGGTCGCCACGCGCGCGCCGGCTTCCAGGCCCTCGGTGATCTCGACGAGGTCGCCCCGCCGCTCGCCCGTCTGGACGATGCGGCGTTCCACGGTGAGGTCGGCGTCTCCCTGCCCCTGGATCACGTAGACCGAGTTGCCGTAAGGATTGAAGCTCACGGCGGTCTGGGGAACCATCAGCACCTCGCGCGGCTCACCCCAGCGAATGGTCACGTTGGCGAACATGCCCGGCCGAAGCGACATGTCGGCGTTTTCGAAGGTCGCCTGGGCCAGGAAACTGCGCGTGCGCTCGTCGATCGAGCCCTCGACCGAAGTGACGCGGCCGTTGAAGGTCCGCCCGGGCCAGGCGTCGGTGGTCACGGTCACATCGGCGCCGATTTCGATGTGCGAGAGATGGCGCTCGGGCAACGAGAAGTCGAGGAATATCGGCTGGAGCGCGCGCAACGGCACGATCGGGGTGCCCGGCGCGATGTATTCGCCCAGATCGACGCGGCGAATGCCCAGGTAACCATTGAATGGCGCGCGCAGGACCTTCTGCTCGATGCGCGCCTGCTGGGCCTCGACTTCGGCAACCGCCTGCCGGTAGCGGGACTCGGCTTCGTCCAGATCGGATTCCGACACGCTGTTCTGCGCGCGCAGGCGGCGCAGGCGGTCGCGTTCGGATTCGGCCAGGTCGCGAGCGGCGCGCAGGGCGGCCAACTGCGCCTGATCGGCATCGACGTCCAGGCGGGCCAGCACGTCGCCGGCCTCCACGAAGGCACCGTTATCGAACTCGAGCGAGCGCACGATGCCGCCGAGCTCGGTCGTGAGGTTGACGCCGTTGGTGGCCTTGAAGCTGCCCACCGCACGAATCTCCCGCGGCCAGGTGTCCTGCCTGGCTTCGGTCGCGGTGACCGTGGCGGTCGGCGCCGGCATGCTGTCGAAATACTGGTTCATCATCATGCCGGAGAACCAGATCCATCCGAACACACCACCGAACACCACGGCGACGACGATCAGCATCACGATCATGCGCTTGGTCACCGAGGGTTTCTTGCGCTGTGCGCCTTGTTGTTGATTGGCCATAGGTCAGTCTCGATCAGATCGGGGATTGGGAGATGTGCCCGGGGTCGGAAAGCAGGTCTTCCAGGCCCTGGTGGTCGCAAACGTCGGAAAAGACTTCGCGGCACAGCCGCTCGACCTTGGCAGCGACGTGCGACGCGCTGATGTCATCGACCAGCGGCTTCCAGCCCAGGCCGTTGAGCAGGAACTCGATGTGCTGCAGCAACAGGCCGTACGGGCGGTTCACGTCATAAAACGACAGCAACCCGTCGGCGTGCACCAGGGTGTGCATGCCCAGGCAGAGCGTCCACGGCCCGACGCCCAGATCGAGGTTGCGCAGCCCGCGATCCGGCAGGTCGCCGTCGGCAACGGCCTGGCGGATAATCGAACGCACCTCCTCGCACATCGGCTGGCTGCCTTCCAGTGCGGCCTGGCGCCGAGCATCACTGGTCGCCGACCAGACCGCTTCGGTAAAGACGTACTGGGCCAGGCGGAAATGCTCCGGACACTGTTTTGCGAACAGGACATCGGCCACCGACAGCGCAAACATCCGGTCACGCGTCGCGCCGTCGAAAGCCGCCGCGCGGCAGAACAATGCGACCCGGTCACCGGCCATGCGCGTCGACAGGGCCAGCAGCAGGTCTTCCTTGGAAGAGAAGTGTTGGTAGAGCGTGCCGGTCGCGTAGTCGCAGGCCGCCGCGACGCGCGCCATGGTGAGGCTGAGCAGGCCGTCGGAGAGAATCAGCTGGCGTGCCGTGTCCAGGAAGAGATCTTCCCGGGCCGCGAACTCGCGCGCCTTGCGTTCCTGGGTTCCCATGGGTGGCGAAGATAGCCCGGCAGGCGTGAATAGAACGCGTATTTTGAACGATGTTCAAAAAGTGATCAAGCCCCGGTTTGCGCGACCGCGCCTTCTTCAAGGCCTGGAGGCCGGTCGGAATCCCGCCACGGGTCCATTACAATGAGCGGCCGTTTGTCACTCGAACCCAAGGAACCCCCATGTCCGTGCTCATCTGCGGCTCGCTGGCCTACGACAACATCATGGTCTTCCCGGAGCGCTTCAAGGATCACATCCTTCCCGACAAGACCCACATGATCAATGTCGCCTTCCTGGTCCCCGAACTGCACCGCAATTTCGGCGGCACCGCCGGCAACATCGCCTACAACCTGCGCAAGCTCGGCGGCGACCCGCTGCCCATGGCCACCGTGGGCCCGGATTTCGACGACTACGCCCGCCATCTCGAGCGGCTGGACATCAACCAGGATTTCGTGCGCACGCTCGGCGATCACTGGACGGCCCAGGCCTATATCACGACCGATCTCGACGACAACCAGATCACGGCCTTCCACCCAGGCGCGATGAACGAGGCCCACTGCCAACCCGTCCCGGAAGACCGCGAGATTCGCTTCGGCATCGTCTCGCCGGACGGCAAGCAGGCCATGCTCGATCATTCCGAGCAGTTCAAGGCCGCCGGCATCCCGCACATCTTCGATCCCGGCCAGGGCCTGCCGCTTTTCTCCGGCGAGGAGCTGCAGCGCATGATCACCAACGCCGACTGGCTGGCGGTCAACTCCTACGAGTGGGAGATGCTCAAGAACAAGACCGGCTGGGAGCACGGCGACATCACTTCGCGCCTGTCCGGCGGGCTGGTGATCACCCACGGCGGGGAAGGCTCGGAACTCTGGAACGGCGAAGGCCGCACGCACATCCCCGCCGTCAAACCTGAAAGAGTGACCGACCCCACCGGCTGCGGCGACGCCTACCGCGCCGGCCTGCTGTTCGGCCTGGAGAAGGGCTGGGACCCTGCCGACGCCTGCCGCCTGGGATCGATCCTGGGCTCGATGAAGATCGCCGAAGCCGGCCCGCAGCACCACGACTTCACGCCCGCGGAAATCGGTAAGCGCTTCGAGGCCGAATTCGGAAAGGCCATGCCGGGCTGAAGCCTCCATCCGGCCCGACCCGCCCGGGTCCGGCCGGATCGCCGTTCCAGGCCAACGCAACCTGCCTGTGACGGCGGACAAGCAAGCAAATTTTCCAAAAAGAGAAACCGGTCACGGCAATTTCCGCGGCGCCGGCCTATGATCGGGAGTCGAACGCACAGCGGTTTGCCGTCATGCCCATCCGACTGATCTGCCTCATATTCCTGCTCTGCGCCGGTTGTGCGAGCGCTGTCGCCGCCCCGGCCGCGAAGCTGAACGACTACGCCCTTCTCGACCTGCCCTCGCCCGCGCACCGCGTCGAGACGCACATGACGGTCAATGCATTCGGCCAGCGCTGGCAGCTCTCGCTTCGCGACAATACGGCGCCGTTTGCGCAACTCAGCGCCGACCTTCGCGAGCGCATCAGCCGGGGAGGCCACCGCTACATGAGCGGAGAAGTCGTCGGTCGACCCGGCAGCTGGGTTCGCCTCAACTGGACCGGTCATCGCTGGTGGGGCGCGTTCCACGATGGCCGTGCGCTGTACCTGATCGACCGCGCCGCCGGCTTCGACTGGACAGGCCGGGCCGAGCCGGCTGCCGGGCAGGACATCGTGTTTCGGCGCCAGGACTTGAGCCTGGAGGGCGTCATCGGGCACGATCCCATCGTGCCACCCGTCCCGAACCGCCCTCAGTCGACTGCCGATCGCGGATCGACATCCGGCGCGCAGTCTCTCCCGGTCACGATCGTGGCCGATACGGCCTTCCAGGCCACCCATGGCGGTAATGCCGCTGCCATCGTGGCCGGACGCATCAACTTCGTCGACGGCATCTACACTTCCCAGCTCGGCACCGGAATCGTGCTCCACCATCTCGAAGCACTGAGCGACGACGGACCACTGACGGCAACCGAAGCCTCGACCCTTCTCGGCGAGTTTCGTGACTTCATGGATGGCGGTGACGGCAGCGCAATCCCCTTCGCCGGGCTGGCGCACCTGGTGACGAGTCGCTCACGCGACGGCGGAATCGCCGGCATTGCCTACCTGGGCGTTCTCTGCAGCTCCTTCGCCGGCTACGGCGTGGACTGGGACGCCGGCAACGAAACGACCAACGGCCTGGTCTTCGCGCACGAACTGGGGCACAACTTCGACGCCCCGCACGACGGCCAGAACGAGTGCGCCGACGAGACCTTCCGGGGCATCATGAATCCGTCGATCAACGGCTCCCAGGAGTTCTCGCAATGCAGCCTGGAGCAGATGCAACCCGCAGTGGCCGCCGCTTCCTGCCTGGTGACCACACCCAACGCCGATCTCATCTTCGGAGACGGCTTCGGCGCGCTGCCGTGACAGACTGCCGCGGCTTCAGCGCAGGCTCGCGGCGTAGTGGGCAATGGCGTCGATCACCGATTCATCGAGCGCGGCAGCGACCCCGTACATGGGGCTGAGCCGCCGCGGACTCTCGCCGCTGCGGTACTCGCGCAACACCTTGGCGATGTAGCCGGGCTGCTGACCGGCAATCCGGGCGTAGCCCTGCTGGCCGCGCCCATCGGCGCCGTGGCACTGCGCGCAGCGTAGCTGGTACTCGGCGGCGCCCTGTTGCGCCAGATCGGCATCGAGCACCGGCCGCTCGCGCTCCATGTTCGTGTAGTAGAGCGCCAGGGTGACTTTTTCCTCGTTGCTGAAGGTCGCCGCGAGAACGTTCATCACTTTCTTCTCGCGCGTACCGGCCGCAAACTGCTCGATCTGGTCGAGCAGGTAGGCGGCGTTCTGACCCGCCAGGGCGGGATAAGTCGGCCGTTCGGCGTTGCCGTCGTCGCCGTGACAGGTATTGCAGAAGATCGCGCGCTCCCGGCCCGCCTTGATGACGTCTTCGAGCGCTTGGGGATCGGATTCGATTTCTTCGCGCAGTGCCCGGAAATCGGAGACCAGATCATCGGGCAACTCGTCGAGGCCGTACTGGGCGAGTACCGCCGGAGCGGCCAGGAGTGTGATCAACAGGAACGTGCAACGCGTCATCGTGGGCTCCCCTTGCTGGACGGATTCGACTTTCGGGACGGCAATCTAGCCCGACTCGGGGCCGGCAAACTTGCATTAGATCAATTTCCGCCCGAAACGCCACGAATTGCTTGACTTCCCCGGAAAAAATGGAAAAAATAGCCGGCTCGCTTGAGGCTACGTAGCTCAGCCGGTTAGAGCACAGCACTCATAATGCTGGGGTCGGTGGTTCGAGTCCACCCGTAGCCACCACCGTTTCAGGCGCCGGGGTCGCCCCAGGACCCCGGCGTGCTCCTTTCCGGCAAAGCCCAGGCATGAACGCCCACTCGCTTTTTCTGACTGCGCTGCGGCCCTTCGAGGCGGCGCGGCGCCTGGCCGTTGCCGACGGCGAGCGCCTGCACGGCCACGGCTTCGAGGCCCGCATCTTCGCAGCCGCCGCCTCCTGTCCCGGCGACTTCCCCGGCGATGAAACGCGTGCGCTGGGAGCAATCCTGGACGAGGCCGTCGCGCCACTCGACTACGCGCTCGTCAACGAGCTCATCGGCGCACCGGACGACGCCCGCATCGCCGAATGGCTGCTGGAGCGCGCCGCTTCGGCCCAACCGCACGCCATCGTCCTGAGGAGCGCGCCGGATCGTGGCGCGGTCGTGGAGCCGGGAAAACACCCGCTGGCCTGGCGCCGCTTCCGCTTCGAGTCCGCGCACCGGCTGCCCAGCGTTCCTCGGGGGCACAAGTGCGGCCGGATGCACGGTCACGGTTTCGAGGCGGTCATCCATGCTCGCGTCGATGCCGGGCAGGATGCCTGGCGCACGCAGGATCGGATCGCCGAAGCCTGGCAGCCGGTGCACGAGCAGATCCACTTCGCCTGCCTGAACGACCTGCCCGGCCTCGACAACCCCACCAGCGAAGTCCTGGCCCGCTGGCTCTGGCAGAACCTTACCGATGTTCTGCCCGGCCTGACCGGCATCTCGGTGCTGGAAACCGCTTCGGCCGGCTGCCACTACGACGGCCGCACCTGGCGAATCTGGAAAGCGATGTCCTTCGACAGCGCCGTCCGGCTTGCGCGGGCGCCGCAGGGCGATCCCCGCAGGCTGCTCCACGGGCACACGTTCACCACGCGCCTGCACCTGGCCGGCGGGCTCGACGAGGTGATGGGCTGGGTCCACGACTACGGCGACGTCAAACAGCGTTTCGATCCGCTGTTCCGGGAACTCGACCATCAGCCGCTCCACCAGAAGGCCGGGCTCGAGGACAACGACCCGGCTGCCATCGCGCGCCACATCGAGGCGCGGATGGCCGCCGAACTCCCGGGGCTGAGCCGTATCGATGTGCTCGAAAAACCCGGGCACGGCGCCCTTCTACTGCGCGGCGGAAGCACCCGGGGCCTGCTCGTGCCATGACCTACACCGTCCGCGAGATCTTTCACACGCTGCAGGGCGAGGGGCTCAACGCCGGCCGGCCGGCAGTCTTCCTGCGTTTTGCCGGCTGCAACCTCTGGTCCGGACGGGAGCAGCACCGGCATCTGGCGATCTGCAAGTTCTGCGACACCCAGTTCGTCGGTACGGGCGGTCCGGGCGGCGGCAAGTTCGAGGACGGTGAGTCGCTGGCGGCCGCCGTCAGCCGGCGCTGGCCGCACGACGCGCAAGGTCCGAAACTGGTGGTCTGCACCGGCGGCGAACCCCTGCTGCAGCTCGACCGAGCCGCGATCGATGCCTTGCACGAACGCGGCTTCGAGATCGCCGTCGAAACCAACGGCACCATCCCCGCTCCCTCCGGCATCGACTGGCTCTGCGTCAGCCCGAAGGCGGGCGCCGAGCTCGTGGTCGAGCACGGCGACGAACTCAAGCTCGTCTATCCGCAGGCGGGTATCGACCCGGCCGACTTCGAAGGGCTCGACTTCCGTCACTTCCTGCTCCAGCCCATGGACGGCCCCGAACTCGAAGGCAACACCCGGCGATCGATCGAGTACTGCATGCAGCACCCGAAATGGCGCCTGAGCGTACAGACGCACAAGCTGCTCGGCCTGCCCTGATTGCCCTGAAGACGCGCGCGTTGACGAAGCCGAGCAGCCGCTCGCATATGCTAGAGTTCGAAAGTTGCCGACGACGTGCTTTGCGGGGGTTTCATGCCAGCCAATAATCCGGCCATCGATCTCGATCAGGTCCGCCGCCAGTGCGCGCGCTGCGACCTGCGCGAACTCTGCCTGCCGGCCGGACTCGACAGCGCCGACGTCGATCGAGTCGACCAGATGGTGGCCGACCGCACCAGCCTGGCATCGGGCGACACGCTCTATCACGCCGGCTCCCCTTTCCGCGCGCTGTACGTCATCAAGTCCGGCTCGCTCAAGACGCAGGCGGTGTCCGAGGGCGGCGAGCTGCAGATACTGGGCTTCCACCTGCCCGGCGAGATCATGGGATTCGACGCCCTGGCCGGCGAACGCCACCAGTGCAGCGCCGAGGCCCTGGAGGCCTCCAGCGTGTGCCGGCTGCCGTACGCCGAACTCGAACGCATCAGTGCGTCCGTTCCCGGACTGCAGCGCCAGTTCATGCGCCTGGTCAGCCGCGAGATGGGCGACGATCACGACCACATGGCCATGATGGGACGCAACCAGGCGATCAGCCGACTGGCCCTGTTCCTGCACAGCATGAGCAAGCGACAGGCGCGTCTGGGCCGCAGCGCCGACCAGCTGACCTTGACCATGTCGCGCGCCGACCTGGCCAACTACCTGGGCCTGGTACTGGAGACCGTCAGCCGCCTGTTCGGCCGCCTGCAGGAAATGGGCGTCATTGAAGTCCGCCGCCGCGAAGTCAAGATCCTCGACCGAGAAGGGCTCAAGTCCATCGGCGAATGCTGATCGACCCGCTTTGATTCGGGTCAAATAGCCCACCTCGGGCAGCCTTCATACTGGCGCCACAATTGATGCATTGTGGAGTCACCTATGCGCACGCTTACCCGTCTCGGCTTCGCCCTGGCCCTCGCCCTGCCCCTGTCCACCGCCATCGCCGATGAAGGCAATACCTGGCAGCCGACGCTCGACCTCCGCTATCGTCTCGAACTGGTGGACGACGACCGCTTCGTGAACGATGCCACCGCATCGACCCTGCGCGCCCGCGTCGGCATCATCAGCCCCGAGTGGTCCGGCTGGCGGTTCGGCCTGACCGCCCACGCCAACCGTCATATCGGCAGCGAGGACTTCAATTCCACGGCCAACGGCCGTACCGCCTACCCGGTGGTCGCCGATCCCGACGACGAGAACATCTCCGAGGCATGGATCGGCTACTCGCGCCCCGACCGCTTCAGCCTGCGTGCGGGCCGACAGCGCCTGCTGGAAGACAACGTTCGCTTCCTCGGCAACGTCGGCTTTCGCCAGCTCGAGCAGACCTTCGACGCCGTGACGGTCGGCCTGGAAGCGGCCGAGTGGCGCATCGACCTGCGCTGGCTGGACAAGGCGCATCGCGTCTTCGGGCCGTCGAACCCCAACGACCGGCTCGCCGAAGCCGACCTCGACACCTGGATGGGGACCTTCTCCCGCGCGATCGGCCAAAGCACCCTGGCGTTCTATGCCCACCGCATCGCCTTCGAGGACCGGCCGGCTTCTCACCGCAACCTCGGTGCCCGCCTGACCGGCACGATTCCGGGCCGCGAGGACTTCAGCTATCGACTCGAATTCGCGCGCCAGGACGGCATCCGTGAGCTCGACGACGTCGACGGACAGAACTACCTGCATGCGCGCATCGCGCAAAAGCTGGAAGCATGGCACTGGTTCGCCGGCCACGAGCGGCTCGGCGGCGATGGGACATACGCTTTCCAAACCCCGCTGGCCACCCTGCACGCGCACAACGGCTGGACCGATCAGTTCCTGTCCACGCCGGCGGACGGCCTGGTCGACACCTACGCGGCCGCCGGCACGAAACTCGGCCGGTGGACCGGCCTGGTCAAGCTGCACGACTTCCGCAGCGACCGCGGCTCGATCAACTACGGCCGAGAGTACGGCGTCATGGTCAAGCGACCGCTGCCCGCAGGCCTGTCATTCGAGGTCAAGGCGGCGCAATTCGACGGCGACGACGGCCGCACCGACGTGCAGAAGATCTGGTTGACGCTGAACGGAAACTGGTAGGGCGCGGGCGGGGCGGAACCTGGTTTCAGGTTTCAGGGTTCGGAACCCGGAACCCGGAACCCGCAGCAGCCTACAGCCACCATTGCGAGAGCTGGTCGTCGGGACTGCCGTGATGGGCGACCTGCGCCTGGAAGAGCTCCGCCGTGGCCAGCGCGTCGGTCAGGGCGTGGTGTGGTGAATACTCCGGCAAGCCGTAGCGGCGCCTGGCGTCGGCCAGGCGCAGCGACACCCGCCGGCGACCGAACCAGGTCAGCGGATTGAGCGTGCGTTGCTGGCTGACCCGCTTTTCGATCTGGAGGGTATCGATGAGCGGGAACAGCACGCCCTCGCCGAAGCGCCTGAGAAAGGCCTGGTAGAGAAACCGCCGCTCGATGGCGTGATAGTGAACGACAGCCACGCGACCCGACAGCGCCTCGAGAAAGCCATCGACGATGTCCTCCAGGTCCGGCGCGCCGTCGACTTCCTCGTGCGTGATCCGGTGGATGGTGATGGAGTGCTCGTCGATCTCCCGACGCGGCCGGATGACGCGGTAATAGCCCTGTGCCGGGCGAATGCGTTGGAGCGAGAACGGCACCATGCCGATGCTGACGATGCCGTGCCGCTTCGGGTCGAGGCCGGTCGTCTCCAGGTCGAGCGCCACCAGCGGCGCTTCGGACAGGCTCGTGTCGGCCTTCGGCGCCCCGCGGGCGTAGAAATCGCGCAGCGGCGCCTGCCGGCTCCCGGCGGCCAGTTCCGCGAAGCGCTCCCGCCAGTCGCGCGTCGGGGGCGTTTCCTTTCGATCCGGCGAAAACATCTACTGGCGACCACGAACCGGTCGGTAACGGAAACGGATGAATTTCTGGGCGTTGGCCAGCACCTTGAAGGCATCCTTGAGGCTGCGCCGCTCGAACGCGGATAGAACTTCGGGGTCGATGTTGTTGTTGGCCTCGCCGCCGCGCTCGGCGTCCCAGGCCTGGTGCCGGGCGCGCACCATGGCGATGAACTCCAGGGAGTCGCGCAAGTCGGCGGCCATGCTGGCGGTCAGGAAGCCGGCGGCCACCGTATCCTCGAGCCGGCGAAAGGAATTCTGCGACTGGGAACCGGCCGCCAGCGCGTGCACCCGGATAACGTCGACCAGCGGCGCGGTGCCGCGACGCTTGAGGTTGATCGAGTTCTCGTGGCGCCCGCCGTGCTCGAGCACGAAATCGCGAAAGAAGCCCAGCGGCGGCGTGCGGTTGTTGGCGTTGATCGCCAGGCAGCCCAGGAAGATCGGCTGGACGCTCGCCTCCTGCGCGATCAGGCTCTTGAGCTCGTCGGCCATGCTCGTGACGCCGGCCACGCCGTCGAGATCGAAGAAGATCGAACTGTGCAGGAGTCGCTCGGCGCTGGGCTTGCGAATCCACTCGGTGAACTGCTGCTTCCAGGCGGCAAGCGGCTGGCGCCACTTCTTGTTGGTCGCCATGATGTCACCGCTGCAGTAGACGTAGCCGGCCCGGTGCAGGCCGTCGCTGACGAACTGCGCCAACTCGCGGAAGTACTCGTCGTGCACCTTCGGATCGAAGGCGTCATCCAGGATCATGGCATTGTCCTGGTCGGTGTAGAGGAACTGCTCGTCGCGAGCCATGGAGCCCAGCGCAAGGAAGCAGTACGGCACCGGCGGCGGCCCGAGCTTCTCTTCGCCGAGTTCCAGCAGGCGCTGCTTGAAGGCCCTGCCGATGGTCGCCATCGCCGAGCCGATCATGTGCGAGTTGGCATCCTCGTTGACCATCCGGACGAAACTCGCAGCGACCGACGGCTTGAGCGCCTCCAGTTCTTCGTGGCTGCCGCAGTGAAAGATGTTGCGCACCACGAACAGGCTGTTCTGCGTCTCGTGGTGGATGATATCGGCCATGTCGAGCACGCCGACCGGGCGGCGGTGATCCAGCACGGGCAGGTGGTGCACGTTCTGGCGCAGCATCACCAGAAGCGCTTCGAACAGGAACTGGTCGCGCTGGACGCTGGACACGTTGCCCGACATGACCTCCCCGACCGGCGTCGAGGGCGGCAAGCCCTCGGCCACGATCCTGCGCCGCAGGTCGCTGTCGGTGAGAATCCCCGCCAGCACGGGCGCTGCCGCCGTTTCCCCGCCATCGCCGTCCTCGAGCACCAGCACCGAAGTGACCCGCTCTTCGGTCATCAGCCGGGCCGCATCCTCGACGGCGGTCGAAACGGAGACGGTCACCGGGGATTGTCGGACCAGCTTGCCGGTACGCAGGGTCAGAAGCGGGTTGTCGCCGGCATGCTGTTTGGCAGCCTGGCGCAGCCGCGTGCGGTCTTCGACCTCGACGTAGTCGGCGAAGGCGACATTGCTGTCGAACAGGCGCTTGAACAGCTCGCCCGGGATGAAATAGATCAGGGTGTCTTCGAGCGCACGTGCAGGAAACCGCGCCGGCCGGCCGCTGAGCAGTCCGAGCTGGCCGAACAGATCGCCCTCACCGAGGCGGTTGTATAGATCGCCGCTGCGCCGGAACAACTCGACCGATCCACTGCGGATGTAGTGCAGGTCGCGAATCTCGTCGCCGAGGCTGACGATGTCGGCGCCAGCCCGGAAGTAGCTGACCTCCACCGAGCGCGCCACTTCTTCGAGCTCTTCGTCGGTCAGGAAGCTGAACGGTTCGTGGTCGCGCAGGTGCTCGCGAATCTCGATCTGTTCAATTTCCATTCACAACTCCGACGTAACGGCTCGACCTCATGGTACCGCGCCATGTTGAGCGGGCTGCTTCACGCGACAATAATGGGGCCATGCACAAGCCAACCGACAACCTCTGGTCATTAGCCGGCAAGCACGCCCTGGTTACCGGGGCGAGCCGCGGCATCGGCCTGGCGATCACCCATGCACTGTGCCAGCGCGGCGCCGAAGTCTGGATGGCCGCCCGCGGGCAGGAGCGCCTGGCCGAGTCCGCCGACGAACTGGCTTCGGCCGGATACCGGGTCCATGCGGTCAGCGCCGACGTGACCGACCCTGAGTCGCGTCGCAGGATGCTGACGGCGGTGGATGGCGCGCTCGACATCCTCGTCAACAACGCCGGCTACAACATCCGAAAGCCCGCCCTCGCCTACACCGAGGAGGAACTTCGCGGCATTCTCGACACCAACCTGGTCGCCGCCTTCGAACTGGCGCGCGCCGCCCACCCGCGCCTGAAGGCGGCCGGATCGGCCAGCCTGGTCAACATCTCCTCGGTGGCCGGGCTGACGCACCTGCGCACCGGCGCGCCGTATGCAATGAGCAAGGCGGCCATGCACCAGATGACGCGCAACCTCGCCGCCGAATGGGCCGCCGACGGCATCCGGGTCAACGCCGTCGCGCCCTGGTATATCGAGACCCCCCTGGCCCGACAGGTGCTCGACGACCCCGAGTTCCTGGCCGAAGTGCTCGCGCGCACGCCGCTGAAGCGCATCGGGCGCCCGGAGGAAGTGGCCGCGACCGTTGCCTTCCTCTGCCTGCCGGCGGCCGGCTACATTACCGGCCAGACGCTAGCCGTCGACGGCGGCTTCAGCATCTTCGGGTTCTGACGCCGCCAGCGGATCGGGCGGTCCTGCACAAGCCAATGCGCCGGGTTCGATACAATGCGGGTTCCGTTCACGGACCGAACCTGCATGGCCCTACTGGCGTTCTATCTTTTCCTCGCCGTCGGCGTTTCCTTCCTGTGTTCGATTCTCGAGGCGGCGCTTCTGAGCATCACGCCGGCCCACATCGCCGTGCTCAACGAACGCGGCAGCCGCACCGGCAAGCGCTTGAGGCGCCTCAAGCGCGACATCGACCAGCCGCTGTCGGCGATCCTCAGCCTAAACACCGTCGCCCACACTTTCGGCGCGGCCGGCGTCGGCGCCCAGGCGCAGATCGTCTTCGGCCAGGCCTGGCTCGCCCTGACATCGGCCATCGTTACCCTGCTGATCCTGGTCTTCTCCGAGATCATCCCCAAGACGCTCGGAGCGACGCACGCCAAGGCCCTGGCCGGTTTCACCGCCAGCGCCTGCATCGTGCTCATCTACCTGACCTGGCCGCTGGTGCAGCTATCGAAACAGATCACCCGCTGGCTGGCCCACGACAAGTCGGCGCCGACCGTAAGCCGCGAGGAATTCCGCGTGCTCGCCCAGGCCGGCACGCGCGAGGGTGTGTTCGAAGAGGAAGAATCGAACATCTTTCTCAATCTGATCCGCTTCAGCGCCATCCGCGTCGAGGACATCATGACCCCGCGCGTGGCCGTGGTGATGATGCGCTGCGACCAGACAGTCGCCGAGACCATGGATTCCAAACGCGGCATGAGCTTCTCGCGCTTCCCGGTCTACGGGGAATCAGACGAGGACATTCGCGGCTACGTCCTCAAGACCGACATCATGCTGGCCCAGGCGCAAGGGCGAGGTGAGACCGAACTGGACGAGCTCAGGCGCGAAGTCCTGTTCGTGCCCGAGTTCGTTTCGCTGCAGAACCTGTTCAGCCAGCTGCTCGCGCGCCAGGAGCACTTCGCCGTGGTGGTCGACGAATACGGCGGGCTGGCCGGCGTGGTCACCATGGAAGACGTGCTCGAGACCCTGCTGGGCATGGAGATCGTCGACGAGAGCGACACGGTCGAGGACCTGCGCCACGCCGCCCGCGAAAAGTGGAAGGCCCGGGCCCGCAAGCTGGGCATGGAGTGGCCCGACGCCGAAACCGAAGCGCAAGGGGAATCCAACCGAAACCGAACCGAGGAAGAGCGCCATGATTGAATTCCGCCATCGACTGATCGCCGTGCTGACACTCGCCCTGCTGGTCGGCGCCTGCGCGACCACGCCGGAGCCCACGCGCTGGCCGGATATCACCGGGTCGATGACGCCCGAGCCCAACCGGATGGTTTCCGGCCAACCCACGCCGGCCGAACTGGTCGCCGCCGAGCGAGCCGGCGTGCAGCACGTGGTCAACGCCCGCGACATCGGCGAGTTCGATGCCTGGGACGAAGGCGAGCTCGTCGATTCGCTGGCCATGACCTATCACCGCGTCCCGATCGGCAGCACGGACGACCTCGACCGCGACGCCGTCGAGGCCTTCGACCGCATCCTGGCCGAGATCGGCGATGATCCCGCGCTGCTACACTGCAAATCGGGCAATCGAATCGGTGCGCTCTATGCCCTGCGAGCGGCATGGATCGAGGGCGAAGGCCCGGAGCGCGCCATCGAGATCGGCAAGGCGCACGGGCTGACCAGCCTAGAGTCGGCCGTGCGCGAGAAGCTCGACATTCCCTGACAACGAGCGGCGAACGCCCGGTTCAGTCCATCCCGGGCCGTCCCTGCCAGTAACCACTGATCGTGTCCCGGGCGGTCGCAACCGGCCGGCCCGCCAGGGCGCCGCGGAAGCGCGCGACCACCGCCGGCATGTCTCCGGCCCCGGGCGACAGGCGCAATACGTCGACCCCGGCGGAATCCAGTTCGCCCACGAGCGGGCTCAGATCCTGCACGGCGCCGGACTGCACCTGGATGCCGTTCATGTTCAGGAAGGGTTGGTCTTCACGCGTTCGAACCAGCTGACCTTCGGGATAGTGGATGCATTCGAACCCGCACTGATCCTTGCCGCGACCGACCGCGCGGGCCGTGAAGCAGCGGGCGGAATACGAAAGCGGAATCCGCCCCCAGGCCAGCAGCTCGATTTCGGGCGATGCCTCGTCTTCCGCACGCAGGGAGACGAGGTGCTCGCGCCCGAGCTCGACCGGCGCGACCATGCGGATCAGGCCCGCGTCGCGCAGCAGGGCAAGGGCCCGGTTGTTGTAGATATTCACGCCGGGCCCGGACACGAATGGCAGGCCGCGCTCGCGGCACAGCTCGACGGCCGAGAGATCGCCTGCCTCGATCGGAAACTCGCCGTTGTCGACCATGCGCTTGCAGGCCGATAACTCCGAGGCCGCCTCGATCAGGGTCAGGGTCGACAACACCACCTCGTGGCCGGCGGCCTTGAGCTCACGGCCCAGTGCCAACCAGTCGGGCAGCCTGAGCTCACGTCGCTTGGAACAAACGGTCTCGCCGAGATAGACGATATCGACCGGCTGCCCCGCCATCGTTTCGTAGAAGGCCAGCGTCTTCGCGCGCGGCCAGAAGTACTGCAACGGTCCCAGCGACAGTTTCATTGCCATGCCCTCTGGTAGGGACCGAGGGTGACCTGGCTGCCTTCCGACAGGCGGGTCAGCTCCCGCCGCCATTCGTCCTCGGTCGTGAAGTTGTCCGGACTCGCCTCGAGCCGATCGATGGCCGCGCGCCAGATCCGCGTGACCGTGCCCACGTAGGCCGCGCTGCGCTGCCGGCCCTCGATCTTGACCGCCGAGACGCCGGCAGCCGCGAGCCTGGGCAGCAACTCGAGCGTGTTGAGGCTGGTCGGCTCCTCGAGCGCGTGAAATGTCCGATCGTCCACCTGGTATCGCCCCTTGCAGACCACCGGATAGCCGGCCGGCTCACCGTCGGCAAAGCGATCGATCAGCACGCCGTTGAGCCGGGCCGTCTTGCCTTCGGCCGTGTCCTCCCAGGCGACGAACTCGGCGGGCGAACACACCCCGGCCAGGTTGGGCGAGCGGCCGGTGACGTAGCTCGACAGCTGGCAGCGGCCCTCGACCATGATGCACAGGCTGCCGAAGGCGAAGACCTCGAGCTCCACGGGCGAGCGTTCGGCCAGGTGCTCGACCTGCTGGATGGCCAGGACCCTCGGCAGCACGGCCCGCGAAATGCCAAAACACTCACGATAGAAACCGAGCGCCGCGGCCGTCGTCGCCGACCCTTGCACCGACAGGTGCCGCCGGATGTTCGGGTGCTTGCGCAAGGCGTAGTCCATGACCGCCATTTCGGCGATGATCAGCGCATCCACGCCCAGGTCGGCGGCGCGGTCCACCGCCGAGTACCACTGCGACAGTTTGTCCGAGGTCGGGTAGGTATTGAGCGCCACGTAGACCTGGCAGCCCCTGGCGCGCGCATGCGCCAGGGCCCGCTCGATGTCGCGGTCGGAGAAGTTCAGCCCCGGGAAAGCGCGCGCGTTGGTTTCGTCGCGGAAACCCAGGTAGACGGCATCGGCACCGTTGTTGACGGCCTCGGTCAGGGCCGGCAGGGAGCCGGCCGGGCAAACGAGCTTGATGGACATGGGCGAGCGCTTTCGGTCCGGTTCGAAAGCGCATCAGCATGGCCGGCGAAGGCCGCGATGTCGTTGACGGCCGTCAAGGCCGGCCGCCGCTCACTCCTGCGACGGCCCGCCGTCTGCGAGAATCGCGTCGATCGCCGAGAGCACGCGGGGCGTCTCGTCGAGCGCATTGGGCCAGTGGGGGGAAAAGCGAATCCAGCCGTCGGGGCTGGCGCAGGCCACGCCGCGTGCGGCCAGCGCCTGCACCCAGGCCGGTGATTGCGAAGGGTCCTCGGGGCGCACGCTGAGAATGCCGGAACGGCCCGACGGCGTGTCCATCCGTGCGCTTTCGAAACCGCGCTCGACGAGAGCGGGCTCGAGCGCATCGTGCCAGGCCTGGACGTGTTCCAGAATCGCCGCCACGCCGATCTGCTCGATCAGGTCCAGGCTCGCATCGAGTCCGGCGGCGCCGATCGTGTTGGGCGTGCCGGCCTCGGCCATCAGTGCCCCGGTTCGGAACGGACGGTCGTAACGCAGTTCGCCCGGCGCGCGGGTGAGGAAAGCGAAGGCGTCTTCGTGGCTGAGCCAGCCGGCCATGTAAGGCTCGAGGGCATCCGCGCGCGCCGGCGCCACGTAAAGAAAGCCGACGCCCTCCGGCGCCATCAGCCATTTGTGGGAACCGCAGGCCAGGTAGTCGATGCCCATGGCCGCCACATCCAGGGGCACGATCCCGACGGCCTGAATGGCGTCGACGAACAGTTCGGCGCCGTGGGCGCGGCACAACTCGCCCATCGCTTCCAGGGGCATGCGCTGTCCGGACGTGAACTGGACCGCGCTCACCGCAACCAGCCGGATGCCGCGCACCAGCTCGGCCTCCAGGCGCGCCAGCGCCGCTTCACGCTCGGTGCGGAAATCGTCGGCACTCATCCAGACCAGTTCCAGGTCGTGGCGGCGGGCGGCCTGCTGCCAGGGCGTGACATTGGTCGGAAACTCGCCGTCGAAGAGCAGCACCCGCTCGCCGCGCTGCCACGGCAGGCCCAGGGCGATGTCGATGATGCCGGCCGAGGTATTGGCCACCAGCCCCACGCTGCCCTGCGGGGCACCGATCAGGCGCGCGAGCCGATCGCGCAGCCTTTCGCGTCGCTCGACCTCCTTGACGTACCAGGCCATGCCCTGGCTCGCATAGCCGCCCAGCGTTGCCGCCACCGCATCGCGCACGGGCCTTGAAGGCGGCGACAGGGAGGCGTGATTGACGTAGACATCCGTCTCGAGCAGCTCGAAGAGCGCCCGGCTGCCCAGTTCTGCCCGATCCGTCATCGTTGAGTCCGCGTTTTTACCGACCCAGAGGATCGCATAAACAGGCCGGATATTGACCCTGACCAATGCGGCCATCCGGGCAGGGCGCTAGACTGAATCGAAGACAGCCGTCAGGGGGACCCCGCCAGTGGCTCCAATCAAGTTGTTCGATGTGCCGCACGATGGAACGGACTGCGCAAACGACGTCAGCCTTTTGGTCACGCGCGCCACGACCTGCGCCGCGGCGGCTCTGGCGATGCTTGTCCTGCCCCTCTACCAGCTGATCGAGATCTTCGAGCACCAGACGCCGAGCGACCTGCTGTGGCTGCACGCCGCCTGGCGAGCGCCGGTCTTCCTGGTGGCGCTGGCCAGCCTACTCGTGTGCATGCTCCAGCCGGGTTCGGGCGCGCCGAAGTTGCTGCTTCGCCTGATCGCCGCCAGCGTGATGATCATGATGTTCGGGCTGTTCACCACCAACATGCTCCATGCCCAGGGCAACCCGGAGCCCATGGCACGGGGCATCATCATGGCCACGTTTGCGGTCTCCCTGCTCTCGCTCCGGGGCGGCTGGGAGGTATTGCTTCATTTCGCGTTGCCGCTGGCCGGCAGCCTGGCCTGGCTTGCCTTCCGTGGCGCCGACCTGCTGGAAACCACCACGCAATTGGTCGACCCGGTGATGATGCTCGTCATCGCCATGATCGCCTCGGAGCTGTTCTACCGGATCCGAGGCCAGCAGTTCGCCCTCCAGCGCCAGTTGCGACAACTGGCCAGCACCGATGCGCTGACCGGCCTGCACAACCGACGCGACCTGGAACGTCGCATTGCTGCGGAAATGTCGCGAAGCCGGCGCCACGCCCAACCGCTTTCGGTGGTCATCGGCGACCTCGATCACTTCAAGCGCGTCAACGACGAATACGGGCATGGCGTGGGCGACGACGTGCTGCGCGCCGTCGGCGTGCGCATGCGTCGCAACCTTCGCAGCGAGGACCTGGCGGTGCGCTGGGGCGGCGAGGAGTTCCTGCTGCTGCTGCCCGACACTGATCGCGACGGCGCCGTAGATGTAGCGGAGAAGATCCGGCGCACGATCTCGGAGCACCCGATCGGCTGCAACGGCCAGGAGGTGCCCGTCACCATCAGCTTCGGCGTGGCGGAACTGACCGACAGCGACCAGGTCGCCGACCTCATTCGGCGCGCCGATGACGCGATGTACCGGGCCAAGGCCCAGGGCCGCGACCGCGTCTGCGCCTGACGCGCCCGCGCGCCGTGCCGGCCGGCGCCGATTGCCATGCCAAAGGAAGAGGCGGTAGACTGGCCCGGGAAGGGGTGTTGGCAC
>NZ_QUZK01000028.1 GCF_003410055.1 Wenzhouxiangella sediminis | reverse complement strand
GAAACCTGAAACCTGAAACCTGAAACCTGAAACCTGAAACCTGAAACCTGAAACCTGAAACCTTCCCCCAACCCAAAATGCCCATCAAAATAGCAAATAGATAAGCTTTCGGCCACTATTTACCTATCAAAATAGATGCTATCATCACCCCATGCCCAACGACCCCATCATCGAACTCCACCGCCACGGCCGCTGGATACCGGCCGCGCGCATCGAGCCGCTGGGTGACGAGCACGCGCGGGTGGAATACCTGCCCGACTACGTGTTCGGTGAGGACGACCCCTGGCCGGTTTCACTGACCATGCCCGTGCGCCTGGACACTGACCTGGGCGAAGCCCCCCGGCCGAGGATGCCGGCCTTCCTCTACGACCTGGTGCCGCAAGGGCAGGGCCGCCGCTTGCTCACGGGCCTGCTCGACCTGCGCGATCATGACGGCCTGGCGCTTCCGCTGTTGCTGCACGGCGCCTTCAACCCCATCGGCGCGCTGAGAATCGACCAGGCGGTTGCATTCCAGGCCGACCACGCCCGCCGCAACCCGCCGCCGGCAGGCGCCGAAGCCGGCTTCAGCTTTGCCGAGCTGGCCGAACGCCACGAAACGGTGGTGGAATACCTGGCCACGCATTCCATGCTGGCCTCCGGCACCACCGGGGTTCAGGGCCAGGCGCCGAAATTCCTGCTGGCCATGGATGAAGCCGGGCGGATGCATCCCGACCTGGCCCTGGACGACGCCCGGGCGCGTTCCCACTGGCTGGTCAAGGGCGCGCGCGGCCGTCACCGCGACGACGAGCTGATCCTCCAAAACGAAGCCGCCTACCTGCGCCTGGCCGCCGACTGCGGGCTGACCGTGCACCGGCCCGACCAGATCGAGCACCACGGCCGCTGGCTGCTGCTGCCCCGTTTCGATCGACAGGTCACCGAGGCCGGTGTCCGGCGACTGGCCCAGGAAAGCCTGGCCAGCCTCGCCGGCTTGCAGGGCCTGGGCGTGCCGACGACACTCAACCGCCTGCTGGACGCCTTGCGGCGCTACAGCGACGATCCGCAGGTCGACACGCTGGAGTTTCTCAAGCGCGACGTGCTCAACCGCGCCCTGCGCAATACCGACAACCACGCGCGCAACCACGCCGTCCAGCGCCGCGCCGACGGCGCCATCGGCCTCAGCCCCCTGTTCGACTTCGCGCCCATGTTCCGCGACCCCGAGCTCATCCCGCGGGCACTGCACTGGGTGGACGGGGAAGGGCGCAATCTGCGCGACTGGCCGGCCATACTGGCGGCACTGACCGTGGACGATGGCGAGCGCCGGTTCCTGCAGGAATCGCTGCGGGCCTTTTCCGAAACCGTCGGCCAGCTGCCCGAACGAGCCGCCGATGCCGGCGTCGACCGCGAAATCATCCAGGCCTGCCAAAGGTCAATCGACGCCCAGGCCGAGTCGCTGGCCAGGCTGAACTGAGATGCCCAGAAACCCCGCAAGACCGGACCCGCAGCAAGCGCGCGAGCAATTGCGCGAACTGCGTCGAGACCTTGCCAACGGCAGCGTCGAAATCGGTGACGCCGTGCGCCGAATGCGCCACATCAGCGGCCTGACGCAACCCGACTTCGCCCGTCACCGCGGCATCAGCGTCCAGGCCCTGCGCCAGATCGAATCCGGCAAAGCCAACCCCACCGTCGCCACGCTGAACAACATCGCCGAAATCTTCGGCCTCAAAACCGGCTTCGTCCCCATCCCCTCGGAAGCCGACGCATAGCGCCGTCCCGGCCCCCGCAAGCCGACGCGAAGCGTCGTCCCGGACTCCGATCCGGGACCTCCCCACCGGAGCCACCAACCGATGGAAGGCCCCGGCTCAAGGCCGGGGCGACGAAGTCGCTTGTTTTCCAGAAACCTGAACCCTTCTTCAAGACTTCCGATCAACATCCTCCGCCAACCACGCCTTGATCAAGCTCTGATAGGGCATATCCCGCTTGTTGGCCTCGATCTTGATGCGCTCGAGCAGCGATTCGGGCAGCCGAAGTGAAATCGTCTTGGTCGAAGGCTTCAGGTTGGGCATGCGCACCGATTGCGCCTGGCCCCAGTCCACGTACTCGCTGGAGTCGTGCGACTCCCAGAAAGCTCGCTCCTCAGCTTCCGTCTTGAATTCTGGTAGGGGCTTGTTGTGCCTTGGCATAGTGCTGTCTCTCCTTCCGGTGCATCGGCCGCGCCGAAATCACGCGAATCAAGGCGCCTTGTTCGCGAAGGGTGAAGGTTACATGCAAGAACCGCTGATCCAGCGTCTTCCCAAGCGCATGCCAGCGCGGCTCCTGTTCACTGTGTCGGGCGTCCGAGGCAATCAACAAAGGCTGACAGAAAAACACCTGCTCGGCCTCGGACTGCGAAACGCCGTGCTTGTCCGCATTCTTGCGGGCATTACCGGCATCCCAGTCAAATCCCTTGACCCGACTCCAGTCCATCATTTGTATATGACCATAATATACAAAACCCGTTCATTCCACCCGCCTTCCCGACCCCCGCAAGCCGACGCGCAGCGTCGTCCCGGACTCCGATCCGGGACCTCCCCACCGAAGGCGCCAACCAAACCGTAGGATGCGTAAAACGCATCAACCAACCCAACCGAGCCACCACACCCATCGCGGCAAAGCCGCCCACCGATCCCCCGAACTGCCACCCGAGCCCATTCTTTCCGGAACCCCAACCGACGCAAAGCGTCGTCCCGGCCCCCGAGCCGGGACCTCCCCACCGAAGGCGCCAACCGA
>NZ_QUZK01000001.1 GCF_003410055.1 Wenzhouxiangella sediminis | reverse complement strand
TCAGGTTTCAGGTTTCAGGTTTCAGGTTTCAGGTTTCAGGTTTCAGGTTTCAGGTTTCAGGTTCCGGGTTCCGGGTTCCGGGTTCTGGAAAACCCGCTTGGCTACGAGGCCATCATTCGACGGGAAGAATGGCATGCACGAACGTTCCGGCGTCGAAGGGGCGCAGGTCGGCGGCCGTTTCGCCCACGCCGATGAAGCGGATGGGGATCTTCATTTCCTCGGCGATGGCGAAGAGCACGCCGCCGCGGGCGGTGCCGTCGAGCTTGGTTACCGTGATGCCGGTCAGCTGTGCGGCCTCGTTGAACTGGCGCGCCTGCGACAGGGCGTTCTGGCCGGTGCCGGCGTCGACGACCAGCATGGTCTCGTGCGGCGCTTCCGGATCGATCTTCTTCATCACGCGAATGATCTTCGACAATTCGGCCATCAGGTTGGCCTGGGTGTGCAGCCGGCCTGCGGTGTCGGCGATCAGCACGTCCACGCCGCGCGACTTCGCCGAGTGCAGCGCGTCGTAGATCACCGCGGCGGTATCGGCGCCGGAGGCCTGGGCCACGACGGGCACGTCGTTGCGCTCGCCCCAGGCCTGGAGTTGCTCGACCGCCGCGGCCCGGAACGTGTCGCCGGCGGCCAGCATGACGTTCTTGCCCTCGTCGAGATAGCGGCGGGCCAGCTTGCCGATCGTGGTCGTCTTGCCCACGCCGTTGACGCCGACCATCAGGATCACGAAGGGCTTCTTGTCGGGGTCGACGGCCAGGAAATCCTCGCAGGGCTCGATCAGGTCGTAGAGTTCGGCCTGGACGGCCGGCAGGACCTGCGACGGTTCGCTGATCACGCCCTGGCGCACCCCGTCGCGCAGCCGCTCGACGATGCGCGTCGTGGCGGCCACCCCGACGTCTGCGGTCAGCAGCGTGGTCTCGATTTCCTCGATCAGGTCATCGTCGATCCGCTCGGCCGAACCGATCAGGCCGAACAGGCTGCCCAGGCTGGATCGGGTGCGCTCGAGCCGCTGCTCGAGCGGATCGACGCCGGACTGCTCGACGGGGCGAACCTGCGTGCTCTCGACGCCCTTGCCGGATTTCTTGCGTTTGAAGATGGAGAACATGTTTTCTGGGTTTCAGGTTTCAGGTTTCAGGGTTCAGGTTTCAGGTTTCAGGGACTCGAACGTAGGTGCGGGTTCGGGTTGTGGAGTCAAGGGGTTCCGTGTTCGCCCCGTCCGCTGCAAGAAGCCGTATGCTAGCACCGGTATGAGCGGCAGGATTCGTATTATCGGCGGTCAGTGGCGGGGTCGGAAGCTTGCGGTTCCGTACGCGCCGGGGCTGCGTCCGACCGGTGACCGGGCGCGCGAGACCCTGTTCAACTGGCTGCAGGCGCAGGTGCCGGGCGCGCGCTGTCTCGACCTGTTCGCCGGCACCGGCGCGCTGGGCCTGGAAGCGCTGTCCCGCGGGGCGGCCTCGTCGGTGTTCGTCGAGCGTGATCGGCGCCTTGCAGGCCGCCTGCGCGAAATTGCGGGCGACTGGCCGGGCGGCGACCGAATGGAGGTCGTCCAGGGCGATGTCCTGCGCTGGCTTGGTACCGACGAGCGCTCGTTCGACCTGGTCTTCATCGATCCGCCGTTCTCGGACAGTCTGCAGGGCCGGGTGCTCGAAGCATTGGTCGATGGCGGGCACCTGGCTTCCGGCGCGCGCGTCTACGTCGAGCAGGACGCCCGCGACCCTGAAATCGATCCTGGCGAGCGCTACGAACTCCTGCGCAGCAAGACGCTGGGCGAGGTCCGCCTGACCCTGCTTGCCGTTTCCTGATCCCGGTGCGGCCGGTCCTCCCGGGACGGCAATGGCTCGGGCGTTATAATGCGCGTCCACCCAGTCCGAGACGCATTCGATGCCCCAGCCCGACTACGGCCTCGCGGTCTATCCCGGCACCTTCGATCCCCTGACCAATGGTCATACCGACCTGATCGCCAGGGCGTCGCGCATGTATCGCCGCATTATCGTGGCGATCGCCGAGAGCCCGCACAAGAAGCCCTCGTTCGGCCTTGGCGATCGGATCGGGCTGGCCCGGCAAGTGCTCGAAGAGGAAGGGCTGGACAACGTCGACGTGGTCGGCTTCAACAACCTCCTGGCGCACTTCGTCGAGGAGCATGATGCCGGGGTCATCCTGCGCGGGCTGCGCGCGGTCTCGGACTTCGAGTACGAGTTCCAGCTCGCCTCGATGAACCGCCACCTCATCGAGGACGTCGAAACGGTCTTTCTCACACCCGCCGAGCAGTACAGCTTCATCTCCTCCTCGCTGGTCAAGGAGATCGCCCGCCTTCAGGGCGACGTCAGCCGTTTCGTCCATCCCCGCGTTTCCGAAGCGCTCAGGGAGCGCTACGCGTGACACGGGGCATTCACTTCCAGGGACCATCAACGGGATCCGCCATGTTTCGAAGAACACGCTTCGCTTTTGCCTGCCTTCTGCTGACACTGGCCTGCGCGGTCGCATGGGCCGCTGACGGTCCCGGCAAGGCCGCCGTCTCCAGCGCCCACGAGCTGGCCACGGATGCCGGCGTGGAGATCCTGGAGAAGGGCGGTAATGCATTCGATGCGGCCGTGGCCGTCTCGGCGGCGCTGGCGGTCGTCGAGCCCGAATCCTCGGGCGCCGGGGGCGGCGGCTTCTGGTTGCTGCACCGCGCCTCCGACGACTTCTCCGTGATGGTCGACGGCCGCGAGACCGCACCGGCGGCCGCCACCGAAGACATGTACCTCGACGAGGAAGGCGGGGTGGATCGCGATCGTGCCATCAACGGCGCACTGGCCGGCGGCATTCCCGGAGCGCCCGCCGCCTGGGTGCATATCGCCGAGACCTACGGCACCCTGCCGCTCTCCGACCTGCTTGCGCCGGCCATCCGGCTGGCCGAGGAAGGCTTTCCGGTCGATGCCAAGTACCAGGCCCTGTTGAACTGGCGCGCGCACGTGATGAAGCGCTGGCCCGAAACCGCCGCCATTTTCATGCCCGGCGGCGAGGTGCCGGCCATCGGCGATACCATCCGGCAGCCCGACCTGGCCGACACCCTGCGCGCCCTTGCCGAGAAGGGAAGGGACGGTTTCTACGCCGGCGAGGTCGCGCGCAAGCTGGTCGATGGCGTCCAGGCCACCGGCGGTCTCTGGACCCTGGAGGACTTCGCCGACTACGAAGTGGTCGAACGCGAGCCGGTGCGCACCAGCTACCGGGGCTACGAACTCGTTACCGCCGCGCCGCCATCCTCGGGCGGCATCGCCATCGGCCAGATGCTGGAAATCGTCGAGCCTTTCGACCTGACCGGAATGAGCCGGGCCGATCGCGTGCACGTGCTGGCCGAAGCCATGCGCCGCGCCTACCGCGATCGCGCGCTGTATCTCGGCGACCCGGATTTCGTGGACATCCCGACCGGGATGCTGCTGAGCGAGAACTACGCCGCCGGGCTGCGCACCACGCTCCGTCTCGATCGCGCCACGCCTTCTTCGATGCTGGCCGCCGACCCCGACCGCCTGGGCAAGGAAAGCAGCGACACCACGCACTTCTCGCTGATCGATTCGCAGGGCAACATGGTCTCGGCCACGCTGACGGTCAACCTGCCGTTCGGCGCCGCCTACGTTCCGCCGGGCACCGGCGTGCTGGTCAACAACGAAATGGACGACTTCTCGGCCAAGCCGGGCGAGCCCAACGCCTACGGGCTGATCGGGTTTTCCGCCAACGCGATCGAACCGCACAAGCGCATGCTCTCGTCCATGAGCCCGACGATCGTGATCGGCGACGACCGAACGGCCGTACTCGGCACGCCGGGCGGTTCGCGCATCATCACGATGGTGCTGCTGGGCATCCTCGACTTCATCGACGGCAACGGGCCGGAGAGCTGGGTCTCGCTGCCGCGCTTCCATCATCAGTACCTGCCCGACGAGATCTCGATCGAACCCGATGCCCTGAGCGACGCCGAGATCGAGGCCCTGGAAGAAAAGGGCCACACCGTCACCGTGCGCAACCGCACCTGGGGCAACATGCACGGCGTCATGTGGAACCGCGAAACCGGCGAACTCGAGGCCGCCCACGATCCGCGCTGGAATTCGGGGGGCGCGGTTGTTGTTGATATCGACGCGAAATAGGTTTCAGGTTTTCAGGTTTCAGGTTTCAGGTTTCAGGTTTCAGGTTTCAGGTTTCAGGTTTCAGGTTTCAGG
>NZ_QUZK01000018.1 GCF_003410055.1 Wenzhouxiangella sediminis | reverse complement strand
TTGATAAACTCCTGATTTACAGTACGTATCAATGGGCAGTTACACAAATCTCAGGACAGTCCCGCATTCGCAGCCGATCATCAAATTTCGGCGGATCGCCCTACTCTCTGATCATTTCGGCGTTCAGTTTTTCCATTGCCTGCTGATCAGCGATTTCCGCTCGCCGATCATAAATTGCCGTCGTGTCCGTACTGGAGTGGCCGGCTAAGCGCCGTGCCGCGCTCAAATCCTGGCTTGCAGCCAGGAGATTTGACACAAACGTTCGCCTCAGATCGTGTGGTGAACATTTAAATGCCCCGCTTCGATTCCGGACAATGTCGTAGATCGCCTGGTCGCTAAGTCCTGGGTCGAGCACCCGATCTTTCCAGCTGACCCGCCTAATAAAGAGCGCGCCGGGTTCGGTTCCCCTGGCCAGGAGCCAGGACTGGATCCTTTGAGTGGTCGGCGCGATCAGCGGCACTCGCCTGGCTTTACGGCCCTTGCCCCACCGTACAACGACGTCCTCGCCGAGCTGCACATCACGTAGCTCGAGCGCGGCAGCCTCCGCCCGCCGCAAGCCCGTAAAAGCGAGGATGGCGATGACGGCGGCATCCCGGGAGCCTCGACGGGTTTCGTCATCACAGTTTGCAAAAAGCACCTCCAGCTCCCCTGCACTCAAGTACCGCCCCGAAGACTCTTTATCGCGACTGATGCGCTCGCCCTTGATGCTTTGCACTCGTAGCAGTGTTTCGTGGCCGACCTGGCCCAGAAGGAACGCCTGGTGAAACACGCCACGAAGGGCCGCTCGAGCGGCGTTGAAGCCGGCGGCCGATGGCGCATCCGCTGCCAAGCGCGCGAGCAGCGCGTTGACGCCGGCATAGCCTAGCCCTGCCCAATTGATTTGGTGCCAATCAGTTGCACCCAAGTATCTCGCTAACTTCCGCAGCTGGGCCGCCTAGGTTCTTCGGCTGCTTGCCGATCGGAGTGACAGTAGATAGTGCGCTGCGGGATCTTGATGAAGACGGGTCTCAAGGCTGCGCTCGCCGACCGACTTCTCAAGGAGTACGTCCCCCTCTATTTGAATGGAAGGTTCAGGGTCTGCGTCCTCGGATTCAATCCGAAGCATGATTCGCAATGGTATTCCTCGCACCGTGCAAGTCAGCGAGAGCAATGCGGAGGATCTTTGGCGACAGCGACGACAGTGGTTTTTCAATCCTGTAGCGGGCCACGGCAGCAAAGGCGTGTCGGGACAGCAAGCTTACGAGAAGCACGTTTGAACGTATTCTAGAAAGCATTTTTCGCTCAAACCTTCGTTTCGCCCTCCGAGCGCGTGGTTTTGGTCGATGGCGAGCGGACAACCCTCAAGGTTGACGTGCGATTGTTTACCTATGATCGCGCCCTGCTCCTGGCCGCGGCCAGGCTCTATCGGGGTCAGACCACCAATTTTCGTACGCGCGGCGGCGGGTTCGCACCCATATTTCTCAAAGAATAATCACCACACGCTTGACTTCACCTGGAGCCCCCGGCTCGACCATCTAGTTCACTTGCCCCCAAAGTCAGTGGTCGTGTGATTCCGATTCATCATGACCGACATGTCTTTCCGCCGCCGATCGCTTCAGGAAAATCTGCACGGTAATTGCTATGACGATCATCGCGGCAACAGCAACACCAATCACAAAGGGATCGGTGTTCAGCTTGACCCAGACAAAGCCTCCGAGCACGGCCAGATCGAGAAGAATGGCCGTGGCTGGCACCCATGCGCTTGCCTTGACGTCCTCACGAAGGTAGCGGAGGACGCCCCAATGGATAGCAACATCCATAATCAGGTAAAACACGATACCCAGCGCTGCAATGCGGGACAGATCAAAGAATGCGGTCAGGACCAGCCCGAGAACCACGGTGTAGACCAGGGTGTGCTTCTGAATACTGCCCGGCATGCCGAAGTGGCGGTGAGGAACCAACTTCATCTCCGTCAGCATGGCCAGCATGCGAGAGACGGCAAAGATGCTGGCCAGTATGCCGCCGGCGGTAGCCATCATGGCAATGACCACCGTAAACCAAACGGCATATTCACCCAACGCAGGCCGAGCAGCGGCCGCCAGGGAGTAATCCCGGGTCTCGATGATTTCGGCCAGAGACAGATTGCTCGCAACGGCAAAGCCGACCAAGGTGTAGATCACGACGCACGCCGCAATAGAGATTACGATGGCGCGACCCACATTGCGATGCGGATCTTGGACCTCTGAACCACTGTTAGTAATCGTTGTGAAGCCCTTAAATGCCAGTATTCCGAGGGCAGTCGCACCCAGGAAATTACCCACGGTTCCCGCCTCTCCCGGGCTTGAGAAGTCCATGGCAATGTTGTCGGCAATCCAAACACCCACGAGCCCGAAAATCAGGATGCCCCCGATTTTCAGGATCCCAATGAACGAGGCCACGCCCTGGATCCACCGATTACTGGACAAATTGATCAAAAAGGCGGCCAATATCAGCGACACGCCAAGAATGGGAACCATGCGACCACTCTCGTCTCCACCGAAGAGCTGCATGGTGTACGAGCCAAACGTACGGGCAAGAAAACTTTGAGCGATCACCATCGAAAAGTACATAAGCAAGGCATTGAAGGCCGTTGGCAAGTGGTCACCGTAAGCCTTGTGCAGATACATTCCTATCCCGCCTGCAGACGGGAAAGCATTGGAAATTTTAATATAGGAATAGGCGCTGAATGAAACGATGACAGCCGCCGCAAGGAATGCCAGGGGAAACAGGACGCCGGTCATTTGGGCCATTTGCCCGGTCAGCGCAAAAATGCCGGCGCCAATCATGACGCCCGTTCCCAGCATCACAGTTCCCGCCAACGTCAGACTTCCCTCACTGTAATGCGTTTTTCTATCTTCTTCCCCGGCCATGAAGCCTCCGCTTTGTCTGCTCCAAAGTTTCAGCCTTCTGAGATTTCTGGCCCCATTTGGGCTCAGCAACTCGGTGGACTGGTTCTTACATTAGAGAATTCTACACCGGCAAGGCGGTGTGTCGGTATTCCGACACTGTGCCACCTTCAAGAATCCCGGTCGCCCGGCCATCTTCTTACTGTTACCACCAAGTAAGTCCAGGCCGGGCGGCGGCGCCTTCCGCCCCGGCGCGACTGTTGGTAAAGTGGCTTCAATCGGGCACTCGCGCCACCCAAGCGGGCACCGGCTGCGCTGGCTTGTCACCATGGCTGGGGACCGAGCCACCCACAAGGGAATAGACTAAAGCCTTGCAACGGCTCAGCCCTTCGTCCCGAAATGCAGCCGCCCTAGCTGTGATCTCTCAGTAGGTTGCCCACACGGACCGTCCAAGACAGACTGATGGGTGTCGAGCTCATCATGAAGTCAAGGTGGTCCGAGTGGACGTGCACCAGAATGCCAAGTTAACGCCGCGAAGTCGAGAGGAATTGGTCAAATTGGTGATCGATTCAGATTGGAGCCAGCGGCGGGCAGCCGGCGCCTATCACGTCGATCCCAAGACGGTCGCTCGCTGGGTGGCCCGCTACAAGGCCGAAGGCCCGAGCGGCCTGGGGAATCGCTCAAGCCGTCCTCGCAATAGCCCACACCGTTCCCCGAGTGGTGATCAGGCGGATTTGCCGCCTGCGCCGCAATGACAAGCTCAAGATGGACGAGATCGCCAGTCGTGGGGGCGTCAGCCTATTCACTGTCTCCCGGATTCCAGTTGCCAATGGCCTCAACCGCTTCTCGGAACTCGATCCCAAGCCACCCGTGCAGCGCTACGAGCACCCACATCCCGATGCGATGGTGCACCTTGACATCAAGAAACTGGCGCGCTTCCGCGTGCCCGGGCACCGGGTGACCGGGATGCCGCGCAAGGGCTCCAAAGGGATCGGCTGGGAGCATGCGCACGTCACCATTGATGATCACAGCCGAATCGCCTAGATCCAGATGTGGCCTGATGAGACTTCGGCCACTGCTTGGCGAGCCCTGGTCGCTACGGTGCGTTACTTCGGCTTGCGCTCCCGCGACCCGAGTTCTGCGATGACAGGCCCCATTCGCCAATTCGAGATTCCGGCACCTCAAGAATATCGACCAGCCGAAATGCACCCCGCTTCGGTTACCTGCAAGGGAGCTGGCGAACCCCGAAAGCAACTGTCAACCCAGAGCCCGAAGCCAGACCGCCGCATTTCCGCCTCACGAGGCTTTAGGGCATGAGCAACCACGCTGAGCAATGGCACAGGAACACAGCAGTCACTCTCCGGGCAAGTGCTCTTTTAGGACATGGAACTTTGCCGGAGCGAGCGAGGTCTGATGTGCAGTATTCTCGGCAATCGAGGACTAAAACCGCACCGAACAGGCCCCATTCAAGCGTCCAGCCGGCAGACGGTCGCAGATTGACACTTTTATTTCGAATCGGATCCTGATAAACTCGAAAGATGCATGTTGCGTTCACCATATTGCTCCGCTACGCGCTAGCCATCGCTCTGGTGGCCAGCAGCGTTGCGCCATGGGCATCAGATATGACGCATGGATCCGCCAGCAGCATGCCCTCTCCAGTTGCCTCAGTTGTAACCGATTCGTCCGAAGAAACTGCTTCGGATGTTTGCCACAACCCGCTTGATGCAGCGTCCGACGACAACAGCTCAAGCATGAATCACCGCAATTGCTGTGTGGAAGATCAGGAATGCCAACACGACGACTGCGATTGCGCATGTCCAGCTCTGACGCTTGTTGTGCCCACTCGCCTGTCGGCATCCCGACACCTGCCGGCTGATGCAGCGACAACCAGCATCGATTCCCGCGCGCCTCGCAATACCATCGATACCCCCCTGCGCCCTCCCCAGGCGTAATCTCTTCGAGTTTTTCACGGCGGTTTATTCCTGCCTCAGTGACCGGCAGGAATCGCTGATCGCCAGCTAATTCCTTACCACGCTCCATACAACCCGAAGAGAGGTTCACCATGTCCAATGGCACCCTCGCGATGTCGATGCCGCAGGTCCGCTGGCCCTGGCTTTCTTGTTGCGCACTTCTGCTGCTAATGGTGTCAGCTGCGGCCTCGCCGGCCGCGCCTGCCGACAAGCAGCCCGAGCAGGATTTCGCCGCAACAACGTCAGCGGAGAACGACCTGACGATTGAAGCTGCTGTGGCTTTAGCCACCAGCGCCGCCGATCCTTCGGTGACGCGATTCTCCGTTCGCGCCCAAGCCCTCGACAGTGAGGCCGTGGCCGACTCCCAGCTACCTGATCCCATGGTTTCGGCCCAGGTGATGAATGTCCCTGTAGACACATTCAGCCTCGACCAGGAAGGAATGACCCAGGCTCTACGACTTGGATTACGCCAGGAGTTTCCCGCTGGCCGGACGCTGGATGTTCGGGGCCGCCAACGCAATGCCGAAGCTGAAGCCGAACGAGCCCGCCGCGACGAAGCTCTGCGCCGCATCGCCCTGGAAACGCGAACGGCCTGGCTGGAACTGGCGTGGCAGCGACGGGCCGTCGATGTCCTGCAGCAGAGCCGCGGCCGCATCGAACAGCAGATCGAATCACTGCAATCACGCTTCGCGACCGGGGGGCTGAACGCCCAGAGCCTATTGCGCTCGGAACTCGAACTCTCATTGCTCGAGGATCGGATCGCGGAGCACCGTCGCATGGCCGAAAACGCCCGCGCCGCCTTGGCGCGCTATATCGGCAGCGAGGCCTATCGCCGTGTTCCAGACGGCCTACCAGAATTCGAGCTTGGTTCAACTCAACTCGATCAACTCGAACGTCATCTGGTCGATCACCCGGAGATTACGGCCCGACAATCCCTGGCGGAAGCCGCCGACCAAGGCATCGAGCTGGCCCGGCAGGCCTACAAGCCGAAGCTTGCCGTCGAAGCGGGGTATGGCTTTCGTTCCGAACGGCCGGACCTTGCCAGCATCGGCGTGAGCCTGACAGTGCCGCTGTTTACCGGCCAGCGGCAAGACAAGCGGCACGAAGCGGCCGTCCAACGCAGCCGCGCTGCGCAGTTTGAGCTCGACAATCGTCTACGTGATTTGCGCAGGCAATTGGACGAGGCCCTGAGCGACTGGCTGCGCTATCAGGAACGGATAGCCCTTTACGAGCAAGTGGTGAACCAGCGCGCCGAACAGACCGTTGAAGCCTCCATCACGACCTACGCCAACGGACAGACCGACTTCGCTGAGCTCATTCGCAGCCAGCTGGCCGCTCTGGACGTGCAGATCAAACAGGCCGAACTGGCCGCCCGGGCCGGCAAGGCCTGGGCCCGTATCACCTACCTGGTAGGAGAACAGTCTTGAACAAGCTACAAATCATCATGATAACCCTTATGGCTGCTGCAGCCGGCTTCACGGCCGCCTGGTTCCTTGCCGGAACCACGACCGGCGACTCGGAGCAAGCGGAGAAGGCCGAGCGCGAGATCCTCTACTGGGTCGCCCCCATGGATGCCAATTACCGGCGCGATGAGCCCGGCAAATCCCCGATGGGCATGGACCTGGTCCCCGTTTATGCCGATGAAGCCGGGCAAGACAGCGGGCAGGAACCCTCGATCCGGATCAATCCGACGGTCATCAACAACATTGGCGTCAAGGTGGCGCCCGTTGAACGCCGTGACATGAATCGCGAGATCGAGACTGTCGGCCTTGTCACACCCGACGAGGGGCGCATCTCCCATGTGCACGTTCGCACCGACGGCTGGATCGAAGAACTGCACGTCGAAACCCGGGGAGACCAGGTAGCAGCCGGTCAAGCCCTGTTCGAGATCTACTCTCCGGCGCTGGTGAGCGCGCAGGAGGAGTACCTCCAGGCCAGCCGGACTGGCAACCAGTCCTTGCTTCGGGCCGCCCGCATTCGCCTGCACGCCCTGGGCATGTCCGACGAGCAGGTTGAATCACTCCGGCAGCGAGGCAGTTCTTCGCGGCTATTCACGGTGAAGGCGGCGCGGAACGGGTACATCACCGATCTCAACGTGCGCCAAGGCATGTATGTCCAGCCTGGCGCGACCATCATGAGCATCGCCGACCTGTCCCGAGTTTGGGTGGTAGTCGATCTGTTCGAAGGCCAGATTGCCTGGGTCAAGACTGGGCAACAAGCTTCGATGAATCTGCCATTCTCCGCCACGGATCGCGAGTGGGTCGGAGAAGTCGACTATGTCTATCCGAGCATGCGTGCTGAGACGCGAACCGGCCAGGTTCGCCTGGCCTACGACAATCCGGACCTCGCGCTGAAGCCCAATATGTACGCCAGCGTGGAAATCGCAGCCGACCCGCACCGCGAAGCGCTCGCCGTTCCCACCCAGTCGATCATCCGCACCGGCAGGGGCAAACGCGTCATTCTGGCGTTGCCCGATGGGCGATTCCGGCCGGCACAGGTTGAAACCGGCCTCGAGGCGGACGGCATGACCGAAATTCTTACGGGACTGAAAGAAGGAGAACGCATCGTCGTTTCCGGCCAGTTCCTGATCGATTCCGAGGCGAGCGTGGACGCCAGCCTGATCCGAATGGCGGACGAGGCGGCAGAAACCCCGGCCATGGATCACGGTGAGATGGACCACGCTGAAATGGACCACAGCGAGATGGATCGCGGCGGCGAGGACAACGGCTCCATGAAGCATGAAGGCATGAATCATGAAGAAGTACGCCAAGAGTCCGGTAGCAACGGCGACACCCAAACCTCGGCGGGCGATGAAACCGACTCCAAGGGAGACCGGTCATGATCGGAGCCATCATTCGCTGGTCCATCAGGAACCGCTTTCTCGTCCTGATGCTCGCGGGCCTGCTCGCCGCCTGGGGCACGATTGCCATGTTCCGCACGCCGCTAGACGCCATTCCCGACCTCTCCGACGTCCAGGTAATCGTCAAGACCACCTACCCCGGACAGGCACCGCAGGTGGTCGAGGACCAAGTCACCTACCCGCTGACCACGGCAATGCTCTCGGTTCCGGGGGCCACCACGGTACGCGGGTACTCGTTCTTCAACGATTCCTTCGTCTACGTCATCTTCGAGGATGGCACGGACCTTTACTGGGCGCGCTCGCGGGTTCTCGAGTACCTGAGCCAAGTGGCGCCTACCCTGCCCCCGGACGCCCGTCCGGCACTCGGGCCGGATGCAACCGGCGTGGGGTGGGTCTATCAGTATGCGCTGGTGGACCGTACCGGACAACACGATCTTGCCGACCTTAGATCCCTGCAGGACTGGTTTCTGAAATACGAACTCCAGACTGTCGAAGGCGTTTCCGAGGTAGCGTCAATCGGCGGCATGGTCCGTCAGTACCAGGTCGTCGTCGATCCCGACAAACTGCAGGCGTACAACATTCCCTTGTCGAAGGTTCGCGAAGCGATCCAGAACGGCAACATGGAAACCGGCGGGCGAGTCATCGAGATGGCCGAGGCCGAGTACATGATTCGTGCGACCGGCTACGTGGACTCGCTTGAAGATCTCGAGGCGATTCCGGTTCGCACGACTGAAGACGGCGTCCCCATTCGCATCCGCGATATCGCCCGCGTCCAGTTCGGGCCAGAGCTCAGGCGCGGTGTCGGTGAACTCAATGGCCAGGGCGAAGCCGTCGGTGGCGTGATCGTGATGCGTTTCGGAGAGAACGCAATGGCAACCATCGAGCGAGTCAAGGACAAACTCGAAGAGCTCAAGGAGGGGCTGCCTGAAGGCGTCGAAGTCGTCGAGACTTACGACCGCTCTTCGCTGATCGGCCGAGCGGTCGATACGCTTCGCGAGAAGCTGCTTGAGGAATTCATCGTAGTCGCGCTGGTCTGCCTGCTCTTTCTATTCCACTTCCGTTCGTCGCTGGTCATCGTGCTCAGCCTGCCGCTGGGCATCCTTTCGGCCTTCATCATCATGCAGCTCCAGGGCATCAACGCCAATATCATGTCCCTGGGCGGCATTGCCATCGCCATCGGCGCGATGGTGGATGCGGCCATCGTGATGATCGAAAACTACCACAAGCATCTGGAACACCACGGCGATTCCCTGGAGGGCGAAGCGCGCTGGAACGCGCTGGCCGACGCGGCCGTAGAGGTCGGCCCCGCGCTGTTCTTCTCGCTTCTGATCATCGCGCTGAGCTTCGTCCCGATCTTCGCGCTCGAGGCGCAGGAAGGGCGGATGTTCAAACCGCTGGCCTTCACCAAGACCTACGCCATGGCCGCGGCGGCCGGCCTCGCCATCACGCTTGTGCCAGTGCTGATGGGCTACCTCATCCGGGGCCGGATCACGCCCGAGCACAGGAACCCGATCAACCGATTCCTGACCTGGATCTACCGTCCAGTGCTGGCTACAGCACTGCGGTTTCCGATCGCCACTGTTGTGGTCACCTTGGCTATCCTGGCCAGCGCCTGGCTGCCCTACAGCCGGATCGGCAGCGAATTCATGCCTGAGCTCGACGAAGGCGACCTGCTCTATATGCCCAGCGCTTATCCCGCAGCGTCTGCCGGCAAGATGGCGGAGATCCTCGGCCAGACCAATCGCCTGATCATGTCCGTGCCCGAGGTCGAGACGGCCTACGCAAAGGCGGGGAGAGCCGACACTGCCACCGATCCGGCCCCGTTGACCATGGTCGAGACAACAATCCGGCTCAAACCCCGTTCGGAATGGCGGGAAGGCATGACCATGGACAAGCTCAAGGCCGAGCTTGACAGCCTGGTCCAGGTTCCTAGCCTGACCAACACCTGGATCATGCCGATCAAGAACCGCATCGACATGCTGGCGACCGGCATCAAAACGCCGGTGGGCGTGAAGGTGGCCGGACCGGATCTGGAAGTGATTAACGAGATCGGCTCGGAAATCGAGCGTGTCATCGAAGACGTACCGGGGACGGCGTCAGTCTATGCCGACCGCGTCACTGGCGGGCGCTACGTCACCGTTGACGTCAAGCGCGAGGAAGCAGCGCGCTTCGGCCTCAACATCCGCGACGTGCACGAAATCGTGCGTTCGGCCGTGGGCGGCATGACCATCAGCCAGAGCGTCGAAGGCCTCGAGCGCTATCCGATCAATATCCGCTATCCGCGCCACAAGCGCGAGTCAGTCGACGAACTGCGTGATCTGACTATCGTCACGCAGCGTGGGGAGCAGATCCCCCTGTCGGCCGTGGCGGATCTCCAGGTCGAGACCGGACCGGGCGTGATTCGCACTGAGAATGCACGGCTCAACGGCTGGATTTATATTGACGTCAACGACCCGGATCTCGGCGGCTACGTACAGCGAGCTAAAGAGGCTGTCTCCGAACAAGTCGACCTGCCTCCAGGGTATTCCCTGGGTTGGTCGGGGCAATACGAGTTCATGCAGCGCGCTGCCGACAAGCTCAAGCTGGTCGTGCCCGCAGCCATCGGCATCATCGTGTTGCTGCTGTTCATGAACTTCCGCAACCCCGTCTCCGTACTCATCATTCTAGGCACTCTGCCCCTTTCATTGGTCGGGAGCTATTGGCTTTTGTATCTGCTGGGCTACAACATGTCGGTTGCCGTCGGCGCCGGAATGATCGCACTAGCCGGCGTGGCTGTGGAGATTGGTGTTCTGATGATCGTCTATCTCGATCAGGCCCTGGCGCTAAAACGTAGCCAGATTGCCGAGGAAAGTCGGTCGCTTCGCAAAGCCGATGTCATGCACGCGGTTACCGACGGCGCACTACTTCGCGTTCGCCCGATCATGATGACTGTTGCGGTGATCATCGCCGGTTTACTTCCGATCATGCTCGGCCACGGCACCGGATCGGAGATCATGCGTCGCATCGCCGCACCCATGGTCGGCGGCATGGTCAGTGTCACGGTCCTCACCCTTTTGGTCGTTCCGGTGATTTACTACCTCTGGAAATCTATCTCGGTCAGACGGGCTTAAATCGGACCTCAACTTCTCAAGGAGAACGCCATGAAGCGCTTTGAAGAAACGTCTCGAACATCGCTCAAGGATCAGCTTGTTGCCACCGCCCATGCACTGTCGCTGTTCCTGCTAGTGAGCTACTTGTTGTGCATCGGATTTGGCCTTATCACGCCCAGTGTTTTTCACATGCACGAAGCCTGGGCGCCGCTTCTGCCCGGCTTCGAATGGCTGACGCTCAAGGGCTTCGTCGCCGGCGCAATCGGCGCCTACCTTTATGGGTGGTATATCGCCGGCGTCTATGTGCCTCTGAAATTCTGGACGACGTCTCGGCACAATTCTTCGTCAGAATAGAACTCATGACTTCACCAAAGAAGGAAACCAGGACATGAAAAACCTGACAACCGTGATCAAGACCCTGGTCGCCGTCGGAATTCTGGCGGGACTGGGCGTACTCGCCTTCGCCTGGAGCGGCCTCTATCCAGTGTCCGTCGGCTCCGGTCATACTGCCCCGGTAGCGTGGGTGCTCGAAACCGTTCGCGAGCGTTCCGTAGCGGTCCGCGCGGCCGACCTGGTGGTGCCCAGTGATCTCGAATCGCCCGAACGGATTGCTGCCGGTGCCGGCCACTACAAGAGCATGTGCGTTGATTGTCACGGCAAGCCCGGTGAGGAACCGGCCGATGTGTTCGACCCCGCTCCGCCAGCGCTTTACCGCCACCGAGTGGATCCGGCCGAGGCCTTCTGGACTATCAAGAACGGCCTGAAGATGACCGCCATGCCCAGTCACTTGGATCACAGTGACCAGGAGAACTGGGATGCCGTCGCCTTCGTTCGGGCGCTGCCGGACATGGATGTCGCCGAATACGAAGCACTGACCGCCGATGCCTCGCACGATCACGGCAACGACGGGGGTCACGATCATGGCGAGGACTCGGACGATCACCATGATGACGCCGCCAGCGAAGACACTGGTCACCACGATGACTCGGACATGATTTCGAAAGCGTCCGAAGCCATGTCGGGCGAAGGCGACCATCGGCACGAAATGGGCGCCGACAGCCCCGAGTCCGCGATCGAGGGCTTTCACCACGCCCTTGCCGAGGGTCGCGCCGAAGCCGCGCTTGCCTACCTGCACCCCCGGGTGACCATCGTGGAAGGCGGTCACATCCAGACCATCGACGAATACCGTGCCGGCCACCTTGCAAGTGATATGGCATTTCTGGGTCAGATCGAGATCGAGCAATTATCGCGCACCGTCCAGTCTGCCGGCGGCCAGGCAACGGTCGAAACGCGCTCGCGCTTCACCGGGACAATCGACGGTCAACCCCTCGACTTGGAAAGTTCGGAATTCGCGACGCTGATCGAAACCGAGAAAGGCTGGCGAATCAGCCAAATCGCTTGGAACAGTCGCCCGTGCGGCAAGAACGACGTTACCGATCAACCCGAAGCCCCCGACCACCAGCACGCCTCCGGAGAAAATGACCATGACCACTGAACGCATAGTACGCGCCGGGCTGCTTCTTGCGGCGGCGGCCCTGATCGCCGCCTGTCAGGCCCAGTCGCCCGAGGAAATGGCGCCGACCGAGAGCACCTCGTCAGCCCCGAATATGACCGTTTACCACGACCCCGATTGCGGCTGCTGCAGTAAATGGATTGACCATATGCGTGTCAATGGATTCGCCGTGGAAGCCGTCCCGACGCGCGACATGAATCGTATGAAACGGGATCTGGGCGTACCGCGCAACCTGCCCTCCTGCCATACAGCGGTGGTTGGCGACTATGTGATCGAGGGCCACGTTCCGGCCGGGGACGTGAAGCGTTTGCTGGCGGAACAGCCTGATGCCCGGGGCCTGAGCGTGCCCGGCATGCCCCTGGGCTCTCCCGGGATGGAGATGGGCGACCGCCGTATGGCCTACGACGTCATCCAGTTTCACGAAGACGGCGACACCTCAGTGTTCACTCATTACGAAGCCATAGAGCGGGAGTGACCAATGACCACGCAAAAGATCGAAGCCATCATTCGCGTCAGCGCCCTGGAGCTGGTGGAAGAGGCGCTTAAGAATGCCGGCGTCAGCGGCCTCACCATCAGCCGCGTGAGGGGCTACGGCGCTTACCGGAATTACTTCCGCGACGACTGGACGCATCGCTACGCACGCCTGGAGATATTCACCTCAAGGGCAAGAGAGATCGCGGATCTGATCGTCGACTCGGCTCACACCGGGCAGGCCGGCGATGGCATCGTAGCCATCGAGCCCGTCGATGAGGTCATCCGAATCAAGACCCGGGATGGTTTCCAGAGCGGTGAGGACTGACTCTTGAACCTCGGAACGAGCTTGCAATTCGGCATACGCTACCTGGCAGTACTGACATCGGCGAGCCTGCTGTGGGAATTTGCCCACATGCCTTTCTACACGCTGTGGCAGACCGGCACGGCAGGCCATATTGCTTTTGCAGCGATACATTGCACGATCGGCGATGCGCTCATCGGCATGGCCGCCCTGGCGCTCGCCGTTGTCTTCGCCGGCGGCGCCCATTGGCCGCACAAGCGGCGCGTCCGAGTGGCTGTTGTCATGATACTCCTGGGGCTGATCTACACCGTGTTCAGCGAATGGCTCAACGTGGAATTGAGACAGTCCTGGGCCTACCGCGACATCATGCCGACAGTGCCGCCGATTGGCACGGGCCTGACCCCGCTCCTCCAGTGGATTGTCATACCGCTCGTCGCCTACCGATATTCGCTGGGAGCCGTTCGCACAAACGTGCGGAATCGGCCCAAGGCTTCGGTTGAATCATGAAGCAGTCCTCCAATTCCCGTCTGTACCTCATCTGCCAGAGGCTCGCCGATCGGGACGACATTGACTCGTAAGGATCAAGGAAGATGAAAAAAGAACGCTCACACTCACACGACCATTCCGGGCACGAACACGGGGCCCATGGAAATACTTCAGGCCATGAGTCGCACGACAAGCATTCGGGGCACTCCCCAGCCATGTTCCGCGACAAGTTCTGGCTTTCATTCGCCCTGACACTGCCGGTGGTGTATTGGTCCGATCACATCGAGGGATTGCTGGGTTATACCGCAGTAACATTCCCGGGATCGATCTGGATCCCCCCGCTACTGGCCACGTTCGTGTTTCTCTATGGGGGCTGGGTCTTCATACAGGGGGCCATTAGAGAGCTGCGCGCTGGTCTGCCCGGCATGATGGCCTTGATTTCGCTGGCCATCGTAGTGGCTTTTCTCTTTTCCTGGGTGGTCCAGCTCAACATCATTTCCGCAGAGGCGCTCTGGTGGGAACTCGCGACACTGGTCACCATCATGCTGCTGGGCCACTGGATCGAAATGCGCTCGATTTCACAGGCGAGCGGTGCGCTACGGGAACTGGCGAAGCTTCTGCCCGACGAGGCGACGCGGATCACGGGGTCGGGTGAGGAGCGTGTTGCGGTTTCCGACCTCGAAGAAGGTGACCTGGTGCTCATCCGGCCCGGCGAAAAGGTCCCTGCAGACGGGGTGGTCAAGAAAGGCGAATCCTCGGTGAATGAATCGATGGTAACCGGGGAGTCTCGACCGCTCAAGAAGGCCGCAGAATCGGAGGTCATCGCCGGAACGATCAACGGCGAGGGCTCCCTGCAAGTCAATGTGACCGGAACCGGCGACAAAACAAAACTCTCCGGGATCATGCGCCTGGTCGCCGATGCCCAGAAATCTCGTTCCCGGATGCAGAACCTTGCCGACCGCGCCGCCCAGTTTCTCACCTATGCCGCGATTGCCGCCGCGACCCTCACACTGCTGGTCTGGTTCGCTCTTGGCGCGCCTGTCGACTTTACGGTCATCCGCGTCGTGACGGTGCTGGTCATCGCCTGCCCGCATGCGCTCGGTCTGGCAGTGCCATTGGTAGTGGCTATTTCAACCACCCTAGGTGCCCGCGGAGGGCTTCTCATCCGCGATCGGCGGGGGCTGGAGGAAGCACGTAATCTCGACGTAGTCGTGTTTGACAAGACCGGAACGCTGACGCTCGGCGAATTTCGTGTTGTGGACATGGCAACAGCTGACGAACTTTCCGACGACGAAGCGCTTCGAATCGCTGCCTCCATTGAATCGGAATCCGAGCATCCAATTGCCCGCGGCATCGTCAAGACCGCCGACGACAAGGCAATTCGCTACGACTCACCCGACAGCTTCCGAAACATCACGGGCCGAGGCGTTGCCGCGAGTCTTCAGGGGAAGGACTACCTCATGGGTGGAGCAGCCCTACTCCGCTCCGAAGAGGCCACTATCCCGGAAGCCCTTAGCAAGACAGCCGATGCCAGTGCCGAACGCGGTCAGGCCGCCATCTTTCTCGTGACAGAGGGCCAGGCCATCGCCGTATTTGCCGTTGCCGACGCCATTCGAGAAGAGAGTCGCGAGGCCGTCGACGATCTGCATGCCCGCGGCATCGAGGTGGCCATGCTGACCGGAGATTCGCTGGCTGTTGCCGATGCCGTCGGCCAAGCGCTGGGCATCGACACCGTCTTCGCCGAGGTCTTGCCTGAAGACAAGGCAACCAAGGTACGCGAGCTGCAGGCGCAGGGAAAGCGCGTGGCCATGGTGGGTGACGGCGTCAACGACGCCCCGGCTCTGGCCACTTCCGACATTGGAATCGCCATTGGCGCCGGGACGGATGTGGCTGTCGAAGCCGGGCACATCGTGCTGGTGCGCTCCGACCCCCGTGACATCCCACGCATTGTTTCGCTCTCGCGCGCAACCTACAACAAGATGATCCAGAACCTCTGGTGGGCAGCGGGATACAACATCTTTGCCATACCGCTGGCTGCCGGCGTGCTCGCAGCGTGGGGCATCCTGCTGACACCTGCGCTGGGCGCCGTGCTCATGTCCGCCAGCACAATCATAGTCGCGATCAACGCGCAACTGCTCAAACGGGCGCAACTATAGCAACGAGGAAGAGCTCATGGACCACAACCACCGAGACAATCATTCCGATCATGGGCAGCCGAATCGCTCCGTGAACTGGACATACTGGATCGTGCTCTGCGGATTCGGAGCCTTCGCGTTGCTGCTGCTGCTAGGGGAGCACCGCACACACCTGCTTGGACTGCTGCCCTTTCTGATCTTGCTGGCGTGTCCCTTCCTGCATATTTTCATGCACAAGGGCCACGGCAGCCATTCGGGACACCAACCGCACGGTGATGCGGATCAGCGTGGAGGCAACCGTCATGAACCATGAAACCATTCAGGCGTACGGTCTATGGGGTCTTGTTGTCCTCAATTCCGCAGTTTTCATACTCTTCGCCCTGAGCTTCTTCAAACCACAGTCGAAGCGGGACTGGCGGAGTTTCAGCGCCTTCAGTGCCTTTCTCGTGGCTCTTTTTGCGGAAATGTACGGCTTTCCGCTGACTATCTATCTCCTATCAGGATGGCTACAGTCACGGTTTCCAGGAATCGACTGGTTGTCACACGACGCCGGGCACCTGCTCGAAATGTTGTTCGGTTGGCAGGGCAATCCACATTTCGGGCCCTTCCACCTGGCCAGCTTTGCCTTCATCGGTCTCGGATTCTGGTTGATTGCCGCTGGCTGGCGGGAACTCTATCGAGCACAGCGAGAAGGTCGCCTGGCAACCGAAGGCCTCTACCGGCATGTGCGCCATCCGCAGTATGTCGGCTTCATTTCAATCATGTTCGGCTTTCTGTTGCAGTGGCCGACGCTGCTCACGCTGGTCATGTTTCCGGTGTTGACCTGGATGTACCTGCATTTGGCGATCAGCGAGGAGAGGGAGAGCGAAGCACGTTTCGGGAATGACTGGCGACGCTACGCGAGTGCCACGCCACGCTTCATCCCTTCTCTCCGCGGAAAATTCGGTGAGGAGGATGGGAAGTCGTGAACGTATCCTTCTACAGCGCGAACGACACCATGACGGGCTTGATTTCGCCGTTTCGTCATCCCGTCTGCGGCTGGCTGCTCGGTGGCGACTTATGCGAATTCAATGGATATGATTGCGATCAGGATGACTCCCGGTATCAGACATGACGGGTTGCCGGCTTTCCATCTTTGTGTGGGCGCCGGTCGTTGCGCTGCTGTGGGCAATTTGCTTTCCCTTCATCACCGTCGGACTGGCCGATGCGCCGCCGCTCCTTTTCGCCGCGCTGCGAGCGCTTTTCGCCGGGCTGCTCTTGTTGGCGATTCCGACCATTCTCCGGCGACCTCCCCAACCCAAAACAACGGCCAATCCGAGCAATTTGCTCCATCTGGCTGGTATAGGCCTTACCTTCACCGCGATGGGTTTCGGCGGAATGTTCTTGGGCGGCGGCAGCGTATCACCGGGACTTGCAACGGTGCTCGCGGGAAGCCAACCGCTTGTGGCTGCGCTGATGGCAGCCATCTGGCTGGAAGAGCCGCTGACGCGAAGGGTTCAGATCGGGATGATTCTCGGCTTTATCGGCGTCACAATGGTCGGGAGCGAGGCTCTTTGGCTCGGCGGGCATCGATACCTGGCCGGCATGGCATGGATCCTCGTCGGAGTCTTGGGCACCGCATCCGGCAACATACTGCTGAAACGCTTCGCAGGCACAGAAATCCTCAGACCGATGGGCCTTCAGTTGCTGTTCGGCAGTGCATTTCTGCTCGCCCTGTCCCTACTCCGTCAGGAGACCTGGCACATACAGTGGAGCCTCGGCTTGGTGGTGTCGCTGACGGTGCTCTCGTCGCTCGCCACGGCAATGATGGTGCTTTTGTGGTACGCGCTCTTGCAGCGCTATCCCCTGAACCGGCTCAACATCTTCAGCTTCTTGACACCGGCTTTCGGTTTACTGATCGGAAAGACCTTCTTCGAAGAAGCATTGTCCCTCCTGCAGCTCGCCGGGATTGCGGTAATCCTGCTTGGCATCGCGGTCATGCAATGGTGGGGCGCGAAGGGAACACGGGCCGATGAGATTCGAGACAGTGGCGATGGTTGACATCTTAGCTATCAACTTCAGTCAGATGAGAGGACGCAAATATGGATAGTCATTCAGGCTCCGCACACGCAGGCCACATGCCAACCAGTGGTCGCGGCATGACAATTGCCGCGTGGTTGACCGGCATCTATTTCATCATCGAGATGGCCATCGGTGTTTGGACCGGCTCGATTGCCGTCATATCCGACGCCTTTCACACCTTCTCGGCCGTGGGTGGCGTGTTGGTCGCCATCGTCGCGGCCCGCCTGGCTCACCGCCCCGCCGACGAGGACCGTAGCTTCGGCTGGTACCGCGCGGAACTGATCGGCGCGCTGGTCAACGGCGGCTTTCTACTGGCCATGGCCGTGTTCGTGATCGGCATGGGTGCCATGCGCCTGGCCGAACCCATCGACCTGCCCCCGGCGCCGATGCTTTGGGCCGCCGCCGGCGGTCTGGTCACCGAAGTCATCTCCCTGGCCTTGATCTGGAAGCAGAGCCGCAGCGATCTCAATGTCAAGGGCGCCCTCTGGCACATTATCCAGACTTTCGTCGGCAGCCTACTGATCATCGTAACCGCACTGGTCATCCATTTCACCGGCTTTCTGCTGATCGATCCGCTGCTAGGCATGGCCTTTGGCTTCGTGCTGCTGTGGGCGAGCTGGGGCATCCTCAGGGATTCGATGCATCTCCTGATGGAGGGCACACCGGCCGATGTGGACCTTGCCGACATCACCGAGGCGCTCAAGCGACTGGAACACGTCAAAAATGTGCACCATGTCCACGCCTGGGCCTTGACTAGCGGACGCTACATATTCTCGGCGCACCTTAAGGCGCGGGAGGCAGCCAATCCGCACTTGATTCTTAAGGAGGCCCACCGAACACTCAAGTCGGATTATGGCTTCTTCTTCTCCACACTGCAGATCGAGACTCAATGCCTGGATGAATCCGGTGCCGAAGACATAGACATTACTTCGCCGGACCCACAAGGAGAGTCACATTGAAGACGCTCTTGCTTTTGGCACTGATCACGGTTTCGGAGGCCACAATCGGCGTGTTCGTCAAGCTTACCGACGGAAGGATTCCCGTTCACACGCTGACCTTCTATGCCATGGGCTTTGCCGCGATTTTCCTTTTCGCCGCGCGCTGGCTGGCAACACGAGAACCCCCTCGCTTTCCCTTTGGCAACGTCAAGGATACGTTCATCATTGGGGTGCTGATCGCAGCACAGGGTGGCTTCTTTAATTTCGCCATGTCACTTGTCCCCATCGCCAACGCCGTTATCTTCTGGAGCATTGCGCCATTTTTTGTGTTCATATTTTCCTGGGCCTTCCTGGGCGAGAAGGCTAGACCGGCCTACATCGTCATTTTTGGGCTGGCCATGGTGGGTATCGTGCTGGCCAATCCGCTCGGGGATGGCTACACCCTGGGGAATCTCGTGGCTTTGTCGACCGGCGCCATCTACGCAGCGATGGTCACCTACATGCGCTACGAGGGCATGACCGAGACGGGCAACGACATTGCCTGGTCGTTGCTGGCTGCAGCGCTGGTGCTTTCACCGTCAGTGCTGCTATTCGGCTCCGGCACGCCACTCGAAACCATTCAGTATCCGGCTCTGGGCGATATCACGCTGCCCGCGATCACCTGGGCCGTGGGACTCGGCGTGATATCCACCGGCTTCGCCTATTTCGGGATCTCGATCGTGCTCAAGTCGATCAGTGCCAATGTCTATGCGCTGGTTGACATCATCGTCTCTCCCGTTGTCGCTGCGACCTTCGGCTGGCTGATCTTCTCGGAGACACCCGGAGAGCGAACGATCTACGGCGGTGCATTGCTCCTGGTCGCTGGCTTCTGGCTGACTCGGAGAATGAGCAAGGGCAAGGAACACGCGCCCGCCCACCCTTGTCATACTCAACAGGGCGCCAACACATGCTGAACCCCACAGGTCAGCATCCTACAACTCACGCTCGATCAATAGGAGAGCAATCATGAAAAATGTAATTATGACCACAATCCTCGCAATGAGCTTCACCCTGCCGCTCGCTATGGCCGATGAACAACATCACGACGATACTGGCGACAAAACGCACACGATGGAAATGCAGAGCGAGTCCATGGCTGAAGGCGGCATGATGGATCATGACGCGATGCAGGAACGTATGCAGGCCATGCGACAGACCATGCAGAGAATTCGTAGTGCAGAAGACCCTGACACCAGAAAGCGACTTATGCAGGACCACATGCGCCAGATGCATGCCGCCATGGGCGCAATGAAAGGCATGGGCGATCGCCACAGCGGCATGCACGAAAACATGGAGCAATCTGACGGTCAGCGCTGTCGGCAGATGATGGAAATGCACTCGCAGATGATGCAAGGCATGATGGAGCAGATGGAAGCGCGTATGCAGATGGAGAAAGGGCAATCCGAGAGCACGAACTGAGTGATTGGCCGGTGCGCAGGCCGCGCATCACGTAGGACTGGATGCGCGGCCTGCGCCCCCACTTAATGACGTGCGGAGCTTCCCACTTACCCTCTGGAGAAATAAACAATGGACTGGACGGGATCACATGGATGGATGGGTATCGGCTGGATTTTTATGCTGCTCTTTTGGGGGCTGCTCATCATCGGGCTTTTTGCGATCATTCGTTGGCTGTCGACAAGTGCCCGCCAGAGCCACCGCGACGCTGAAAAGCGAGCGCTCGAAACGCTAAAAGATCGCTACGCCAGGGGCGAAATCGATCGCGAAGAGTACGAACAAAAGCGACGTGATATTGATCGATAACAGGCCGGCCCACGACGCAACAGGATTGGATCCATGTAGGCTCGCGGGTGATAGCATCAGCGACCTCTCCAGGGCGCCATGAAATCGGAGTCAAACACGATGGAATCAAGAACCCAGAAGTCCGAACCCGCCCGCCGTCGGTTTATTGGCAGGGCCCTGGGGCTGGTACTCGCCACCGGCGTCACTCTGTCTGCCATTCCGTTAGTGCGCTCTCTGCTACCTAGTCGGAGCAGACAAATAGCGGGGGCGCCAATCGAAGTGGATCTTGACACGATCAGTCCTGGCGAGCAGATCCTGATCACCTGGCGAGGCAAGCCGATCTGGATTCTCAGGCGCACATCCGAGATGATCCAACGTTTGAGAATAAGCGATCTTGAGGCCCGACTTCGAGATCCCCTATCTCAACAGGACCAACAGCCCCCATACGCTCGGAACGACCTGCGATCCATCCATCCGGACATCTTGGTTGTCATTGCCACCTGTACGCATCTTGGCTGCATTCCCAAGTTCCACCCTGAAACAGGCCAAATGGGGTTTGATTCAGAATGGCCTGGCGGATATTTTTGCCCCTGCCACGCCTCGAAATTCGATCTGGCCGGGCGCGTTTTCAAAGGCGTTCCGGCCCCGCTCAATCTGGTCATACCGCCCCATCGTTTCACTGACCACAATACAGTCATTATCGGAGAAGGTCCTGTTGTTGAGTAAAGCCGAACCATGGCGGGTTGAGAAAACTATTTAGTCGTGTTGGTAAGTGGAGAAGCATTAGAGGAGTGAAATATGAAACGGGCACGATCACGGCAGACGCGTACAGCTTCGGTTTCTGTTATGGAGATAAGCCGCCGCACGTTGAATTGTGAGAAAGTACCAGTTTCCGCGGGCACACTCTTTCCCGTAAGTAGAATCCAACGTCAACCGGCAGGCGACGGCTATACCCCCTCCGCATGCCCAAACTTCTTGAGATGACCCGGGTCTCACTCAAATGGCGGCTCACCCGCCGCATCTTGCGGCACATCGTTACGCGCGCGGCCCGCCGGGTACTTTTAAACCGCACGTTAATCGACAACGAGGGTGGCCATCTGCGCTGGCTCAGCCGAGACCTCCACCGCTTTCTGTCAGCACTGGAGGCAGAGGCGGAAATGCTTCGCTCCGGTGCGAAGCTCGACACGTTGCCCAGTTTCGGCAACCGGCTAATGGTTGAGTTCGCGATCTACACGGCCGCCGGTGACCGGGTACTCCGCCGCTCCGGCATCGCGCCAGCCTGTGCCCGGCAAGTGATAGCCGACCTCGGATGGGATGTCTACCGCCGGGGCCTGATGTTGAGCTCGCTGCCTATCCGCCTGCTTACGCGTGATCCCGGCCGCCGCCTGCGTTGGACGATCCTCCTCCGCTTTCCCTTCAATGCCCCGGGGGCGCCGGGCTACGCTGTGGAATGCCGCAGCGACGGTGAAGATCTTTTGACCCATTTCACCCATTGTCCGCCGCAAACTTATCTGCGCCGGCTGAGCGAAGAGACCGGAGACCCCCTCGCGTTGGAGACATTTCGAGCCACTTGGTGCCGCTATGACTGGCCCGGCGCCGACGTCATTGCCGCCGACGGGCAGCGCGGCCACTACCGTCGGACGCAGACGCTGTCGCATGGCGACCCGGTCTGCAACATGTGCTGGGTAGCGAGAACCTCCCGTGGCAGTGAAGAGGCTTGCCACAACAAGCCCATCAAGCCTGCTACCGACACCGAGGCGTGATGAAAGCAGTTCTCCTGGTCTCGTTGGTGGCGTGCTCGGGACTATCAAGAGGCACGCCGATTACAACGCAGTGCGGGGTATTAACCGCCGCCGGGGCTTAACGAAAAGGTGGTCACAAACTACAGTATCGCGTCACTTTTCGGTTTTCGTTGGTGAGTAAATTCAAGTGAAGTCATGGTGATCCCAAGATTGGGCGGCGTCAACAACAAGGCTGGCACATCCGCCCTAGGGGGCCTGCACCGGCAACGGCGCTGGGATCGCTGTGGCCCGATTTTGCTTCCCGGGGAGGAATCTTTTCAACTGTTTACCGAAGGCGATAATCTGTACGCGGCTATGCTAGCGGCAATCAGAAGGGCCAGGCGCGGGATCGCACTCGAAAGCTATATCTTCGCCGATGACGAAGTGGGGCGCAGTTTCGCCGACGCCCTTGCCGAGCGTGCACGCGCGGGACTGGACGTGCGCGTGCATCTGGACGCCGCAGGGTCGCTGTTCTGGGCGTCCCGCGAACTTGATCTATTCCTCAAGAAGAGCGGCGTGATATTGCGCTGGTTTCACCGCTGGCACTGGTCCCAGCCAATGCGCTACAACCAGCGCAACCATCGCAAGCTGCTAGTAGTGGACCAGTGTGAGGCTTTTCTTGGCGGCTTCAATATCCACCGGGAGAACTCGCGGCGGCACTATGGTGAGCATCGCTGGCGGGATACCCATCTTGCCATGACGGGAAACTTGGCGCGTCAGGCACATGCTGCATTTGAGTCCTTGTGGCGAGGTTGCCATTGGCGTGCGACACCGGAGAGCGATTCTCCCAGTGCCGTGTTATTGCCCAACAAGTCTGCGTACTGCGCCCACCGTCTACGCTGTGTCTTCGCTGCCATGTTCGGTTCGGCCCAGCGGAATATCGAGTTAACTACACCCTACTTTGTGCCCGATGAGTGGACGCTGCGGGCACTTGGACAGGCTGCTGAACGTGGGGTATCGGTACGCCTCCTGGTTCCCTGGAAAAGCGACATTGCCCCAATAGATCTAATCGCACGGCGAATCTATGGGCGCCTCCAATGTCGGGGGGTGCGTGTATTCGGTTATCGCACGCGCCTGTTGCATGCCAAAACGGTTTCGGTGGACGACGACTGGGTCAGCGTTGGCACGGCGAACTTCGATTATCGCAGCCTTTTCTTGAATCATGAACTCAACCTTTGTGCGCGCAATCGTCAACTAGCAGCTGCGCTAAAGGTTCAATTTGAGGCGGACTTGGTTAACGCTGAAGAACTTGGCGCCAACTGGCCCAGTAGACAGATCGCGTCTCGTTTGCTGACGCCTCTGGCTTGGGTGGCCCGACGATGGTTATAGGCGTGTGGGTGGACTTCCCACGGTCTCGTGGGCACTTCTGACCTATGATTGAGCATAGGAGGAAGTGAAATGAGCAGTCAAAGATACACCCCAGAATTCAAGGACGAGGCGGTTCGCCAAGTCGTTGATCGCGGATACTCCGTGGCCGAAGTTTCCGAGCGTCTCGGCGTGTCGCCCCACAGCCTGTACAAGTGGGTAAAAGCCGTCAAGCCGGACAAACCCGAGCAGCAGGCTTCGGAGTTGACCGCGGCCAAGAGCGAGGTCCTCAAACTGCGCGCACAGCTGCGGCGAAAAAAAAGGAGCGCGACATCCTAAAAAAGGCCGCGCGGTACTTTGCAAGCCAGCCCGAGTAAAGTACCAGTTCATTCTCGCGCACCGAGACCAGTACAAGGTGGCGACCATGTGTCGTGTACTACGGGAATCGCAAAGCGGCTACTACGCCTGGGTGCAAAAGCCCCTGTCGGATCGAGCCATCCATCGAGGACCGGCGCTTGCTGGTCCTGATCCGGGACTCGTATACGGCCAGCTCCGGTGTGTACGACGCTCCGCGCGTGTTCGCCGACTTGAGGGAGGCTGGTCACGGCTAGAAGCTAAGCAAAAGGCCACGTAGGCCCGACACTGCGGGGCCTGATATGCCGAATTGGTGAGGTTGTCCTCGATGTGAGCTTCCAACGCCAGTACGTGACTGATCGCGCTTGGTCACGATCATTCTCCCTCTGACTGCCCAGCGATTCGACCTCCCCCTTCCCAAGATGGGCGAATCAACTGGCTGTCATCCGGCACAACACGAGAGCTTTTTGACGTCACGGGTGAACGTTTGCGCCGCCAGCTTCAAGCCTTCCACCATCGTCAGGTACGGAAACAGTTGATCGGCCAGCTCGTCCACCGTCATTCGCTGCTGAATGGCCAGCGAGGCAGACTGAATCAGTTCACCGGCATTCCCGGCCACGGCCTGCACGCCGATCAGCCGCTTCGAATCGACTTCTGCTACCAGCTTGACGAACCCGCGCGTGTCGAAGTTCGCCAGGGCTCGCGGCACGTTCTCCAGATCCAGCGTGCGGGTTTCGACCTCGATGCCCTGGTGTTTGGCTTGTGCCTCGGACAAGCCGGCCGTGGCCACCTGGGGTTCCGTGAACACCACCGCCGGCATGGCGCGCAGATCGAGCGCCGCATCGCCGCCGATCATGTTGATCGCGGCGCGGGTTCCGGCGGCTGCGGCCACGTAGACGAGCTGCGGCTGGTTGCTGCAGTCACCCGCGGCATGGATGCCGGCAGTGCTGGTTTGCATATGATCATCGACGATCACCGCGCCGTTCTTTTCGATTTCAACACCGATGTTTTCCAAACCCATCCCGTTCGTGTTCGGCGCCCGGCCGGTGGCGACCAGCAGGCGATCGGCCTCGAGCGTGTCCTGCCCGGTCGCAAGCTGAAATTCATCGCCGACATGATCGACCCGGCTGGCCTCGGTGTTTTCCAGCACAACGATGCCTTCGTCCCGAAAGACGCGCGTCAGGTGCTCGCCGATGGCCGGGTCTTCGCGGGACAGCAGCGTGCTGCGCGCCAGAATCGTGACCTGGCTGCCCAGACGCGCGAAGGCCTGGGCAAGCTCGACGGCGACGACCGACGAGCCGACGATGGCCAGGCGGTTCGGGATCGTTTCGCTCTCCAGGGCCTCGGTGGAGGTCCAGTACGGCGTGCCGACCAGGCCCGGGATGGGAGGGATCGCAGGCCTGGCGCCGGTGGCGATCAGGCAGCGATCAAACGTCAGGTGCTGTTTGGCCCCGGATTCGGTTTCGACCGCCAGCGTGTGCCGGTCGACAAAGTGCGCCTGGCCGCGGATCACTTCGATGGCCTCGCGCGAGTCCACAATGGACTGGTACTTCGACTGTCGCAGTTCCTCGACCCTGGCCTTTTGCTGGACGAAAAGTTGCTTGCGATCGATCCTTGGCGGCGTGGCGGAGATGCTGTCATCAAAGGGACTGTCCGATCGCACGTGGGCCACATGGGCGGCCTGGATCATGATCTTCGACGGCACGCAGCCGACATTGACGCAGGTCCCGCCGAGCGTACCGCGCTCGATCATGCTCACCCGGGCGCCCTCTTCCGCGGCCCGAATCGCCGCGGCGAACGCGGCGCTGCCGCTGCCGATAATGGCGATGTGCAGCCGGTCCCTGTCACTCATCGCGCTCGCCTTTGACCGTGGCGCTGAACCCCGCATTTTCGATCGCTGCGATCAGCGCCTCTGGATCGGTACGCGCCGGGTCGAATACGGCACGCGCCTGTTTGGTATCGAGATCGGCTTCGGCCTCGTAGACGCCGTCGACACCGTTGAGCGCGCGCCGGACGGTGATCGGGCACATCGGGCAGCTCATGTCCGGAACCGACAGCACCACTTCGCGCCGCTCTTTTTCGTCTTTGGCAGTGGATGCCTGCGCATCCGCCGGGTCACTGCAGCCGGCGAGCAGCAGCAAGCCTAGAACGACCGTCGCCAAGAGCGCCAGGCGATTGTCAGTTGAGTCAAATCTCATGGACATGGCTTGTTGTCTCCTTTGATGGGTTTCAATTGAGGATGGCGCCAAGCAAGTAAGGGGCAATTGCAGATAGCGCCACCAGACCGGCAATCACCCAGAACAGCACCCGATAGGCGCGCCTGACCGTCGGTACGGCACAGACCTCGCCGTCGGCGCAGTCAGCCTGCGGTCGATACAGCCGCCGCCAAGCGAAAAACAGGGCCACGGCAGCGGCACCGATGAACAGCCAGCGATAGGGATAGAGCGCGTGCAGGCTGGCCAGCCAGGCCCCGCCCAGGCCCAGGGCGACCAGGACGAATGGCAGGATGCAGCAGGCCGAAGCCAGTGCCGCGCCCAGCCCGCCCAGGGCCAGTAGCCCCTTTTCGGACTCAGCCGAATTGTCGTTGGGATCGCTCATTGCCTCGAAACTCCTTACGGGTCGCCGTTAATAATGAGCATAAACCCGTACCTTGGTACGGATGCAAGGGCGTCCTGCCAGCAACTCCGTGCTAGCCTTTTCCCGTACCTGGCTACGGAATTGGAGCGTCGCAATGGGCGAAAAGGACAAAAAGATCACGATTGGCGCCCTCGCCGGGGAAGCCGGGGTCGGCGTTGAAACCGTGCGCTACTACCAGCGCCGCGGGTTGTTGCGCGAGCCGCAACGTGCTCACGGACGCATCCGCCATTATGGGCCGAACGACGTCGAACGGCTGAGTTTCATACGGTCGGCCAAGGAACTGGGATTCAGCCTGGACGAAATCGCCGAGCTGTTACAGCTCGACGATGGCACGGACTGCGACGAGGCCCAGTCACTGGCCGAACACAAGCTGGCCGACGTGCGGCAGAAAATAACCGCACTGAAGCGCATCGAGCGTGTGTTATCAAAGCTGGTTCGCGAGTGCCGACAGCAGGAAGGCAACATTCATTGTCCACTGATCGTGTCGTTGCGCGAACGCTCAGCCGGATAAGTATATGGCTGCCGCTTCTCTATCGAGGATCTGGCTGCTTACCCCAGATCACGAATTGTTTCCAACTTTGCTTGGATCCGGACGAATTGTTGCCAACTTTTCTTGTTTCCGAGCTCAATCGGCTTTTGCAAAACCATACGGTTAAGTATGTTTCCAACTTTTGTTGGCGGGGTGACAGCAAATCAATAAGTTACGAGCCCCTGAGTTTCGATCTTTTCTTGGTCGTCTATCCGCCCCCTCTCGAGCAATCCGCCCTCGCTGTCACTCATTAAGCGCTCTCGGCAGCCTCGACCGAGTCAATGGCCCGGCTCGGATAAGTCAGCAGATAAAGCAGCACCAGGATGCCGGCCACCGGCGCCAGGCTGATCAGCTGCCACCAGGGACTCAGGCCCGCGTCCCGCAGGCGCCGCGTGCACGCAGCAATCCACGGCAGCAGAACCGCGATGCCGGCCAGCTGCAACGGCAGCGCGCCCAGGTACTCGGACAGGATCTGCGCCAGCCCCAGCAACATCACCACCGCGAGCACGAACCACCAGAATTCCCCGCGCGGCGTGACGCCGCTGAAATCCAGCCCACGCAGCACGCCCTCGCGCATGGCCCTCAGCGCCGGTTCGCTCGGCCCGGCCTCGCGCTCCAGCAGGCGCTCGGCCGGCACCTCGAAAACGGCACAGAGCGCCCGCAACGACTCCTGCGAGATCCTCGATCCCGATTCCAGGCGCTGGATCGTACGCAGGTTCAGGCCACTCAAAGTGGCCAGCTGCTCCTGCGACCATTGCCGGGCAGCGCGCAATTCTCGAAGTCGAACAGGATCGACGTGCATGGGAATTCCTTCTCGTGGGCTCCAGGCTGGCCATTATCGGGCCGAACGCTGGCTAACCGCTACGGCAAGGGCCCGACAGGCACCCGACACGGGCCCGACTTTGCGAAATCAGTCACCCGGCAACACCGAGCGCAGCCCCAGATGCGCCACGAACGGCTCGAAATCCCTGTCCGTGAACAGCAGCGGCATCTGATGCTCGATGCAGAACGAGGCAATAATCACGTCCGCGGTTTTGCGGATGGTTATGCCCCGTTTGCGCAGCGCGCGGAAGTTCTCCGCGCACATGCCGACCATGGCGTGCCCGAACAGCTCGTAGTGATCCAGGGTTTCCAGGGAACGGCGCGTCAGTTCGTATTCGCGGTCGTCGCGAATCCCCTGGAGGATTTCCAGGAAGATCAGGTCCCCCATGGCCACGATACCGTCCACGATGCCGGCATCGAGTGCGTCGGTATGAGGGTTCTCAACGCCGTTGAGATAGTCGATCCAGACGCTGGTATCGACCAGAATCACTTGCCGCCCCGCATCTCCTCGAGGTCGCCTTCCCAATGGACGCGGCCGCGCAGGTTTCGGATTGCCTGCTGCTCGCTCCGCCGCACAAGCAACCTGAGCGCCTGCTCGACAGCTTCCTTTTTGGTCTTGCAGCCGGAGACCCTCATGGCCTCGGCCATTAACTGGTCATCGATGACGATGTTGGTTCTCATAGCCACCTCATGTGTATATTCTTTAATCCGATACACATAATACCCCCGCCGGACAGCCCACACAATCACGCCGCCATTCACCCGGCAGCCCGATGCTGGTAGGCTTTCCAACGGGAATCAGGGGGCTGCAACGCCACAAATGAACGACTCCACCGAAAAGCACGAGCATCAGGCCGTAGAAGCCTTCATCGACCGCTGGACCGACACCGGCGGCAAGGAACGCGCCAACTACCAGCTCTTCCTGACCGAGCTGTGCCAGCTGCTCGACCTGCCCGGCCCGGAGCCGGCCGGCCCCGACCCGGCGAAGAACGGCTACGTCTTCGAGCGAAGAGTCGACATCAACCACCCCGACGGCTCCACCACGCGCGGCTACATCGACCTGTACCGCCGCGGCCATTTTGTATTGGAAGCCAAGCAGGTCAGCGAAAAGCACGAATCCAGCCGCTGGGACAAGGCCATGCTGCGCGCCGCCGCCCAGGCCGACACCTACATCCGCGCCCTGCCCGCCGAGGAAGGCCGACCGCCCTTCCTGCTGACCTGCGATGTGGGCAAGACCATCGAGGTCTACTCCGAATTCACCCGCTCGGGCGCCACCTACGTGCCCTTCCCCGACCCGCGCAAGCACCGCATCCACCTCGAGGACCTGCGCGAGGAGAAAGTCCGCAAGCGCCTCAAGAAGATCTGGACCGATCCCGACAGCCTGGATCCGTCCAAGTACGCCGCCCGCGTCACCCGCGAGATCAGCGACACCCTGGCCAAGCTGGCGCGCACCCTGGAAAAGGACGGCTACAAGGTCGAACGCGTCGCCCACTTCATCAAGCGCTGCCTGTTCACCATGTTCTGCGAGGACGTCGGCCTGCTGCCGACCGGAGAGTTCACCGCCCTACTCCAGAAACTCAAGAAAACGCCCGAACACTTCGCCAGCGCCGTCCAGAACCTGTGGGAGACCATGAACACCGGTGGCTACAGCGGCGTACTCAACAGCGAAATCCTGCGCTTCAACGGCAGCCTGTTCGTCGACATCAACCCGATCGCCCTCGATGCCGACCAGATCGAACTGCTGATCGACGCAGCCAAGCACGACTGGAGCCAGGTCGAACCGGCCATCTTCGGTACCTTGCTGGAACGTGCGCTAGACCCCGAAGAGCGCCACAAGCTCGGCGCCCACTACACGCCCAGGGCCTACGTCGAACGCCTGGTCATGCCCACCGTCATCGACCCGCTCAGAGACGAATGGAAAGACGTCCAGGCGGCCGCCGCTGCCCTGGAAGCGCAAGGCAAACACGACAAGGCCGTCAGCGAGATCCGCGACTTCCACCGCAAGCTGTGCGAAATCCGCATCCTCGACCCGGCCTGCGGCAGCGGCAACTTTCTCTACGTCACGCTCGAGCACATGAAGCGCCTCGAAGGCGAAATCCTGGGCACCCTGGCCGACCTGGGCGAAGGCCAGAACCTGCTGGAAATGCAGGGCAACACCGTCGACCCGCACCAGTTCCTCGGCATCGAGATCAACCCCAGAGCCGCCGCCATCGCCGAAACGGTCCTGTGGATCGGCTACCTGCAATGGCACTTCCGCACCCACGGCCACATTAACCCACCCCAGCCCGTCCTGAGAGCCTTCGAAAACATCGAATGCCGCGACGCCGTCCTGGCCTACGACCGCTGGGAATACAAAATGAACGAAGACGGCCGCCCCATCATGCGCTGGGACGGCAAAACCTACAAAAAGAGCCCCACCACAGGCGAAGACATCCCCGACGAATCCGCCCAGGTGCCGGAGGAAGTCTATGTCAATCCAAGGAAGGCGGAGTGGCCGGAGGCGGATTATGTGGTGGGGAATCCGCCGTTTATCGGGGCTGGCGGCATGCGCAGGGCACTGGGCGACGGCTACGTCGAAGCGCTCCGCAAGACCTGGAAGGAACTACCGGAATCCTGTGACTATGTCCTCTACTGGTGGCACGTGGCTGCCGGGAAAGTGCGCATGGCTGACCTACAGCAGTTCGGACTGATCACCACCAATAGTCTGCGCCAAACTTTCAACCGGCGCGTTCTCCAAACTCATCTCTCGGACAAAAAGCCGATCTCCATAATTTTCGCCGTTCCTGACCACCCTTGGGTCGATGCCTCGGACGGCGCGGCAGTTCGAATTGCCATGACCGTCTGCAAAGCTGGTGAACACCCCGGAGTTGTCGGTAAGCTTCTGGAAGAAGTCAAGACGGATGGAGACGCCCGAAAGCTCCGTTTTCGGTGGCGAGATGGGAAGGTGCACAGCAATCTCGCCATCGGCGCCGACACGGCTTCAGCGACTGCGCTCATAGCAAATGGCGACATTAGCTCCCCGGGCGTCAAGCTTCACGGCTCAGGATTTATTGTTACTCCTGAGCAAGCCGAGCAACTTGGGATCAACAAACAGCCTGGCATTGAGCAGCATATTCGCGAGTACCGAAATGGTCGTGACCTTACCCAAAAGCCCAGAGGTGTCATGGTCATCGATCTATTTGGCATGACTCCGGAAGACGTACGCAAGAACTATCCGGATATTTATCAGTGGGTCGCCGAACGTGTAAAGCCCGAGCGTGATCAAAATAAACGTGCGACCTACCGAGACAATTGGTGGCTTTTCGGCGAGCCCCGTCGCGTATGGCGTGAGATGTACAAGGGCATCAATCGGTACATCGCCACTGTCGAAACAAGCAAGCATCGCTTCTTTCAGTTCCTAGAAAAGCAGATCTTGCCGGATAACATGCTGGTGAATATCGCCACTGAGGAAGGCTGGCATCTTGGAATTCTTTCCTCGCGGCTTCACTTGGAGTGGGCGCTGCGGGTCGGTGGAACATTGGAAGATCGCCCCCGCTACAACAAGTCCCGCTGCTTCGAAACCTTCCCCTTCCCGGAGCCCGATGAAGCCGCTCGCCAGGGAATCGGCAACCTCGCCGAACAACTAGACACTCACCGCAAACGCCAACAAGACCAACACCCCGGCCTAACCATGACCGGCATGTACAACGTCCTGGAAAAGCTGCGCCGTGAAGAACCCCTGACCGACAAGGAAAAGGAAATCCACGAACAAGGCCTGGTCTCCGTCCTGCGCGAACTCCACGACGACCTCGACCGCGCCGTCTTCCAAGCCTACGGCTGGGACGACCTGGCCGAAAAACTCGTCGGCCGCCCCGGCGCCACCACCCCCTGGCCCGAAAAGCCCGAAGACCAACTGGAAGCCGAAGAAGAACTCCTCCAACGCCTCGTCGACCTGAACCACCAACGCGCCGCCGAAGAAGCCAAAGGAAAAATCCGCTGGCTCCGCCCCGACTACCAGGCCCCGGAAGAAATGGCTCAGCAAGGGGAACTAGCCACCGCCGAAGCCGAAGGCGTGACCCCCACCAAAACACCAAAAGACCAAAGCACCAAAAAACTAACGTGGCCCAAGACACTACAAGCCCAAATCCGAGCCGTCCGCGACCAACTCGCCACCGGCCCCATGGACGCCCCTACCCTAGCCACCCGATTCAAACGCAAACCGGAGAAGTCCGTTTCCCAGGTGCTAGACGCCCTTACCGACCTCGGAATGGTCGGTCAAGACGAAGGTAATCGGTTTCGACTTAGGGAAGGTTAACGTCTGAGCTCATCGGCAATTAAGGCGACGCCTGAGCTTGCGGTAGCGAAAGCAGGCGGCGGGTCAAATGTCCGCTGCAGCGATTGGTTAGCTGCTGGCCTCACGATCCAACCAATCGATATCGAAATGCGAATGCTGATGCATTTGGATCGACGGGCTCAATCACTCCATCTTGACGCAACTTCTGCAGCGCCTTCTTTACTTTGTTAATGTCTTCTTCGCCACTAAGCTCCCGAACCTTACGGTTGGTAATTTCCGCAGCCGGGTTCGCGTTGAGATAGCCCATAATAGTGTCCTCCAGTGACGCCAGTTCCTGATGCCGAATAGTCACGAGAAACGAATTTTCCAACTCTTCAAATTCCGGAGCCACGAGCCCTGCCTTTTTGAGTTCATTTCTTGCAGTATCCAGACCCTCACCGATATCATGATTGAGCGGATCAGGGACATTGTGAATCATACGATTGATGTTGGGGTTTCTCGAAAATCTGTCGGTGTACAGGTTCTCTACGGTCATGAATCCAGGAAGCCTCCCAGGACTGACAACCTCAATACGATTGTCGTAGATCTTGATATGAATATCATCGTTGAGACTGTAGTCGCGATGCAGCGCAGCATTTACGACGATTTCTTTAATCGCATCCACCGGATATTTTAGCTTTACTAGTTTGTCGCCTTGCTTGAAAGTAGCGCCCTCAAGCAAGGTTTCGACCTTCGTCATGGCCTCACGAACGGCAGCTTCCAAAGGTCCTTCAATCGTAGTTGGCATCTCGGCCAGCTGTTCCCGCTTGTATTCGGAGCTGGTCGTAAGCAAACGGTATACCTTGAAGGAGCATCTCGTGGGGAGTGACGCTGATGGGCTTTCGTCAAAAAGAAGCACCCCGCCAACATTTGGAACACGATCGCCGTCAACATTGGTCAGGAGCTTCTGCTTTCGCAAGAAATCGACAGGCGACAGATTACTACCGACTCGTGTCATGTAATCGCTCAAATACTCGCTGCTCTCCAATTCTTCGACGTCCACACCATCAACTGGCTTACGCTCGTAAACAAGAGCACCTTTGCCATACGACAGCTGAGTGACCCTCTCACCCTTGATCTTGCGCTTCTCTGCGCCGATGCGGATGTAGCAATCGCCATTGGCGGTGTAGTGCACCTTCGGACTTTTTGGAATAAATAGCCGCAGTATTAGGCCTTTCGCCCCAAAATCAATTAACTCAACATCTACGTTTTCTACCGCTGGTTGAGTGTCTTCAAGGAGCGTAGGCAGGATTCCATTGCACTCTTCTTGGGTTGTAAACCCCACTATTCGCTCCCCAAGCTCAGACTTATCCTCAACGCCGACAAACAACTCACCACCATCTGAATTCGCAAACGCAACGAAACTTTGCTGTAGCTTTGCCGGGTTAATGCGTTTGCTCTTTAGGTCGACGAAGTGGCCCTCGTCTATTGAGAGCAGCCGCGCCTCTTCGTCGCCTTCCGGTTTTCGAACTCGCATGATGTCTCCTATGTCATTCGGCCGCTAATTCGTAATTCTCTTGCAAAGGGATTCGGCATGGAACATCAGCGCACGAGGTTTGGGATTCTCCATGGCAGAGCGGAATGCCGCCTATTCTGCGGTCTCGCCGCACACCCTTTGGATGGCTGCGGATCCCACGCCGACATAGAACACGCCAGGAGCGGCCTGTTCAACGCAGTGACTGGATACGAATCGCCAACGCCAAAATATCCATGCTGATCGCGCTTGGCCACGATCATTCTCCCTTGAGTAATCTGCAAACCCGACCTGCCCCTTCCCAAGTTCGGCCGAATTTCAGCTCAGACTAGCATACGCGCCGGAGCTGACGCCAGTAGTGGCAGCACCGTCCCCTCACCGCCCTTTCAAACACCCCCACGCCGCCGAAACCAGCAACGCATGCCGCGCCTGCGACACATTGAATTCTTCCGGATCAAAATCAGCTCCGACCCATCGCACGAAGTCGCGGCCTTCCTCGTCAAGGGTTTCGGGCGGCGCTTCAACGGCCCCGATCAGCCGTTGATAGCCGGAGACACCACCGCAGTCTTCCGGCGGCCCTCGCCGCTTGCCGTCGACCAGCCAGGGAATCCAGCCGGGGTCTGCGGCCACGTCATCGTTTTCCACTTCGATCCGGTGGATCCAGTTGTCGCCAAAGTCCTAGGCAAAGATCACGGTTCGCCAGATGGACGGCTCGATGCCTTCCAGGGTGATTCGGAGACGCAGGGCGGGATTGCGGTTCTTTCCGGGCATTGCCTGGGCTCAGTCGGCGTTGTCGGAAGCGTGCCCGGCTGGACGACGTTTCAGCGGAAACGTGCAGCCAAGATCAGGCCGCGCGGAACTCGATTTTTTCCACAGCATCGAGATCCAGCGTCTGTCGGGCGTGCCAGAGTTCGTAGTTGTCCTGCATCAGCAGCCAGCTCTCGGGCGACCGTCCGAGTGCCTTGGAAAGGCGAAGCGCCATTTCTGGGCTGATGCCGCTGCGACCCTGCAGGATGCGATTGAGCGTGGATGGCGAAACGCCCAGCTTCGAAGCCAACTGACGCCCGGTCATGGAATGAGGCTCGAGGTAGACCTCGCGGATAAACTCGCCTGGATGCGGGGGATTGTGCATGGTCATCAGTGATAGTCCTCGTAATCAACGACATGAGCCTGACCTTCCCGGAACTCGAAGGTCAGCCGCCAGTTTCCGCTGACGCGGACCGACCATCGGCCGGCGTCTTTTCCCTTGAGCTGGTGCAGTCGAAACCCCGGAATATCCATATCCTGAACGGATGCGGCAGTATCCAGGGCAGCCAATATCATTCTCAAGCGTTTCGCATGGTTAGGCTGAATTCCCGCCACCGAGCCGGTTCGATAGAACTTTGCCAGGCCCTTGTGGCGAAAAGACTGAATCATGGAAGCAGTGTAGCGTGGTGCGCAACACCAGTCAATGGCAGGCTAAAGCGTTACCCCCGTTGCGCGTGGTGCCCCACAAGCTACGAGCGTCAATCCCTCGTCTGCCACCCACCACCGACGCTTCAGCGGAAACGAGCAGCTATGGCCTGTGGTTCAGGCCGCTTCCTCGCTATTCGATTTCGGCTCATGCAACGACTTGAGCCGAATCTTCTTGTGGCCGGGAAACTCTACGTTCAGTTCCAGGCGGCCGCCTAGCGCCTGCACGTAATCGTCCAGGGTGCTGAGCAGCATGTCGGTCCTTCGCTCCAGTCGCGATACGGTTTCCTGACCCACCTTGAGCTGCTCGGCCAGTGCCGTCTGGGTCATGTCGAGCGCCTTGCGCAGTTCACGCAGGGTCAACTCCTGGTCGACCAACTCAGCCGCCCGGGCTTCGATGCGCTCGCGTCGATCAGCGGGCAGCGAATTCAGTTTGTCGGTCAATGTTCGTGCCATGATCACTTCTCTCTTTGCAAATGTTTGTCGAATCGCTTATCCGCGAGCTTGATCAGCCGGCGGTAGAACCTTCGCTCCTTCACTCCGGCCTTGTCCGCGGCCACGAGCAGAATGGCCGTCCTGTGCGGATCGAAAGCGAAGGCGACTCTCCACACGCCGTCATCCGCGCTGAATCTGAGCTCCTTCATGTTCGGATGCCTGGATGCATTCAGGGTGTCCGCGTGAGGACGCCCCAGTTCCGGCCCGAACACCTCGAGCAACTTCGCCCTCGCCAGAAGCTCGTCCTGGACGAGCTCGGGCAGCTCGTCGAATTCAGGATCGAACTCATCGGCAAGCTTCACTTCCCACTGCATGTCAAAAGTATGCAGTTAAATACATATGTAGTCAAGAGCATAATTGTATGCGCACTCTATGACCGAACCAGCCACAACTGCACCAACCGCGGCACTTCATCGTCCTCGAATGCAGGTTCGGCCATACGCTGCAGCTCGAAGCCCGCGCGCATCGCCTCGGAAACGAACTCCGAAATCGAATGCTTCCAGGCCGGGACGAACACTTCCTTGTCGCTTCCACTTGGGGTGAACCGAGCCTGGCCGCCGGCGAGCTGGCGGTAGGGATGCAGTTCGGCGATGTAGAGCAGCCCGCCCTCGGCCAGAACCCGCCGAGCCTGGGCGAACACCGGGGCGAGGTCTTCGACGTGCTCGAGGACCAGGGTGATGATGACCAGGTCGCATGAGGCATCCTCGGCCGGCCAGCGCCGTGTGATGTCACCGACTTCGAAGCGAACCTCGGCGTGGCCGACGCGGGCCCTGGCCCGCTCGAGCATGGCTTCGGAGAAATCCATGGCGACAACCTGCGCGCCCTGCCCAGCCAGGTACTCGGTGTTCAGGCCCGTGCCGCAGCCGGCCTCGAACACGCGGGCGCCGGCCAGGGAATGATCGGCCCGGCGCAGGCACTGCATGTTCAGGTCGCGGGTGCGATTTCGGTTGTCGTCGTACTGCGCGGCCCAGCGGTCGTAGGCTTCCTGCACGGACATTGTCTGGTCTCCTTCTCGGGGGCGTGTCCACCACCTAGTCGTAGTGTGTCCACAGCCTCAGCACCTTTACGATCTTCTGATCCTCCAGTACCTGATAGACCAGCCGGTGCTGAATATTGATTCGCCTCGAGTAGGCGCCGGCTAGATCTCCCACCAGCTTCTCGAAAGGCGGGGGGCGCTGGAAAGGGTCTGTGGCCAATATGTCGAGCAGTTCCTGGGCTTTCGGCTTGAGACCGCTGCTGGCTAGCTTTTTGGCGTCCTTTTGGGCTTGTTTGGTGTAAACGAGTCGCCAGCTCACCAATCCAGGTCCTTGGCACATTCGTCGACAGGTTCGGCCATGCCTTCACGAATGGATTCGCGCATGCCGGGCACGGAGAGAAGAAACAGGGTTTCCTGGATGGCTTGCCAGTCTTCTTCGGCAATCAATACGGCCTTATTGCGCTTGCCGGTGATCAGCAGCGGCTGGTGGGACTCGGCGGCCTCGTCGATCAGGCGAAAGAGTCGGGCGCGAGCCTCGCTGGCGGTGATGGTGGACATGGCCGGATTTTCCAGAAGTTGCACTGTGCCAATTGTACGGAATTCCGTACGTACGTCAAAAAGTACTTAATCGGCGGTTCCTCGCAGTGTGTTGGCGTGTCGGCGCCGGTGACACCCGCCCAGTTTGAGCCGGCTTTGCGCAAGGCTCAAGCCTCTGATTTATTGTATTTTTTGCCTAGATGCTGTATACTTATATAGGTATTGAAAGAGGGCAAAATCATGGCGTTGACGACCCCCATCACCCCCACCCTGCCCGAGCAGGAAATCCGCGCGCTCGAGGACCAGATCACCGAGCTGGCGGCGCATATCCATGCCGCCAATTACCGGCTTCTGACGCTGATTCGCCAGTTCGACGAGTCGGCCGGCTGGGCCGAGCCGGGCCTGCGTTCCTGTGCGCACTGGTTGAACTGGAAGTGCGGCATCGGCCTCAACGCCGCGCGCGAGAAAGTCCGGGTCGCGCACGCCCTGGGCGATCTGCCGAAGACCAGCGCTTCCTTCTCGAAGGGCGAGATCAGCTACTCCAAGGTGCGGGCGATGACGCGGGTTGCCACGGCCGAGAACGAGGAATTCCTGCTGACGATCGCACTGCACGGCACGGCAGCGCATGTGGAGCGCGCGGTGCGGCAGTTCACGCGGGCAAAGCGCAACGAGGCGCTGGATGCCGAGAACGAACGACACGAACGACGCCGGGTGGTCTGGCGCGTGGACGAGGACGGTTGCTGGTCGCTGCATGCGCGCTTTACGCCGGAACAGGGCGAGCGCGTGATGAAGGCGATTGACGCCGCCGTCGACGAGATCGAGGCCGAACAGGAAGACGTTTCAGCGGAAACGTCGGCCGAGCCCGACAGGACCAAGCCGATGCCCTGCCCCATGGCTCAAAAGCGGGCCGACGCGCTGGAGCGGCTGGCCGATGCCTTTCTTTCCGGGGGAGGCGGCGCGGTGCATGGCGGGGATCGGTGCACGGTGCATGTGCATACCGACTTGGATACGCTGCGCGCCGATGGCGAAGGCGCGGAATCCTCGTTGGAGGATGGCGCAAACGTTTCAGCGGAAACGTCGCGGCGTCTGGCTTGTGACTGCGGCGTGGTGCCCTGGCGCGAGTCCCTTGATGGCGAAACGCTCGATGTGGGGCGCAAGACGCGTTCCATTCCGCCTTCGATTCGGCGGGCCTTGCAGCGTCGGGACGGCGGTTGTCGTTTTCCCGGCTGCACGGCGCACAAGTACGTGGATGCCCACCATATCCGGCACTGGGCCGATGGCGGGGAGACGAAGCTGGACAACCTGGTGACCCTGTGCCGGCACCATCATCGTGCCGTGCACGAAGGCGGTTTCGACGTTCAGATGGGCACCGATGGCGTGCCGAAGTTCTTCGATCGCCGCGGCCGGCTGATTCCCGAAGCGCCCGCCCCGCGTTTCCGCGGTAACGTCTTTGCCCTGATGACGGCCAATCGTCGTTCCGGTGCGGACGTTTCAGCGGAAACGTGTGTGCCGTGCTGGCACGGGGAGCGGATGGACGACGACCTGGTCGTGGATACGCTCTTCCAGTTGGGACGCTGACGGCTTTTTCTTTTTCTGCCGGCCTTGTCAGCCGTCGCCGGTCTGCTCTTCTATGGCCTCTTTCTGCTTCTCGGCGGCCTCGAGCACTTCGTCTTCGACTTCGCGGGCGCGCTCGAGTGACTGTTCGTAGCCGGTCTTGGCGCGCTCGGATTCGTCGGTCTCGTCGTTGTCCGTCGCAGTCGATGTGGTGTCGTTGCAGGCGCAGCAGATCAGGGCGGCCAGGATTACGGTGAGTGGCTTGGGCATGGTTCGTTTCTCTTGGTGATTCTGTCGGCTCGATTGTCGCCGCCCGTTTGATCGGGCGGCAAGTGCTGCCGGGGCGGGTGGCAAGTACTGGATTACGGCTCGCTTCGGTCGCCTGCGGATTCGGCCTGCGCCCGGCTGGGGTCGACGCTGGACGCCACCAGGGCCGGGATTTCGGCCGGCGGCCGCGGGCGTGAGAACAGGAAGCCTTGCACCAGGTCGAAGCCGATGTCGTGGGCGATGGCCAGTTGCTCGCGGGTTTCGATGCCTTCGGCAATCGTCAGCATCTCGAGCGAGCCGGAAAGGGCGATCATGCCGCGCGCCAGGCTCTGACTGGATGCGTTTGGGCCCAGGTTGGCGATCAGCGAGCGATCGATCTTGATGATGTCGAAAGGAAAGCGGTCAAGGTACGACAGCGAGGAATAGCCCGTTCCGAAATCGTCGATGGACAGCGTGATGCCCAGCTTCTTGAGCTGGCGCAGCTGGAAGCCCGTTCCCTCGAAGGCCAGCACGCTCTCGGTCAGTTCCAGATGGAGCAGTTCGGCGGGTAGCTGGTGTCTTTCCAGGACGGTCTCGATCGTGCGCGCCAGTTCGGGGCGCTCCATGTCGCGGGCAGACAGGTTGACCGCCACGTGGAATGGTGGTCGTCCCTGTGCCAGGGCAACGTTGCGCCATTCCGATGCGGCGCGGCAGGCCTGGTCGAGCACGAAGTCCGTGATTTCGTGGATGAGGTCGGTTTCTTCGGCCACGCCCATGAATTGGTCGGGCGGGATGTTCCCATGCACGGGGTGCTCCCAGCGGATCAGCGCCTCGACCCCGACATAGCGGCTGCTCGAAATGGAATAGATCGGCTGGTAGACCAGGCGGAATTCGTCGTGCGTGAGCGCATGGCGGATTCGGTGCTCGAGCTGCAGGGCATGGAGCTCTTCGGTGATCGGGCGGATCGACGGTGCCAGCAGCCAGGCGGACAGCTGCCCTATTCCGATGAAGAACGCCCCGCGGGTCAGCCACTGGAACGCATCCTGCGGTTCGCCGGTTGCGGTGAATTCCGGCGTCATCGGGCCGGCCAGGAACATGGCCGCCAGGCCCGTGCACAGGGCGACGACGGGCCCGAAGCGGGTGGCGGCGAACAGGATGGGCAGGTAGTAGAGATGCGGCGCCAGGGCGCCTGCGCCACCGGCTGCGTAGACGCAAAGCCAGGACGCGAGCAACCCGAGCGCGATGAGCCCGAGCGATGTCAGCCGGGGCAAGCCGACGGAGGCGCGCAATGTCCGATAGGCAAGCAGGTCGGCGGCACGGCCGCCGTTTCCCGCCCGCAACGAGAGATCGTGCTTGGTCACGACCGTTCTCCTCGCGGTTTGTCAGAACACCCGGTTTACCCCTTCCCAAGAATTCAACCGGATGCCACAACAGACTATCACATGGATATTGACGCTGATTTGACGCCGCCGCCCGAAGGCGACGGCGCGGCCCGAAAGACGGTATCAGGGCGTGATGCGTTCGATCTCGCCGCCGACTTCGCCTTCGATGATCAGCTCGACGCGGCTGTCGACGCGCACGTCGCCGGTGACCGAGGCGTCGGCCGCGATCTCGACGACCGGAAGCTTCTCGTCGTAGTCGGCGTCGAGCAGCAGGATGATGCTGCCGTCGACCTCGCTGCCGCCCAGCACCCGGATGTCGCCGGCCTCGGGCCAGGACAGGCTGCCGCCGAAGCCGAAGAAGCCGCCGTTGCGGCCCGCGTTGTCTTCGGTGATCTCGATGACCAGGTCGCCGCCGGACCGGCTGCCGTTGTCGAGCGTGATGTCGCCGGCCAGGGTCTGGATGCCCTGCTCCGCCGTGGCGCCGTCGAGGGTGACGCCGCCGTTGCGGGTCGTGATCCGGCCTTCGGCCCGGCTGCCGGACGCCAGGGCAACACGGCCGTTGCGAGTCTTGATGTTGCCGCCCACCACGGCGTCGGAACCAACCTCGATGCCGCCGTTGCGCGAGACCAGGCCGCCCGTGCGGGCCGATTCGCCGATGCGGATGGCGCCGTTCCGGGACTCCATGCTTCCGGCGGTCGCGCCGGCGCCCAGGCTGATCCAACCGTTGCGTGAATCGATGCGGCCGTACTCGCCGTTGCCGCCCAGTTCGATGCTGCCGTTGCGTGTGCTCACGTTGCCGGCTGTCACCGACACGCCGGTTTCGATGTCGCCGTTGCGACTCTCCAGCGCGCCCTCGACGACGGCTTCATCGCCGATGCGGACCGAGCCGTTGCGGGTCTCGACATCGCCCTTGTGGGTCGAGCCGGCCGGAATGCTGATGCTCTCGCTGGCCGATGCCAGCGAAGACAAGGCCAGCAGCGCCACGGCGGCGGTGGTGGTGAATGATCGAATCGACATGACTGCGCCTCGTTGATGAATGCGTAGCCACCATTCAAGCATGAGCCGCTGAGCCGATCACAGTGCCAGAGGTCACGGCGCGGGGCTCGCGGCCACCTTCACCGGCGTTGACGCGCATCAATGCGCCGGGGTTCGACCGGGCGTATGTTGGATGAGCGTTGCCCACTCCACTCCCAAGGAGGTAGAACCATGGCCCTTCCCCGCAGGCGCCAACGCGCCCAGCATTCCAGCAGCAACGCCCTTCGCCGCCTCATGTCGCTGGCGGAGTGGCCTTTCGATGATTTCCCCGACGAATCGCTCTTCACCGAGTCCTGGGCTCCCGCCGTGGATTTGAAGGAGAACAAGAAGGCCTACATCGTCAAGGCCGACATTCCCGGCGTGGATCCCAAGGACATCGACGTCACGCTCGAAAACGGCGTTCTGACCGTGCGCGGCCAGCGCAAGGAAGAGCATCGGGAAGAAGGCGAGGATTTCCATCGCGTAGAGCGCTTCTCAGGCAGTTTTGCGCGCCAGTTCTCCCTGCCCGATGCGGCCGACGACGGGGTGGAAGCCCACATGAAGGACGGCGTGCTCGAGATCAGGATTCCCAAGTCCGAAAAGGCCGTGGCCCGCAAGATCGAAATCAATAGCTGAACCCAACAAGAACAGAACCAAGGAGATCGCATCATGAGTGTCGCAAAAGTCGTCGAGATTACATCCGACTCCACCGAGAGTTTCGAGGACGCCATCCGGCGCGGCATCGAACGCTCGGAGAAGTCCCTGAAGAACGTGCGCGGAGCCTGGATTGCCGAGCAGAAGGTGATTGTCGAGGACGGCAACATCATTCGCTATCGAGTGACCATGCGCGTGAGTTTCGTTCTCGAGTAGTACGCAGTCATGAGTGATTGTTGGGTCATTGCGGCCGACAGCAGCCGCGTTCGCCTGTTCCGCAAGACCGAGGGCCAGTCGATCGAGGAGTTCGACGTCATGCTCAACCCGGACGCGCGCCTGCGCGAGCAGGACCTGGTTTCCGACGAGCGGGGACGCGGCTTGAATCGATCGCGCTCAGGCCGTTTTGCCATGGCCGAGCCGGAAAGTCACCGGGAACATGCCGAGAAGACCATGGCCCTGGAACTGGCGCGCCGTCTACGTCAGGCGCGGCTCGACGGCAAGATGTCACGACTGCATGTCCTGGCTGCGCCGCGTTTCCTGGGCCAACTTCGCAACAGCCTGGACGAAGACACTCGAGAGCAGATCCGGAGCGAGACGGCCAAGAACGTTTCGAGACTGGACGCCGCGGCCATTCGCGCTCAGCTGCCCGAGTACCTTTGATCTGCGAGCAAGTCAGGAGGCGGTGTGCCCGACCGCCTTCAAGCGTTTCCCCAGTTTCTTGATTCGCGGAATCAGGCCGAACTTGATGCGGTGGACGGCGCTGGCGCGGGGCGTTGGAGCAAAGCAGACAAACCAGTGGTGCGAGCGCGCGTTGCTTGTCCAGCGCTGCTTGAACTCGTCCTGTTCTCCCAGCAGGTCGATTTCTTCCAGTTCCGTGGCCATGTAGTGCTCGAGCATCAGGCCCAGGAGAACCAGGCCCGGTGAGCTGGCCGAAAGACCGTCCCTGAAGCCGGACTTCAGCGAGTAGAGTCGCCCCCCGAACTCGATTGAAAGGTCGAAGGCGATGCGCTCGCCGTCCAGTTCCAGGAAATGCAGCCGAAGCAGACCGCTGTGGGCCATTCTCCCGGCCAGTTCGTGATAGAAGCGGCGAACATCGTCATTGGACTTCATCGCCGATCCGGCCCTTCCCTTCCAGCCGTCGGCCTCGATCTCGAAGCCGGTCTCCAGCGCTTCGGGCACGGCCACGGGGTCGACGACCACCTCGAGAGCGATTCGTCCCGTTTGCGACAACTGTCGGGTCTTTCTGCGCAGTTCCTTTCTGAAGTTTCTCGAACGCCCGGAGAGATAGCGGTTCCATTCCGTAGCGGTGTTGATGAAGGGCGAGGATTCCGCCTGCCACAAGCCAAAACGGAATCCGTCGGTTTCCGCCCGGGCGGAAAGGCTCCGAATCACCGGGGAATCCGAGAGCAACCTCGGGAGTTCGAAGATATCCCACTGCCCTTCCATACCGGCCACATGGCGCCAGATCGCATCGATTACGCCAGTCACGTCCGGGGACACCATACAATCAACGCGAGGCGAATGAACGTTGGCCGGGGCCCCGAGTCGGCGCAGCGGAATACCGTACCGGCGCACCCGGTTGAGCATCAGCGGCAGGATGCCCACCAGCCTTTCCCCCTGCCATACGGTGACCAGGCGGAGATGCCCGGCCTTCCCGAAGGCGTTCCACCAGGATCGAATCCACTCGGGGCGCATGAAAGGCTCGGAATGTCCCGCCGAGCAGATGAGTTCTCGCCAGGCCGGCTCGATCCTGGCGAGCGACGCGGCGTCTTCGTATACATGAACCTGCAGCGGCGCGTCGGCATCCTTCACGATGGCTGCGAGCGGGCTGTCGTCCGGATTCGCCCGCGAAACGGCGCAGCTGTAACTTGCCCACCTTGTCGGACTAGTGGACATCGAAGCGGTAGCATTCGCAGGCTGCCGCTTCCAGTCCCTTGCGGTCGAGGAGGCGGATTTCGCCGCGGCGGTACTGAATGAGCCCGAGCAACTGCAGGTGGGTGGCGGCGTTGGTCACGCCGCTGCGCCGAACGCCGAGCAATTTTGCCAGGGTATTCTGCGTGAGCAGGATGGGGATCTCGGCATGCCTGTCGCTGACCTCGAGCAGGCAGCGGGCCAGGCGCGCTTCGAGCACATGGAAGCGGGCACAAAGGACGCCCCGCGCCACCACGGTGAACAATCCGGCCACGTACTTGAACTGAACGTTACGCCAATGCTCATTGGCGGCCGCCCGGATCAGAAACTCTCCGACATCGACCCTGAGCGCTTTCAGGGCTTCCGGAACGTAGATGTCCAGCAGGAAGCTTTCACGGCCCAGCAAGGACTCCCAACCCAGGATCCCTTCCCTGCCGGCGAATGCTACCTGCACGCTCGATTCCTCGGAGCCTGTGATCATCAGCGAGGCATAGCCGCTGACCGGGAAGTAGATTTCCCTGATCACGTCACCCCCGACGGCAATCCGGGCATCGGCGACAAAGCTGGTCAGGTCGCTTACGGCCATGAGCTGCGACAGCTCATCCGGGCTCAGGCAGTCGAGCATCCGGTTTTCGGAGACAGTCTCGCTTGTCCGCCTGCCGAGACCGAGCGGTTGGGTGTCGACAGCCCGTTCCATCACTCTGGCAGGAGACGTTCAGTCTCCCGCTTGACGGTCCGGTAGCACTCGCAGCATTCGTGTTCGAGGCCCGGCCGATCGAGAACGTGGATGTGGCCGCGCCGATACTCGATCAGTTTGGCCTTCTGGAGCCGGCCGGCGGCTTCGGTCACCCCTTCTCGTCGAACCCCCAGGCTGTGGGCGATCTGTTCCTGGGTCAGTTCGAGATGGTTGTCGGGCAGGTGATCGATGGCGATCAACAGCCAGCGCGCCAGTTGCTGATGGATGGTGTGGTAGCGATTGCAGGTCGCAGACTGGCCTATCTGCGTGAAAAGAACCTGGGTATAGCGAAGCAGCAGGGAGCGAAAGTGCTCGCTGTCATGCACGAGTTCACGCAGAACGGCGGCCTTGAGCCGATAGACGCTGCCGGCCACCTGCACGGTGGAATAGCTGGGCATCGATTCCGTCTGGGTGAAAATGGAAAGCCCCAGAAGGCCGTCATTGCCGACGACGGCAATCTCGCAGCTGTGCCCGTCTTCGAGCAGGAGCACGATGGACGCGAGCGAGTCGACCGGAAAGTACGCGTATCGCTGGACCGCGCAGGATTCATGGATGATCTCTCCACGGTGCCATTCCACAAGAGTCAGGTGTGGAAGGACACGGGCGTAGTCCTGGTGATTCATGCCCCGGAGAATCCGATTGCACTCCGCACCCCTGAATCCGGTGTAAGGATGTCCAACCGGTTCTCTGAGCACAGAAACCCGGCTTGCTGATGAGTTCATGCTGCCAACTCCCCTATTGCTTGCGGCTCGGCGCAACGGCTTTCCCTGCGAACCAGACGACATCGCACGATGCTGGAGCCGAGTTCCCGGAAGGGCTTCCAGCGCAGGAAAGACAGGTTGCGTATGGGTGCCGTTTCGAGCCAGTCGACGGCCAGGGGACTGTCCCCGACCAGCCGCTCGAACTCGGCGATGCGAATCTGGTTGAGACCACCCTCGACTTCGCAGAAGCGGGTGGCCCCATCAGGGCGGAAGCGGGCGCGCCAGCGGATCAGCGCAGCCTCGGTGAATACGAGATGGGCCCAGGGAAAGACCGAAAAGAGATGGCCACCGTAGGGATGCAGCCAGGTCGGGCCAAAAGAAGCCAGGACCTCACCGTCGCGCTTGAGCAGCCCGTTCATGATCGCCAGAATTTTCGCGGGATCGTCGAAATGCTCGAAAGCGTCGATGCTGATGATGACGTCGGCGCGCTCCTGCGTGGACTCGGTGAAAGTGCATCGGTTGGAAACACCGCAGCGGGCGGCTCGGAGCCTGGCTTTCTCGAGAAAGCGGGGCTGGATGTCCAGGCCGATGACCCGGCAGTCCGGCACCCTTCTGGCGATGGTCACCGCCTGCAGTCCGTCGCCGCAGCCGAAATCGATGACGGTCTTGCCTCGCAGGGTTCCGAGGAAGGCTGAACCGAAATAGCGCTCCAGCTTGCAGTCCTGGTCCGCTTGCGCTTCGCCGCCCCTTTGTGGAGGAGCCGGCGCGATTGCCCTGAGTATGCTGTATCCCAGGGTCCCACCGATTATTCCCATACTTGCCTTGCCCGCCGAGCCCGCTCAAACCGGGACGGGTCGCCCACGATTGATGATCGGACGCGCAGATTACAGAAGGCTAATGAAACAGTTCTGTGCGCTGGCACACAGTTTCCATATATTTGTGTGAGGGTTCGCAAGCGCACAGAACCGGCTGTCCCGCTCCGCAAGGATGAGCGCCTGGCTCACGATCCGTTTGGCAGGAGTAGGGACATGTTCAACTTGCTTGATTCCCCGAGCAGCCCGTCCGAACAGCCGGTGGGTTCGACGTCCACCGCACCCCTGGCTTTTTCCCCGGTTCTGGCCTCGCGCAGGCAAATGCGACTGGGGTTGTTCGGTCGCTGGCTGCGTCAGCAGGGCCTGCGCTCTTTCGCCCTGCTGACCGCTACGGAGATTGCGCTCCTGCTCCTGGCGCCCTGGCTGGCCGTGAGACTCAGGTTCTACGACGATCCGGCCTCGCTGACGGCCGCCATGCAGGACATGCCGATGACCAGTACTGCCTTTGCCGGCGTGGTCTGGCTGACCATGGTCGCCCTCGGGCTCTACCAGCGCCACGGCCGGCAGGCGTCGGGCGTGGCGATCGGCACCCTGACAAGGCTGGTGCTTTCCATGGGCGCCGGTTCCCTTGCGCTGATGGTGCTCTATTTCGCCGTGCCCCGGCTGGAAGTGGGTCGCGGCTTGTTCGCGCTGTCGATTGCCATCGCCTTTGCGCTTCTCGTCGCCTCCAGGCTCGTCTTCTCCCGCTTGACGCAGGGCGAGGGACTGCGGCGCCGTGTGCTTCTGCTCGGGTCCGGGGACAAGGCCCGGTCCGTCCTGGCAGAGACGCTCACGCGCGACAATTTCGAAAGAATCAACGTCATCGGATTCGTGGGGCCTGATCTGTCCGGCAAGGGGGCTTCTCGCGCCAGCGATGACGCGCTTCATCTCGGACAGACCGAATCACTGCTGGACCTGGCTTTCGACCATCGGGTCGATGACATCGTGGTCGCCAGCGACGATCTGCGCAACTCCCTTTGCATGGACGAACTGATGAGCTGTCGGTTGGCGGGCATCAGCGTGCTGCGGCTCGACTCTTTCTACGAACGCGAGATGGGCCGAGTCATGCTGGAGGGGCTACTGCCCTCCTGGTTCGTTTTCACGAATCACTTCGATCGCTCCGTCATGCGCGGTATCAGCAAGCGAGCCTTCGACCTGATCGCCGCAAGCCTGGTCGTGGCGGCGGCCTGGCCGTTCATGCTGCTGGTCGCGCTGGCGATCTGGATGGAGTCGGGCGGTCGCGAAGGCGTGCTCTATCGCCAGGAGCGCGTCGGTGAAGGCGATTCGGTCTTCACGCTCTACAAGTTCCGCAGCATGCGCTCCGACGCCGAGAGCGATGGCGTGGCGCGATGGGCGAGTGCCGACGACGATCGCGTCACCCGGGTCGGTCGCATCATCCGCAAGCTTCGCCTCGACGAGTTGCCGCAGCTCTACAACGTGTTTCGCGGCGACATGAGCATGGTCGGGCCGCGGCCCGAGCGACCGGAGATCGTCGAGCGACTCAAGGGCCTGATCCCCTATTACGGCCTGCGGCACAGCGTGGCGCCCGGGCTCACAGGCTGGGCGCAGCTGCGCTACCCCTACGGTGCCTCGGTCGAGGACGCGGCGGAGAAGCTCCGCTACGACCTGTACTACATCAAGGAGCAGTGCCTGCTGTTCGACCTGCAGATACTGCTGCAGACTGTAGAAGTCGTGCTGTTCAGAAGGGGAAGCCGGTAATGGAGCGGCCGCGGGTTTCGGTCATCGTGCCGGTTTTCAACCGGGATGCCTGGCTGGGCGAGGCGCTGGACAGTATTGCCGCCCAGACTTACGAAGACTACGAAGTCATCATCGTCGACGACGGATCGACCGATCGCAGCCGGGAAATCGCCCTCGATCGCAGCCGGAAGTCGCGCGGTCGAATCCGGGTGATCGCGATCGGCAACAGCGGCGTCGCCACGGCGCGCAATACCGGGCTGAGCGAAGCACGGGGCCTGTACTTCGCTTTTCTTGACTCCGACGACGCCTGGCTTCCGGATCATCTCGAGCGTGCCGTTGCAGCCTTCGAGCACGATCCCGATCTGGGCCTGGTGCATGCCAATATCGAGCGGATCGACACCCGCGGGCGGTCGCTGGATGTGCCCGTGAGGCACTGGCAGGCAGTCAGCGATCCGTTCGAGGCGATTGCCCTGAGGCACGAACACGTGGCCTGCTCCACGGCCGTGGTGGCGCGCGAAGCCATCGAGGTCGTCGGCAAGTTCGACGAACGCTTCAATGGGCTTGGTTGCGAGGATCGCGATCTGTGGCTGCGCATTGCCGACCGCTTCCGGATTCGCTATCTGGATCATGTGGCAACCCGCTACCGGGTTCATCCCACCAGCCTGAGCGCGGATCTCGCCCGAATGCACCAGGCAAGAAGGCTGTTGATCGAGAAGCTGGGGCGATCGGATCGGGGGCGAGATCTGGTCGCCGGCATGGAGGCGATGATCGAAAGCGACCTCGGTCTCGAGTACCTCATGCGCCGGAAACACCGGGACGCCATTCGCCAGCAGTGGCTCGCCATTCGGCTCGACCCGACAGCACGACTGCTCTGGAAGCGCTTGGCGCGGGTGCTTTTCACGAGCTGCCTGCACGGACTGTCCGCGGGCCGTGCGTCGCTCAGCATGCGAGGTGCCCGATGAGACGGATACCGTCCATTCTCGTCACGGGCGGCGCCGGGTACATCGGTTCGCACGTCGTCGCCCAGCTCGGCGAACAGGGTGAGCGCATCGTCGTGCTCGACAACCTGAGTACCGGGCATTCGAAGGCGGTGCTCTTCGGACGCCTGGTGGTGGGAGATATCGGCAACAGGAAACTCCTGGCCGCCCTGTTTCGCGAATACGAGTTCGAAGCGGTGCTGCATTTCGCGGCTCGGACGGTCGTGCCCGAGTCCGTGGCCCGACCTCTGGAATACTACGACTGCAACACTGCCCGGGCCCGGACCCTGATGTCGGCCTGCGTCGAGCACGGCGTGAAGTACTTCATCTTCTCCTCGACCGCCGCGGTCTACGGCGAGCCGCCGGGCGGAACGGCCAGCGAGCACACCAGCCCTGCCCCGCTCAATCCCTACGGCCGGTCGAAACTGATGACCGAGTGGATGCTGCAGGATGCGTGCAATGCCTCGGCCATGCGGTATGTGATCCTGCGCTACTTCAATGTCGCCGGCTGCGACGGCGCCGGACGGATCGGCCAGGACACGCCGGGCGCCACCCACCTGGTCAAGGTCGCCTGCCAGCATGCCACCGGCCAGCGCCCCCATCTGAGCATCTACGGAACGGATTACGCCACGCAGGATGGCACCTGCATCCGGGATTACATCCACGTGGAGGATCTCGCCGACGCCCACCTGCAGGCGCTCGCCTACCTGCGCGGGAACAACGAGTCGCTGATCGCCAACTGCGGCTACGGCCACGGCTTCAGCGTGCGTGAGGTGCTCGAGACGGTGCGGCGAATCAGCGGACAGCGGCTCGACATTCGCGAGAGCGAGCGTCGCCCCGGCGATATGGCCGTTGTGGTGGCCGACAACTCGCGGATTCGAGCGCGCCTGGGCTGGAAGCCGACGAGGGACGACATCGACCTGATCGTGAACTCGGCCCTGAACTGGGAACGCAACATGACAGCGAGACGGACTCTCGAAGGAATGCAATGCGTAGCACGACCGAACCAGTGAGCACGGTTGCCGGAAACGGCGGCACCGGGCTTGTCGACCCGGCCCCCTCGGGCAAGCCCTTCGCACGGGAGCCGCGCCGTGATGCATTGCGCCGCCTGCTGTCCGAGTCGTCTCTGACCGCTCCGCTCCGCCGCGTCTGGGCCGGGCTGGGCACCTGCCTGATGTACCACCGCTTGTGTACCGACGATTTCATTCCCGAGGGTCGCTTCTGGCCCAATCGGGAACTGGTCGTGCGCGAGGGCGAGTTCGACCGCCAGATGGCCTACCTGGCGCGCAACCACAACTGCCTGTCACTGCCGGATGCCGTTCGTCTGTTGCGAAGCGGGCGGCTTCCGAAACGCTCGGTCATCGTGACCTTCGACGACGGCTATCTCGACAACCTGACGCTCGCCCTGCCCATCCTCAAGGCGCACGGCGTTCCGGCGACCATCTACATCACGACGGGCATGGTCGAGAACACGACGACGCCCTGGTGGTACGAACTCGAGCAGATCATTCGAAGACAGGACCACCTCGAGTTCGAGTGGAACGGCAGGCCGCGCAGCGAGAAGATCATCGATTCCCGCCGAAAGCGCGACTGCTATGAGCGGATCAACCGGATGATGAAGAGCATGAACCCGGCCGATCAGCGCCGCCTTCTGGAGCGCCTGAGCAACGATGCGGGAAGACGCCTGCAAGGTGGCTGGGAAGTGCTCGACAGGGGGCAGGTCAGGCACCTGGCCAAGGAGCCACTGATCACGATCGGTGCCCATACGCATCGCCACCCCGTGCTCAGCAGCCTGCCGCCAGGGCAGCTTCGGGTGGAGCTGCAGGGCTCGCGGCGGCTTCTCGAGGAATGGACCGGCACGCCGGTCACTCACCTGGCCTATCCGTTCGGCGGCAGGCAGCAGGCGGGCAGTCGGGAGTTCCATGCGGCGGAGGAACTGGGATTCGAATCGGCAACCACCACGCGCCTGGGCCACCTGCACGCCTTCCATGCGAGACGTCTGTTCACCCTGCCGAGAATCGCGATCGGTCACGACGACACCATGACGCGCTTCCGGTGGAAACTCAGCGGCCTGGAGTGTGTCGTCCGGCGGCCTTTCAGTCCGCTTGCTGCATGAGTATCACCATCCGGAGAAAGTGAATCCCCGCTGACCCGGTCTGCGCGCATCGGCCAGGTGCCGGGAGCAGGTACACCAGTTCGGGCCCCTCCCCGAACCGGGTTGGCTCCCGGCTCCTGACCGATGCGCGCAAACCGGGCTGCGATCCCCGGCTCCGGCGCCTTCCTGCATTGTGCGGTGCACCACACTGAGCCAGCACTCACGCTTTCCCTCAGCTCGCGTGAAAACACTCTCCCAAGTTCTTCATTTTATTAACTTCCTGGCCATGGCTTTTCAACGCCGCCGTTGAAATACTTTTGCGTAACCGTTGCATCGGCAATGGGCCGGTGCCCGAGAGGGGCCCCGGATTCACCCTGAACCTTTACGCAAGAGGACATCATGACCAGAACCCTTACAGGACCGTTGGGGGGTCGTTGGCCGGTAATCGCTCTATTCCTCGCTCTGGCGAGTCCGGCCGTTCTAGCCAATACCTACTATGTACGTTCGGACGGGGGAAACGCCGAACAGTGCACGGGCTTGTCGGATAATCCCTATCCGGGAAGCGGCACCAACCGGGAATGCGCCTGGAGCCATCCCTTCGTGGCGCTTCCGCCCGGTGGCTCACCGCGAATCGCCGGAGGCGACACCCTCCTGATCGGTGAGGGAAGCTACCGCATGGGGTATGGCGCACCCGCCGCGGAGAGCTGCGCACTGAGCTGGTCCTGGGACTGCTTCATGCCCCCGATCCCCAGCGGCCCCTCCCCCGACAAGCCGACGCGCATCCTGGGAAGCGGGCACGATCAGGGCTGTTCCGCCGCGCCCGAGCTGTGGGGCACGGAACGCGCCAGCACGGTGCTCAACCTCGAGGGCAGCTCCAACGTGGAACTGGCCTGCCTGGAAGTGACCGACCGCGCCAGCTGTATCGATTTCCACTGTCACAACGGACAATGCGACGGTGAAGTTGCAAGCTGCGATCGCTCGGGTGCCCCCTGGGGTGACTGGGCCTCTACGGGCATCTCGGCAAGAGACTCAAGCAATGTCGTGATCCGCGACGTCAACATCCACGGCATGGCCAACCAGGGCGTCTACGCCGGCCGGCTTTCGGACTGGACCATGGAGCGCGTGCAGATCAACGCCAACGGCTGGGCCGGATGGGACGGCGACATCGGTTCGGACAGCGGCAATACCGGCACCATGCTGTTCGTGGATTCCGAGATCGCGTGGAACGGATGCGTCGAAGACTGGCAAAGCGGCGAGAAGTTCGGCTGCTGGGGCCAGGGGGGCGGCGGTTACGGCGACGGGCTCGGTGTCGGTGAATCCGCAGGACACTGGATCTTCGAAGGGGCCAAGGTTCACCACAACACTTCCGACGGCATCGACCTGCTCTATCTGCGGGACGGCGGCCAGGCGACGGTGCGTCGCTCGATGATCGACAGCAATGCGGGCAACCAGGTCAAGGTATCCCGGAGTGCGATCATCGAAAACTCCATTGTGGTGGGCAACTGCTCCTATTTTGCGGACCACGCGAACATGCACGACGGCGACGTCTGCCGTGCCCTGGGCGATGCCGTCTACGTGGGCTTCAGCAACGGTTCGCAGACCGACCTGATCAATAACACCATCATCGGACAAGGCAACTGCGTGATCAGTGGCGGCGGCGGCGACAGCCAGTCCATGCTGAGAATCGCCAATAACGTCATCATCGGCAATCCCTACTGGCACTATCCGGATCAGCAGAGCTGCCTGTACTACTCCGGCTCGGACGAACAGATCGCCTGGGAAAGCAACCTCATCAAGGACGTTCGCCACGGCGCATGCCCCGGAGACAGCATCTGCGACACCGATCCGGGCCTGGAGAACAGTTCGCTGCAGTCATTCAACGCCGAGCCGACCAGCGACAGCCCGCTCATCGCGGCCGCCGATGCCGGCCTGGCTCCCGAACACGATTTCTACGAGCAACCGCGCGGCAATGGCGGCGGGCCCGACATCGGCGCGATCGAGTACGGCTCGCAGGCCCAGGATCCCACGCCGGCGCCGGCGCCGCCGCTCGCCGAGTTCACCTTCCAGTGCAGCGACCTGGCATGCCGGTTCAGTGCTACCGGAGTTGAAGGTGCCGATCTGTCCTATGCCTGGTCGTTCGGCGACGGCGCTTCGGCCAGCTCGATCGAGGCCCAGCACACCTATGGCGCTGCCGGCGAATACACCGTCGAACTTCGGGTCACGGACAACGAAACCGGACTGTCGAGCGCCACGATGGAAACCCTGACGGTGTCTGCCCCGCCGGTCGAGTCACCGGACATCCGGCTGAACGCCCGAGCGGTCGAAAGACGCAGCGGCCTGCGTTTCGTTCGCCTGCGCTGGAGCCGCATCAGCACGGATGCAACCGACATCTACCGCAACGGTGCACTCGTCGCCAGCACGTTCAGCTTCGAGCTTTATGCCGATCGCCTGGACAACGACTCGCCCGACGAGGTGACCTACCGGGTTTGTGAGCACGGCAGTTCAACCTGCTCCGCCGACGTCACGGTCCGGTTCTAGCCGCCCCCGCCGCCCGCGCCGAATCGGCGCGGGCGCACCCTCGATTACGGCCGATTACGGCAAAAGCGGATTGTACGCCCGGGACCATTGTGCGCTGCCTCACATAACAGCGAGCGCAGCGCGACGCACGGCGCGGTCGATGAACGAAAAACAAACGCACAAGCCATGAAATATCAACGACTTCGCTGGAATACTTTAGCGGCCGCTGCATTCCAGGGCGGACCAGAAATCGCTCAAGACGATTCCCGACCGAGAGATCACCACACATGAAAACTGGACAAGGAATGAACCGGAGGGTTGTCAATCTGCTTGTCTTCCTGTCGCTTTCTCTTCCCATCGCGGCTGCCTGGGCGACGACCTACCATGTTCGTATCGACGGCGGTGACGCCAGCCAGTGCAGCGGGCTGACCGATGCGCCCTACCCCGGCAGCGGAAGCAACCGGGACTGCGCCTGGGAACATCCATTCATCGCCCTGCCGCCGGGTGGTTCGCCACGCATCACTGGCGGCGACACGCTGCTCATCGGCAGCGGCAGCTACGCCATCGGATATGGCGCACCGGGCGCCGGCGCTTGTGGTCAGAGCTGGTCCTGGGATTGCGTGATGCCGGCGATTCCCTCCGGGCCCTCTTCCAGCCAGAAGACGCGGATTCTCGGTGCCGGTCACGACAGCGGCTGTGCCAATCCCCCGGAGCTTTGGGGCACCGAACGTGCCAAGTCCATCCTCGACCTGGGCGGAAGCTCCAACGTGGAGCTGGCCTGCCTCGAGCTGACCGATCACGAAAGCTGCATCGAGTTCCACTGCCACAACGGGCAGTGCAACGGCGAAGTGGATGCCTGCAATCGCGGCTCACCGCCTTTCGGGGACTGGGCGGGTACGGGCATCGTGGCCAGCAACTCGAGCAACGTGGTCCTGCGCGACATCAACGTCCACGGCATGGCCAACCGCGGCATTCATGCGGGTGGACTCGCCGACTGGACCATGGAACGCGTGCGGATCGTCGCCAACGGCTGGGCCGGCTGGGACGGGGATATCGGCGGCGGCAGCTCCAACTCCGGCACCATCCGCTTTGTCGATTCGGAGATTTCCTGGAACGGATGCGGCGAACGCTGGCCCGGCGAGCAGAAGTTCGGATGCTGGGCACAGGGCGGCGGTGGTTATGGGGACGGGCTGGGTACGGCCGAAACGGCCGGCCACTGGATCTTCGAGCGCAGCAAGGTCCATCACAACACCTCCGACGGGATCGACCTGCTCTACCTGCGACAGGACGGCCGCGTGACGGTCAAGCGTACGCTCATGGACAGCAACGCCAGCAACCAGGTGAAGGTGTCTCGCGGCGCGCTGATCGAGAATTCGGTCATCGTGGGCAACTGCGGCTTCTTCCAGGGAGAAGGCAACATGCTCGAAAGCGACCACTGCCGGGCCCTGGGCGATACCGTCTCGGTGGGGCTGAGCGACAATGACCAGACGGAGCTGATCAACAACACCATCATCGGTCAGGGCAACTGCGTGATCAGTGGCGGCGGCGGCACGAGCAGCTCCCGGATTCGCTTCATCAACAATCTCGTCATCGCCACGCCCTACTGGCACGACCCGTCGCAGCAGAGTTGCCTCTACTACTCGGGCGCCTCGGAACAGGTGGTGTGGGAAAGAAACTACATTCACGAGCCCCGCCATGATGCCTGTCCGGGAGACAGCCTGTGCGAGGGCTCGCCCGGCATCGTCGACGCCTCCATCGACAGTTTCGACGGCCGACCTCGTGAAAGCAGTGATCTCATCGGTACTGCCGACTGGGGCCTGGCCCCTTCGATCGACTATTTCGGCGTCGCACGTGGCGGAGCGGATGGACCGGAAATCGGTGCGATCGAGTTTGTTCCCGTCGGTGATCCGAACGATCGGATATTCGGTGACGACTTCAACTAGCCGTTCTCCCGATCAACGACCTGATCTGCCTCTTGCCGGCCTGTATGCCGCTATCGATGCGGCATGCACGCCGGCCCCGCCCTGCCCTGGAGTACAGCCGCCAGCGAACGAGTTGGCGGCTTTCACTGACCCAGTCGAACTTGTATGACTCCTCGCCGCGAAGGAAATCATATCGACGCAGATTCCTTCGAATGGCATCCGCGAAGGTCTCGCCGATGAGCACGAGCCCGACGCTCTTCGAGCGCCAGGCCGGATTCATGCCGGCCTGGTAGTAATAGAAAGTATCGCCGCAGATCAGCGCGTAGACGCTTGCAAGCGGTTCATTACCGACCCACAGCGTATAGAAGAGGACTTGTCCGCGCTCGGCGAGGCGGCCTGTCACCTCGACATGAAAGTCGCGAACCCGTTGGTCGGGAATTCCGGCAGAGCCGCCTTCCTCCGCCCAGCGCATCTCGTGCAGGCGGAAGAAGGTCTCCCTGGCTTCTTCCACTGCCCGAGCGTCTTCGCAGATCTCGATCCGGAAACCCGGCTGACGCTCCAGCCAGCGCCGGCGGCGTCGGTAGTTGCTGGCGCGACGGGTGCGGGACAGGAATTCGTCGAAGCTGTCTCCGGCCGGCAGTGCCTGGACCGGGCAGGTGATTTCGGGCCTGTTCTCCACGGCGTAATTCGGTCCGAGGCATTCGCCCAGGCGGCAGGGACTGTCGGATCGAGCATCCATGTCCCGCCACTCGAGCAGGTCCCATTCCCGGCCGTGCATTCGGAGATACGCTGCGACTGCACGAAGAACCGCCGGCCGCCACCCAGGCTCGGCGATGACGTCGAGGTAGTCGCTTCCGACTCGCTCGTCGCCCAGGAACGCGAGGCGCCGCAACTCGACCAGGCCGATCCTTGTCTCGTGCAGGCCCAGGGGAACGATTCCCCTTGCGCAGCCGGCCTCGTCCCTGGCGACCAGGACCCACAGCGCGCGTTCCGGCGCCAGGTGGCGCCACCAGGGCACCAACCATTCCCACGCATTGAAAATGTCCAGCCCGCTGGCAATGAAAAGCCGGCACCACTCGCCTTCGAGTTCGAGCAGTCCGCCGAGTGTACGAACATGCTCGATCCCAAGCGTACGGTCGGGAATCTCACGGCCCGTCATTTGCCGTTCTCCCGGCCGTGGCCGACTGCTCGCTGCGCTTCCCCCAACGGGTGGCAAGTAGCGCCGAGAAGTCGGCAACGCTCGCTTTGTGGTTTGGCGCACGGCATCGACCTGACCGATGTGGAATGCTTTCTCGCCCACCGAAGTGGAGAACGAACATGACCGCCGGGAATCCTGGACTTCCTGTTGGCACGGGACCGAAAAGCCGCCGAATCGCCCGGTTCGCACTGCTGCTCACCTGCCTTGCATTCGGCCACGTGCCGGCCTGGTCGGTGACGTATCACGTCAGAACGGACGGCGGCGACGAGCGGCAATGCAACGGCCTTTTCGATCGCCCGTATCCGGGGCACGGGAATGGACAGGCATGCGCCTGGAAGCATCCCTTCATTGCCCTGCCGCCGGGCGGAGCGCCAAGAATCTCCGGCGGGGACACGCTCGTCATCGGTTCCGGTGACTACCGGATGGGCCTCGGCGCACCGGGTGGCGACAACTGCGATCGCGGCTACAGCTGGGATTGCCATATGCCCGCCCTGCCCAGCGGCCCGGATGCCGAGCACCCCACACGTCTTCTCGGTTCCGGGTTCGATGCCGGCTGCCCTGCCGCGCCGATTCTCTGGGGCACCGAGCGAGCCGCCATGATCCTCAATCTTTCCGGCACGGCGAACGCCGAGGTCGCCTGCCTGGAGATCACGGACCAGTCGGGCTGCATCGAATTTCACTGCCACGGCGGCGATTGCGGCGGCAAGGTCCACGCCTGCCAACGGGATCAGCCCCCCTTCGGCCCCTGGGCATCCACGGGAATCTTCGCATCGGATGCCAGCGAGATCGAGCTTTCCGATGTCCATGTTCACGGGCTTGCAGGCCGGGGAATCCAGGCTGGAGGAATCAGCAACTGGCGGCTCGAGCGCGTTCGGATTCTGGCCAATGGGTGGGCTGGTTGGGACGGCGATATCGGCCCGGACAGCGCCAATGCCGGGACGATTCTCTTCCGCGAGGTGGAGATCGGCTACAACGGCTGCGCGGAAAGCTGGCCCGAACTGGAAATCGGGGGATGCTGGGCGCAGACTGCCGGCGGCTACGGAGACGGACTGGGCACCGCAGAAACGGGCGGCGATTGGATTTTCCAGCGCGTCCGTATTCACCACAACACTTCCGATGGACTGGACCTGGCCTACCTGGACGCAGCATCCCGGGTGGCGATCGACGCATCGCTGTTCGAGGGCAACGCCGGCAACCAGATCAAGATCGCCGCAAGCGCGGCCATCACCAACTCCGTCATTATCGGCAACTGCGCCCACTTCGCGGGACAAGCCAATTTCTCCGCCGGGGATCACTGCCGGGCGGGTGGCGACGCCGTTTTTCTCGGGCTCGGCCCGGCCGTCGAGTCCAGGCTGGTCGGCAACAGCATCACGGGGGAAGGCAATTGCCTGGTCAGCAGTGCCGGCGATGCCGGAGGCCGGATTCTCTTTGCCAGCAATCTCCTGCTCGGTCAGCTGGCACACGCTCGCGGTCGCGCGAGTTGCCAGTTCTACAGCGACCAGCCCCGCGCGGAAGTCATCTGGCGCAGCAACCTCGTCGTCGGCGTGCACCGGGGCATCTGCAATCCTGCCTCCTCCTGCGTTCGGCACGCGGGGGTACGGCGTACCCAAATCGACGACTTCGACCCCACGCCGCTCAAAGGCAGCCCGATGCTGGGGGGTGGAAGCGCCGGCGACTGGCTCCATCGGGACTTCTGGGGCATACCCCGGCCGGCCGAAGGACCGCACGCGATCGGGGCGATCGGCCCGCTTGGGCGCTCCCAGGCGCTCGAGGCACTGCGCGCCGAACTGAAGCGACAACCCGGCCACTCCGGGCCGGGAACGAATGCTGCCGGTGGCACGCGTCCCGGATCGGGAGGCTGACTCAAGTCCGTAACGCGGCAGGCACAGAGCCCCCCGGGATCGCGGGAAGGTTCCCGAAAGTTCGCTACCGTACAGAGCCAAGGGTCCGCTCCGGGCATTCTCTTGGATCGGAAGCCGGCGCGCTGGCGCCGGAGCGCGGTGGCAGGATGCGCGCCGGGGCGCTGACCACACGACAGCCCGCCGGAATGTCGGAAACCACCACGGTATTGGCGCCGACCACGACATCGTCACCGACATGTACCCGACCGATCACCATGGCACCCGCCCCCAGGTAGACCCGATCCCCGATCTCCGGATACCCGTCGGACCGTCCAGCGCCCCGGGATCCCACGGTCACGCCCTGGCCGATCGAGCAGCCCTCGCCGAGATTGCCGTGAACGACAATGCCCCCGAAATGACCGATGTAGAAGCCGCGCCCGATTCGCGAGTTGGTCGAAAGGCTGATGCCGAACAGGATCTCGACGAAGAAATTGAGTACCCGGTAGACGATCTTCAGGGGCCAGCCGAGCAAGCGGGGGCGAATCCTGCGGGCCAGGCGCCCGAAACGATAGACGGCAATGGCGAGGAAACCGAACTCGGTGGCCGCCGCAAGCCGTGCCCGCCAGGACCCGTGAATGCCGGTCATGGTATCGAGGTAGCGCTTGAAGTCCGCGCGCAGTGCCCCGCGCTCGCTGCTGGACGGGTTCATGTGGCTTCGATCGGCTCTGTGATGATGTTCCTGGAGCAGCTTGGCATTGGACCTGGCCCGGCTTCTGTGCGGCACCGGACAGTACGCATTCGAACGCTGATCCGGATCGGGCTTGGCCGGCAACGGGGGGCGGCATGACGCTGACCCAACGCGGCCAGACGAGCGTCCTGGTTCATTACCTGCGCTACCTGGGCGGCAACGTGATGATCATCGCTGCCGGGTTCGTGTCCTTCCCGTTCATGACCCGCCTGCTGGACAACCACCAGTTCGGCGTGCTGGGTTACTACGAAGCCTGGCTGCTCCTCGTGACCGGAATACTCAAGCTCGGCACGCAGCACGCCATCCTGCGTTTCTATCCGCATGCGAAGGGGCGCAGTTCGCTACGCCGATTCAGGACCAATCACCTTCTGGTTCCGCTCGGCCTGTCCCTGCTGCTGTGGCTGGTCTGTGCGGCGAGCGTGGCGCTGCTGATCGGGCGCTTTCCGAGCGAGGAGCAGCCCATCCTGTGGGTGCTGGTGGTGACGGTGCCGCTGCTGATCTGGTGCAGCTTCGTCGAGGCCGTCATCTACGCGCTGGAACGATCCGACATCTCGGTCTGGCTCAAGACGCTGTGGCGCTGGAGCGAACTGGCCCTGGTGCTGGTCACGCTGGGTTTCATCGAGCGCAGTGCCCTGGGTGTGTTCAGTGCCCGCCTGCTGGTCGTGGTCGTGATCGCCGCGTGGCTGACCTGGTGGTTCAGGCGCTGGTTCCGGGGCCGCTTCGTGATGCCGTCGCGCGCGCCCATCATGGCCGGGCTGGCTTTCGGGCTGCCGATGATGCTCACCGAACTCACCTCGGTGCTGTTCGGCTTTGCCGACCGCATCCTCCTGCGAAGCCTGGCCGGAAGCTTTGCCGAGGTCGGCATCTACACGATCGGTTTCGGACTGGCCATGGCGGTCACGGCCGTCATGGGCCAGACCCTCAATGAAGCGTTCACGCCGACGGCCATCAGGCTCTACGGCACCAGCGGGCCGGCGGCGGTCGTCTCTCTCAAGCGCGACATGCTCGACGTGTGGGTGCTGGCGGTCGGCATCGTCACGGCCCTGTTGCTGTGCGTCGGCCAGGAGTTCCTGATCATCCTGGCCGGCCCCGACAAGGCCGCATCGGCGCCGGTGTTCGTCGCCATCGCCATGGCGCTGGCGTGGTATTCGCTGTTCTCCATCGCGCAGTACGGGCTGCTGCTCCAGCGCCGCGCGCTGCGGTTCTTCCTGGTGACCCTGTCGGCAGCGCTCTTCAACATCGCCCTGAACGTGCCGATGATTCTCCTGTGGGGCGTGACGGGCGCCGTTGCCGCCACCGTGACCAGCTACGTCTATCTGGCCATGTTCCAGTTGTGGCAATGTCCGGCCGAGTTGCGATACCTGCCGCCCTGGCGCCGGCTGGCGGCAGCCGCGCTCTTTGCCCCGGCCATGTATGCCTTCCTGCTCTCGGCCGATTATTTCGGAGCCGAAAGCGCGCTTGCCCGCCTGGTCGCCGGTTCGCTGACGATCGCCGTTCCGGCGCTGCTGTGGGCGTCGATGGACAGTGGGCTGCGCACGGGTATCCGGCGCATCGTGGCCGCGCGTTCGGGGTCGTCGTGAACGTGCTGCATTCGCCGCTTTTTCTGGCCCTCGTGGCGGCCACGCTGGCCATGCTCGCCGCACGCTTTTCGCGGCGCCTGCTGTTTGCGACAGCCCTCGGGTTCATGCTGCTGTTCCTGGGGCTGACCACGCCGCTGGGCGCCAATCTGCTGGTACGAATGGTCGAGGCAACGCCTCCCCATGGAACCACGGAAATGCAGGAAGCCTGCCCGGATTCGCGAACCCTCGTGTTCCTCTCGGGCGGTGTGCGCCGACCTGCCGCCGATACCGGCGACTTCGGGGCATTGACCGCCGAGACCATCGATCGCGTCCTGACCCTGCAGGCGGACAGCCTGCCGGCGGACTGGACCCTGGTGATCTCCGGTGGCGGCCCGTTCCGGGTCCCCGAAGCCGCGATCATCGCCGCCCTGATGCGCAGCCTGGACATCGAGCCGGCCCGGATGCTGGTGGAGTCGAGCTCGACGAGCACGCGCACCGGCGCCGCGGAAGTCGCGGAACTGTTGCTGCCGGAGGCACCACGCATCGTCCTTGCGACCAGCGCACTGCATCTGCCGCGCGCGAGCTGGACCTTCCGCAAGGCGGGTTTCGAGGTCTGCCCCTGGCCGCTGAACAGCCGATACGTGCCGGTTCGAAGCGTGACCGGGCTCCTGCCGCAGTCGACGGCGCTGGACAAGTCGGAACGGGCCCTCTACGAACTGCTGGGCCAGCTCTACTACCGCCTCACGCTCTGGCAGGAGTAGCGCTAGAGCCGCCCGTCCACGAGTTCCGGCGCCAGTGTCGAGCGTGCGTCGTAGAGCACGCCGTCGGGCACCAGGTGGTCGCGCAGGCTGTGCTGACGATCGACGAAGACCTGATGGGCGACGGCCACGATCACGGCGGCATAGTGGCCGTTGGCCGGCTGTTCGACCAGATCGAGTCCGTACTCGTCCCGGGCGGCATCCGCGTCCACCCAGGGATCGTGCACGTCGACGTCCAGGCTGTACTTCTGCAATTCATGCACGACGTCGATGGCGCGCGTGTTGCGCAGGTCCGGGCAGTTTTCCTTGAAGCTCAGACCCAGCACGAGCACCCGTGCCGACGGGCCGTAGACACGCGATCGGGCCATCAGTCTCACGACCTGTCCGGCGACGAAGAAACCCATGCTGTCGTTGACCCGGCGGCCGGCCAGTATCACCTGCGGGTGGTAGCCGATGGACTGGGCCTTGTGGGTCAGGTAGTAGGGATCCACGCCGATGCAGTGGCCGCCCACCAGTCCCGGCTTGAACGGAAGGAAGTTCCATTTGGTCCCGGCGGCCGCCAGAACCCTTGCCGTGTCCAGCCCCATGCGGGCGAACAGGATGGCCAGCTCATTGACCAGCGCGATGTTGAGATCGCGCTGAATGTTCTCGATCACCTTGGCCGCCTCGGCCACGCGTATGCTCTCGGCCGGGTAAGTGCCGGCGCGCACGATCGTTTTGTAGAGGCGATCGACGAAGCCGGCCGCGGCCGGTGTCGAGCCCGAGGTGATCTTCATGATGTCGGGAAGACGATGGCTGGTATCACCTGGGTTGATGCGTTCGGGACTGTAGCCGCAATAGAAGACCAGGGCTTCGTCTTCGGGATCGGGATCCCCGTCCGCCTGGTAGCGAAGACCGGAGGCCGCCTCGAGTACCGGAACGCAGTCCTCCTCGGTGGCGCCGGGATAGACGGTGGATTCGTAGATCACGATCGACCCCGGCCTGAGATGACGGCCCACGAGCCGTGAAGCCGAAAGCAGGGGTCCGAGGTCGGGCCGCCGCGCCTGGTCGATGGGCGTGGGCACGGTCACGATGAACACATCGCAATCGGAGAGTTCCGATTCCTCGGCGGTCACTCGCAGCAACCGGGCCGAAGCGAGCTCCTCGGCGGACACTTCACGCGTGTGATCCCTGCCCTGCCGAAGCTGCTCGACCCGGGCCGGGTTGACGTCGAAGCCCACCGTCGGGAAGTGCCGTGAAAAATGAACGGCCAGGGGCAATCCGACGTATCCCAGCCCGATGACCGCCAGGCTCGAACGACCGGATTCCAGGCGCTCCAGAAGATTCTCCGGACTCGTCAACATCGATAGTACTCCCGGTACCATTCCACGAAACGTTTGACCCCTGCTTCGACCGGCACGACCGGCTTGCAGCCGATCGCATCCTCGAGCGCGCTGACATCGGCCTCGGTATCCGGAACATCACCGGGCTGCAGGGGCAGCATCTCCATCTGCGCCTGGCGTCCCAGGCAGGTCTCGAGCACGCGGATGTAGTCGAGCAGTTCGACCGGCTGCTCGTTGCCGATGTTGAACAGGCGATACGGCGCGCTGCTGCTTGCTGGGTCCGGTCGGTCCCCCCGCCACGACGGATCGCTCCCCGGCGGAAGGGTCATGATCCGAACCACGCCCTCGACGATGTCGTCGATGTAGGTGAAGCTCCGCTTGTGCCGGCCGTGATTGAAGACCGGTATCGGCTCGCCGGCCAGCATCGCGCGCGTGAACAGGAACAGCGCCATGTCGGGCCGGCCCCAGGGTCCGTAGACCGTGAAGAAGCGCAGGCCCGTCGAGGGAATGCCGTAGAGATGGGCATAGCTGTGCGCCATCATTTCGTCGGCCTTCTTGGTGGCCGCATAGAGCGTGAGCGGATGCTCGGCGGACTGCGTCTCCGAAAACGGCATGCTCGTGTTGGCACCGTAGACCGAACTGGTCGATGCGAAGACGAGGTGCTCGACGGGATGCTGCCGGCAGCCTTCCAGCACGTGCAGGAATCCGACCACGTTGCTGGCCACGTAGACATGCGGATTGGTGGCGGCATAGCGAACGCCCGCCTGGGCGGCCAGGTGGACCACATGGCCCGGCCGGCTGCGCTCGAACAGGCCCTGGATCGCATCGCGATCGACCAGGTCGGCATGAACGTGTTCATAGCCTTCGCGGCACGTCAGTCGCTCCAGCCGGGCCTTCTTGAGGTTGACGTCGTAGTAGTCGTTGAGGTTGTCGAGACCGACGACCCGCCAGCCCAGGTCGAGCAATCGGTGGGCGACGTGCGAGCCGATGAACCCGGCCGTCCCGGTAACCAGAACCGGCCGCGGACTCGACAGGCGCAGGGTCTCAGACGGCACCATGACGCTGTCCCCCTGTGCTCGCTTCGGCAGGGAAATGCGCGGCCTTCGCAAACTCCGGTCCCGGGAGCTGTTCGCCGAGCAGTTCCGCGTAGACCGACAGCAGTCGGTCTCCGACGCTCTGCCAGTCATAGTGAAGGACGGCCATGCGCCTGGCTGCGATGCCGAGGGCCCGCTGCAGTTCCCGGTCGTCCAGTACGCGCTCCACGGCCGCGGCGAACGCCTCCGGCGTGTCGGCGATCAGCGCGTGCTCGCCGTCGACCAGGCCGAGGCCTTCGACGCCCTTGGACGTACTGACGATGGCCTTGCCCATGGCCATGGCCTCGAGCACCTTCAGGCGCGTCCCGCTGCCGAGGCGCAGGGGCACGATGAACACGGCGGCCCGCTGCAGGCGCTCTTCCAGATCGTCGACGAAGCCATGGAAGCGGATACCGGCAGCGTCATCGCTGCCCGGATCGTGGCCGTCCTTGCGACCGATCACGTCCACCTGCAAGTCGGGACGGTGCCGCAAGCGTGGAAGAATCTCGCGCCTGAAGTACTCGATACCGTCGCGGTTGGGGAACCACCCCAGGTGTCCGACGAACAGCAGCGATTCCGAATCGGCCGGGCGGTCGAGATCCGGGCGGAATGCCGTCGTGTCCACGCCATTGGGAATGACGGCCACCTTCGCACCCGGTGCGAGCGAGCAAAGGGTGACGGCATCCACGTCGGAGCAGGCGAGAACGCGCTGTGCGTCGAGACAGGCTTCGCTCTCGAATCGCTCCAGGCCGGCCATTTTCGCGTGCAGGAGCGCGCGCCGCCAGGGTCTTGCCTCGCCGGCGATTCGCGAGTTCAGCAGCGCCGATTCGACGTTGTGTTCGTTGAGCACGCTCGGCATCCCTTTCGGCACCTCGGCAAGGAGACCGGCAAGCGCCAGCATGTCCAGGTGGACCAGGTCGCAGTCGCTGAGCAGTCTGGAGAAGGCCCGCTTGAGCGGCCCTGCAACATAGCGGATGTCGAGCAGGGGACGGCGGCTGCTGAGCCACCAGGCCGTCATTCTCGGAACTTCGAGGGGACTGCTGAGCGGAGAGAGATCGACCGTTTCCACTCCGCCCAGAACGCGCCTGACCCCGGACGGCAGGGTCTCGGCGTCGTCGGGGCGGCGCAGGGACAACAGGGTAACGTCGTGAACGCGGGCAGCAGCGCGCAGGAGATGCCAGGAGCGCAACTGGTGCCCTTCCTTCGGCGGAAACGGCAGGCGCGAGGTGACGAAGAGCAGGCGGGCCATCATCCCCTCCAGAACCGGTTGGGACGACGACTTCCGAGCCAGGCCGGCAGCGACATCATCGCCGCGAGATTGAGCAGCAGAAAGCTCCCGGCCGCGGTGGCCAGCGGCACCTGGCGGGCGAACGCCGGAGCCGCCAGAGAGGTCACCGCGATCGCGTAGGCCCCGGATTGCAGCCAGAACAGGGCTTGCAGCCAGGTGGCGCCGTCGGAGACGACGGCAAACCCCGAGGCAATGAAGGCCGACGCCAGCGCCCAGGGGGCGAGCAGGCGCAGAAACTTGTGCGAGAACCAGGCCGGAAAGAGACGATTTCGCCAGGGAAGCAGCAGCCAGGGCGCCCGCGCGAGCAACTGCCAGTTGCCGCTGAGCGTGCGGATCTTTCGCCTGAATTCCGCTCGCGGACCCATCACCGCCGGTTCGCTGGCGACCGCGTCGTCGACGAAGACCAGGCGATAGCCCGTCGAGGCGACGTGCAGCGGCGTCCATACGTCGTCGAGCAGCAGGTCCCTGGGCAGGGGCACGAACAGGGAACTGCGAATGGCGTAGATCGCCCCGCTGGCGCCGTGCGCCCAGCCCAGCACCGACTCCGCCCGACGCAGGGCGGTCTCGATGCGCCAGTACAGGCCGGTCGTCTCGCCGTCGCCCAGTTCCAGCCGGCCGGCCGCCAGCCCCACCGATGGATCAGTAAACGCATTCACCAGCCGCCGGATCGCCAGGGCGTGGAAGGTCTGCCGCGAATCGGCGAACACCGTCAGCGGGGTATCGACCCGTGCCATCGCGCAATTGAGGGCGGCCGCCTTGCCGACCGGTTCGTCCAGGGACAACAGCCGGACCCGTTCGTCCCCGAAGCCGGCGACGACCCGGCCGGTCCCGTCGGTGCTTCCGTCGTCGACGACCAGCACACGCAGGCGATCGGCGGGATAGTCGCTGGCCAGGAGATTGTCGATGCGATGCCGGATCCTGGCCGCCTCGTTGCGCGCTGCGATCACTACCGTCACTGCATCGCGGCATGATCCGTCGGCGGCCGGTTCCGACCGCCCTCTTGCCAAGGCGACGGCGAGACCGGGATAGCCCGCGAAGGTCCAGGCCACCAGCAAGACCGAGATAATGAAGACGGCGATCATGTCCCGCGCACCCAGGCATTGCGGAGCCAGTCGTAGCCCCGATCGCCGATCAATCGCTTGGGCCATCGAAGCGCCAGATGGCGCGCTTGAATCCGCCAGGCCGCGGACCCTTTCCAGTGCACGATCTGGCGAAACCGTTCGAGCGTGACATCGTGCGTGACGGCCACCCGCTCGATGACTTGACCGGGCGCCGTGTTCCGGTTGTCTCCGGGGACCGAGCCGAAGACGCTGCGGTAGCCCGCCCGGGCCGCCGCCTCGATCTCGCGTTTTCCGCCGCGCCCGCCCGGCAGGGAAAGCAGAGAGACTTCCCGCCCGATCGACTGCTCGAGGAAGGCCCGGCTGTGTTCGAGCTCGAATTCGAGTGCCGCCGCCGACAGCGTGTTGAGAAAGCGGTGACTGACGCCGTGCGAGCCGATCACCATGCCCGCCGCCGACAGCTGCCGAAGCTCACCGACATTGATCATTCCGCGCTGCCCGACGAAATTGCGCGTCACGAAGAACACTGCTCCCAGCCCGGCCTCGGCCAGGACCGGCAAGGCGGCGTCGACCAGACTGGCGTCACCGTCGTCGAAGGTGATCAGCACCATGTTGTGGTCACGCGCAGACGGTGGAGCCAACAGCGCTTCGCCCGCCACGGGGAGCCAGCCGACCCGGTTGTACTCGTGCAGGTACTCGACCTGCTCGCGAAAGCGGTCCGGATGGACGCTGTAGCGCGGGTCGAAGTGCCCGCGGCTGGCGCGGCCGGCATGGATGCCGTGGTACATGAGAGCCAGCACCCGCCCGGGCGCCGGCATGGTTTCAGGTGCTGCGCTCATGGCCCGGCTCCTCGCGCTGGCGCGGCGAAATGTAGCTGCAGCCCCCGCAGGGCCAGGCCCACGTAGAGCCAGAAGTGGGCGATCATCGGGTAGTGCGTGAAACGGTCGCCGAAGACGTTGCCGATCATCAGGGCGACGAACGCCGCCGTCAGACCGATCATGAACCCGTAATAGTGGCTCCCGGGCGTTGCTGCCCTGAATCCGCGCCAGCACAAGCGCAGCACGCTCAGCAGCAGCGCGGCGAGAACCAGCGCGCCGACGATGCCCTTCTCGACCAGTTCACGCAGGAAGAAGTTGTGCGTATCCATCTCCAGCGGGTTGATTTCGCCGTGGTGGAAGGTGTGGAAGCCGGTTCCGAGCAGGGGGCGCTTGACGAACTGTTCCTCGGCGACTTCCCAGAAGTGGAAACGGTTTTCGGTGCTTTCGTCGCGCTGCCCTTTTTCGATCGAAATGCTCTCGAAGCGCTCGACGGCCGAATGCGGCAGCATCATCGGCAGGACTAGCACGGCCACGAAGACCGGCATCAGGAGCCGCAGGCGGAATCGTGGCATGACCAGCAGCAGGACGGCCGCCGCGAGAAGGGCGACGTAGGCTGTTCGCGAGTAGCTCAGCACCACTCCGGTAACCGCAAGGCCGGCTGCAGCCAGGCACAGCAGCCGCCAGCGCGGAACGCTGCGCAAGCCGACGACGAACCCCAGCGCGACGAGTGAGGCGGTCACGAAGAATGCGCCCATTTCGTTGGCGCCCAGCTCCATGAAGGTGCCGTTGATCCGAAGCTGATCGGAATAGTGCCAGGCGCCGACAGCGGCGTTCTGGTCCATGACCACGAAGAGCATGTACGGCAGTGGAACCAGCGATGCAAGGTAGAGCCGCCGCCAGCCGGCCCAGTCCAGAACGCTCATCTGGGCGAGGAAAAGGAAGGAGACGGCGATCAGGTGATCCTTGAGGTACTGGCCGTGCCCTTCCGGCTCGGCGACGAAACCGAACCCCTTGAACAGGGCCAGCATGCTCAGCGCGACATAGGCCATCATCCAGCCGTTGACGCCACTGCCCCGCACGAGACCGCCGCGACAACGCAGGGCCATCAGCAGCGACGCGGCGAACATCACGTTGAGGAAATTGAACCCCTTGCCGGGATTCGGGATGTACTGCAGGTAGATGTTCTGCAGCGGGATCAGGATCACGAAGAGATACAACGCCCAATTCTGGCTCCGTCGCGATGCGTGTTCGAACGGCCGGGCCAGAGGCACGGTGGCTGCCTGGCTCATCACGACACGGCCTCGCGGTAGATGCCCGCGTAGCGTGATGCCATGACCATGCTCGAGTAGTGGCAATTGACACGGTCGCTCGCCTCCAGGAGCGGGGGCGGGTTTTCGCGCAGCGACAGCATGGCGTCCACCAGGGCCGGGAGATCGTTGCTCGCTACGACGCGGCAGCCCGCGATGCCGTCGAGCAGTTCGTGGACCGCGCCGACATCGCTCGCGATCACCGGGCAACCGCAGGCCAGGGCCTCGAGAATGGAAATCGGCATGCCCTCGCGCAGCGATGGAAGGACAAAGGCGTCCAGGCCGGGATACCAATCTTCGAGACTGTCCAGGCAGCCGGCAAAGCGAATCTCTCGGGCCAGCCCCAGTTTCGCGACCAGGGCGTCCAGCTCGGCGCGCTGCGGTCCGTCCCCGACGATGTCGAGCCGGATCTCCAGCCCGCGGTCGCGGCATTCCCCAACCGCCCTGACCAGCAGCCCCAGGTTCTTCTCGGGCGACAGGCGGGCGGCCGTGCCGATCTGCAGATAGCTGGCCCGGTTTGCATTGCTGGCTCCGGCCCGGGGCCGATAGCGGCTCGTGTCGATACCGTTGTCGACCCGCCGAATATGGTCGGCATCGAGTCCCTGCTCCAGCAACTGGTCGACGATCATTGGGGAGACCGCGCAGACGCGCTTGAAGCTCTTGAGCATCCTGGCCTCGAGCCAGTGGTACAGACGCAAGCGCCCACCCCCTTCGAGCCAGCCGTGCAGTGTGGCGACGCGGGCGACGGGCAGGCCCACCGAAGCCAGTCCCCCGTAGACCACCGACTTGTAGTCGTGGCAGTGCAGGATGGCCGGTCCCGATCTGCAACTCTGCTTCAGTCGACGGCGCAGATCAGCAACGCAGTGGGGATCGAGGGGGCCCTGGCAAAGCAGGCGTTCGGCTCGGAGTCCACGGCGCCACGCTTCCTCGACCAGCGCCGGGGGGGGCTTTCCCACCGGTGAGAACACGAGCAGGCGCGTGCTCTCATGCGTCGCGCGCTGGTGCCGGCAAAGTTCAAGAACGACCTGTTCGGCCCCGTAGAGTCCCGTGCTGGACCGAAGATGGTTGATCGCGATACTCATGCCCGGACCGTTTCCCGTCCGCCTCGGTAAAAGCTGCTGAACAAGGCGATCATGGTCGGCAGCGAGAAGGCCATCCTGGCCCGCTGCCGCGCGGCCCGCCCCATTCGCTCGCCCTGATCCGGCCGTTCGACGAGATCGGACATGGCCCTGGCCAGTTGGCCCGGCTGGAGCGGCGGTACGAGATAGCCCGTCAGGCCCGGCTGGACCAGCTCGGGGTTACCGCCGACGTGAGTCGCGATGACCGGCAGACCGCAGGCCATGGCTTCGAGTATCGCGTTGGACATGCCCTCGGTACTGGAAGCCAGCACGAAGGCGTCAAACAGGGGCAGCAGTCGCTCCATGTTGCGGCCCTCGCCCATGAACTGCACTCGCTCTCCCAGCCCGAGCTGGTTCACTTGCCGGCGGATGGTCTCCTCGAGCGGGCCGCCGCCGACGAGCACGAGCCGGGCTCGAGGGTGCGAAGCCGCCATCATGGCGAAGCCGGCGACCAGGTCTTCGTGCCGCTTGACGGGAACCAGGCGTGCGACGCAACCGATGAGATAGGCATCCACAGGAAGTCCGGCTTGCGCCCTGCCCTCGGGGCGATCCTCTCGCTGGATCGGTTGGAAGCGATCGCAATCGACCCCGTTGGGCAACCATCGGGTTCGCCTTCGATCAACACCCTCGCGCTTGACCAACTGATCCAGGATCGCCTGTGAAGGCGCCACGACGAGGTCATAGCGATGATTGAGGAGAAGGAACAGCAAGCGCAGCGCCCAGCTCTTCTGAAACCCCGTATCGCGCCGGTTGCTGATTCTCAGCGGGCGATTCGGGCCGTCGGGCAACAGGGCGCTGAGCAGGTCCGCCTTCTCGTGCTGGGACTGGATGATGTCATAGCGTCCCCGGCGAACCCGCGCGCGCACCTCTCGCCAGACTCTCCAGGCGCGCGGCGTGTAGATCGCACCGACAGGGCGGTATTCCATGCGCCAGTTGCCGCTTCCGGAACGCAGCAGCCCGCCGTGATCATGCGAAGACGGAGAACGGTCGAGCTGGATGAGATCGATCTCGAACTGCGTGGGATCCAGCCCCTCGAGCAGGTGCGTCAGAAAGCGCTCGCTGCCGCCTCTCTGGGCCAGGTCCGTATCGGTGATCAAAAGTAATCTGATCGGCCCGCGGCCGGAACTCGCCGGCACTTCGGCAGCAGCTTCGGCGATGTCCCGCGAGGCGGCCGGTTGGGGAAAGAGACCCATGGTCAGCTCATCGCCCGGCGTGATAGGTCACGAAGACGGCGACAATGTTCTCGCGGCTGTCCTCCCCCGGTGCCGTGCTGTCACGCTCGTGACGAATTGCACCGACGCGGCCCGACCATCGGGGCGTGAAACTGCGGGACAGGAACAGGGAGCCATGGTAGTCGGTGTCGCGGCGCTGATCGATATCGAATCGGCGCCGTTCGACCTCGACACGCGCCCGGAGGATCATCAGGGGGGTGATCCGCCAACTGCCGAGGAACGTGCCGCCGAATTCCCGGTAATCCAGGTCGGCGTCGGTTGCGAACTCGTAATCGCGCCAGGCAGGGGCGAGTGACCATTCGAATCGTTCCGTGGCCTGATACCAGCCGAGTTCGGCTTCGTCCAGTTCGTACAGTTCAGCGCCCACCGGCAGCCGCGTGGTATGCGAGACCGGCAGGTCGATGGCATCGATGGCCGTCGTCAGCTGCCTGACGCTGTCGGACAACTCGTGCCGTGCCGACAGGCGCAGTCCGCCGCGTTCGAGGAGCCTCCAGTCGATCGCGACGCGCAGCAGCGGCGAGGACGTCGATCCGAGATGATCCGGTTCGATCCATGTATAGCCCGCGGCAACGTCCAGCTCCGTGCGCGCCTGGGTCGAAGTCAGTCGCGCAAAGGTATCGAATCGCTCGTAGTCGTTGAGATCGGAGGGCGACTCCCGGTAGCTCACGTCGGTGAACTCCACGCCCAGCGAGGCATTCCGGGTGGGCGTCATGCGCCTCATGAGGCGAGCCGCGGCACTCATTCGCTCGCTGTTGAAGTCGTCGATCTCTTCGGCATAGCTGTGGATGAAGCGCGCATCCAGAAGGGCCTCCCAAGCAGTACCCGCACGAATCCGCCAGGCCGGACCGGTTACCAGCACGTTGGTCTGCTGGAGATTGTCGGGCGCGTCCACGGCGAACAGGTTGATCGGCTCGACGCTGGCAACGTCCTGAAAAGTCCAGATCAGCGACTCGGGCACCAGGATCCAGTCGATCAGCGTGGCCAGGTTGGCGCGGAACTCGTCGTCGAATTCGCTCTCGAGCGAGTGCCGGTACTCGGCAAAGCCCTGGGCCCTTGCCTGCCAGCGCCGGCCGGTTCTGGACAGATCAAGCACCAACCTCGGAATGAGCAGCGTATCGTCCGGTCCGGGCGGGTCGAATCGCCCCCGGTTGTCGCTGTATTCAACGCCCAGCTCCAGATCCAGAACGAAGGCAGGCGCCGGATCTTCCGGCTCCTGGATCGACTGGGCGCGAACCTCGAAGGCCGACAGCGAGAAGATGAGCAGACAGCAGCCCAATACCGGTTGGGTCGCATTCATGGCAGCTGGTTGAACGCCACGCCCGCGAACCGGTCCTGCGGCAGCATGTCGGCAGCCCGCCGGATCACCTCCGGCCGATGGCGACCCTCGCCGACCACCAGGATGATCAGGTCCGCATAGACCGACAGTATCCTGGCATCCGGCGCTCCGAGCACCGGGGGGGCATCGATCACGACATAACGGTCGTCGTAGCGATTGCGGATCTCGTTGACCAGCGCGCGCATCCGGACGGAGGCGAAGTGTTCCGGTCCGCGCCGCCCGCCCCGACCGACCGGAATGATCCTGAGGCGTTCCACGCCGCTGGGATGGATGACCGAAGACAGGTCGCCGACGCCGCCGCTGAAGAGATCGAGCAGTCCCGGTGCCTCGTCGGCCAGACCGAAGTCTTCGGCGAGCCTGGGCTTGCGATGGTCGCACTCCACCAGGAGGGCAGTCCTTTCCTCGTCGAGCGCGATCGATGCCGCCAGGTTGCGCGCCAGGTAGCTCGCGCCGCATCCGCTGCCCACACCGGTGACCATGAGTATCGGGTTGCTCACTGCGCTTCGCGTCAGGACGTTGGTGCGCAGCTCCCTGACCAGGTCCATCTGGCGGGAATTGCGCATCGAGGCGTGAATCAAGCGACGCCGCTCCAGGGCGGTCGGAGCAAGAAGCTCTCCTTCGGTCATCCTGGCTATCGATCGACCTGCGCGCCGCGCGTCGCCAAGCACCTCGGAAGGTCCTTCTTCAGGAGTGGTCACTGATCCGTCCAGCTGGTTGTGGGTCTTCATGCGTTCACCATGATCCTTATCCAGCCGGCGATCCCGTAGGCCGCAAGCGTGACGACCGCGATCGCGACGGCAACTGCAATGCGAGCTTTCAAGCGCTTTCGCTCACGCGGCGTCCAGTAGCGCGGAATGGTGCCCAGCAGTGGAAGCTGCGTCACACGCTCGATGGCTTCCGGCGAGCGCACCCTGGGGTCGAGCCGTACGAGCAGCAACAGCAGGCCGAGCGGTGTGGCCACGGCAGCCATCAGGCCGCCTGCCGCCAGGTGCATGAAGCGGGGCCCCGAGGCGCGCGCCGGCTCCATGGCCGGCTCGTGGATGCTGAAGGTCAGACCCTGCCCGAGCTCGTCGAGCCGCATCGACAGACGCGCGTTCTCGAGTCGATTGAGCAGGTCCTCGTAGATGGTCCGGTTGACCACGTGATCGCGCATCAATTCGGCATGCTGCAGGTCGGATTGGGCCACCCGGCGCCCGCGGGCGATTTCCTGCTGGAGCAGACGCTCGGTCGCATCGATCCTTGCATCCAGTCCGGCCATCGCACTGCGCAGCTCGGAAAGACCGATATTGAGCTCCTGCTGCATCGCGCTCTGGCGATACCCGGAGCCGTCGACGGGGGCCGCCACTCGGCTGCCCGATGAAGCCAGCTCTGCCTTGAGGTCCTCGATCTGATGACGCGCCCGGACCACGTCCGGATGTCGCGGCTGCAGATCCAGCAGCAGCGTGTCGAGCTCTTCCTGCACGATCGAGATTCGCTGACGCAGTTGCGCCTGGTAGGTCTGGATGCCGGATTCCGGATCCAGTCCGGCAAGCTGCCTTTCCAGGGAGGCCTCCCTGGATCGCATTTCCCCGCGCTCGATGCGGAACTGCTGGATGTCGGCACGCAGCCCCGCGATGCGATCGTCCACCGCGTCTCCCGAGCCCGGACGGGCGTCATCGCTGATTTCCCGGAACGCCTTGAGCCGCTCTTCGGCATCCACCAGCATGCCGTGGTACTGGCTCACCTGACGGGCGATGAACTCGTAGGCATCGGCGCTTTCCCGTTTCTTGGCCGCAGCGCTTTCGGCCATGAACAGCGCCGCGAAGCGTTCGGTGACAAGCTTCGCTCGCGCGGGGTTCCGGTCCCAGTACTCGATCCGGATGAGATTCTCCCTGGGAGCGCCGACTGCCGTTCGATCCTTGATCTCCTGGACCAGTCTCTCGCGTTCTGCCTGTCCGGGCGAGGCGTCCAGCCAGCCACCGACGGCGAGTATCTCCTCCATCACCTTCTGGCTGAACATGACTTCCTGCGCGATGGCTGCACGGTCGTACACGCTGGTGGGCACGGCGCGTCCGTCCATGAGCTGGCGGATGATGTTGTCCTCCGAAACCAGGATGCTGGTCGAGGAGCGGTACTGTTTGGGCCAGCTGATCGCCACGGCCAGCGCGAGCAGGCCGATGACCGCGAATGCCAGCGCCAGCAGCAGGAAATGCCGTTGGCCCTCGCGCAGACTGGCCGGGATGTACTCGGTCAGGGGAAGGGGCTCGGCCACATTGGGAAGCTGGTTCATCCGGTTCGTTCCTAGAAGTTGCGCTGGGGAACGGTGATCACGTCACCGGGCATGAGGACATGGTTGGCGCTGAGATCGCCCTGCTCCAGAATCCGCCTCAGGGGTAGCGCATAGCTCTCGAACCCGCCCTTGTCGAGGTGGCGATGAAGCGCACTTCTGTCGGCCGCCGCGTACTCGTTCGGACCGCCGGCCGCCAGCACCGCATCGAGCACGGTCATTCCCTGTCGGTGCGGCAGCGACACCGGCGATCGAACGGCTCCGGTCACCCTCACCCGCGACAGGTATTCATGACTGCGCAGTTCCGTGACGATTACCGTGACGTTCGGTTCGCGAATGTAGTCAGCCAGCAAGCCCCGCGCGTTGTCCGCGACCTCCTCGGGACGAAGACCGCCCGCCTGGATGTCCCCGATCAACGGAACCGTGATCTTCCCGTCGGATCGAACCGGCACGGTCACGCCCAGATCCTCTCTTCGCCAGACGCTGACCTGTACGACATCATCGACGCCGATTCGATAGTCCTCAACCGCCATGCTCATGAGCGAGGAAGGCGGAACGGGGCCGGCACTCGGCCCGCTTGCGCAACCGGCCATCAACAACGCCGACAGCGTCGCCATGACAAGCAGTGCTTCGCGAATCTTGAACATAATCATTGGCTGTTACTCCCGCCCGACCAGTGTCGCCAACCCGTATCGGGTCGCCCGCAGCAACCGTTCGACTGCAGTTGCGAATCTACGCTGTGCCGGGCAGGCGAATCTGTGCGCAATCGAACATTCACCCGCGTCATGGCAATCCGGAGTGGTAGCGCAGGTCGCGCCGTGTACGGCAACGCACAGATGGACTTTCCGTTGCGGGTTCAGAGTCGACCCATCTGACGCAGCGACTGGATCAGCAGGTTCGATTGGGATCGGGCCGTCCAGCTTCGACGGGGGCAGGCAATGCATCCATTGGTCAATCGGGCGATTCGCTCGGCACTTCAGCGGGGCAAGTCCATGCTTCGCGCCACGCGCGCGGGCCGCAGTCTGCTCTACGACTTGAACAACCGCCATGAATTCACGAGCCTGTTGAGCCACGAGCGCATGCTCGCCGATCGCGTCCGCGTCGACGCCTATCACGAGGCGATCCGCCGTCATGTCCATCCGGGACAGACCGTCATCGACCTGGGCACGGGTACGGGGATTCTCGCGATGTTCGCGGCCAGACAGTCCCGTGCCAGGGTCTACGCGCTCGATCATTCCGACTTTCTGGGCGTCGCACGCCGCGCGGCCCGTCACAACGGTCTCGACGGCATCGAATTCGTGAAGATCAACAGCCGCGAGTTCACGCCACCGCAACGCGTGGATCTCGTGATTCATGAGCAGATCGGGGACGAGCTGCTGACCGAGAACATGCTCGACAACCTGCTCGACCTCAAGAAACGATGCCTCAAGCCGGAGGGGCGCATTCTGCCGGCCGTGTTCGAGCTCTTTCTCGAGCCGGTCCAGCTTCGCTCCGGACGGAGGATTCCGTACCTGTGGGAAGAGCCCGTGCACGGCCTCGATTTCGGTATTCTCCGCAATGATCGCGATGCAGAGCGATTCAAGCCGCCCGACTACGACTGCTACCTGCTGGAACCTTCGGCGTTTGAAATGCTGCTCTGCAAGCCGCGACCCCTGCTGACTTTCGACCTCAACCGGATGGACAGTCCGAGGCAGTTGGGTAACCACTTCCGGGCACGCAAGACCGCTTCGCGCCCCGGAAGGATGGATGGTCTGGCACTGTACTTCCGGGTCGTTTTCGACCAAGACCTGAGTTTCGACACCTCACCGCTGAGCGCGGTGACTCACTGGCGATCTCGCCTGTTCAGAGTGCCTGCAAGAAGGCTGGAAACCGGAGAGAGCTTCGAGATCGAACTCGATCTCCCTGATCCGACCAACATCCACTCCTGGCGCATGAGAATTCTGGAAAGTCATCACCATGAGCTCTCCCCGCAAGAGTCGGCGACTCAAGTATGAAGGAAGCGCTGACTATCGGTTCGCTTCCCTCGCCGAACCGACAGGAACAGGACTGTCCATCTCCTTCAGCAGGTCACCGTAGGTCTGCGGATTGGCGCGCAGCGTGGGATCTGGGGAATAGCTGAGATCCCACTGGTCCGGATTGACCACATCACGCCCGATGCTCAGGCTCAGCAGGTTCCTGGGGCGTTCGGACCGGTTGTCGCCACCGGCATGCATCAGGTCGCTTCGAAACAGGATCACGCTGCCCTTCCTGGGTGCAGTTCGGACCATGCGAAAGGATTCGGACAACAGCTTGCGGTAGCGAAAGAGCTTCCACAGATTCCTCGGCCCCAGCATTCCGACACGGAACTGGTAGGTCTTGCCCGTCACGAAGCGCAACAGGTTCGGCTGGTGATCGTCCTGTTGTCGCGAGAAGACCCGGTCTCGGAACTCACCGGGCTCCAGGTTCGGATGGCCGCAACGCCGCATTCGAAGCAGGGCCTTGAGATTGTAGGCAAGAATGCGGAAATTGCAGGCGATCCGATAAAGCTCCATGAACTCGAAGGCCCGCCCGTCCATGCGGATATTCGCGCCGCCGTACTTGTGGGTTCCCGGCACAAACAGCGTACCGCCCTGCTCCGGCGCGATGTCGTCGACGGCGACGAGCATCGAAAGCACGCAGTCGGGATCCCGGTGGATGTATTGATGGGAAGATCCCTGGTGGCTGGTAAGCGTCGTGATCTCCAGCAGTGGACGCGAACGCCCGCAGTACTCGGAGATCACCGGTTCGAGCCGCCGGCACAGCGTGGATACGAAGCGCAGCGATTCCGGCGTCGAGGGCAGCGAACAGAAATTGCGGCGCCTGTAGCGGTTGTCGGTTTCACTGGCGAACTGACTCATGTGCCGCTTCGGATCGTTGACGGTCTGATCGATCAGGCCCTGGCCGGCGTCCGCCTCCCGGCGCGTCAACAGCCCATCGACGATCACGAACCCGCTGCGATCCAGGCATTCCCGAATCGTATCGGCGCATTCTTCGGACAAACCGGTGCCACCATCGAATTCTGCCGTGACCTGGAACTCCGAACTGTCTCCCAGGGGGACGAAGGCACTTGATTCATCGCTCCTGCTCGACCGCGAATTGTGGGCGAGGGAGAAAGGTCCTGGATCCGGCATCGGAGAACTCCTGCGGGTATGGCCAAGGCGCCGGACCGGCCCCATGCCAAACGGCTGGAACCACCGGCTCTGTGGACGATGCTAGGCTTGCCGCAACCAACAGTTCGGTGCGCAAACGCACAATCGGCGCCCCGCACATCAAGCCTGGCGGCTCCGGATTGCCGAAAACCGCAGTCAGGCGGTGAATGGATCGACCGGTCGCTTGACCTGCATCAACCCCACGCGCCGGGGATTCCGGGCACAATTCCTCATGGACAGGCAGTTTTCCGATCGAGTTGAAGCCGGCCGTGTTCTGGCAGCGCACCTCGAGCACTTGAAAGACCGCAGCGACCTCCTGGTCCTTGGGTTGCCGCGCGGCGGCGTTCCTGTTGCCAAGGAAGTGGCCAGTGCGCTCGGGGCGCCGCTCGACGTTCTCGTCGTGCGCAAACTGGGTGCGCCCGGCCAGCCCGAACTGGCAATCGGCGCGATCGCCAGCGGCGGCGTGCAGGTGCTCTCACGCGATCTGATCGAGCAACTCCACGTCAGCGCATCCAGGCTGGCCACGGAAATCGAAAAACAGCTCAAGGAACTGGACCGTCGGGAAAGGCAGTATCGGGGCGACCGGCCCTTTCCGGATCTCGAGGGCAAGACCCTGCTCGTCATAGACGACGGCCTCGCCACGGGCTCGACAATGGAAGCGGCCGTCCGGGCGCTCAGGCAGCACGAGCCACGCGCGATCATCGTGGCCGTGCCCGTGGCGCCGAGCCATGTCTCCTCCAGCCTGCTTTCGGCCGCGGACGAATTCATCGCGGTCGAAAGACCGCAGAGTTTCATGGCCGTCGGACAGTTCTATCGCCGCTTCGACCAGACCAGCGACGAGGAAGTCCGCGAGATTCTTGCCGCCCACACGCATTCGGGCGAATGACGCCGCCCGATTACCGGGAGCATCCCTGGATGCGTCTGATCATGATCGGATTGACCTGCGTCATCGCGCCGTTGATCGCCGAGGTCTAGTATCTGGATCCTGGCTCACCTACGGAGCAAACAGCCATGAAACGCCTTCTCGTCGTTCTTCTGCTTACCCCCATTCTCATGCTCCCGGGCTGCGCCACCGGCCCCAAGGAGGAAGCCGGCATGGTCATCGGCGGCATTATCGGCGGCGTCCTGGGAAGCCAGGTCGGCAGCGGCCGCGGACGGACGACCGCGACCGTGATCGGTGCACTGGCGGGCAGTGCCATCGGCAGTTCGATCGGGCGCGAGATGGACGAGATGGATCGGATGAAGATGTCGGCCACGCTCGAGGCCACGCGCACCGGCGTGGCGACGACCTGGTCCAACCCGGACACCGGCTACGATTACCGGATGGTGCCGACCCGAACCTACGAATCGGCTGAGGGCCCGTGCCGCGAGTACGTTCTTGACGCCGAAATCGGCGGCCGAACCGAGCAGGTCTATGGAACGGCGTGTCGCCAGGCCGACGGCAGCTGGCGAGTCGTCGACTGAGGTCGGGAGGGAAGTTCAGGAGTCCGGGCCGCTGCAACTCCTGCCTGTGCAGCGCCCTACTCTCCGGCGGCTTCGTTCAGGGCCGCCGGATCGAGAATGTGGATCTGGCGGTTGTTAACCGACAGAACACCCTGCTCCTGGTAGCGGGTGAAGGTTCTCGACAGCGTTTCGGGAGCCAGCCCCAGGAAACGGGCCAGGTCGCGGCGGTTCAACGGCAGCGTCAGATCGACCGGACTCTTCCCCCGCATTTGCTCCTCGCGCGAAAAATCCAGAAGGAATTCCGCCAGGCGACGCTCGGCCGGATGACGGTCCATGTACAGAAGGCGGCTGAACCGCTGGATTTCACGGTACATGCCTTCGACCAGACTTTCCGTGCCGTTCGTGCGAAGCGCCACGTGAGGCAGTTCGGCCACTTCGATGCTGCAGATTTCCAGCGCGATCACGCTGGAGAGCGCGGGCTTGCCGATGAGCGCTTCGAAGCCCAGCACGTCGCCCGGGCCGTGCATGCCCAGGATCTGCTCCTCGCCGTCCCGGTGGACGCAATAACTCTTGAGATGCCCGGTGCGGACAATGAAGGATTCGGTGCCGAATTCACCGGCCTGGAAGAGATGGTCCCCGGCCTGGAGAATCCGTCGCGGGGAGTGACCGATACGGATTCGACCAGGCCAGGCGGCCGATCGTGCCGAGGCGCTTGCTGCGTCCCCCTTCAATCTCTGTAGACCCTGAGTCATTTCCGTTCCCTGCCGGGCCTGGCCCGGGTGGAGCCAACAACACTTCAGGCATTCGCTGCCTTTGATTGAAGTTAACGGACAGGGGCAGAACGGCCAATAAGGGAACTCCCTTATGCCGGAAACAGGGACTCCTCAACGGCATGCAGCCACTCGACGGGCGCAAAAGGCTTGGCGAGGATCAGCCTCGCCCCGGCCCTTTCGGCACGCCGGGCCAGGTCACTGTCGGGCCATGCGGTCAGCACGACGGTGGCGATCTGTTTTCCGGAAGCTTGCAGGGATTCGAGCAACTCCGCCCCGTTCATGCCCGGCATCTGCAGGTCGAGGACCAGGCACTCGGAGTTGCCTTTGGGAGCATGAGGCGCGTTGAGGTATTCGTGGGCGCTGGCGTAGGGCCGGACCAGCCAGCCGCGGGCCTCACCCAGCAGGGACAGGCTGCTCCTGACGGCCTCGTCATCATCCACGACATGGATCACCGGCTGCTCCGTTCCAATATTCATGTTGGCTTCCTGGAAGGTCGGTGCCTCCGGCAGGAAATGGAGTTCGATTGAAGCATGAAGCCGGAAGTGTACCGGTGACGAGCGTCAAGAAATCTTCACGTCTGCGAAATAGTGCTAGTCCGAGGCCAGTTTGTCGAACGCCGGTTTCATGCGCGCCAGGTCGGCCGCTCTCCTGAGGCCCAGCTTCTTCATCGCCCGACCGCGGTGGATTTCGACGGTGCGCTCGCTGATGCCCAGCTCCAGACCGATCACCTTGTTCGTCACGCCCGAGGCCGCCTGGTGGGCCACCTCGAACTCCCGTGGCGTCAAGCGCGAGAGCAAGGACTTCTCGGCCTCGGAGGATTCCCGCTCGGCCATCCTGCGCTTGTGCTCGCCGACGCACTGTTCGACACGATCGATCAGGGTCGCCGCGTTGAGCTGGTTCTTCTGCAGGAAGTCCACCGCGCCGCTCTTGAGCGCCTTGACCGCCGCCGGGACATCGCCGTGACCGGTCAGGAACACGATCGGCACATCCCAGCCGGACTCATGGAGGCTTTCCTGCACTTCGATACCGTTCAGCCCGGGCATGTTGAGATCCAGGAGCACGCAGGCGGGCCCGTCGGGGGGACCGTGGCGGAGCAGTTCCTCACCGGTCTGGTGGCGGCGGGTGCGGAAGCCGGCGGTCTCGAGCAGAAGCTGCAGCGACTCCTGCACCGGATCATCGTCGTCGACGATCACGATCGTGCCTCTTGCGCCGTCAAAGTCATTCATTGCCGGCATCCTCAAGTGGCAGGGTGAAACTGAACAGGGCACCGCCCTGCGAGTGGTTCTTCGCCTGGATCGAACCGCCGTGGCGGTCGATGATGGACCGACAGATGGCCAGGCCCTGTCCCAGGCCTTCGGGCTTCGTGGTGTAGAAGGGACTGAACAACTTCGGCATTCCGGTTTCGCTCAGGCCCGGGCCGGAATCCGATACCTCGAAACGAAGTTCTTCCTTCTCCGGCACCGTCAGGCAGCGGATGCGAATCCGCCTCTCGCCATCGAAATCCTTCAGAACGTCGATGGCATTGCGAACCAGGTTGAACAGTACCTGCTCGATCTGAACCCGGTTGACCCCTATCGGAGGAGCCTCCGGATCCATCATGGTCTCGACCTCGACCCCGGATGCGACGAGTTCGGAGTCGAGCAACAGGAGGACGTGCTCGACGAGCTCCTCCGGGTCGACTTCGATCCGCACATCGTCCTGCTCCCGGCGAAGGAAATTTCTCAATTGCTCGATGATCTGCCGCGCTCGCTGCCCCTGCGCGGCGATCTTCTCCAGGGCCGGTCGGAGCGAATCCACCTCACCCGGGTGGTTTTCCAGCAGCATCAGGCACGCCTCGGCGCTGGCCGAAATCGCCGTCAAGGGTTGGCTGATCTCGTGGGCGAGGCCGGTGGCAAGTTCGCTCGTTGCCGCCAGGCGGGTGGCATGCGAAAGTTCCAGCAGGTGGGTCTGTGCTTCGCGACGGGCCTTGTCTCGCTCGTCGTTCAGTTCTTCCTGGAGTCGGTGCTGTTCGGTCAGATCAACCGCAACAATGTAGAAGCCGTCCACTCCGGAAGCTTCGTCAAGAGCGGGAATATAAGTGCCGTGAATGAAGCGGGCCGGTCCGTAAAGGTAGGGAACTTCTCCATGGTATGCGGAACGATGACCGTCCACGGCCTCGCGGAAATGCGGCGCCAGCACTTCGAAGGCGCGCTCGCCGATCACGCTGGCAACGTGTTTACCGACGACGCTGGTCGGATCCAGTCCGAACCACTGCCGGTATCCGTCATTGGCGAAGCGGATATGAAAATCCGGGCCGACGTGCGCAATCAGGATGGGCAGCGCATCGAGCACCGAGTGGCGCTCGTGTTCCCAGCGCAGCCGGGTTCTCAGCGCGCGTTCCTGCTCGGTGATGTCGATACCGGTACCCACCACGCCGACGTGATTGCCGTGTTGATCGAGCAGGGCCGCATTACGCCACTGGATCAACCGCTTCTTCCCGTCACGAGTCAACCAGTGATTGATGTAGAGATTCAGTCCCTCCCCGTGGGTGAGGCGTTGGTGCACATCCTTGACCGCCGGCACTTCGTCCGGCGGGATGAGTAAGGGCCAGATCTCCCGTCCAAGTACTTCATCGGAAGAATAACCGGTCAATTCCTCACTGGCCCGATTGAACAGGGTCAGTCGTCCCCTGCTGTCGAGCACGACAACCAGCAGGCCGGAGACCTCAAGCATCGTCTCCAGCAACTCCGCGGCGAAATCCCTCAGGATCGGCTTGTCCCCATCGTCAGAATCCATCTGCCCAGTCCTGCCCGACTGTTACCTTGCTGACGAACAGTTTAGAAGTTCATTGTACGCACACTTATTGACCTGAGTCAGATGGGCGCATGCCGGCATCCTGCCCGTCTCGCGCCGGCGATTTGGTTATCCTGTTGCCTTTATAAGGACGTTCAGCTCGCGATGACCTCCCTTCACGAAGTGGCCCGTCAGACCCTGGCACTGGTCGACCTGACCCGGCTCGAGACAGACGACACCGAGGCCGATATCGAGTCCCTGTGCCGCAAGGCCGGTACGAGCTTCGGCCCGGTCGCGGCCGTCTGCGTGTATCCGCGCTTCGTTGCGACCGCCCGCCGGGCCCTGGCGGGTGCCGACCCGGCCGAGGAGGTTCGGATCGCCACGGTGGTGAACTTTCCGCGCGGCGAGGACGACGCGGAAACGGTTGTCGAAGCGATTCGAGCCGCCCTGGCCGCGGGCGCCGACGAAATCGACCTGGTCTTTCCCTGGCGCGAACTGCGGGCCGGCAATGACGAGCCCGGTCGCCGGCTGGTTTCGGCCGCGCGGGAGGCCTGCGGAGAGCACGTGCTCAAGGTCATTCTCGAGACCGGTGAGTTGACCGAGGCGGATTTGATTCGGCGGGCGGCGAGAATCGCCATCGAATCGGGTGCCGATTTCCTCAAGACCTCGACCGGCAAGGTGCCGGTCAACGCCACACCGGAAGCGGCCCGGATCCTGCTCGAGGCCATCCGCGACAGTGGGCGGGACGTTGGCTGCAAGGTCTCCGGCGGCATCCGCACGACCCGGCAGGCGCGCGAATACCTGGGACTCGCGGCGCGCATCATGGGCCCCGACTGGATCAGTCCTTCGCATTTCCGTTTCGGGGCCTCGGGCTTGCTCGACGACCTGATGGCCACCCTGGGCGATTCCCAAGCGCCCGCCCCGGACAAGGATGCGTACTGATGCAGGTGCGTGAGATTCTCGCTCGCAAGCGCGACGGTGGCGCGCTCGATCCGGACAGCATTCACGAACTCGTCGCCGGCATTACCGACGGCGCGGTCGGCGACGAGCAGCTCGGCGCCTTCGCCATGGCCGTGTTTCTCCAGGGCATGGAAGACGGCGAGTGCGTGGCGCTCACACAGGCCATGCGCGACTCCGGCCGTGTCCTGCGCTGGGATGCGCCCGCCCTGCCCGGCCCGGTGCTCGACAAGCATTCCACCGGCGGTCTCGGCGACGTCACCTCGCTGCTGATCGCCCCCGTCCTGGCCGCCTGCGGCGCCTTTGTTCCAATGATCGCCGGGCGCGGCCTGGGCCACACGGGCGGCACGGTCGACAAGCTCGAAGCGATTCCCGGCTACCAGGTCTCGCCCGATTCGGCGCGTTTTCAACAGGTCGTGCGCGAACAGGGCTGCGCCATCATCGGTCAGACGGGCGAACTGGCGCCAGCCGACCGCCGCCTGTACGCGGTGCGCGACGTGACCGCCACGGTGGAGTCCGTGCCGCTGATCGTCGCCTCGATCCTGTCGAAGAAGCTGGCCGAAGGCCTCGACGGCCTGGTGCTCGACGTCAAGACGGGTAACGGCGCGGTCATGACCGATCCCGAGCAGTCGCGTTACCTGGCACGGCGGCTGACCGAGGTCGGTACGGCGGCCGGGGTGCCAACGCACGTGCTGCTGTCGGACATGAGCCAGCCCCTGGCCGACAGCGCCGGCAATGCCTTGGAGATTCTCGAAGTGATCGATTGCCTGCGCGGGCGACCGCGACGCGAGTCCCTGACGGCACTCAGCCGAGAGCTGGCGGTCGAAGCCTTGCTGGCCGGCGGCCTGGCGCAGGACCGCGAGTCGGCCGGCAAGCGGGTCGACGAAGTTCTTGACAGCGGTCGGGCGGCCGAGCACTTCGGCGCCATGATCGAAGCCCTGGGCGGCCCCGCAGACCTGGTGGACAATCCGGAGCGGCACTTGCCCTCGGCGCCGCTCGTCAGGGCGGTTCACGCCGAGAGGCCGGGTTTCGTCGAATCGATCGATGTTCGCGCGCTGGGCATGGCCGTGGTCGATCTTGGCGGCGGGCGCCGCAAGGCCGAAGATCGCATCGATCCGGCCGTGGGTCTCGCCGGGCTCGCGCAGATCGGCGATGAAGTAGACAAGGAGCGCCCCCTGGCGCTGGTTCACGCCCGCAGTGAAGCCGACGCCGAACGAGCCGCCGCGGCCGTCCGCCGAGCCTGCCGCATCGGCGAGCGCCCGACCGAAGGGCCGGCGCTGGTGTCCGAGAGACTGATTCCCGGAGAATACTGATATGCCGCGCGCACTCGTTATCGTCCTCGACTCCTTCGGCATCGGCGCATCAGCCGACGCAGCGCGCTTCGGCGACGCCGGCGCCGACACGCTGGGACACATCGCCGAACACCGCTTCGAACAAGGCAGGCCCCTGTCGCTGCCCAACATGGCGAAGCTGGGCCTGTTCCATGCTCACCGGTCCAGTACCGGCGCGACGGCGGCGGGCATCGCCCTGCCCGGCCGGGTCGACGGCACCTGGGGCTACGCGAAGGAAGTCTCCAGCGGCAAGGACACGCCCTCGGGCCACTGGGAGATGGCCGGCGTACCCGTGCGCTTCGAATGGGCCTACTTCCGCGAGAAGGAGAACAGTTTTCCGGCCGAGTTCCTCGACGAACTGATCCGCCGCGCCGAGTTGCCCGGGGTATTGGGCAACTGTCACGCCTCGGGCACCGAGATCATCGCCCGACTCGGCGTCGAGCACATCGAGACCGGCAAGCCCATCGTCTACACCTCGGCCGACTCGGTCTTCCAGGTCGCCGTGCACGAGCAGTTCTTCGGCTTGAAGCGACTGTACCGGCTGTGCGAGATCGCCCGCGAGCTGCTCGACGAGCATTTCGGCGATCATCCTGTCGGCCGAGTCATCGCCCGGCCCTTCGTGGGCAACCACGCCGGCGATTTCCAGCGCACGGGCAATCGCCGCGACTACAGCGTGCCGACGCCGGCACCGACCATTCTGGAACGCCTGGTCGACGACGGCGGCGAGGTCGTCGCCGTGGGCAAGATCGCCGACATCTTCGCGCACCGGGGCATCAGCTCGGCGATCAAGGCCGACGGCAACCCGGCGCTGATCGAGGCCACGCTTGCCGCCATGGAGTCGGCCGGTGAACGCAGCCTGGTCATGGCCAATCTCGTGGACTTCGACATGATCTATGGTCATCGGCGCGACCCGGACGGCTACGCCGAGGCACTCGAGTACTTCGACAGGCAGCTGCCGCGATTGACGGCGAGCCTGGCAGAAGGCGACCTGCTGATCCTGACCGCCGACCACGGCTGCGATCCGACCTGGTCCGGCACGGATCACACCCGCGAGCACGTTCCCGTCCTCGCGCGGGGCGACGGACTGAATGCCGGCGGCATCGGCGCGCGGGCGAGCTTTGCGGACATCGGCCAGACCCTGGCCGGTCATTTCGGCCTCGACCCGCTGCCTGACGGCACGAGTTTCGGCCCCGACACGGCAAGACAGCCCCGGAGACAGGCATGAAGAACATCGACGAAGACCTCCTGGCGGAACTCAAGCGCCTGCGCGGCAACGCCTACGCGCCCTATTCCGATCATCCCGTCGCCGCCGTGGTGGAGAGCGGAACGGGCCGGCATTTCGGCGGCGCCAATGTGGAGGTCGCCCACTTCAAGAGCACCTGCGCGGAGGCTTCCGCCATTTCGGCGATGGCAAATGCCGGGGACCGCGATATCCGCCTGGTCTACGTGCTCGGCCCCGGCGGCCGACCCTGCCCGCCCTGCGGCGACTGCCGACAGCGCATTCGCGAGTTCGCCTCGCCGGAAACCTGGGTGGCCCTGATCGACGATGAAGGCCGCGTGCAGAAGACCTACACGATCGGTGAGCTGCTGCCGGACTCCTTCGGACCCGATCACATTCCGGGCTGAACAAAAAAAGGCCCCGCCGAAGCGGGGCCTAAATACTGCAATGGGTCTGTCTGGATCTTGAAGCTTGTGCTTACTGGCCCAGCGGCGCGGTGCGGTCGAGACCCACCGTCCAGCCCTTGGTCCAGTCTGCGCCGGTGGCCGGGAAGGCACCCGCGTGGTCGACGTTGTCGAAGAAGTCGTCTTCGAACGGAACAGCGCCGATGCCGATGGCCGGGGAACCGGCGTTGAGCATGTAGTTGTTCAGGTTCGGGTTGGCTTCGACGTTGTTCGGGTAGCTGAAGAACCAGTCGGCCACCGAGAAGGCGTCTTCGGCGTCTTCGCTGAAGGTCTCGCCGCAGCCGCCCAGGACGCTGTTCTGGATGCTCAGGTTTTCCTCGTTGAGGAAGGTCGACTCGTTGTCGATGTCGAGGCAGAACTCGCCGAAGCCGGTGGCGATGGCGTTGGCGATGTGGGCGCCCGTGCCTTCGCGCAGCAGGAAGCCGATGTCGGTGTTGGACTGACCGATGAAGGTCAGGTTGGCCAGCATCGGCATGGCGCGCGGCAGCGAGTCGTTGGCGTCGCCGTTGTTGTCGGCTTCGATGCCCTGGTCGCCGTTGTCGGTGTACTGCTTGGCGAGGACGTACTGCACCTTGCCCTGCCAGCCCTGGGTCCAGTCGAGGCTGTCGTCACCGATACCCGTCAGGACCAGGTACTTGGCGTTGACGGTGCCGCCGAAGAACTCGACGCCGTCGTCTTCGTTCAGGTGGACCTGGATGTACTCGACCGTGGTGCCGTCGCCCACGCCCTGGAAGGCGATGCCGTTGAGTTCGTTCTCTTCGCTGAACTGACGTCCGGCGTTGGACACGACGACGTAGCGCATGACGCCGCTGTTGTCGTGCGGATCGTTGCCGCCGTACTCACCGGAGTTGCCTTCGCCCTGCGCGGTGCAGGGGTCGACGCCTTCGGCGCAGCCGTTGATCGGCGCACGGCCGTTGATCACGACACCGCCCCATTCGGCGCGGGTCATGGCGTCGAGGCCGCGCATGATGATCGGGTTGTTGGCGGTGCCTTCGGCGAAGATCTGGCCGCCGGGCTTGACCACCAGGGTGTCAGTGTCGCCCAGCGTGCCGCCGATGATCTCTGTGTTGGGCTCGATCGTCAGCGAAGCGCCGTCGTTGATGATCAGCTGGCCCTGGATCAGCCAGGTGATCTCGTTGCTCAGCGTGATGTCGCCGTTCTGCTCGCCGCCGACGATGCAGGCGCCGTCGAAGGGCGCTTCCGTGGCGAAGGCCGGGCAGCCGTCGAACTCTTCCTTGATCACGCATTCGCTGCCCTGGATGACGGGGCGCAGATCCAGCGAACCGGCTCCGTCGGCGCCGTCATAGTCCAGGGTGACGCTGTTGCAGCTGTTGAACTGCAGCGTGGCGGTGCCCCAGGAGGTGTTGGTGGAGTCGCCGGACACGTAGTCGGGGCCGAAGGTGCCGCCGGTGACTTCAAGGAACTCGAGTTCGGCGGTGTCGGTGTTCTGGTCGATGGGGCCGGTGGCGACCAGCCACAGCGGCTCGCCGTCGCGGAAGGTGAACCACTGGGCGACGACGCCGTTGCCGAATTCGGACTCGCTGGAATCGATGATGTCCAGGATGAGACCGCGGCCGCTCTTGCCCTCTTCGTTGTAGTTACCGGTGAACTGTTCGTTGACAACAAAGGCGTTTGCCGACCCGATCAGCATCGATCCGGCCGCAACCGCCAGCAAGTTGCGCTTCATGTGCTTGAGCATGCTTCTTTCCTCTGCTTTCCGTTCGCAAGTGAAGGACGATGAAGACGATCTATCGTCATCTCGCTCAGCCTAGGGGGGATCAATGTCAGTCCCGTGACTCGAAGGTGACCGATTCTTGACAGCGATGTGCAAGTCGATCAGTACGACCAGCTCACACCCAGGCTGAATTCCCGGCCGCGCTTGTAGCGCTGGGTGATTTCCTCGCCCTGGCGCACTTCGAACTCGGAATCGAGCAGGTTGCCGAACTCCGCCTTGAAGTCGAACAGGTCGAACATGCGCCACCGGAAGACCAGGTCGAGATCCGGCGTGGGTTGTTCCTTCTTGTCGGGCGCGCCGAGCACGCCGACCTCGACGATGCGCTCGCCCACCATGTTGAACAGCATCGTCGCGGAGAAGTCGCGTTCCTCGTCGTCGTAGCCGATCTGTAGGTTGGCCACGTAGGGCGACTGGCCCTGAAGCGGTCGGGTTTCGTTGGTCAGGATGCCGAGATCATCGATGAAGATCTCCGATTCGATCCAGGAGTAGTTGCCGGCCACGTAGAGCCGGTCCCAGACCGATTCGATACCCAGAAAGTCGCCGAAGAAGCCGAGGCTCTTGCGCCACTCGAGCTCCACGCCGTAGTTTTCGGCCTCGTCGGCATTGGCGTAGGTGAGCCTTTGTTCCACACCGGCTTCGACGGTCACCTCGATGGGATTGACGATCGACTTGTAGAACAGTCCGACCGAGATGAGCTCGGAAGGCTCGGGGTAGTACTCCCAGCGCAGGTCCATGTGCTCGATGTCCGACGGCACCAGCTCGGCGTTGCCGATGACCTCGCGGTTGAGGACCGGGTCGGTGAACGGCGCAGGCGAGAGCTCCTTGAAGTCGGGCCGCACGATGGTCTCGGCGTAGCTGGCCCGGATCTGCTGGTTTTCCGTCAGATACCAGGTCGCGGAGAAGGCCGGCAGGCGGTCTTCGGCGGACAGGTCCGCGACCACGGGAGTGGCCTGCGGATTGAGCAGCTGGAAGGTGGTGACGTTCTGGGACCAGTCCTCCACGCGCATGCCGGCGGTCAGACGCAGCCGCTCGAAGAAGGTCATGTCGAGGTTGGCATAGCGCGCGTCGACTTCGAGCTGCGCGGTGTAGTTGTCGGTCTCGCGCGTGGAGTCCTTGATCTCGATACCGTCCGGGCCGATGAACTCGGGGTTGAAGAATTCTTCCGGGTTCAGGTTGCGGCGCACGTCGAAGGGAATCCGGTTGACGCCATCGAACTGGAAGCGGCGAATGCTCGAATCGCGCGACTTGTCCAGGCGACGACCGCCGACGCTGACGTTGCCGCTGAACCAGCCCTTCCCGAACGGCACCTTCAGGTCGAGACCGTAGTCGGTGGCGTCGTCGACCAGGTAGGAGAAGCGTCGCACGATGTTGTCTGAGCGCCGCGAGAAGATGAAGTCCGACTCGCTGTCGGGATCGTATCGGTAACGGCGCTGGTCGGGCACGTCGCGGCGCGCGCGCGACTCGGCGTAGTCCCATTCCAGGAGCGTGTCCCCCAGGAAGCCGAAGGTGTGCTCGCCGCGGAGCTGGTGGGAGAGCAGTTCGCGTTCTTCCCACTCCATCTCGGTGAAGCGCACGATGCCGTCTTCGTCCAGGTTGTAACCCTCCTGGATGAAGGTTTCGTCCTGCGTCTGGCGCAGCAGCATCGAGGTCAGGTTGATGCGGTGGTTCTCGGTGTACTGGAGCCCCGCGGTCAGGAAACCGCTGAGCTCGATGTCGCGGGTGGAGCGCTCGATCTCGTAGTCGTCGTTGGGCCGCAGGCTGCCGTCGCCCAGCGGAATGAAACTCTGGCGCTGCTCCGTGCGCGCCTGGTAGGAATCCGACCACATCACGGCCGTCGTGACGCCGGCGGTCCAGTCGTCGCTGAACTCGAACAGCTTGCCGCCTTCGATCGAGAACCCCAGATCGGGGCCGACCTTGCGGCGATCCACATCGTAGATGACCGGGAAGGACTCCCCGAGCGCCTCGATCTCTTCGGGCGTCAGGCCGTCGGGGTTGACGATGTTCTGCTCGGTGATCGTGCCGCCATCGGCGATCACCTCGGCGATCGGACCGGGCAGCTCACGCGTGCCGTCGTCCATGCCCAGGAAGTCGCGGTCGCCGCCTTCGTAGGTCAGGCCATCCTTGAAGGTCGTGCCCTGACGCCCGCCCACGGAGAGACTCATTTCGAGGAAGTCTTCTTCCGGAATGCCCCGGGTGCGGATCTCGACCACGCCACCGCCGAAGTCGCCCGGCATCTCGGGCGAGTAGCTCTTCTGCACGCGAATGGACTCGATCACGCCGGTGGGAAACAGGTCCAGGGGCACGACCTTTCGCGTCGGATCCGGGCTGGGCACGTTGGCGCCGTTGAGCAGGGTACTCGAATAGCGCTCGCCCAGCCCGCGCACGTAGATGAACTCGCCGCCGACCAGGGTCAGCCCGGTCACGCGGGCCAGCGCGCTGCCGGCGTCGCCGTCGCCGGCGCGGGAGAACTGCTCGGTGCCGATGATGTTGGCCACACCGGCGGTGTCGCGCTGCTCGGCGATCACCGAAGTCACGCTGCCCTGGATGTAGGGTTCGACGACCACGTATTCGGCCAGCTCCAGCCCGGCGGGCGGCAGCTCGAAGTTCCGTTCGGTCTGGCTGTCTTCCTGGATGGGCACGTCGTCGACGGTGCGCGTGGCGAACTCGCTGTGCAGTACGGAGACGGCGTACCGGCCGGTCGGCACTTCCACCCGGAAGCGCCCGTCTTCGTCGGTGCGCGCTTCAACAGGCGTGCCGCTGACGAAGACCCGGGCGCCGGTGACCGGCGAACCGTCCTCGGTCGACACGACCCGCCCGACGAGCACGCCGCTGCCCTGCTCTCCCACGGAAGCGTCGCCCGCCGCCCGGGGCATCGGCTGCCGGACACCTTCGTGCGAACTCTCGATACTGACCAGGGCCTTTCGATCGGGCCCGGTGAGCGTGATGATGTACTGCGCGACTTCCCCTTCGTGAAGCTCAACGGGCAGCGCCGCCAGGGCCAGTGCATGTTCGTAGACGGCCAGTCGCGTACGGCCCGGCTCGACTTTGCCGCGCCAGGCGCCGTCGGCATCGGTCGTGCCCGAGGCATCACCGATTTCCACGCGAAGCCCGGGCACGGGCCGGCCCTGCTCGAAGACGAGCACGCTGATGTCGGCCGGGCCTTCGTCCTGGGCCGCGGCGGGCACCGCGCCGAATACGAACAGGAGCGTTGCGAGAAGGACGGCCGGAAACCGCCGGGCGGACAGCGTCGTCATCGGATACCTCGGAAACATGTTGCGGTTCAGGTGCAGAGCCACGGCTCGTCGCGGCACTGCTCCATGGCCCGCCGGAGCTCGTTGGCCTTGCGGAACAGGTCGTTGCGCGTCAGCAGGCTCAGGTGGGACTCGGCCTGCTCGTAGCGGCCGGTCTTGAACAGGGCATAGGCCAGCGCGTAGCGGATGTCCTCTTCCGACAGCAGGCCCGTTCGCACCAGGTCGGGCTCCATGCCGGCGGCCTGGTCGAACCGGCCGAGCTCGATGAAGATCGCCAGGCGCTGCTTGAGCTTCTTTGCCTGGTCGATGACCTGCGCATTGAGGGTGAGCGCCTGCATCAGCCAGCCGGCGCGACGATAGAGTTCGGCGGCTTCGGCCATCAGTTCCGGATCGAGTCGGGCGGCTTCGTGCAGGATGTCGGCCGCCGGCAGAACCTGTTCGCGGTCGAGCCAGGTCTGGGCCAGGACGCGCGCCAGGCGCACGTTGTCGCTGTCTTCCAGGCGGGCGGCTTCGAGGATGCGCAGGGCCTGGTCGGTTTCGCCGGCCTCGCGCAGGGCATTGCCGATGGCCAGGGCATCGCTGACGGTCGCCTTGCCCCGGGCCATGAAGCGCTGCCCCAGATCGGCGGCTTCCTGGTAGAGCCCCTGCTCGACCAGGAGGAAGACCTGCTGGCGCGTGAAGTCCCCCGCACGGTCGGGAAAGCGTCCGGCGCCGCGCGTCAGGACTCGCCAGGCGGCGTCCAGGTCCTCCATCTGCCAGTGCGACTGGGCGCGCATCAGGTAGACCGAGGGCAATTCCGTGGTTTCGGGATTGGCGCCGTCGAGGGCGTCGAGCGTGCCGGCGTAGTCTTCCTGGCCGAAACGCGCCTGGGCCAGGTAGAGCCAGACCACGTCGGCGGCCGGGGCTTCGGCTTCGGCTTCGCCCCCGGCCTCGATGGCCCGCTCGAAGGCCGACTCGGCCCGGGCAAGCTCGTCGAGGTTCAGGGCCACCAGGCCGTCCAGGCTGTGATACCGAACCCGATCGATTTCGGGATTGTCGAAATCGACCGCGGCGAGGACGCCACGGGCCCGGTCATAATTGCCGTCGCCGATAAGCAGCGCCGCCAGCGACAGGCGATCGACCTCCTCGTCCGGCGAAGATGCCGCCTCTTCCTGGGCTGCGGCGGGTGCCGACAGCAGCGCGAGCAGCAGCAGCCAGGTTGTCAGGTAAGGCCTCATGGAATCCCGTCTCTCCTGCCGGCGCCTAGCTGAGGTCGAAGCGAATGCGCTGCTTGGCCCAGACGCGCACGTTGCGGCCCTGGTATTGCGCCGGATCGAAACGCCAGTTCTGCACGCCCTGCACCGCGGCGTCCTCGAACAGGCCGACCGGATTCGATTCGAGCACCTGCACCTTCTCGATCTCGCCGGCGGCGCTGATCAACAGCGAAAGCACCACGTAGCCCTCCACGCCCTGCTTGCGGGCCGAGGCCGGATACGGCAGCGGCGTCTGGCGGGTCGGACGCGGCGGCTGGTCGACCGAATCGTCGGTCATGACCACGTCCTGCGTGTCGCCCAACAACTCGTCTCGCAGGCTGCCCAGGTCGTCGGCGCTCACGCCCGGGATGCCCATGTCGATGCCCGACAGGGAGGTGTCGAGATCCACCATCGGCGGGTTGATGTCTCGCGAGCGGCGCGGTTCGGGCCGTTCCTGCTTGACGACCTTGCGCGGCGGCGGCTCGGGCCGCTTCTCGACCGAGAAGCTGGTCTGCTTGGCCAGCTCCTGCGAATCGGGGCCGGAGGCCAGGCGGTTGATCATCAGCAGCGTGCCGATGATCAGCACCGAGCCGGCGAACATGAAGGCGAGCCCGTAGGTCCACTTCTTGAATTCGGATGTCATGTCATTACCTCCTCGTGTCCTTGCACGAATACTTGCGTTCAGCCGGAGCCGGCTTCTTCGACCGTGGCGACGCCGACGTCGGCCGCGCCGGAACGGCGGGCCTGGTCGACCACTTCAATCAGTTTCCGGGCGGGCACGTTGCTGTCGGTCACCACCAGCACCGACTGCGAGGCCGCGCCCTGCAGCATGTCGCGAAGCTTGCTCTGGATGACCCATACGCGGATGGGCTGTCCGTCGAGGAATGTGTCGCCGGCGTTGTCGATATAGAGCCGGATCGCCTTGGTGGAGGCCTGCTCGGACGAACTGGCACTGGGCCGGTCGAGATCGAGCTTCATGTCCTTGACGAAGGTCGTCGACACCATGAAGAAGATGAGCAGGATGAACACCATGTCGATCAGCGGCGAAATGTCGACGTTCTGTTCGGTGTTCGCGCGTTCGCGATATCTCATACCGGGCTGCCTTGCTGCGCACGTGCGCAGAGAATGTCCTTGACCTGGGCGAGTTCCAGCCGGATGACCGCCGCCCGCCGCTCGAGCAGACCGCCGACGATCAGACCGGGAATGGCCACGGCCAGGCCCATCTGAGTCGTGAAGAGCGCTTGGGAGATGCCGCCGGCAATCCCGCCCGACTGGGCGAACAGCGACATGTCGCCAAGCGAATCGAAGGTTTCGATCATGCCGACCACCGTGCCGAGCAGGCCCATCAGGGGCGCTACCGCGACGATCGTCATGATCAGCTTGTGGAAACGGCTCACTTCGCGCTCGATCGGCCAGAAGGCATCGTCGAGCAGGCGCCGAAGGTCTCCGTGTGCCGAACGGCCAATCGAGATGCCCTGCTCGATCGCTTTCTCGATCACCCCGCGCGGCTCGCGCCCGAAGCCGTCCGGATGCTTCTGGATGATTCGGCGCACCGACCGGACATTGCCGCGCTTGAGTGCGGCGAAGCGATAGCCGATGGCGAACCACAGAACGACCGTGGCCAGGACCAGCGGCGGCATGACGTAGCCGCCCAGCTCGAAGTAGGTCGCGAAATCGTTGAGGAGATCCCCGAGCATCAGGCCTGACCCGGCTCCATTTCAGCGCGCGCTTCGGTGTACTGGTTGGTCACCCGCAGCGCGGCCTTCTCCATGTCGTCCTTGATGCGCTCGGCCCAGCTCGACAGCAGGTTGCCGAACAGCAGCGTGGGAATGGCCACGATCAGGCCCAGTTCGGTGGTGACCAGCGCGATCGAGATGCCGCCCGAGAGCAGCTTGGGATCGCCCGTGCCGAACTCGGTGATGACGTCGAAGGTCGAGATCATGCCCGTGACCGTGCCGAGCAGGCCCAGCAACGGCGAGACGGCGGCGATCACCATGATGAAAGCGCCGAAGCGGTTGAGGTGCCCGCTTTCGTGCAGGATCGACTCGGAGACGATGTCCTCGAGGTGTTCGCGGTCGCGGTCGAGATTGCGGATGGCCGAGGCCACCACGCGGGCGGTCGCGCCCTGGCGCTTCCTGAGGACCGAAAGCGCCGCCTCCTTGTCGCCCCGGCGCACGTGGCCGGAGATGTCGTCGAGAATCCTGCCGGTCGAAGCGCCGGCCCGTCCCAGGAAGACCGCGCGCAGGATGACCAGTGCGGCGGCCAGCAAACCCAGGAAGAAGATGATCCAGCCGATCACGCCGCCGTCCGAGATCGTCTCGAACACGCCCTTGGCGCCCTTCTTTTCCACTTCGGCGCTGAGCGTTTCGTAGATGAAGATCGGAAGCGGGGAAACCATCTGGCCGGCGGCCATCGAACGGGCTGCCTCGGCCGAGGCTTCGTTCCAGAGTTTCAGTTCACCCTCGCCGGCCGGCGCCAGCACACCGGCGCCGCGTTCGCTCACCCCGTAGCTGGCAATGCGGCCGACCTGAATGATGTCGCCGCTCACCCGCGTACCGTCGGCGAGGAAGAATTCGCCGCTGTCCCGCCGCACGCCGCCGCGCCGATCCAGCTCGGCGAGAGCGGTGGCGAACATCGCCGTGATGTCTTCGGGCTGCGGCACTTCGTCACCCTCGAGGGCGGGGGCTTCCCAGCCGTCGATGGTGGCTTCGGCCTGCAGGAAGGTACTGGCCAGCAGGTTGACGTTGTCGCGCGCGGCTTCGACCGATCGCTCCGACTCGAACACCTGTTCATCGAGGCGATCGCCGCGGCTGGTGGCCTCGACCACCCGGCGCTCGAGCGAGCGGATCTGCGACTGCAGTTCCCGGCGGTCGGACTGGCTGGTTTGCTCGAACTCCGCGATACGACGCGCCAGGTCGCGCTTCTGACCCTGAAGGAACGCGAATTCCTTCTGGTAGGCCTGCTCGAGCGAAGGCGCTTGCGCCGCGACCGGTTCCGGCCCGGATTCGGCCTGCTCAGCCTGGGCGGTGTTGGCCGGCGCCGACTCCGCGGTTGCGGCCTCTTCCTGCCCGGATTCGGCCTCCTGGGCCATCGCCGGCAGGGCCAGGCAGGCGGCCAGGAGCAGGATCAGGATGTGGGAATTGCGGATGCTCATTATTCGGACTCCAGCCGGATGGCGCCGTTGGGCAGTTCGAAGTAGCCGGTGCGGATCTGCTTTCTGAGGGATTCGAACAGGGCGTCGACGCGCTGGATGGCAGCGCGCTCGTCCAGGCGCGTGAAGCGCCAGTCGCCGCCTCGCTGCTCGGCCTGGCCGTAGTGGCCGTCACGGGTCTTGAAGTACATCGCCACCGTGCCGAGGCGCGCGACGTCGGCCAACACTTCCTCGCCGTTGAGGTCGATGACCTGGCTGTAGAGGCCGTTCTCCCGGGTCAGGCGCAGTTCGTCTTCGAAGAAACCCCACAGGCGATTGACCGCGCGCGGCGGCGAGAGCGAGCCGGCTTGCAGCTGCGTCTCGATCTCTTCGACAGCCGCCAGTCTCTCCTGGGGCTTGAAGGGCAAGGAACCCTGGATATGCTGCCTGAGCGACGCGATCGCATCCTGCGCCACCGGCACGAGCGATTCGCCGGCGATGCCGGCCTGCTCCGCGCGCTCGCGGTTGCGGGCGAGGTCCTCTTCGAGCTGATCGACGCGCAATTGCTCGCGGCGCAGCGTGGCCTCGAGTTCGCCCTTCTGTGCCGCCAGCGAGCTCATCTCGTTGCGATGCTGCTCCTGCATCCGGTTGAGTTCGGCGTTGAGCGACTCGACTTCGCCGCGAATGCGCACCAGCTCTTCGGCCAGTGCTTCGAGGTTCCTTCCCTCGTACCCGGACTGGGCCGAGAGAAGCAGGGGAAACAGCAGCAGCCCGACCATAAGAAAAGGCTGATAAACTCGCCTGTGCATGAATGCTCCACCCGTGGTGTGTGTGGCGTTGATCGTTGCTGGCTAGGTTAGTGACGCTTCGTTGCACGTCGGTGACGCGAATGTGACGGCCGTGTTTCAAGGGCCGTCATGAAACATCAACACGCGCGATCCCGCCCACGCCGTTCCGGGCAATGCAAATCGCAATCGCTGCAGGGAGTTCCAAGCGGCCATGGAGACACACTTCTGGCACGAACGCTGGCATCGCCGCGAAATCGGCTTTCATCGATCCGAAATCCACTGGGCACTGAAACGTCACTGGGATGAAATATCCGGCGGCCGGGCCGGGCGGGTGATGGTGCCGCTGTGCGGCAAGAGCCTCGACCTGCGCTGGCTGGCCGAGCGCGGACACGGCGTGGTCGGCGTTGAACTCAGCGGTCGCGCCGTCGAAGAGTTCTACCGGGAATGGAAGAAGGCACCGACATGCACGCGCTCGGGCCGGCTGCAACACTGGCGGGCCGGCAACGTCGAGATATTCGAGGGCGACTTCTTCGACTACCTGAACGACGAGCCCTTTCAGATGTTCTACGATCGAGCGGCCCTCGTCGCCTTGCCGCAGGAAATGCGCGGCAGGTACATCGATCACCTCGGCAGCCTTCTCGCGGACAATGCCAGCGGATTGCTGGTGACCTTCGAATACGACCAGGCCTCGATGGACGGCCCGCCTTTTTCTGTGCCCGCCGACGAACTCGGCGACTATCCCGGCTTCCGCTTCGAGCTGATCGAGCGCCGGGATGCGCTCGCCGATCATCCCGGCTTCGCCCAGCGAGGGCTGACGGACCTGCAGGAGTGCGCCTGGCGCGTCATCCCGGTGTAGAAACGGAGCTCGTCGCGGTTCCGGCGCCTTCGGTCGGATTCGAGGCGGCCCGGTGCCCGACCCTGCGTATACTGGTCGCCGGGTCCTCTCCAGCATCGCAACCCTGCCGTGTCGAGCCTGTTCGCCCCGTTTCTTCTTGCGCTGATTTCCGCGGTTTCCGGCTCCGAGCCCACCGCGAACGCCGGCGATTGCGTCAAGGCCCGTCAGCAGCAGTCGGAATCGGCGGCCTCCGTTTGCCGGAGCGCACTGACTCTGGCCCGCGAGCGCAACGATCATTCCGCGGCACTCACTGCCCTCTTTCAGCTCGCCATTCTGGCGCGTGAAGCGGGCCGCTACGCCGAGGCCGAACGACTGCATGCCGAAATCCAGCGGACACCGGAGTTCTCCGGTCAGTGGCTGAACCAGTATCGGCTTGCCCGTGAACAGGGCATCCTCGCCCACGTGCGCAGGAACAGTTCCAGCGCCCTGACCTTCTTTCGCGGCGCGCTGGCACTGGCCTCGCAACACGATGATCCCGCCCTGATCGCGCGCAGCCACAATGATCTCGGCAACGCCTACCGGCACATCGGGGCTCACCAGGAAGCGCTCGACGCCTATACCACCAGCCTGGAAATGAAGCGAAACCTGGGAGAGGAGCAGCTCGGCAGCACGCTCAACAACATTGCCGACCTGCTGACCGATCTCGGCGATCTCGGACGAGCCGAGGATTTCTACGAACAGGCGCTCACGCACCACCGGCGCGCGGATGCGCATCATCACGTGGCGCACAGCACCGAAAGCCTGGCCCGCCTGCTGGCCGAGCAGGAACGGGGTGAGGAAGCCATGGCACTGGCTCGGGAAGCGTATGCGACATTTCAGAAGATGGATCGCCCGCCGGACGAAGTCCGCACCGCCGTGCAGCTGGCGGGGATTGCCGATGGGCTGGAAAGGCAGAAGGAAGTGACTCGCTGGCTCGAGACCGCGCGCGCCACGGCCACGCTTTCGGGCATCGATCTCCCGCCGCGCTGGTTCTCCATCCAGGCCAGAAGGCTGGCCGCATCGGGGCAAGCGGATACGGCACTGGCCCTGCTCGAGGGCGCTCTCGAAGAGGCATCGGCCTGGCCGGGCGACCGCCGCCTGCAGATTCTCGAACAGGTCGCCGATTTACACGAAGAGACCGGCGATCTCGAAGCGGCGCTGGCCTGGCATCGCCGATACAACACGGAAAGCCTGGCCCGGGCGCAGCGGGAACGAGACCGCGAACTCAACCGCAGCCGGGTGCTTTTCGAGGTCTCCGAGAAGCAACGCGAGATCGAACGGCTTGCGGCCGACAACCGCATGCAGGATCTCGAACTGGCCAACCAGAGAAACCGATCGGCCCTGATCGCCATAGGCGGCGCGACCGGTATGGGATCGATCCTGCTGGTGGCGGTCGGACTGCACCGGCGCCGCAATCGTCGCGAGGCGGAACGCCGCGAGCGTCTCCAGCAAGTGATCGAGGGTCACAAGGCCTCTGCCCGGTCCTTGCGGACATCGCGCGAACAGCTGCAACAGCTACTGGACCTTGGCACGGACGCCTTGCTGAGCCTGGACGCCAACGATCGCATCGTCTTCGCCAACCAGGCGGCCTGCCGCCTGCTGGAGCTGGACTCCCTGCCAGAAGACAGCACGCTCGATCAGCTGTTCGGCGAAGGCACCTGGCAACGTCTCCAGGCGGAGCGCCGCGACGTGGCCGTCACCACGGGCCGCGGCACGGAACTGCGACTGGATCTGGAGCCGCTCAATCTCGAGGAGGAACTCCAGGTCGTCAACATCCGCACGCCCGATCAGCATCCGCACGCGGCCGAAGAGCTGATCCCCCTGATCAACCGCCACTTCTCCCGGATCCAGTCCTTCGGCAGCGTGCTGCAAGCCGCGCTCGAGCAAGGCGGCATTCAGGGCGACCTCTACCAGCGCTGGGCCTCGATCGACGGCGACCTGCAATTGCTCTCGGAGCAGCTGCAGCCCGTGCAGCAGGACATTCGCGGGGAATTCAGGCAGGACCTGGTCGAGTTGATGGCCGGCAGCCTGGAGACCTGGGAGCGTGCGACCGGCAAGACGCGTGTCGACCTCGCCGAAAGCAGCGGCATCTGGCGCGTGACGATCGACGAGGGTCGGCTGCGGACGCGGGCGATGGACCGTTACCTGAGCCTGGCGCAATTACCGAAGCAGCCGCGCTGGCGGGAAGTGCTGCGAACCGCTTATTTCGTGCTCGGGGAGTGTGCGGGCGAAGATGACGGGCGCATCGAGGCCGGTATAGAAAAGGTCAAGCGAAACGCACGGAGACTGGGGCTGGCCTGATGGCGCAGCCCCGCCCCGTCCCCGTCAACGTACCGGATCGACCGGTTTGCCCGGCCTGAGCGGCTCGAGCACGACCGGTTCGCAACGAACGCACATGGCGCGCAGTCCCATTCGCGCGCGATAGCGATCGTGGTGCCCTTCTTCGTCGTTGAAGGCCTCCGGCCCCTCTGCGATGTGAATGACCGTACCGTGGTCGGGGTGCGTGGCGTCCACGAAGCGAACGGCGTAACCGTCGCAGTGATGGATTGCCATTGCGTTGACCGCACCCCAATCGTCGTCGAACTGGCCGCATGTCTTCATGCCGGTATCCCCGGACTGCGGCGAACTGCAGGTATCGTCGCTGCCTTTCGACGCTTCGCGCACCTCCTGCGCCAGCATTTCGCCATCCCATTCGAACTCATCGACCACCACGAGACGCGCATTTTCCGTGCACCAGTCCGGGTGATCGAGAGGGTTGTGAGCCAATGCGCCGGTTGCGATACCGACCGAAAGCACGGTGGCGGCTGTCATCAGTCGACATTTCGCTCGATGCATACCAGGATCTCCGTTGATGAGTCACTCCAATCCTAGGCCAGGCGCGGTCGGGTAGCAGCAGAAATTGCGGGACGTTCTGGGAACAATAAATATTAAAGCTTATTAATCAATAAGCTACATTTGCCCAAACAGCGCGGGAACGGTCGGGAACAACTTACTTGCCCGCTTTGATCACCACTATTTGCTGGTCCGATGGTCAACCTCGGTGCAGTGTGGACTCCGGCCGCCGAAGCGGCGGTCTCGGCAAGCGCCGAAAGCGAAATTCAAACTAGTGGAGTTCAACAATGAAAAAACATCGCATTCTTGTCGCCCTTCTCCTGATCGTGGCCAGCAGCATGGCGGCGGCCGTGCCGCCAAGCGGCACTGGTGGCGGCTACTACGGCAGCGCCTGGTTCGACAGCGGACAGGGCTTTGTCGTGGGCCCGTACTCAAGCTGGGCAGCTTGCAACCAGGCCTACCAGGACGCTCTGGCCTACGATGTCAACATTCGCGGCTGGACGGTCGTGTCGACGTCTCCGTGCAGCTACAGGCCGCCTTACGGTATGGCCACCCCGAACCACAAGCTGAGCTATGCCGTCGACGACAGCGACCCGGGCGCGAGTCTTGACCACGTGCAGCGCATTGTCGAGAAGGTGCGGCAGCTGCGCGAAACCCACATGATCGACGAGTACGAGGCTGAACTCCTGCGCATCGAATAAGCTGATGGGCTGCGCGGACCGGCCGACACGGTCGGTCCGTGATCCCAACGGACATCGGTCCCACGCTAAACTTCCCCGCACGCTTTCGACTTGTGCTATCTTGCAGCGGCGTTCGTGCTTTGCGCTTCCCTGCAAAGGTTACAGCGGATGCCCTCTCGCGGATTGATGGAATCGAAAGGATTCCGGCCAAGGCCTCTCCCCGATTTGTACCTCCCCCGAAACTTCCGGGGATATTGCATGCCTTGGCCCGACTCAAGGACCAAAAAAATGAAATTCGATTCCCTCGGCCTGAAGGCCGAACTGCTGCGTGCCGTCAGCGAGCAGGGCTATACCGCCCCCACGCCCATCCAGGAACGCGCCATCCCCTTCGTGATGGCCGGCCGCGATGTCATGGCCAGCGCCCAGACGGGCACCGGCAAGACCGCCGCATTCACGCTGCCGCTGCTGCATCGCCTGAGCGAGCGCAGCGGTCACCAGCGACAGCCGCGTGCGCTGATCCTGACGCCCACCCGCGAGCTGGCCGCACAGGTCAACGAGAATCTCCGCGCCTACAGCCGGCACATCAAGCTGCGATCGCTGGAGATCTTCGGCGGCGTCAACATCAACCCGCAGATCACCAAGCTCCAGCGCGGCATCGACGTACTCGTCGCCACGCCGGGCCGCCTCATCGACCATATGCAGCGCGGCACCGTGGATCTCTCCAGGATCGAGTTCCTGGTGCTCGACGAAGCCGACCGCATGCTCGACATGGGCTTTCGCCCGGCCATCGAGCGCATCGTCAAGTCGCTGCCTAATCAACGGCAGACCCTGTTGTTCTCGGCCACCTTCTCGAAGGAAATCAGCCAGCTCGCCCAAAGCTATCTGAACAATCCGGAGCGTGTCGAGACTTCACCGCCGAATTCCACCGTGGAAGCCATCGCACAGCAGGCGTTCCGCGTCGACCAGAAGAAGAAGCGGGAAGTGCTGTCCTGGCTGATCGGCTCGAACAACTGGCAGCAGGTGCTGGTCTTCACCCGTACCAAGCACGGCGCCAACCGCCTGGCCCGTCAGCTCGAGACCGATGGACTGCCGGCGGCGGCCATCCACGGCAACAAGAGCCAGGGTGCCCGCACCAAAGCATTGAGCGAGTTCAAGAAGAACAAGATCAGAGTGCTCGTTGCGACCGACATCGCCGCACGCGGGCTGGATATCGACCAGCTGCCGCACGTGGTCAATTACGACATTCCCAACGTGCCCGAAGACTACGTTCACCGCATCGGCCGCACCGGACGGGCCGGTCGCGACGGCCTCGCCGTCTCGCTGGTGGCCGGTTCCGAGCACGGATTGTTCGAGGATATCCGCAAGCTGGTCAAAGTCGAGATTCCCACCTACGGCGTCGAAGGTTACGAACCGACCGAGCCGCTTTCAAGGGACGCCGGCAAGACACCGACCCGCCAGGGCCGCGGCAAGGGCGGCGGAGGCCGTGGCAACGGCGGCAATCGCGGTGGCGGTCGGGGCAACAGCGCCCCACGGGGTCAGAAATCTGCTCGCGGCAACAACGGCCGCGGACGGGGACGGAATGGCGGCCAGCGATCTCAGCAATCCCGGGCGGCGTAAATCAAGCGCTTCCGTGGCGGGGCATTCCCCGCCGCGGGCGCCCAGCCGTTCGACCGCTCCTGAAGCACTTTGATTAGTTTGATCTGAAACAAGAATTCCTCGCATTTCTGCGTTAGGATGCGGCGCTTCCATCGCCGAGGATCCGTTGCAGACTCATGGACAAATTCCGACGAGAGCGCGTGCTGAGCGTGCATCACTGGAACGAGGGGCTGTTCAGCTTTCGCACCACCCGCGACCCCGGGCTTCGCTTCGACAGCGGGCAATTCATCATGGTCGGCCTGGAGATCGACGGCAAGCCCCTGATGCGCGCCTACTCCTTCGCCAGCGCCTCCTGGGAGGAAGAACTCGAGTTCTTCTCGATCAAGGTACCCGACGGCCCCCTGACTTCGCGCCTGCAGCACTTGCAGGTCGGCGACGAGATCCTGCTGTCGAAAAAGCCCACGGGGACGCTGCTCATAAGCGACCTCCATCCCGGCAAGCGTCTCTACCTGATGGGCACCGGAACCGGGCTTGCACCCTTCCTGTCGATCATCAAGGATCCCGAGACCTACGAACGCTTCGATACCGTCATCGTCGCTCACGGGGTTCGGCAAATCGACGACCTGGCCTACCGCGAAGCAATCAGCGAAGATCTGCCCCGCCACGAGCTGCTCGGCGACACCATCAACGGGCACCTGCTCTACTACCCGGCCGTGACACGCGAACCATTCGTTCACAACGGCCGGCTGACCCATCTTCTCGACTCCGGCCAGCTCGCCCGCGACCTGGACCTGCCCCCGCTGGACCCCAAGTACGACCGCGTCATGCTCTGCGGCAGCATGGCGATGATCAAGGACTTCCGGAAATTGCTCGACCGGCGCGGGTTCGAAGCCAGCGCGTCCATCGGCCAGGCCGGCGACTACGTCTTCGAGCGGGCTTTCGTCGGCTAGTCTTCGCCCCCGGGATCATGGCAGGCAGGCAGTCCGAGCGTGGTGGCCACCACCTCCAGCTCCTGAACCTGAGTGCCGTCGATCCCCTGCATGTCAGCAGTTCCGGTACGGCAGTTCTCGAAGGTCAGCGTCGCCGTGCCCCAGGTCTCGAGTTCGGTGGATGGGGCCGGCGATTCGAAGGACGCAGCTTCCGTCGTATTGGTCAACAGCGTGTACTCGACAGGCTGGCCCAACTGGATATCGCCGATCACTTCCTTCGTGACCAGCCACAGCGGTTCACCGTCGGCCGTATAGCCATAGAAATAGCCGAACATTCCGGCGGTCGTGCGCACCAGATTCCAGCCTTGCCCGCTCGTTTGGGGATCGTGCCAAGCGGCGTTGAGATTCACCATTGCGTCGGCGCCATCGGTTCGGTGAAGCAATCGGCAGTCCTCCTGGCTTGCGCCATCGACCAGCGCTATTGGCTTCAGGTCGAACTCCTGAACCTGGTCACCGGAGTGACTGGTAAGCAAGGCCTCGCCTTCCTGGCACGACTGGAATTCGAAGGTGACCCTGCCCCATTCCGTCGCTTCATTCGGCGCCCCGAAGACACCGCTTGTTCCGGCAAATGCCTTGAGCGTGAATGGCTCGCCGAACTCGATCGCCTGTTCATGCAGGTCCAGCACCAACCACAAATCTTCGCCTGCATCGCTGTAACCGTAGTAATAGCCAAAGAGACCGGAAGGCGCCATCTGCAGGTTGAACCCCTGTCCCGAGCTGGCCGGATCGTGCCAGGCGCCCGTGAGGCCCGCGAGGTCGTGAGATTCACCGGCGAGGGTGGAGTTCATTTCTCCGCGCCCCTGGGTGAGGTAGTCGAATGTAGCCGTCGGGGGTGCTTGGCCGAATTCGTCGGCAAGCGCTTGATCGAAATGTTCCAGGACTGTCGCCGTCCCTTCCTCGACCCCGAATCGTTCCATGACCCCGCTCCAGAAGGCCATTTCCGCGTCCGTGGCCCATCGCCCGGCCGACACGACCACGGCCGCGATTCGGAATCTGCTGGAAGCATTGGCAGGCGACGGCACTCTGGGTCCATGGATGGCCTGAACGTCGGCCATCGTTACCGAGGAAACCGATTCAGGCGTTACGACGTCGCCAACCTCTTGGTCTCGAGGGTCAACGCCATGTAGCACAGTCGTCTCGGGCACATCTTCGGCCGGCAAAAGTCCCCACAGGTACAACTCCATGGGCGCCATCGACAGCGACTCGGATTCCACGTCGAAAGGTGACCAGGTTATCTTGTACTGATTGCCTCCCTGTTGCTCGAAGTCGAGCCCTCCCAGAGTTCCCGGGATATCCACGCCACCCCAGTGGGGCGTGCCGTCGTCCAGTCCCAGGTCGGGGTCGAGGAAGACACCGAAGTTGTGGGTCAGTTCGTGAATGAGGGGCTGCCCCGTCGAGGTGTTGAGGTAGGCGACACCCTGCAGCCTGCCGGCACTGCCGAAGGAATGGGCATCGTCGAAGTTGGGCTTTCCGATGCCCTCGATTTTGTTCTTGGCGTCAACGTAGAACCTGAAAGGCCCCGTGTTGGTGGTCGTGAAAACCGCAAGAAAATCGAAGTCATCCGGGAAATGCTCGTAAACCGTCTGGCCGACTCTCTCCAGATTGGGTGGTTCGGTCTCGTCGGTGGACGCGCGCACGTCGAAGATTTCCTCATCCGCTCGGATGTTTATCAGGTTCGTGCTCATGCGCACGTCCTCGGAAACCTCGAAAATGCGGCGCTGGGTGCGCTTGTCGTTCACCATGAACCAGCTGTCCGTTCTGAAGAACTCATGTTCTTCGCCTTCTTCATCGGTAACGATGATGTCGGCTCGAGCGCGAGATTGAACATGATTGGAAGTGATGCCGTCCCGAACATAGATACCGTCTCCAGCATGATGCAGCTCGAATCGCTCCCCGAGATCCATGTCCTGACCATCCACTTGTATCAGGCCGTCGTGATAGCGCTGGCGGGCCTCTACCTTGGAGACCGAACCTGTCACACGCGCCTTGAGGCTCATTTCATCCTGCCCATCGTTGAAGATAATCATCGGTTCGAAGCGAAGATAAGCGACTGCCGGTTCGTTGTCCTCGGTCTCGGCCGCATTCGCCCGACCTCCGAGCGCTGACCCAATGCCGCTCACCACAAACAGAGTCAGAAGCAATGCCGAAAATGCGCTTGAGGCAAACGGAGGCTTTCGCTGATCGTTGCGATCGTCGGTGGGTCCGCACCCGGGAGCCTTGCCGGGTCGGACAATAGATGTCGAAATCACTCCTGCGGTATTCATCTGGTTGCTCCTGATCATAGCTGCGAGTCATCAAGGCCCCGAGCCTTCCCCCGGGAAGACGGGAGCGGACGAAGGGCACGTCTCCGGTTTGAAGGGGAAGCGTGAGGGCGGTGCGATGCCCGCCAGATGAATCAGTCTGTCGCGGCAAACGTGCTCGGCGCTTGTGTCATACAGGCGCCGATCGCGTGCACTGAACGACGGCGTTCGCCCCAGGCGGGCGGCCGATCGAGGAGCGTGGATACCCCCGACTGCTCGGTGGAACGACCTATAAAACACATCATGAATATATTGTAAATTATTGAATATAAATGATTGCCTGGCTCTAAAGGCAATTTCTGGTTGATCACGATACCCCCTAGGGGTATAATTTTCGAATGACTCAACACCCGTCACACCGCGATCAGCTCCGGCGCCTTAACCGGGCGCGCGGGCAGATCGACGGCGTCGTGAAGATGATCAACGAGGGGCGCTATTGCGTGGACATACTCACCCAGCTCAGAGCGGCCCGCTCCGCCCTGCGAGCCGTGGAGGACGGCGTTCTCCGAACCCACGTTCAGCACTGCATTCAGGACGAGCTTGCGAAGGGCAACACGGAGCGCCCCAACGAGCGCATCGACGAACTGATCGATGTGCTGACGCGCTACGGGCGCTGAGGCGCCCTGCCCCTTTGAACCTCCGACCGACTCGTCGAATCCACTTTCGAGGATTGCCATGAGCGACAACGAGCACCGTCACGACGCCGAGCAGGCACACCACTGCTGCCATTCCCACCACGACCACGGCAAGGGAAACGAGCCGTCCGGCGACAAGGCCTACTACTGTCCGATGTGCCCGGGCGTGGAATCGGACGAGCCCGGCACCTGCCCCAAATGCGGTATGGCGCTGGAAAAGGCGCAATCGGGCCCGTCGACGAAGACGGAATACACCTGCCCCATGCATCCGGAGATCGTTCGCGACGAGCCCGGCGACTGCCCGATCTGCGGGATGGCGCTGGAACCCCGGACCGTGACGGTCGAGGAGGAAGACAACCCCGAACTGATCGACATGAGCCGGCGATTCTGGGTCAGCGTGCCGCTGTCGGCCATCGTGCTTTTCCTGGCGATGGGCAAGATGCTCATTCCCGGCATGAGCGACTGGATTCCCCACCGGCTCGGTATCTGGCTGGAGTTGGTCGTGGCCACGCCGGTTGTTCTCTGGGCCGGCTGGCCTTTTTTCGTGCGCGGCTGGCTGTCGGTGCGCACGATGAACCTGAACATGTTCACCCTGATCGCCCTGGGCGTGTCCGTCTCCTATGTCTACAGCGTGGTCGCCACGCTCGCGCCGGGGATCTTCCCCCCCGCCATGGTGGACGAGCACGGCACCGTGGGCGTGTATTTCGAGGCGGCCGCCGTGATCGTCACGCTGGTGCTGCTCGGCCAGGTGCTGGAACTCAAGGCGCGCTCGCGCACCAGCCAGGCCATCCGCGCCCTGCTCGGCCTGGCCCCGAGCACCGCGCGGCGCATCGACGCCGACGGCAACGAGGAGGACGTGCCGCTGGAGGATGTCGAAATCGGCGATCGCCTGCGCGTGCGCCCCGGGGAAAAGCTGCCCGTCGACGGCGAAGTCGTCGAGGGCCGCTCCAACGTCGATGAGTCGATGATCACCGGCGAGCCCGTGAAGGTCGAAAAGTCGCCGGGTGACCGGGTGATCGGCGCGACGGTCAACGACTCGGGCAGCCTGGTGATCGAGGCCACGCAGGTCGGCAACGACACCGTGCTTTCGCAGATCGTCAAGATGGTCGCCGAAGCACAGCGTTCGAGGGCGCCGATCCAGAACCTGGCCGACCGGGTCGCGAAGTACTTCGTGCCCGCAGTGGTGATTTCAGCGCTTCTCGCCTTCCTCGCCTGGCTGACCCTGGGGCCCGAGCCCCGGCTGGCCCATGCCGTGATCAATGCCGTCGCCGTGCTGATCATCGCCTGCCCCTGTGCGCTGGGGCTGGCCACGCCCATGTCCATCATGGTGGCCACCGGCCGCGGCGCGGGCATGGGCGTCCTGTTCCGCGACGCCGAAGCCATCGAGGTCTTTCGCGAAGTCGATACACTGATCGTCGACAAGACCGGCACGCTTACCGAGGGCCGACCCCGGTTGGTGGCGATCGAGCCCGCCGAAGACACCGACGAGAACGACCTGCTCGGCGCGATCGCCTCGCTGGAGCGCGCCAGCGAGCACCCGCTGGCCGAGGCGATCGTCGAAGGCGCGAAGGATCGCGACATCGAACTGAGCGAGGTCTCTGATTTCGATTCGATCACCGGCCAGGGCGTGCACGGCAAGGTCGGCGAGCGGCGCGTCGCATTGGGGAACCGCAAGCTCATGGAGACGCTCGAGGTCGACGTCGGCGCGCTGCTCGACGCCGCCGAGGCGATGCGCGCAAAGGGCCGCACGGCCATGTTCGCCGCCTTCGACGGTCGGGCCGCGGGCCTGATCGGCGTCGCCGATCCGATCAAGGACAGCACGCCCGAAGCCATCCGCGCCCTGCACGAGGAAGGGCTCGAGATCGTCATGATGACCGGCGACAGCGAGACTACCGCCGCCGCCGTGGCCCGCGAACTGGGCATCGACCAGGTCTTCGCCGACGTCGCACCCAGGGACAAGGCCGACAAGGTCAAGGAGCTGCAGCAGCGGGGTCGCACCGTGGCCATGGCCGGCGACGGCATCAACGACGCCCCGGCCCTGGCCCAGGCGCAGGTCGGTATCGCCATGGGCACCGGAACCGACGTCGCCATGGAGTCGGCCGGCGTCACGCTGGTCAAGGGCAACCTCGACGGCATCGTGCGCGCCCGCCGCCTCTCGCGGGCGACCCTGGCCAACATCAGGCAGAATTTGTTCTTCGCCTTCGTCTACAACAGCCTGGGCGTGCCCGTGGCCGCCGGTGTGCTCTACCCCTTCTTCGGAATCCTGTTGAGCCCGATGATCGCCGCTGCGGCCATGAGCTTCAGTTCGGTGTCTGTCATCGGGAATGCACTGAGACTCAATCGCTTGAGCTTGTAGGCAGCTACCTGCCGGCCGGCCGGAGTTGGCGGTAGAATTCCGCAATGGAAACCGCATCGGATATCGGCATGCTCTCCGCCGTCATGGCCGGCATCTGCCTGAGCGCTGCGGCCGGCTTGCGGGTGTTCATTCCGATTCTGGCACTGGGCCTGGCGGGAAGATTCGGCCTGTTGCCGCTGGGCGAGCAGTTCGCCTGGATGATGTCCGAGCCCTTCCTGGTGGTCGTCGGTATCGCCGCCGTGATGGAGGCGACCGCGTACTACATTCCGATCGTGGACAACCTGCTCGACCTCGTGGCCACGCCGGCCGCTCTGGCCGGCGGGACGGTGATCGTCTCGTCGCTACTGCCCGAGATGAATCCGTTGGCCCAGTGGGGTGCGGCCGCGCTGCTCGGAGGCGGTACGGCGGGCATCGTCCAGGGATCGACGGTCCTGGCACGCGGCCTGTCGACCGCTTCGACCGGCGGACTGGCCAACCCCCTGTTCTCGACGGGAGAGACGGGCGGCAGCGTGCTTGCCGTGGCCCTGGCTTTGCTCGTTCCTGTCTTCTTCGGCATCCTGGTGATTGCCGGGCTCGTGATGTTGCTGGTGTGGATCACCACGCGTTCGGGGCGTCTCCGCAGATCCGAACGAGCAGGACAGGACTGACGTAGACGCAAAAAAAATCCCGGCACAGTGGCCGGGATTTCTCGAGTCGGACATGGAGAGTCGGCAATCAACCGCCGCCGGTGGCGTCGTCGACTTCGTCCTCGACTTCTTCGGCGGCTTCTTCCATTTCGTCGCCGGCTTCCTCGACGGCTTCGTCGACTTCCTCGCCGGCTTCCTCGGCCGGACCCTGCTGTTCACAGCCGGCCAGCATGCCGACGGACAGGGCCAGCATCAGCGCAAAGAGTACGTTGAACAGTTTGTTGTTGATCAGCTTTCTCATGAGTTCACTCGCTCCTTCATCTTGTTGAGTTTGGCGGCGATCGCTTCGCGGCTTTCGCCGTACTTCTCCTGAATGCGGGCAACCAGCTCGTCGTAGTTGCCCTCCGCTTGGCTGACCTCGTCGTCGGTCAGCTTCCCCCACTCCTGCTTGATGCTTGCAGTCAGACGGTTGAGTTTTCCCTTGGCCTGGTGTTTCTCCATAAATAAAAATTTAACAATCAGTCACTTGCGAAACGATCACTGTAATGGCTTGCGGCCGCCCAGTCCATAACACAGGTTAAGGACACGCAACCCAGCTGCGCCTAGCATGAGCGCTCCCCTTCACGAAGAAAAAGGACGTTCAACATGCTTTCTTGGGCTTTGATATTCCTGATCGTCGCGATCATCGCCGGCGCCCTGGGCCTCAGCGGCATCGCGGGGGCGGCGACCAACATCGCCTGGATCCTCTTCGTCATCGGTTTGATCGTGGCCCTGATCTTCTTCATCAGTGGCCGAAGGCCGAGAGTGTGACGGCATGACTTGCCGAGCGGGCCGGCGGCTTGCCGGTCCCGCTTCCAGGCCCCGTTTCATTCCAGATAGGCAGGATCAAAGCCGGAGAGTGCCACCAGGCCGTCCAGGTCATCAATGGTGACCCGGTTCTGCCCCACCCTGACGAGCCCCTCCTCCTTGAGTTGGCTGAGCGTTCGACTGACGTGAACGGTACTGATGCCCAACGCGTCGGCGATCACGTTCTGATTTAGAGGCAATTCGAACTCGGGGTCTGCAGCATGGAGGCGCACCTTCATCTCCAGCAGGAAGTGCGCCAGTCGCTGTGCGGCCGGTCGTCGCCCGATGTTGATGATGCGCTCGGTCAACAGCGCGTTCTCGCGCACCAGCTTGAGAAAGAAGATGCGCGCCAGCCTGGGAGAGCGCTCGAAGATCTCGTCGAGGTACTTGGCCGGAAACGGACAGGCTCTGACCTCGGTCAACGCAGTCAGCTCGGTCTGGGTATGCGAGAAACCGATGTCCCGCAGGCCCATGACCTGGCCGGCGAGGAAGATGTCGAGCACTTGCCGCTGGCCGTCGGAAAGCAGGCGGGTCGCGCAGGCCCAGCCGCTGTGCAGGCTGAAGAAGCTGCCTGCCTCCATTCCCGCCTCGCTGAGCACGCTCCCTGCGGGGAAGTCACGGACGTCCTTCTCGAGCGCCGTCAGTAATTCAACTTCCTGGTCGGACAGGTCGGCATGACGCCTGAATTGCGCCACGATACAGCTTTCCCTGGACAAGGCTCCGTCCCCGCATTGACATGCAGGAATCCTAGGCGATTCCCCTAGATTGCACAAACGCTTCGCACGATCGAGCGCACTCGTTGCTCCAAACGGCGACTCGGGGTTTCCGGGTCTGTGGCATACTTCAGCAACAGTCAACGACCCCTATCGCTTGCATGGCAGAAAGCAATAGTCAGCGTTCCGATTGCCGGATATGCGCGAACGGAACCGACCCGGCTTCGATATCTCCATGGCATTCCAGCCGATCGTCAATGCCCAAGCCCGCGACATCTTCGCGCACGAGGCCCTGGTTCGCGGCCGTTCGGGCGAACCCGCCGGACAGGTTTTCGAGAAGGTCAACAACCGAAACCGATACGGCTTTGATCAGGCTTGTCGCATCAAGGCCATCGAATGGGCCTCTCGGCTGGGAATGCAATCGCCGTTGAGCATCAACTTCATGCCCAATGCCGTCTACGAGCCGGAGCGCTGCATCCAGACGACGCTCGAGGCCGCCGAGACGCACGGCTTCCCTACCGACCGGATCATCTTCGAGATCACCGAGGGCGAGCGCGTCGAGGATCCCGAGCACCTCGACCAGATCATCCGCTACTACCAGGCGCAGGGCTTCCTGACCGCGATCGACGATTTCGGTGCGGGCTATGCCGGCCTCAGCCTGCTGGCCGATTTCAGGACCGACCTGGTCAAGCTCGACATGGGGCTGGTGCGCGACATCGACCGGAAGTCCAGCCGGCAGGCGGTGGTTCGCGCCACCCTTTCAGCCTGCGAGAGCCTCGGCATCCGGGCCATTGCCGAAGGCGTGGAGACACCGGAAGAATACGAGGCGCTGAAATCGATGGGCGTGTCGCTGTTCCAGGGCTACCTTTTCGCCCGTCCGGCCTTCGAAGCCCTGCCCGAAGTCGACTGGTCGGCCCTGGACTGATTTCGCTCCGCTCGTTCGGCGCCGATCTCGACTTGCGCCACCAGCTCGTCGAGTTGCCTTTTCCGGGGGGCGGAAATATCCCGGAGAACTTCGCGGGCGGCGGCATATCGCGCCTCGACAACGGCGTCGATCAGGTCCGTCCCGCGTGGCGTCAGCGAGACCACCCTGGCCCGACCGTCTTTCTCGTGTCGCCTTCGCTCGACCAGGCCCCGCCCTTCTAATCGATCCAGACAGCTGCTCAAGGCGCCGGAAGTCAGGACAAGCTCATCGAGCAGATCGCCCGGCTTGAGCGCATAGGGTGAGCCGCTGCGCCGCAGCGCCGAAAGCACGTCGTGATCGGTCAGCCCCAGATCGAAGGGCGCCAGCTCCGCGCGCCCCACGCGCTCCAACTGCCGCGCGACCATCAGGAACCGACCGATCGTGGCGGCGTCGGTCGCATCAAGATCGGGCCTTTCCCGCTTCCAGTCCGCGGCGATTTTCTCGATTCGATTCATGTCCTGGTCCGGTTTCGACCGCAGTCGTTTGTGGCTCGCGCTCATTCTATCCGGGATATCTATCTTGATGTAAAGATATTAATGCCCTAATATCAGCGTTCGCTTACAATGAAACCCAATCAAGATGCGCCCTCGAATCCACGCAAAAGCGCTCCTCCTTATTGCGCTGATGACGATCACCCTCGCCCAGCCGTCGAAACTGCTCGCAGTGACCGAGGCGTCCGACTCGCCGGAGCCGAGCCCATCGGCCATTGCCGAACGGCTGGGGGAGTACTTCGATGCCCTGACAGGGATCGATCGCTTCAACGGTGTGGTGCTGTGGGCCCAGGGCAACCAGGTGCTGCTGCATCGGGCATACACCATGCGCGATCTGCCGGATGCCGGCGCCATCGAGCTGGGTTCATCGTTTCACATCGCCTCGATACGCAAGCTTTTCTCCGAATGGCTGATTCGCGATGCCGCCGAGCGCGGCGAACTGCAACTCGACGACCCCGTCTCGAGGTACTTTCCTTACTTTCCGCGCGGCGAGGAAATCACCATTCGGCACCTCCTCGATCACCAGTCAGGCCTGTCCCGCGGCGAGAGCTTCCAGTTCGAGCCACGTCACTATCCGATCGAGGACTACCTGGAACTGATCGCTTCCCATCCCCTGGAATTCGAGCCGGGCACCCGGACGCGCTACTCGAACTTCGGGTACATGATGATCGACCTGATCCTGCAGGAAGCGACCGCACTGCACCCGGCCGATCTGATCGAGCGAAGGATCTTCCAGCGAGTGGGCATGCCGCAAAGCTTCGAGTTCCACCGGCGCCCCGAAAAGTTGCCAATCGCAATCGGCCTTTACGAACAGGAAGATCAGCTGCACCCGGTCCGTGATCTGGATGTTGCGCAATTCGAAACCGGCAACATCTACAGTACGTCCACGGACCTCCTGGCCTTTCTCAGGCACCCCGCCGTCACGGAGAACCTCGCGCGCAACGAGAGCATCGCGCATGCCGGGGGCAAGAAGGGATACCGCAGCTGGGTCCATCACGACATCGCCAGGGACAGAACCCTGATTGTGCTGAGCAACCTCGCCACGACTCCGATCCAGCGTGTTATCGACGAGACCGGCGCCATCCTGAAAGGCGAAGAAGTGCCCCTGCCCCGACGGATCAAGCGGCAGCGAGTCGAAGTACCGCGCGAAACACTGGAGCGCTACGTCGGACGATATCGCGTCATCGCCAACGGTCAAATACTCGATGTTCGGCTGGAAGAAGAAGGCCTGGTGATCTACGAGGTCACCGAGGAAGGACCGGTGGACCCGCAACCCATCCACCCGGAAGCGCATAACGTGTTCTACATCAAGGCCGACAGCAGCGACAGCATAAGCTTCGTCGAGCCGAGTGAAAGTGCGGCCCCGCAAATGCGTCTGTCGATCATGGGCGGCTTCGAACTGGACACCGAGCGCCTCAGCGACGCCCCTTGAACATCACGCCCATGAGGCCGCGGAATATTTCGCGGCCCAGTCGCGTCCCGATGGTGCGCACGGTGGATTTGAGGAATGCTTCACCCGCACTCTGGCGATTGCTCCTCCTGGCCGGCCTTGAAGCAGCCGGCTCGCGCTCGGCTTGCAGCGCGGCCTGCTGTGCCTGTTCCTTCAGGATCTCGTAGGCCGATTCGCGATCCACGGCCCGGTCGTATTTTTCGCTGACCGGGCTGCGCGAACGAACGGCCGCCCGCTCTTCAGGGCTCAGGACGCCCATGCGGCAACGCGGCGGCGCAATCAGGGCTCGCTCGACCGGCTGCGGAACGCCCTTTTCACCCAGGGTCGAGACCAGCGCCTCGCCCACGCCCAGGGTCTTGATGACTTCCTGGACGTCGAGTTCCGGATTTGGCACGAAGGTCTCGGCTGCGGCCCGAACGGCCTTCTGGTCGCGCGGGGTGTATGCTCGCAAAGCATGCTGCACGCGATTGCCCAGTTGACCCAGAATTTCTTCGGGGACGTCATCGGGATTCTGGGAGCAGAAATAGACTCCGACCCCCTTGGAACGAATCAAGCGCACGACCTGCTCGACGCGCTGGCGCAACGCAGGCGGACAGTCATCGAATAGCAGGTGGGCCTCGTCGAAGAAGAACGCGAGGCGCGGCTTGTCCCGGTCGCCGATTTCCGGCAACTGCTCGAACAACTCCGACAACAGCCAGAGAAGGAACGTCGAATACAGGCCGGGTTTGAGAATCAGTTTCTCGGCCGACAGGATGTTGACGATGCCCCGCCCGGAGAGGTCGGTGCGCATCAGGTCGTTGAGCTCCAGCGCGGGCTCACCGAAGAAATGTTCTCCTCCCTCGTCTTCGAGCGCGAGCAGCCTTCGCTGGATGGCGCCGAGACTGGCGGAACTGACCAGCCCGAACTCCTGGCTGACTGTCCGGCGATTCTCCGCGACGTGATTGAGCAGCGCGCGCAGGTCTTTCAGGTCCAGCAGTAGCAAGCCACTCTCGTCGGCAACGCGGAAGACCACGTTCAGCACGCCTTCCTGAATGTCGTTGAGCTCGAGCATTCGCGCCAGAAGCGTCGGACCGATCTCCGAGACCGTCGTCCTTACAGGATGTCCTTGCCGCCCCCACAGATCCCAAAAGACGACTGGGCTGGGTTCCTGTCGATAGTCTTCGATGCCGATGGTCGCGATTCTCTCGTCGATCTTTGCGTGCGGCGTACCGGCGGCAGCCAGGCCGGCGACATCGCCCTTGGCGTCGGCCATGAACACCGGCACTCCCATGCGCGAAAAGCCTTCCGCCATGACCAGAAGCGTGACGGTCTTGCCCGTCCCCGTCGCGCCGGCCACCATGCCGTGACGGTTGGCGTAGCGACCTTCGAGCTGAACCACCCGATCGCCCTTTCCGAGGAGGATTTGCTCAGTCACTGGGAGGACTCCGATCAACAGGCCTTGATATTAGCCGATTGCCAGCCTGTGCACGGTACCAAGCACGACGCGATAGAATTTACGCTCATCGACTCTCGACGGAAACGCACATGCTTCGATTGATCGGCAACCTGATCTGGTTCGTCCTCGGCGGCTTCTTCATGGGGCTCGCCTGGTGGTTCTACGGGCTGCTTTGCTTCATCAGCATCATCGGCATCCCCTGGGGACGAGCCTGCTTCGTCATCGGCAAGTTCATGTTCTGGCCCTTCGGCCGCGAGGCCGTCAATCGGCGAATGATGACCGGCCGGGACGACCTGGGTACCGGCTGCCTGGGCATGATCGGCAACGTCATCTGGTTCGTGGTCGCCGGTCTCTGGCTGGCCATTGGCCACCTGTTCTGGGCACTGGCGCTGTTCATCACCATCCTCGGCATCCCCTTCGGTATCCAGCACGTCAAGCTGGCCGGGATCGCTCTTTTCCCGATCGGCAAGTCCGTGGTTCTGTCGGAAGTGGCCGACGCCACGCGAGCGGCAAGAAGGGACTGACAACGGCTTGGATATCCTGCTCGATCTCGACGGCACCCTCACGGACCCGCGCGAAGGCATTACCCGCTGTATCCAGTACGCCCTGGAGCGACTCGAACGGCCCGTGCCCGAACAGCACCGGCTTTTGCACTGCATCGGTCCACCCCTGCATGAAAGTTTCTCGGAGATGCTCGACGGAAACGACGAGCTTGCGAGCCGGGCCGTGGCGTTGTATCGGGAACGCTTCGGCGAAGTCGGTCTCTACGAGAACGCGCCCTACCCCGGCATCGCCGAAGCGCTCGAGACGCTTCGTTCAGGGCGCGCGCGATTGTTCGTGGCGACCTCGAAGCCCACGATCTATGCGCGACGCATCGTCGTCCACTTCGGCCTGGACAAGTATCTGGAAGACGTCTTCGGCAGCGAACTCGACGGGACCCGGACCGACAAGTCCGAACTCCTCGCGTACGTTGCGGAGCAGCTCGGACTGGCGACCGAAACCACGCGGATGATCGGGGACCGCAAGCACGACATGATCGGCGCCCGGAACAACAACATCCAGCCCCACGGGGTGACGTGGGGCTATGGGTCGCGCGCGGAACTGATCGAAGCCGGAGCGGCCGACCTCCTGAACGCGCCGATGGAACTGCCGACCGTCCTCGCGCACGATTCCTGATCCGGCCCGAGATCGGGCCGGTAGGAATTCAGAAGCTGTACTTGCCCGTGAACTGCAGTCTGTCGAGCCGGCCGCTTTCGCCCGATTCGATCTCGCGCTCGGCGGTCAGGTACTCGACGCCGAAGCTCAGCGTGTCCACCGGGCTGTAGAACAGGTTCACCTGGCCGCTCCAGTTGCCGCTGCTCACCCCCGTTCCCGTGTACTGGACCGGATTGTCGACGTCCAGGTAACCGAAAACGGCGGTCGAGCGCAGGCGTTCGCTCCACCAGTGCCGGTAGGCCACGAACCCGCCGGTCGTGCCGATCGGCTCGAGACTGCCGGTGTCGGTGAGTACCGCTGCGTTGACGAAGTTCAATCCGACATGACGTCCCAGACCGTCGCCGTGATGCACCATCCAGCGGATGTCGTCGCGGCCGATCGGGAATTTGCCCGAAACGCTGACGCCCCAGCTCATCTCGTCGTCGTCGATGCCCAGCGCGTCGTCCTCGTAGGCAAGCTGGCGCAGCATGCCGCCGAGCTGGACGTGGCCCCAGTCGCCCTTCCAGGTATAACGGGCGGCCAGTTCCGGCATCAGGTGATCGTCGGTTACGATCCTGCCTGTACCGCCGAAGGGCGTGATGGTCGTTTCCGGGTTCTCCAGCGCAACGGCGAAGTTTCCGCTCGTGTAACGGATCTGGGTCTGGCGGCCGAAGGTCGTGCTGCCGGCGGGGCCGATGAAGTCGACGCTCTCGGGCAGCGTACCCACATCCATGAAGGTGTTCCAGGTCTGGCCGACGAGCCAGTTGTTCCAGGTGATGAAGGCGTGGCGCATGCGCGGTGAATAGGAGTTGCTGACGCGCTCGTTGCCGCCGGCGGTCGCGAGAAAATCGAACTCGACGAAGGCACCCAGCCTGTTGTTCTCGTCGACCTGGTGGCGTACGCCGAAATTGACCCGGCTCTGGCGCGCATGGAAGTCCGTGACCGCGCCCTCGCCTTCGCCTCCGACCGGGATCGTGCTCGGCACGAAGAAGTCCCGCCCGATGCTGCCGGCAGCGACTTCGCCGTCGGAGAAGTCGGAGACGATGGCGTCGGCCTTGACATAGCCGCCCCAGTAGAACTCGGGTCCGGCAGCCTTTTCCTCGGCGGCGGCCAGGACCGGTTCGGCGCGATCACGCATCTCCTCGACCATGGCGCGGGTCGCGCGCGACTCTTCCGCCACCCGCCGGACTTCCTCACCGGCGGGCGCCGCGGCGCGACGCTCGTCGAGAAGCTGCTGGACCATGGCTTCGAGATCGGCCACGCGCTGCTCGAGCTCGGCAACACGGTCGGCGTCGTCGGCCAGTACCGGGCCGGCGCAGGCCAGTGAAATGGAGAGCGCCAGCAGTCCGCGGCGCCAGCTCGGGGATCCGTTCCGATCCCTGATCTCGACGATTTGCCGTCCCGTCATTGGAAAATCCCTCTTTCCGTTGGTGAGTTCGATGGACGGCCCTCATGGTTCCGGCATCGCACCTGCGCGGCAATTAGCCTTTAGTCGTGTTAGACCAAAGTCGTACGTCGTATGCGCGACCCCTCCTTTACAAGCTTTCGGGCTTTGGCGACACTGAACGACGGCGTCACGAGGCCTTCCCGGGCCCCCAACCAAGCAGTCGCGAAGAGGAAGCGAAATCATGGCAGAACATCATCCGCAAGCGCAGGTCCACCCTGTCCCCGACAAGATCGCGAAATCCGCCCGCGTCGACCGTGAGCGCTTCGAGGAGCTGACCCGGGAGGCGCTGGAGAACGAGGATGCGTTCTGGAACCGGATCGGGCAGCGGGTCGAATGGATCAAGCCCTACTCGCGCATCAAGGACGTCAACTTCGATCTCGACGACCTGCACATCCGCTGGTTCGACGATGGCACGCTCAACGTCTGCGCCAACTGCGTCGACCGGCACCTGGACGCTCGCGGCGACCAGGTCGCCATTCTCTGGGAAGGCGACGACCCCGAGCGCGACGAGAAGATCACCTACCGACAGCTGCACGATCGGGTCTGCCGCTTCGCCAACGTGCTCAAGCGCCTCGGCGTCGGCAAGGGCGATCGGGTCACGCTCTACATGCCGATGATTCCCGAAGCCGCCGTGGCCATGCTGGCCTGCGCGCGCATCGGTGCGATCCACTCGGTGGTCTTCGGCGGCTTCTCGCCCGACGCGCTGGCCGGGCGCATCATCGACTGCGACTCAAAGTGCGTAATCACCGCCGACGAGGGCATGCGCGGCGGAAAGGCCACGCCGTTGAAGAAGAACGTCGATCGCGCGCTGTCGAACGAGGATGCGGCCGATCGCGTCGACTCGGTGCTGGTGGTTCGCAATACCGGAAACGACATCGACTGGGATGCCGACCGCGACCACTGGCTTCACGAAGCGCTCGAGCACGTGGACGCCGACTGCGAGCCCGAGGAAATGAACGCCGAGGATCCGCTGTTCATCCTCTACACCTCCGGATCCACGGGCAAGCCCAAGGGCGTGCTGCACACCTCCGGCGGCTACCTCGCCTGGGCGAGCTGGACCCATGAGATCGTTTTCGACTACCAGGAGGGCGAGATCTACTGGTGCACGGCGGACGTAGGCTGGGTGACCGGCCACAGCTACATCGTCTACGGGCCGCTGGCCAACGGCGCCACCACGCTGATGTTCGAGGGCGTACCCAACTACCCCGACAACAGCCGCTTCTGGCAGGTCGTCGACAAGCACCAGGTCAACATTTTCTACACCGCCCCGACGGCAATTCGCGCCCTGATGCGCGGCGGCGATGAACCGGTGCGGAAAACCAGCCGCGAGTCCCTTCGCATCCTCGGCACGGTCGGCGAGCCGATCAACCCCGAAGCCTGGGAGTGGTACTACAACGTGGTCGGCGACGGCCGCTGCCCGATCGCCGACACCTGGTGGCAGACCGAGACCGGCGGCATCCTGATTTCTCCCCTGCCCGGCGCCACCGATCTCAAGCCCGGCTCGGCGACGAAACCCCTGCCCGGCATCAAGGCCGCCCTGCTCGACGCCGACGGCAAGGAGCTCGAAGGCGCGACCTCGGGCAATCTGGTGCTCACCGACAGCTGGCCCGGCCAGATGCGCACCGTCTACGGCGACCACAAGCGATTCGGCGAGACCTATTTCGCCGCCTACAAGGGCCGTTACTTCACTGGGGACGGCGCCCGGCGCGACGAGGACGGCTACTACTGGATCACCGGCCGGGTCGACGACGTCATCAACGTCTCGGGTCACCGCCTGGGTACGGCCGAAGTCGAATCCGCCCTGGTGGCGCACTCCGCGGTAGCCGAGGCTGCCGTGGTCGGTTTCCCCCACGACATCAAGGGTCAGGGCGTCTACGCCTACGTGACGCTGATGGCAGGCCGGGAAGGCGACGAGAAGCTGGCCGAGGAACTGATCCAGTGGGTGCGCGAGGAGATCGGCCCGATCGCCACGATTGATCACCTGCAATGGGCGCCGGGCCTTCCCAAGACGCGTTCGGGCAAGATCATGCGCCGCATCCTGCGCAAGATCGCCGCCAACGAACACGACCAGCTCGGCGACACTTCCACGCTGGCCGATCCCGAAGTCGTCGAAAACCTGATCGAGAACCGCCGACAGGTCTGACGCGCATGAACCTGCAGGCGGCCGAGCACATGGTGGTCGTGGACGACCACCCGCTGTTTCGCGAGGCCCTGGCCGGCACGCTCAGGCGAATGCACCCGCAATGCCGGGTGTCGGAGATGGCTTCGTTCGAGCAGCTTCAGGAACTCCTGGAGGCCGATTCGGCGATCGACCTGGTGCTGCTCGACCTGCACCTGCCCGGCCGGCACGGCCTGTCGGCCCTGGCCTGGATGCGGGGCCGCTATCCCGAAATACCCGTCCTGCTGATCTCGGCGCACGACGACACCCGGATCATCCAGCGCGCGATCGCCGACGGGGCGGCCGGGTTTCTTTCGAAGTCGGCTGATTCGGAAACCATCGATCAGGCGATCGACCGCGTGCTCGACGGCGACACCTGGGTGCCGGCCGGGCTCGAACCGCGCGAGCGCGACCCCGGCGAGCTCGAGTTGGTGCAGAAGATCGGCGCGCTCACGCCCCAGCAGTACCGGATTCTCATGATGCTCGGCGAAGGCCTGCTCAACAAGCAGATCGCCTGGGAACTCGACATCACCGAAGCCACGGTCAAGGCCCACATGACCGCCATCATGCGAAAGCTCGACGTCTCCAACCGCACCCAGGCGGTCACGCTGCTCAATCGACTGCAGGTCTCTCCGAAGGCGTTCGAGCAGGACAGCCCGTAGGGATTGACTGCTTCGCCTGACTGCCTCAGCCGTCGGGTTGCCCGGTCCCCGCCTCGTCCAGCAAGCGCCGCATGACCGCGCGCAGGGCTGCCGGCTTGACCGGTTTGAGCAGGCGCCTGAATCCGAGTGCTGCGATCCGTTCCTGCAGCGCGCTGCCGCGATCGGCGGTGACCACCAGGACCGGAAGGGACCGGCCCGAGTCGCTGCGTATCGACAGCGCGGCATCGAGGCCATTGTCCTGGCCTTCCAGGTGGTAGTCGACGATCAGCAAATCGGGCGAATGCTCGAGCATCTGCCGGGCTGCGGCTTCGCGGTCGCGCGCGGTCGAAACGGCGCAACCCCAGCGCTCGAGCATGGCGCGCATGCCGTCCAGAACATCCGGGTCGTCGTCCAGGCACAACACCCGGCGATCGCTGAACTGTCCCACCTGACTCTCCGGGCGTGCCGCTTGCCCGTTCCGTTCCCATGAGCCGACCTGCGCGGCGGGAACGCTGACCGAGAACACGCTGCCGCACCCCACCCTCGAGCGAAGGTCGAGCGGCGCTTCGAGCATCAGGCTGATTCGCTGGCAGATCGCGAGCCCAAGACCCAGGCCCTGTTCCGACACGTCGGCGTCTTCCTCCGCCGCCAGGCGCTCGAACTCCCGGAAGACCCGTTCGCGATCGTTCTCGGCGATGCCCGGGCCCGAATCCCATACTTCGATCAGCACGTTCTCCCCGCGCCGCCGGCAGCCCAGGAGCACACCACCTTCCCTCGTGTAGCGCAGGGCGTTGCCGACGAGGTTGGCCAGGACCCGCTGGAGCAGTTTCTGATCGCTGCGGACCCAGGCGCCGCTCGGGCGGAGCCGCAGCTTGAGCCCCCGGCGCGCCGCCAGCGCCCCGAACTGGCGCTCGAGCTTGTCGAACAGGACCTGAACGGGAAACTCCGACCAGCGCGGCTGCAGGGCGCCCTGGTCGAGGCGGCTGATGTCGAGCAATGCCGACAGCAGGTCTTCGGCCACGCTCAGGCTGTGATCGACACGGCGGCTGAGGTTGGCCTCCTCCTCGGGCAGGCGATCGGCGGACTGCCTGAGCGAGGAAGAAAAGAGGCGCGCGGCATTGAGCGGCTGTAGCAGGTCGTGGCTCGCCGCGGCCAGGAATCGCGTCTTGCTCTCGTTGGCCGCCTCGGCCTCCTGTCTCGCGGTATCGAGGGCCTGCATGGCGCGGTTGAGTTCGCGCGTGCGTTCGGCCACCTGCTGCTCCATCGTGGCGTAGGCGCGCTTGAGCTCGCGCTCGGTTCGCTTGAAGCTGGTGATGTCGGTATAGGTGGTCACGTAGCCGCCCTGCGGCATGGGATTGCCGCGGATCTCGATGACGCGGCCGTCGCCGTGATGGCGTTCGAACACGTAAGGCGTTCGCCGCCGCATGTGATGCATACGCCGATCGACGGCCTCCTCGATTTGCTCGGGGCTGCCTTCGAGCCAGCGCTCCAGGTTGTAGCGGATCAACTCCTCCACGGGGCGCCCGATGTAGACCATGCCGGGCGGATACTCGAGCAGTTCGGCATAGGCCCGGTTCCAGCTGACCAGGCGCAGGTCGGCGTCCACCACGCTCACGCCCTGGCTGATGTGGTCGAGCGTGGCGTCGAGCAGGTCGCGGTTGAACTGGATCGCGCTGGAGGTCTGCTCCAGCAGGGCCAGCGCATCGTCGGGCCGCATGCCGCTGCGCCGCAGTCCCGCGGCCAGGACGGTACGCGCCGAGGCCGACCCGATGCAGCCGGAAAGCAGGCGCTCGGTGAACCCGATGAGGTCGTGGTCGGCGGGCATGTCCTCATCGGCCGCCGTTCGCTCACCGCCCAGCGCGCTGGCGAAGGCGGTATCGACCCGCTCGCGGCCGATGAAGCCGGCGGCGAGTTCGCGCAACTCGCCGATGGTGACCGGACGGGCCGTGCGGCTGCCCAGCAGCCTGGGAAGGACCGGGCGGCGCCGCCGCACCCACAGTGACACCAGCAAAAGCGCGGACACGTTGCCCGCCAGGCCGATCAGGGTGGCGCGGTAGAGTCCGGGCTCGAGCCAGCCCGGCCAGTCGGTGAATATCGAGGGCATGAAGATCATCGACAGCCAGACGCCCAGCCCGAACAGCAGGCCCGCCATGGCACCTTCCCGGCTCGCACCGCGCCAGTAGACGCCGATGACCAGCGCGGGCGCGAACTGGATCACCGCCGCGAAGGACGTTAGCCCGATCGCGGCAAGCCGGTCGGTGGTCTGCAGCACCAGGTAATACAGCCAGGCCATGACGGCCAGGGCGATGATGGTGATGCGGCGGGCGTTGAGAACGACTTGGCTGAAGTCGTTGCCCCGGCGCGATTTCAGACGCAACAACAACGGCACCAGCAGGTCGTTGCTGACCATGGTGGCCAAGGCCACGGTGGCCACGATGACCATGCCGGTGGCCGCCGAGAACCCGCCCAGGAAACTGAGCATGGTCAGCCAGCCCTGATCCGCGCTCATCGGTAGGGTCAGCACGAAAGTGTCGGCGTTGAACGATCCCTGGCCGAGGCGCTCCATGCCGGCCAGCGCGATCGGAACCACCAGCAACGTGAACGCCAGCAGGTAGACGGGAAACAGCCAGCGCGCGGTGCGCAGGTCGGCCTCGTTTTCGTTTTCGACGAAATTGACCTGGAACTGCCGCGGCAGGCAGATGATGGCCGCGGCCGCCAGCAGGGTCTGCACCCAGAAGCCCTCGGGCAAGGCACCCGGCAGGAACAGGGCCCGGTATTCGACATCGCCGCTGACTCGCTCGAGCATGCCGCCCGGCCCGTCGAGCACCGCGAACAGCGCCCACAGGCCGACCGCGGCAAAAGCGACGAGCTTGACCATGGACTCGAAGGCTACCGCCACGACCATGCCGCGGTGGTGCTCGCTGGCTTCGAGCCGGCGCGCGCCGAAGAGCACGGCGAAGACGCCCAGGCCCAGGGCCAGCACCAGCGCAAGGGTTTGTTCGGAGAGCGCGTCGCGACCGTCGCTGATCGCGACCAGGCCCATGGTGACGGCCTTGAGCTGCAGCGCGATGTAGGGGATCGACCCGATCACGGCCGCCAGGGTCACTGCGATGGCCAGCGGGCGGGAGCGTCCGTAGCGATGCGCGATGAAATCGGCGATCGAGGTCAGGCGCTGCTGGCGGCTCTGTCGGAGGATTCGCTGCATCAGGTCGTGTCCAAAGACCAGCACCAGGATCGGGCCGAGATAGATGGTCGCGAACAGCCAGCCATTCTCCACGGCGCTGCCCACGGCGCCGAAGAAGGTCCAGGAAGTGCAGTAGACCGCCAGGGAAAGCGAATAGACGGCGGCGCGGGTCTTCGGCCCGAGCGGAATCGCCGCGCCGCGATCGCCCCACCAGGCGATGGCGAACAGCAGCCCCACATAGGCCAGGGACAGGAGAGCGATCAGGGACGCTGAGAACATTCGCGCAGGTCTCGGAAACCGGATTCATCATAGCAATCCGCGCCTCCGGTATCGCGGGCCCATCGACTAAAGTCGAAAGGCGCTTCGGATAAGGCGTTGCTACATTCCCCGGAGAATCACCGCAATCACGAGGGAATCTCCGTCATGTCCGATCAAGCCACGCGCGATCGCTACTGGAAAGCCAACCTGCGGCTCATGGCGATCTGCCTGATCATCTGGTTCACCGTCTCCTACGGCTTCGGCATCCTGCTCGTCGACGTGCTCGACCGCTTCCAGCTGTTCGGATACCCGCTGGGCTTCTGGTTCGCCCAGCAGGGTTCGATCTACACCTTCCTCGGTCTGATCTTCTTCTATGCCTGGCGCATGAACAAGCTCGACCGCGAGCACGACTTTCACGAGGAATAAGGAGCCGACATGGACCTGCAAACACTCACCTACATCGTCGTCGGCGCCACCTTCGTGCTCTACATCGGCATCGCGATCTGGTCGCGGGCGCATTCGACCGGCGACTTCTACGTGGCCGGCAAGGGCGTGCATCCGGTGGCCAACGGCATGGCCACCGGCGCGGACTGGATGTCGGCCGCCTCGTTCATCTCCATGGCCGGCCTGATCGCCTTCCTGGGCTACGACGGCTCGGTCTACCTGATGGGCTGGACCGGCGGCTACGTGCTGCTCGCCCTGCTGCTGGCCCCCTACCTGCGCAAGTACGGCAAGTTCACGGTGCCGGAGTTCATCGGCGATCGCTACTACTCGAAATCGGCGCGCATCGTCGCCGTGATCTGCCTGATCTTCATCTCCTTCACCTACGTGGCCGGACAGATGCGCGGCGTGGGCATCGTTTTCTCGCGCTTCCTGGAGGTCGACATCCTCACCGGCCTGCTGGTCGGCATGGGCATCGTCTTCATCTATGCCGTGCTCGGCGGCATGAAGGGCATCACCTACACCCAGGTGGCGCAGTACTGCGTGCTGATCTTCGCCTACACCGTGCCGGCGGTCTTCATCTCGATCCAACTGACCGGCAATGCACTGCCCCAACTGGGCCTGGGTTCGACCGTCAGCGGCTCGGAATCGGTCTGGCTGCTGGAGCGACTGGACAGCGTCGTGCAGGACCTCGGTTTCGGCGCCTACACCGACGGCTCGAAGGCAACCATCGACGTGTTCTGTATCACCCTGGCCCTGATGGTCGGCACGGCGGGGCTGCCGCACGTCATCGTGCGCTTCTTCACGGTCCCCAAGGTCAGCGACGCCCGGCGATCCGCCGGCTGGGCGCTTTTCTTCATCGCCCTGCTCTACACGACGGCCCCCGCCGTCGGCGCCATGGCCCGCCTGAACCTGATCGAGACGATCTGGCCGGGCGGCAACAGCGAGGAAACGCAGCCGCTGGCCTACGAGGAACGGCCCAACTGGTTCCGCACCTGGGAAGAGACGGGCCTGCTGGGTTTCGAGGACAAGAACGGCGACGGCCGGATCCAGTACTACAACGACGCCAACGAGCAGTTCTCGCCGGTGGCCGAGTCGCGCGGCTGGGAAGGCAACGAACTGACCGTCGACCGCGACATCATGGTGCTGGCCAACCCGGAAATCGCCAACCTGCCCAACTGGGTCATCGCCCTGATCGCCGCCGGCGGGATCGCCGCCGCCCTGTCCACCGCGGCCGGGTTGCTGCTGGTCATCTCTTCGGCCGTGTCGCACGACCTCGTGAAGGGTATCTTCAAACCCGACATGAGCGAGCGCGGAGAGCTGCTCACCGGACGCATCGCCGCGGCAGTGGCCATCGTCATCGCCGGCTATCTCGGCTACAACCCACCCGGCTTCGTGGCCCAGGTGGTGGCATTCGCCTTCGGGCTGGCGGCCGCGTCGCTGTTCCCCGCCATCATCATGGGCATCTTCTCGACGCGCATCAATCGCGAAGGCGCCATCGCCGGCATGCTGACCGGCCTGCTGTTCACCTTCGGCTACATTCTCTACTTCAAGGGCATCTTCATCACGCCCCTGGCCGAGAACGTGCCGGAGAACTGGCTGTTCGGCATCTCGCCGGAAGGCATCGGCGTGGTCGGCATGCTGCTCAACGTCATCGTGGCAACCGTGGTCAGCAAGCTGACGGCTCCGCCGCCGGCCGATATCCGCGACCTGGTCGAGGACATCCGGGTGCCGCGCGGTGCTGCCGCCGCGCACGGCCACTGATCCCCGGCTCTCCCCGATGATCCTTCTTCCTCCGGAAGGATCCGCTTGGCCGGCAGCAGGCGCTGCCGGCCTCTTTTTTTCCGTTCGGGCATGGAGATAATGGCGACATGAGCCCGGCACCCAAAGACATTTCAGAGTTCCTGTCGCAGGTCGTTCCCTTCGACGCCCTGGCGCAGGATCTCGTCGGCCGGCTCGCCGGATTGCTGACCATCCGGTACTTTCGCGCCGGCGACCGGATCGCCGCGTTCGATCCGCCCGGCCAGTCGGCACTGTTCATCGTGCGCAAGGGGGCGGTCGAACTGCTTGATGCAAACGGTGACTCACTCGAGCACCGCGGGGAAGGCGAGCTATTCGGGCACCGGATCGTTTTCGATCCGCCCGTCGAGCGTTATTCGGTCAGGGCGGTCGAGGATTGCCTGATATGGGAACTCGGTCGGGAACACGTCGAGCGGCTCATCGCCGAGCATGACGCGATGTCCCGATTCCTGGCCGCGCGCCCCGCCGCGCGACTGGCCACCGGCGATGGGACCACGGGAGGCGATGCACTGGCCCATCTCGGCCTGCGCCCGCCCGTCACCACCGGACCGGAGCGGTCCATCGGAGACTGCGCCCGGCTGATGGCCCAACACCGCATCAGTTGCCTGCCCGTGGTTTCCGACGATCGGCTGGTCGGCATCGTCACCGACCGCGACCTGCGAAACCGTGTGCTGGCACGAAACCTCCCGGCCGACACGGACGTCGGCCAGATCATGACCCCCGATCCGTCGCCCGTAAGAGACTCGGCGCCAGCCTCGGAGGCCGTGGTGGAGATGATGCGCCTGGGCGTGCATCACCTGCCGGTCCTGGATGCCGGCGATCGCCTGGTCGCCGTGGTCAGCTCCGGCGACCTGATGCAACTGCAGGCGCCCGACCCCCTGCGCCTGGTTCGCGACATCGCGCGTGCCGAAGACGCCGACGCCGTCGCGCACCTCGCCCGGCGGGGGCCGGCGCTGCTTGCCGGACTGGCGCGGGCCGGCACCGGCGTCACGGAAGTCGGTCGCATGGCATCGCGCATCACCGACGCCTGCACCGGTCGCCTGCTGGAACTGGCCGAACGGGACCTGGGCGAAGCGCCGATGGCCTGGACCTGGCTGTCCTTCGGCTCCCAGGCTCGGCTCGAGCAAGGGCTGGTCAGCGACCAGGACAACGGCCTCCTGCTAGCCGACGAGCCCGACGATGGCGCCGAAGACTACTTTCGATCCATGGCCGAATTCGTCTGCACGGGGCTGGACGCCTGCGGCTATGTCTTTTGTCCCGGCGGCGTCATGGCCCAGGGCGAGTGGCGGATGTCGCGTCGGGCCTGGCGCAAGCGCTTCGATGACTGGATGCGCGAGCCGGAACCCAAGTCGGTCATGCACTGCAGCATCTTCTTCGACATGCGCGCGGTACGAGGCGATTCGCGCATGGCCGAATCACTCCACCGCGAAGTCCTCGAGCAAGCCCGGGAAAGCGACATCTTTCGTCGTTTCCTGGCCGCAGAGTCGATGACCCACCGACCGCCGCTCGGCCTGTTCCGGCAATTCGTCCAGGAGCGCGGCGGCGAGAGAAGCAAGGGACTCAACCTCAAGAAGCGGGGCGTCATCCCCATCGTCGACCTGGCCCGGGTTCACGCCCTGGAAGGCGCCCTCGGGGCCGTGCACAGCGAGGATCGAATTCGCGCTGCCGGCGAAGCCGGCCTCATCAGCAGCGGCGATGCCGACGACCTCATCCACGCCCTGCGCTTCATCGGCGGCGTACGATTGCGCCACCAGGCCCGGCAGATGGAACACGGCCACAAGCCCGACAACCTGGTCGACCCGGACGAACTGTCCAGCCTGCACCGTCGCTACCTGCGCTCGGCCTTCAGCATCGTCACCTCCGCGCAGCGCGCCCTGGCCCAGCACTACATGCTGTGAACGCGGCTTTCCTCCATCCACTGCGCTACTGGCGCTGGCAACGTGCCCGGCGCCGCCTCGGCGGAAACTGGCCCTCAGCGGCCCTGCCCGTCGAGGCCGCCCCTCTGCTGGCCATCGACCTGGAGATGACCGGCCTGGATCCCGTCAGGGACGAAATCATCAGCATCGGATGGGTACCCATCAACGCTGGCGCGATCGATCTCGGCGGCGCGCAGGATCATCGCCTGGCGCGAAGCGAACGCGACACCGTCGGTGACTCGGCGACCATCCACGGGCTGCGGGATTGCGATCTCGCCGACGCGAAGTCACCGGATGTCGCCCTGCGGGCGCTGATCGCGGCGCTGGACGGTCGCGTCGCGGTCTTTCACCATGCGCCGCTGGACCTGGCGTTCCTGCAGCGTGCGCTGGCCTCAAGCCTCCGAACGGCCTGGCCCGTGCCGGTCATCGACACCCTCGCGTGGCACCGTCGGCGCATGCGGATGTCCGGGACGGAACACGCCCACGGGAACGCGTCGACGCTGGAAGCGGCCTGCCGCCGCCTTGGGCTGGTCGCTCGAAGCCAGCACGACGCGCTGGCCGATGCCCTGTCCTGTGCCGAACTGGCGCTGGCGCTCGCCCGACTGGGTCACGCCCGCTTGATCGAAGTGGCTCAGCCGCCGCGCTCAGGATTCCACTCGGTCCGAAGTCAGGGATCGGCGGCTTTCGGGCCGGGCGGAATCCAGCCGTAACCCAGGTTGTCCATTTGCTCCAGGATCCAGTTCTGGCGCTGGCGCAGGAAGTCGTCCGGGCGGTTCGCCTCGAACCGTTTCGGCGCCGGCAGCACGGCGGCCAGTAGCGCTGCCTCGTTCCGGGAAAGTGCTCGCGCGGACTTGCCGAAATACTGCATCGACGCGGCCTCGGCACCGAACACGCCGGTATCGAATTCAGCGATGTTGAGATAGATCTCGAGCAGCCGGTGCTTGGGGACGAACAATTCCAGCGGCACGGTCAGCGCCGCTTCGAGACCCTTCCGTATCCAGTCCTGACCCGGCCAGAGGTAGAGATTGCGGGCCAGCTGCTGGCTGATTGTACTGGCCCCGCGCAGGCGTCCGCCGTCCAGCCGCGTGTCGACGGCCTGGCGTATCTGCTCCAGATCGAAGCCGAAGTGATGGGGGAACTTCTGGTCCTCCGACGCGATGACCGCCAGCTTGAGATGGTCCGATAGGCGTTCGTAGGCGACCCATTGCTGGCGGACGGCTCGATCGTTGCGCCTTTCGTCGAGGATCATGTAGGCCGAAGTGGGCGGATCGATCCAGCGCAGCGGGAGGGTCAGGCCGACGAGCAAGAGAATGCCGAGGACGCCCAGTCGAAACAGCCACCGCCCAAGGCCTCGCAGGAATCGTTTCATGGCTCGTCACCCTGGCGCAATTCGGCGCAGAGCCGTCGAAAATCCGACTCGCTCATTTGTTCCCTGAACAGGCCGACGGCGCGCGGCAGGCGCGTCGTGTCGGGACGCCAGCGGAATCCGACGTACAGCGGTGAGACGAACGGCAGGCCGACCACCTCACCGGTCCGTGGCTGGCGGCCCGGTCGATCGAGGCGTACGCGTCGCCCCGTCACCGTCAGGCCACTGACCGTCGGACGCAGGAGGCGCAGGACGGCGAAACCGCCGACGACTGCGACAAGGCATGCCAGGAACAGGCGAATGAAAAAGGGCGATCCGTTGGCGAACGCGGCCAGGCAGGCGAGCAGGCTCAGCCCGGACACGACCAGGGCCGCGCCGCGAGCCGGTCCCACTGGCCAGTCAGCGCCGGGACGGGCCGAAGTGGCGGGCACGAATGGCCTCGACGATTTCTTCCAGGCCCCGTTCGGGGTCGGAGCGCCCCAACAACCAATCCCAGAGCCGGTCGTCCTCGATCTCCAGCAGACGATCGAAGGCCTCGCGCAGATCGTCGCCGGCTCCCGCCCAGCACACCTCCAGCCAGCCGCCGAGCATCACGTCGAGCTCCTGCATGCCCCGCCGGCAGCGCCAGCGCAGTTTCGCAGGGGGCTCTTGCGCTGTCATCCCGGTGAACCTCGAGGCGACTCGCTAGAGCCCCCGCCTAGCTAGCATCATCTTCTTGATCTCGGCAATCGCCTTGGCCGGGTTGAGACCCTTCGGGCAGGTCTTGGTGCAGTTCATGATGGTGTGGCAGCGATACAGGCGGAACGGGTCCTCGAGATCGTCGAGGCGTTCACCCGTGGCTTCGTCGCGCGAGTCCACCAGCCAGCGATAGGCCTGCAGCAGGATCGCGGGGCCAAGATAGCGCTCGCCGCTCCACCAGTAGCTCGGGCAGGCAGTCGAGCAGCAGGCGCACAGGATGCATTCGTAGAGACCGTCGATGTGCTTGCGGTCCTCGGGCGACTGCAGGCGCTCCTTGTCCGGCGGCGCGGGACTCTGCGTGCGCAGCCAGGGCCGGATCGACGCGTACTGGGCGTAGAAGTGAGTGAGATCGGGCACCAGGTCCTTGACCACCGGCATGTGCGGCAGCGGGTAGATCTTGACGTCGCCGGAGATCTCGTCGATACCCTTGGTGCAGGCGAGCGTATTGGTGCCGTCGATGTTGAATGCACAGGACCCGCAGATGCCTTCGCGGCAGGAACGACGGAACGTCAGCGTCGGATCGATCTCGTTCTTGATCTTGATGACCGCGTCGAGCACCATCGGCCCGCAGTCGTCGAGGTCGATATCGTATGAATCGACCCGCGGATTCTCGCCGCTGTCCGGGTCCCAGCGGTAGACGCGGAAGGTCTTGACGTTCTTCGCACCCTCGGGCGCGGGGTGATGATTGCCCTTGGAAATGCGAGAGTTCTTCGGGAGTCTGAATTCAGCCATGGTCAGTAGGTTCTCGCCTTCGGAGGAATGACTTCGGCTTCGTCGGTCAGCGTGTGCATGTGCACCGGCCGGTAGTCGATCTTCGTCTTGCTCGCCTCGTCCATCCAGATGAGCGTGTGCTTCATCCAGTTGTCGTCGTCGCGGTCGCTGTAGTCCTCGCGGGCATGCGCGCCGCGGCTTTCGGTGCGGTTCTCGGCCGCCACCATGGTGGTCACCGCGTTGCCCAAAAGGTTGCGCAGTTCCAGCGTTTCGACCAGGTCGGAGTTCCAGACCAGGCCGCGGTCGCTGACCTTGACGCGCTCGAACTTGGCGGCGACCTCGTTGATCTTTCCGCAGCCTTCCTCGAGCGTCTCGCCGGTGCGGAATACGGCTGCGTTGTTCTGCATGACCTGCTGCATCTCGCCCCGGATCTCCGCGGTCGACACATCGCCGTCGGCGTGGCGCAGGCGGTCGAACTCGCCGACGAGCGCATCCAGCGTGCCCTTGGGCAGGGGCTTGTGCGACTGCCCCGGCTGGATCGTCTCGCCGCAGCGATTGGCCACGGCGCGGCCGAAGACGATCAGGTCGAGCAGGGAATTCGAGCCGAGGCGATTGGCTCCGTGCACCGACACGCAGGCCGCCTCGCCGATGGCGTAGAGGCCCTGCACGACGCTGTCGGGATCGCCGTCGGCAAGCGTGACCACCTCGCCGTGATAGTTGGTCGGGATGCCGCCCATGTTGTAGTGCACGGTCGGCAGAACCGGAATCGGCTCTTTCGTGACGTCCACGCCGGCGAAGATCCGGGCCGACTCGGCGATCCCGGGGAGCCGGTCGTGGATGACGTCGGCGCCGAGGTGCTGCAGGTTGAGATGGATGTGATCCTTGTTGGGTCCCACCCCGCGGCCTTCGCGGATCTCGATGGTCATCGAGCGCGAAACCACGTCGCGCGAGGCCAGGTCCTTGGCATTGGGCGCGTAGCGTTCCATGAAGCGCTCGCCCTCGGAATTGGTCAGGTAACCGCCCTCGCCGCGCACGCCCTCGGTGATCAGGCAGCCGGCGCCGTAGATGCCGGTGGGGTGGAACTGCACGAACTCCATGTCCTGGAGCGGCAGGCCGGCGCGCAGCACCATGCCGTTGCCGTCGCCCGTGCAGGTATGAGCCGAGGTGCAGGAGAAGTACGAGCGGCCGTAGCCACCGGTGGCCAGGATGACGGCATGCGCCCGGAATTCGTGCAGCGTGCCCGTGCCCAGGTCCCAGGCCAGCGCACCGCGGCAGACGCCGTCGTCGTCCATCAGCAGGTCGATGGCGAAATACTCGATGAAGAACTGGGCATCGTGCTTGAGCGACTGCTGGTAGAGCGTGTGCAGGATGGCGTGGCCCGTCCGGTCGGCGGCCGCGGCCGTGCGCTGCGCAGTGCCTTCGCCGAAGTGCGTGGTCATGCCGCCGAAGGGGCGCTGGTAGATCTTGCCCTCTTCGGTGCGCGAGAACGGCACGCCGAAATGCTCGAGTTCGATCACCGCCTGCATGGCGTTCTTGCACATGTACTCGATGGCGTCCTGGTCACCGAGCCAGTCCGAACCCTTGACCGTGTCGTACATATGCCAGCGCCAGTCGTCCTCGCCCATGTTGCCGAGCGCGGCACTCATGCCGCCCTGCGCTGCGACGGTGTGCGAACGGGTCGGAAAGACCTTGGTGATGCAGGCGGTGTTCAGGCCGGTCGCGGCCAGACCCATGGTGGCGCGAAGGCCGGCGCCACCCGCGCCGATGACCAGCACGTCGTACTCGTGCCGGGTAATGTCGTAGTTACTCAACTTCAGACTCCCAGAGCCAGTTTGAGAATGGCGAGTACGGCCAGCAGGCCGCCGAAGATAGCCAGCGCCTTGATGGTCACCATCAGGGCCACCTCGAGGGCTCGGTGATGAACGTAGTCCTCGACGACCACCTGCAGGCCGAGCTGGCCGTGATAGAAGCCGGTGGCCACGAACAGGATGGCCATCGTTGCATGGAAGGGATGCGCCAGGAAGGCCGTGGCGGCCGCGTGGTCGGCGCCGACCAGCGCGGTCAGGGCCCAGACCAGCCAGGCCGTCAGAACCACCAGCAGCATGGCCGAGAAGCGCTGCGCCCACCAGTGGCCGACACCGTCGCCGGCCGAACCATGATTGTGGGCTCTTTCGAGCGGGTTGCGAAGTCCGGTCACAGCAAGCCTCCCCACACGATGGCGGTCAGCACGACGGTCAGGACCAGCACGGTCCAGCCCGAAGCATAGGCGCCCTTGAGCTCGAGCAGCCAGCCGGCGTCCCAGAACAGGTGCCGGATGCCGTTGAGCAGGTGGTAGAACAGGCTCACGGTCCACAGCAGCAGCGCGACCAGGCCGACCGGGCTGGCGAGCAGTCCCGTCAGCGAGGCGAAAGCCTCGGGGCCGGCTGCAAGCGCCACGACCCAGGCCGTGACCATGACCATGCCGAGACTCAGCAACAGGCCCGTGATTCGATGCGAGATCGACATCACGGAAGTCAACTGCGGGCGATACACCTGAAGGTGCGGTGAAAGGGGGCGGTTGTCCGTCACCATGGATTCAGTTCTCCCGGTTTTCCGTCCAGGTCAGAAATCGATGCAGCGACCGTCCTTTTCCCAGTCGCCGTAGCGGGTAGGCTCGAGACCCTTTCTGCGACCGCCGAACTCCCGCGGCCGATCAGACGCCGACTCCTCTTCCGGCGCGTGATCGCGATGCTCCGCCTGGCGGGTCGCTTCGTCGGTGTGCTGATCTGGATTCGTGCCTGACGATGTAGAATTGTAACCGCTCATGACGCTCCATTTTACTCGGCATGTCGAATCAATTTCTGCTGAATCATCTCGCAAGCTTTTCGATCGCCGGCCCCGATGCCCGCAGCTATGCCCAGTCGCAATTCACGGCGGACGTCGATCGCCTCGCCGGGGATGCCTGGTCGCCGCTGGCCTGGTGCGACCCGAAAGGTCGCGTACTGGCCACCATGATGGCCCGCGCGGGTGAAAACCGTGTCGATCTCGTGCTCCCCGCCGTTCAATGCGAGTCCATCCGCGAAGGGCTCGGGCGATTCACGATCGGGCGACGCGTCGATCTCTCGGAGAGCGGGCCCGTTTCGGGCGTGTTCGATGGGCTCGGTGAGGCAACTCCCCTGGCTTTCGATCCGGAGCGAGGCTTGCTGAACGACGTGGCGGCCCCGGGCGACGCGGCAGCCCTGCGGAATTGGCGCCGGCTGGACCTGTGCCAGGGCCTTCCGTGGCTCGAGCCCGAAAGCAGCGCCCGGCACCTGCCCCAATGGCTGGGCCTCGAGGAACTGGGGGCAGTAGCCTACGACAAGGGCTGCTATCCCGGCCAGGAAGTCATCGCCCGCTTGCACTACCGAGGCACGGTGAAGTATCGCCTCGCCGGGCTGGAAATCGACACCGTCGAGGCAATCGATGCTCACGCCCGGATCACGGATGCCGCCGGCGCCGGTATCGGGCACTGGCTGGGCGGCATGGCACTGGAGAGTTCGACCATCGGCCTGGCGGTTCTCGCGACGCGAGCCGAGTCGGACGGTGCGGTGCTTGTGGCCTGCGGCGAGCGCGCGCATTCGGCCCGAGTGACGGCGCCTGAAACGCTGTGCTAACATCCAGAAGCCCAAAAGAAATCCACAAATCATGAATTTAGAGGGGTCAGTTCAATGAAAACTTCAATCAAATGGTCGGGGCTGCTGCTCGGGCTGATCCTGGCCGTTTCCGCCTGGACTCAGGAAGAGAGTCAGCAACAGTCCGGCCAGTCCGCGGAGGAGGCCGCCGCGACCGAGCAGGCAGCCCAGGAAGCGCAGGAGCAGGCAAGCGACGAGCCGCAGCAAGCGACCGAAGCGGAAGAATCGGGCTCGACAGCCGAAACTGCCGACGAGGAAGGCTCGGCTCCTGCAGTAACGACTGGAACGGAAGAATCCGCAGAGGCCGCCGCCGAGCCGATGCCGGCCGCAGCGGAAGCGACGCCGGAATCGGCAGAGACTTTCGTCTTCCAGGGCCATCCGATCTTTTCGCCGGAAACCGCCGAGCTGGTCTATCGCCCACTGGTCAACTATCTCAACGATGCGCTTCCCTACCGCTTCGACCTGGAGCTGGCTCCCGACTACCACCGCTACTGGTTGAGCACACGCCGCGGGCAGAATCCGCACCTGGTGCTGGAAGAGCCGCACCTGACCGCCTACCGCATGGAAGAACACGGTTACACACCGCTTGTGCGTGCTCAGGCGCCGATCACCTATTCGCTCCTGACCTCGATGAACAACGCCGAATCCAGCGTCCAGGACTTCATCGGGCGTCGTGTCTCCACGATGCCGGCACCGAGCCTCGGTTACCTGATCCTGACGAGCTGGTTCGACAATCCCATGCAGCAGCCGATCATCCAGTCCAATGCCGCTTCCTGGCTCGACGCCGTCGAGATCGTCTTCTCGCAGGAAGCCGACGCCGCGATCGTTCCGCACAACCTGGTGTCGCGCTACGTCAACATGGCCAATGTCCTGACCTCGCAGGAGTTTCCCGGAGTGACGGTCGCCGCCAGCCCGGAAGTCCCGGTGGATATCCAGGAAGAGATCCGCGCCGCGCTGCTGGCGCTGCACGAGGACGAGGAGCACTTTGCCGCCCTCAACGAACTCGACATCAGCCAGTTCATCGAAGCCCGTCCCGGCCAGTACGACGGCCTGGAAGAATGGCTCGAGCTGGTCTACTCGACGCTGTAAGGAGCCCGGCTCCTCAGCGCTTCGCCACCAGGTAGCAGATCCAGCCGGCATCGGCATCGCCGGTGTCGGCTGGCTCGTACACGCCGTTGCCTTCCCCCGTGTCCTCGTCGGTACCCTCCCAGTACACCTCGACCGAGGAGTAGCCGGCCTCCTCGAGCAACTCCCGGATCTCGGGCAGGGTCCAGAGACGCCAGTGGTACTCGAACGCCCGCCTGATCTCCGAGCCGTCCGGGAACTCGAAGTGGATCTGGCAGGTCATCGCGTGCTGGATGGGATCGAAGCTGGCCTGGTCCCAGACGTAAGTGAAATCGTCGTACTCGGTCCGCTCTTCGAGCTCGCGATGGGCGTCATAGCCGCCGAAAGCGTCGAGAAAGAGTACGCCGTCGTCGACCAGGGCTTCCCGGGCACGCTCGAAGTAGGCCCGCAGCGCATCCCGGCTGGTGAACAGGTAGTAGCTGAAGTTCATGGCCAGCAAGGCGTCGACGCGTGGTGTGCTGGCGGTCATCACATTGCCCTCGATGAGCTCGATACGTGACCGCTCCTCCGCCGTGAGCGCCTCGACGTGATGCGCCCTGCCCCAGGCCAGGACTTCGGGGTCGAGATCGACGCCAACCGCACGGCGGCCACGATCGCTGCGAACCCAGTAGCAGGCCGTGTTGGCCGTGCCGCAGAAATCCTCCCGGATGAACTCGAGCGGACGCCCGGCCACGACCTCGAAGGTCTCGGCCACGAATTCGAGTTCGGACTCCGGATCCTGCACGCTCTCTTCGTAGAGGGCGTGCCGGTCGGCGCGGCTGGCAAGGGTGCTTGAGCGTTTTCGGGCACGCGACATGCGTCAGACTCCGTGTGTCGTGAAAGGCCGGAGCGACATCCGGCTCAGGATTGTTTGCGGACCGCCGGCCAGGCCGCGCGGAGATAGATGAACATCGACCAGATCGTCAGTGCCGCGGCGATGATCAGCAGCCAGCGGCCGATCTCGAGCACCGGGATGAACCACAGCGACTCGCCGTAGAGCAGGAAGCCGATGGCCACCATCTGCAGGATGGTCTTGATCTTGCCGACCCATGCGACCTTGACGCGCCCGGCCTCGCCCAGCGCCGCCATCCACTCGCGCAGCGCCGAAATGGTGATCTCGCGCCCGATAATGACCGCCGCCGACAGGGCAATGCCGATTTCGGGATGGCGCTGCACGATCAGCAGCAGCGCGACCGTCACCATCAGTTTGTCGGCCACCGGGTCCAGAAAGGCCCCGAAACTGCTCGTCATGCCCCAACGCCGCGCAATCCAGCCGTCGAGCCAGTCGGTAACCGCCGCGATGATGAACAGCGCAACGGTGACCTGGTTGGACGCATCGAACGGCAGGTAGAACACCACCACGAGCACCGGAATGAGCACGATGCGCAGCAGGGTCAGCAGTGTCGGAATGGTCAACTGCAAGGAATCGCTCCGGGGCCGGTAAACGCATCATTATCACGCAACATCGGCGCGAGCGGAACCGTCAGGGCTTGTGCAGATGTTCGACGACCGCCTCGGCGAGCTTGCGGCTGATGCCCCCGACCCGCACGAGTTCGTCCACGCCCGCCTTGCGAATGCCCTGGAGCCCGCCGAAGGCCTTGAGAAGGGCCTGCCGCCGCTTGGGCCCCACGCCGGGCACCTGCTCCAGGGGCGAGGCCTGCGCTCGCTTCTGCCGGCGCTTTCGATGGCCGCTGATGGCGAAGCGATGTGCTTCGTCGCGGATTTGTTGCACCAGGTGCGAGGCGGGATGATGCGGCCCCGGCACGGCCTCCCGGTCGCCCATGATGAAGCGCTCGTGGCCGGCGCGTCGGGCCGGCCCCTTGGCAACGCCCAGCAGCGGGATGGCATCCAGTCCCAGTTCCTCGAATACCTTGCGTGCGCGACCGAGTTGGCCCTTGCCGCCGTCGATGACGACCAGGTCCGGCAGGTCCTCGGACTTCTCGAGCACCCGCGTGTAGCGCCGCCGCAGCACCTGCTCCATGGCCGCATAGTCGTCGCCGGGCTCGATATCGCTGACGTTGAAGCGCCGGTACTGCTTCTTCTCGGGTCCGCGCGGGCCGAACACCACGCAGGAGCCCACCGTCTCGGTGCCCGAAATGTGCGAGATATCGAAGCACTCCAGGCGCTCGGGCGGATTGGGCATCTCGAGCATTTCGGCCAGGGCGGCCAGCCCGCGGCCGACCTGGTCCCGCTCCGCCAGGCGGCGCCGGAGCGCATCACCGGCATTGGCCGCCGCCAGGCGCACCCACTCGGCCCGCTGGCCCCGCAGGCGCCAGGAAAGCGCCACCCGTGACCCGCGCCGGGAACCGAGTGCCTCCTCCCAAAGAGCGGCATCGGAAGGCTCCTGCGAGAGCAGGATCTCGGCCGGCGGATTGCGATCGGCGTAGTACTGGCCCAGGAAAGCCCCGAGGATGTCGGCCGCCGTCATGTCCTCGTGCAGGTTGCCCGGAAAGTAACTCCGTCCGCCCACGTTCCGGCCATGCCGGAATTCCACCACGTGCACGCAGGCCTTGGCGGCTTCGACGTGCATGCCGACGACGTCCATCTCGCCGCTGGCGCCGGTGACGAATTGGCTGCCGCGCACCTGCTGGACCGCCCGGATTCGGTCACGGTAGGTCGCTGCCTTCTCGAAATCCAGCGACCTCGAGGCCTGCTCCATCCGTTCGCCCAGGTGTTCGATGACCTCGTCGCTGCGCCCTTCCAGGAACTGCACGGCGGCGCGGACATCGGCGGCGTAGTCTTGCTCGCTGATGTAGCCCACGCAGGGAGCACTGCAGCGGTTGATCTGGTACTGCAGGCAGGGACGGCTGCGGTTCTCGAACACCGTGTCGCGACATTGCCGGACACCGAACAGCCGATAGATCTGGTTGAGCGCCTCGCGCACCGCGCCGGCGCTCGAGAACGGACCGAAGTAGCGGTGCGGCGGTTTGCGACTGCCGCGATAGAAACCGATACGCGGATACGGGTGCGCGGTCTCGAGCCGGATCCAGGGGTAGCTCTTGTCGTCGCGAAGATTGATATTGAAGCGCGGCCGGTGCGCCTTGATCCATTCGTTCTCCAGCAACAGCGCCTCGGCCTCGGTGCGGGTCAGGCTGACTTCCATGTGGTCGACCTTGCGCACGAGAAGGTTGAGCCTGGGACCGAGATCGCGTCGGCTGAAATAGCTGCCCACCCGCCGGCGCAGGTTGCGCGCCTTGCCCACGTAGAGCACCTTGCCCGCCGCGTCGCGCATCAGGTAGACGCCCGGTCCGGTACCGAGGCTGCGGGCGAAGGCGCGGCCGTCGAACTCGCTCATCGCCGGGACGCGGAAAGTTCCTCGACCAGCTGTTCGGCGGCCGCTTCGAGCATGTCGATGACCCGCTGGAACCCGTCGACGCCGCCGTAGTAAGGATCGGGCACCTCGTCGACGCCGTAGTCCGGCGCCAGGCTCATCACCAGATCGAGGCGGCAGGCGCTTTCAGCGGGCCGTATCGCCTCGAGGTCGCGAAGGTTCGAGCGGTCCATAACGAAGATGGCGTCGAAACGCTCAAAGTCATCGGGCACGACCACCCTTGCCCGTTCGGCGCTCAGGTCCAGCCCCCACTGCCGGGCGATGCGTTGCGCACGCGGATCGGGCGCCGAGCCGGCGTGGTATCCGGTGGTGCCGGCCGAGTCCGTCTCGATCACCAGTCCAGCCCGGCTCAAGCGGGCGTCGAAGACAGCCTTTGCGGTCGGGCTGCGGCAGATATTCCCGAGGCAGACAAAAAGCATGCTTTTCATGATATTGGCTTCATTTATTCACTTGTCGCATCAAGCCTGAATAGACTCATTCCCGGCCGAATCGGGCGCAGGCCGCCGCCAGGTCCTCGGGCGTGTCGATCCCGGACGGAACGGGCGCATCGGCCCGGTCGCAGACGATGACCCACCCGGCCGAGAGCGCCCTGAGCTGTTCGAGCGACTCGAGCCGCTCCAGGTCGGAGGCCCCCAGCGACTGCCAGTCCCGGAGTGCGCCCGCCCGGTAGGCATAAAGCCCGAGATGCGCCCGGGCGACGGCTTCCGGCCACCCGCCGTCGCGGGCATGGGGGATGGCGCTGCGCGAAAAGTACAGGGCCCGTCCGCGCTCGTCGGCCACCAGTTTGACCACGTTGGGGTTGCGCCATTCGACTTCGCTGTCGAAGACCCGCCACAAGGTCGCCATTCGGGCCTCGGATTCACGGGCCAGCAGCCCGGCCACCTGGCGCAGGCAGGAAGACGGCATCTCCGGCTCGTCACCCTGCAGGTTGACGACGATTTCGTCCTCGCCGAGCTGCAGCTTCGAAGCGGCTTCCGCCAGCCGGTCGGTGCCGGAGCGGTGGTCGCCGCGGGTCATCACGACGTCGCCGCCGTCGGCGCGCACGATGCCGGCCACCTCCTCGCTGTCGGTCGCAACGTGGACGCTGGCCGCACCCGCTGCGCGGGCCCGGTCGCACACGCGCAGGATCAGTGCGCGGCCGGCCAGGTCGGCCAGCGGCTTGCCGGGCAATCGTGTGGATGCCAGGCGGGCGGGAATCAGTACGTGGAAGTCACTCATGCCGCAGAAATTCTCGCACATGCGCCAGCACGGCAACGCGGACGGGCTCGGGCAGGCGGGCCTCGATGGGCAAGACCCAGGTCCGCGGCAGCCCCGCCAGCCGCTCCAGCTTGACTGCGTCCTTCTCGGTGACGAGCAGCGGACCTTCCATTGCCTTGAAATCATTCGCTGCGAAGGCATGGTGATCCGGAAACGCTCGCGCCCGGAAACGGTATCCCAGAGCCTCCAGCAGGGCAAAGAAGCTGTCCGGGTTGCCGATGGCGCAGACGGCGTCGAATTCGGCCTGTGCAGGAAAAGTGTCGTCCGAACGGCCGCCGCCCAGAAGATAGGGGCGGCCGGGAGCGACTGCAAAAGGCGTTGCGGCGGCCCGGTACTCCGCCGCTTCCCCTGCGGCCTGCTTGACCAGCACCTGGTCGACCGAATCGAGCCGGTCGACCGGCTGCCTGAGCGGCCCGGCCGGCAGCAAGCGGCCGTTGCCGAGCCCGCGCAGGCCGTCGACAACGCAGATTTCGTAGCTTCGCGGCAGGCGCGGGTGCTGCAGGCCGTCGTCGGACAGGACCACGTCCGCACCGCCGCTGCGTGCTGCGTCCAGAGCCGCGCGCCGGTCCCGGCAGACCCAGACGGCGCAACCCGCCCGACGGGCCAGCAGCACCGGCTCGTCACCGACCGACTCGGGATCGCTCGAGGGCGTCACGGCCCGCGGCTCGTCACCGTTCCGGCCGCCGTATCCCCGGCTGATCACCGCCGGGGCATGGCCGGCCTGAGCGAGCAGCCTGGCCAGCGCAGCCACGACCGGCGTCTTGCCGCTCCCGCCGACCGTGATGTTGCCGACCACGATGACCGGGCAAGGCGGGCGCTCATGCGAGGGTCGCCAACGCGAGGCCGCCACGGCGCGGTAGACCGGGACGAGCGCCCGCAGCCAAAGCGGCACACGCCGCTGCGAGTACCACAGCCCGGTCAGATACCGCTCCAGCCGCCCTTTCACGGCCGGTCACGCGCCGGCGAGCTGCAGGCGGTGCAGGTAGCGATAGAGACCGTCGTCGCGCTCTAGCAGTTCGGCGTGCGAGCCGGACTCGACTGCCCGGCCGTGGTCGAGCACGACCACCTGGTCGGCCATTTGAACCGTGGCCAGGCGATGCGCGATGACCAGCGTCGTGCGGTTCTCCATCAGCACCTCGAGGGCATCCTGAACGGCCTGCTCGGACTCGGCATCCAGCGCCGAGGTGGCCTCGTCGAGGATCAGAATGGGCGCATCCTTGAGCACGGCCCGCGCGATGGCGATGCGCTGGCGCTGACCGCCCGAAAGCAGGGAACCGTCTTCGCCGATCGGCGTGTCCAGCCCGAGCGGCAGGCGCTCGATGAATTCCATGGCGTGCGCGGCGCGCGCGGCTTCCTCGACCTGCTCCCGGGTGGCGCCGGCCAGCCCGCCGTAGGCGATGTTGCGGCCGATCGTGTCGTTGAACAGCACCACGTCCTGGCTGACCAGGGCAATGCGATCGCGAAGCGCTGCCAGTTTGTAGTCCCGGATATCCACGCCGTCGATCAGGATGCGGCCCGCAGCGGGCTGGTAGAAGCGCGGCAGTAGCTTGACGATCGTGCTCTTGCCCGAGCCGGATCGCCCCACCAGGGCGGTGACCTTGCCGGCCGGAATGGTCAGGTCGAGATCGATCAGAGCCGAATTGCTGGCGTCCGGATACGAGAACGAGACATTCTCGAAGCGGATCTCGCCGCGCACGGATTCGGGCTCGTAGGTGCCCGTATCCGTTTCTCCCGGCGTGTCGACCACACGGAAAATGCTCTCGGCCGCCGCGACGCCACGCTCGATGGTGACGTGCATCTTGGTCAGGCGCTTGAGCGGTGGAATCGTCGCAGCCAGGGCCGCCAGCACGGACATGAAAATGCCGGCGGTGACCGTGTCGCCCATCAGCTCGCTGGCCGCCACGACCAACAGCACCACCAGCGCCACGCCGGCGGCCATCTGCACCAGCGAAGACGACAGGAGCTGCGTGCCCACCAGGCGAAGGTGCAGCTTGCGATTGCTCTCGTTGATGCCGTGGAACTTGTCGCGCTCCTGCCGCTGGCCGCCGAAGACCTTGACCACGTGGTGACCGTTGACCGCCTCCTCCGTGATGTGGGTGACATCTCCCATCGAGTCCTGGATGTTGGTCGAGATGCTCCGGAAATGCCGGCTGATGAAGTAAGCGATCACGCCGATGATGGGCAACAGCAGCAACAGGGAAAGCGTCAGCCGCCAGGACTGGATCAGCATCACGCCGAACAGCGCGACCACGGTCATGATGTCGCGCGAGATGCCGATCAAGGCCTTGGTCGCCGCCTCGGCCACCTGCTCGGTGTTGTAGGTCACCCGCGAGATCATCTGGCCCGAAGACTCCCGGTCGAAGTACGCGGCGGGCAGCTCCAGGTAACGGTCGAACAGTGCGTTGCGCAAGTCCGCGATCAGCTTTCGGCCGACCCACTGCATGCCGAATTCACCGCCGAAATTGCCCACCACCCGGAGGATCAGCGACAGGAACACCAGCGCCGGCAGAGCGTAGTTGAACTCGGGGTTGGGATTGGCGATGGTGTCGTCGATCAACGGGCGCAACAGGTAGAAGAACAGTCCCTGCCCGGCCGCGTCCAGGGCGACGGCCAACAGCGCCAGGCCGAAGATCAGGCGGTGCTTTAGCACCATGCCCAGCAGGCGGCGGTAGACCTGCCTGCCGGTCATGCTCGTCGGCGCGTTCATTCGGAATCTCCCTCGACCGTCGCGATGCTGACCCGCCGGATGCCTTCGGCCGCCGCCGAGTCCAGCACGCGCACGACCAGCCTGTGCGGCGCCTCCCCGTCGGCACGCACCACGAGCACCGCCTCCGGATTATCACGAAAACGCTGGGCGATTGCGGCCTGCACCGTCGCCTGGCGTGCGTCGACCAGTTCCTGGTCGCCGACGAACAACCGCCCGTCGTCGGTGACGATGAACTCCACGATTTCCGGCACAGTCTCCGCCTCGGCCGTACTGGCCTCCGGCAGGTCCAGGCGCAACAGGGCCTGGCGCTCGAAGGTGGTCGAGACCATGAAGAAGATCAGGAGCAGGAACACCACGTCGATCAGTGACGTGAGGTTGATCTCCGGTTCTTCGTGTTCTTCCTGCTGTAGTTTCATGCCTTGGCTTCAGCCGGCGGCCTGCGGGCGCTTGAGCTCGATGGTGTGCAGCAATTCGAGTGCCTGCTGCTCCATTTCCACGACGTAGGAACGCACCAGACCGCGGAAATAGCGGTAGAAGAAATAGCTGGGAATGGCCACGGTCAGGCCCGCGGCGGTCGTGATCAAAGCCTGCGAAATGCCGCCGGCCAGCTCGTTGGGGTCGCCGACGCCGTGAATCATGATCGCCGAGAAGACCTGGATCATGCCGATCACGGTACCGAGGAGCCCGAGCAGCGGCGTGATGCCCGCAATCGTGCCCAGGGTGTTGAGGAAGCGCTCCAGTTCGTGCACGACGTGCCGGCCGGTGTCCTGGACCGCGTCTTTGATGACTTCACGCTCGCGCCGGCGGTTGACCAGCGCCGCGGCCAGGACTCGGCCCAGGGCCGAGGACCGCCGCAACTGCTCGATGTGCTGGCGATCGAGTTCCCGTTGCGCCGCCCACTGGCGCACGCGCTCGAGGATGCCAGCGGGTAGCACGCGCTTGCGGCGCAGGTTCACGAAGCGTTCGATGATGATGGCGGCGGCGATGATGGAACAGGCCAGAATGGGCACCATCAACCATCCACCCGCGACGACGATTTCGAGCATGTCCGGAGTCAGCCCCGACCGTTGCTTGTCCAGCGCGCATGATAACGGGTTTGCCGTTCATTCGTCGCCTCCACTCGCCGGATGAAGCAGCTCGCGCACCGACGATCAGGGACAACCGGTGCGCGGCTTCCAGAAACGGGGCGCGAGCGTCGCCATGGAGCGAATGCCAGGCGGCCGGTCGGAGGCGAACCGAACCCTGATCGCGCCGCAGCGCCCCGTCGTCAGCAGGGTCGTGCCGTGCGCCTGAAGTCTTTCGCGGGTTTCGGCGTGAACGCGCCCGAAGCGATCATGACGTGCCACCGAGGCAATGGCCGTGCCCGGCGAGACCGCCTCGAGGAAGCCTCGACTGCTTCCTTCCCGGTGGCCGCCGGAAGGCAGCTGGAGCACATCGGACGCCGGACCGCCCCACTCGGCGACGAGGCGCGCCTCCACGTCGGCATCGATGCCGCCGGTCAGCAGCAGGTCGCCGCCCGGACCGGAGACGTGCAGCACGCAGGAGGAATTGCCGCCCAGGTCCGGCAGGGCCGCGCTGGGGTGAAGAAAGCGGAAGCGCCAGCCGGCCGAGCGCCAGGAGCGGCCGGCCACGCAAGGCGCCCCGAGTCGCCCCGTGGCGGCCTGCACCGCGACGCCCTCGCCGGTCACCGAAGCCAGGCCACCCGAATGACCACGATGTTCGTGCGAGATCACGACACGATCCACTCCGTCGAGGCGGACCGTCCGCAATACACCCGGGAGGATTCCCGAAATGGCGTCCGAGCCTTCACCGTCGCCCGGCCCCGTGTCGTAGAGCAGCGCTTCGTCGGCGGTTCTCACGAGCACGGCCAGGCCGTTGCCGACATCCAGGAACCAGGCCTCCAGCTGGTCTTCGCCGAGTTCGTCGGCGGCCGGCCACAGCAAGGGCAGCAGCAGGACCGCTCCGAGACCCCTTGCAGGCCAGCCCGGCGGCGCGATCAGCCACGCCGCTCCCGCCGCCGCCAGCGGTATCGCCCAGGTCGCTGCCGACGACATCGCGATGTGGGTTCCGCCCAGGCCATGCAACCCCTCGAGGATGTCCAGCAGCAAGCGCAGGCCGAAGTCCGCGGGCGCGGCGAGCGGCGAAGCGGGCCAGCCCAACAGCATGGTCGCGATATCCACCAGCAGCGAGGGCAGCACGACCAGGCCCACCAGTGGGATCGCGGCCAGGTTGGCGAGGAAAGCGCCGGGCACGAGTTGCCCGAAGAGGCCGACGTTGAGGGGCAATAGCCCGATCAGGAGAACCATCTGGGCCCGCAACAGGCCGGCCACCCACTGGCCGGGCCTGGACGGACGCCACGCGAAAGCGAAAACCAGGACAGCGACGGCCGCAAACGACAGCCAGAAACCCAGCGACAGCGGAGAAAGGGGATCGAACACGAGAACGGCGAGCAGGGCCAGCAACAAGGCCCGGCCGGGCGGAACGGCACGCCGGAAGAACAGCGCAGCAGCGACGACGGCGAGCATGACCAGGGCGCGCTGCGTGGGCAGCGTGAAGCCCGCCAGGCCCGCATAAGCCACCGCGGCCAGTAAACCGAACGACACGCCGACCCGCCGCCGGTCGAAACGGCTGGCGACGAGCGACAGCGGTGCCGCCAGCCATCCGGACAGAAGGCCGGCAAGGCCGGCCACCATGCCGACATGCAGCCCGGAAATGGCCAGAAGATGGGCCGTACCGGTCTCGCGAAGCCGCTCGGAGAGCGCCGTCGGCATGGCCGAGCGATCGGCCACGCCGAGGGCGCGCTTGAGGGCGGCGACATCGCGATCGACGGTTTCGGACTGGATGATGTCGGACAGGCGCTGACGCTGACGGTCGAGCCATCGCTCGCCCGGGTCGTCGGCGACGAGCTCCGGCCGCCCCCGCACGCTGCCCGTGGCAGCGATTCGCCGGGCCAGCAGGTAGCGCTCGTAGTCGAACCCGTTGGGATTGTCGCGCCCGACCGGCGGTTCCAGCCGCAGCGTCATGCGCCAGCGGCTGCCCGGCACGACACGCCGGAAGGGGCGATACCAGCTGACCCGGATCCGCTCGGGCAGCGCGGTGCCGGTCGAGGCTTCATCGACGGCGAGGACGAAACGCACGGTCTGCTCGTGACGCTGGGGCAGGCCGACGACGGTGCCCGTCAGGGTGCGCGTTGCGCCCGCCTCCTCGGCGGGCCATTGGCTGCCGATCTGACCCTGCGCCGCGGCCAGGAACCACAGCGCGCCGAGCAGGAAAGCAGCGGGCAGTCGCGTATAGCGGAACGCGCAGCCCGTTCCGGCCAGGGCGGCAAGCACCAGGAGCGCCGGCATGCCGGGCAGCGAGGGCGCCCAGGACGCAAGCAGGCAGCCTCCGACGAAGGCCAGTAGCAAGCGCCCGCCCCCGCCACGCATCGCTCAGTCGATGGGCACGAGCTGACCGCCGGTCATTTCCAGGCGCCGGTCCATGCGGCGAGCCAGCTGCGGGTCGTGGGTCACAAGGACGACGCTGGTTCGAAATTCGCGGTTGAGTTCGAGCATCAGGCCATAGACGTGGTCGGCGTTGCGTTCGTCCAGGTTGCCGGTGGGTTCGTCGCCGAGTACGCAGTCCGGCCGGTTGATCAACGCCCGGGCCACTGCAGCGCGCTGGCGCTCGCCGCCGGAGAGCTCACCCGGCTTGTGCGAGAGCCGATCACCCAGTCCGACGCGCTCGAGCAACGCGGTCGCCTCACGGCTCGCGTCACCGGCGCCGCGGCCCGCGATCAACAGCGGCATGGCCACGTTTTCCAGCGCGGTGAATTCCGGCAGGAGGTGATGGAACTGGTAAACGAAGCCGAGATGGCGATTGCGGATGGCCGCCCGCCGGGTCTCGTCGGCCCGGGCCATGTCCTCGCCGGCCACTTCCACCCGGCCCGAAGTCGGCTTGTCCAGGCCGCCGAGCAGATGAAGCAAGGTGCTCTTGCCCACCCCCGATGCCCCGAGAATGGCTACCTGCTCGCCCGCGTGGATGTCGAGATCGACGCCCTTGAGGACGTTGAGTTCCGTGCGTCCCTGGACAAAGGTCCGCGTGAGTCCCCTGGCGCTGATGACGATGTCATTCATGGCGCAGTGCCTCCACCGGTTCGGTTCGAGCCGCCCGCCACGCCGGGTAGATGGTCGACAGCAGCGACAGCGACAGCGCCACCCCGCCGAACTTGACCACGTCGCCCCAGCGCAGTTCCGATGGCAGGTCGCTGATGTAGTAGACCTCGGCGGACAGGAAATCGGTACTCAGGAACTGTTCCAGCCAGGCCACGATCTGCTCGACGTTGAGCGCCAGGGCCACGCCGCCGACAATGCCCAGCAGCGTGCCGATGATGCCGATCAGCGATCCCTGAACGACGAAAATCCCCATGATCTTCCTCGGCCCCAGCCCCATCGTCTTGAGGATGGCGATGTCGGCCTGCTTGTCGGTGACGACCATCACCAGGGTCGAGATGATATTGAAGGCCGCCACCGCGATAATCAGCGACAGGATGATGAACATCACCGTCTTCTCGGTGCGCACGGCCCGGAAGAAATTGGCGTGCTGCTGGGTCCAGTCCCGCACGCGGTGCACTCCGCCGAGCTGGTCGCTCAATTCCCAGGCGATCGCCCGGGAGCGCATCATGTCGTCGAACTTCAGTCGCACACCGCTGACCTGCTCATCCAGCCGGAACAGTCGCTGCGCGTCGCGATAGTGAACGATGGCCAGCGCCGTATCGTATTGCTGCACGCCGGCTTCGAAAATGCCGGCGACCTCGAAGCGACGCACCTGGGGCACGACGCCGGCCGGTGTGGCGCGGATCTCGGGCGCGAAAATCGTGACCGGGTCACCTTCCCGCACCCCCAGCCGGGCGGCCAGCCCCGCGCCGAGCATCACCCGCCACTCACCGGGCGCCAAGGCCTGGAAACCGTCGTGCCGCATCAACTCGTCGATCTCGGAGACCTGGGGCTCGAGCTCGGGATCGATACCTCGAACCTGAGCACCCGCCGTGCCACGCCCCTTGATCAGGGTTTCCTGCTCCACATAGGGCGCTGCGCCCACCACGTCGGGATGACGCCGGACTTCCTCGAGCAGGGACTCCCAGTCCGAAAGCCGGCGCTCGTAGCCCTCGATCGTGGCGTGCGAAATCATGCCGAGGATGCGCTCCCGCAGTTCCTTCTCGAAACCGTTCATCACGCTCAGCACCGTGATCAAAACGGTCACGCCCAGCGCGATCCCCCCCATGGATATGAGCGAAATGAAGGAAATGAAGTGATTGCGGCGCTTGGCGCGCAGGTAGCGCAGGCCGACGAAAATGCTCAGGGGTTGGTACATTCGCTAGCGGATTCCTGTGTCAGGCCGACGAAGTGCCGGAACGGAGGCCATCGAGCACGGCAGCCAGTTCCTCGGGCAACGGTGCCGAAAAGACCTGTTCCGACGGCCAGGGCAGCTTCAGGTAGTGCGCATGGAGAAAGAGCCGGTTCAGGCCCTCCGGGGCCGGATCATGATTGTACCGCTCGTCTCCGGCCAGCGGATGATCAATGCTGGCCGCGTGAGCCCGGATCTGGTGAGTGCGGCCGGTCTCGATGCGCACCTCGACGTAGCTGTAGCCGCCGACCCGCTCGAGCACGCGAAAGTGGCTGACCGCCGACTGACCCTCCGGTGACGCGATGACGCGGTGTTGCCCGCTCGCGTCCCGGACCTTCTTGAGGGGCGAATCGACGGTCACCCTGTCCTCGGCCAGTTCGCCCTGGAGGAGCGCCAGGTAGCGTTTCTCGACGGCCTGGCCCGAGAAGGCCTTCTGCAGTTCCCTCGCCGCCCGGTGGCTGCGCGCCACGACCAGGACGCCGCTGGTGGCCCGATCCAGACGGTGCACCGGCCGATATCCCTCGCCCATTCTCGAAAGCACGTCCATCAGGCCCCAATTGAGGCCACTGCCGCCCTGCACCGCCACGCCGGCCGGTTTGTCCAGCACCAGGAAGCCCTCACCCTGTTCGATGATGCACTCGCGGATACGTTCTACCATGCCCTCGGGTACGCGACGATCCTCGGGCGCCTGGCTCGCCACGGGCGGAATCCGTACTTCATCACCGGCCTGCAGCTTCTTCATCGGCTTGGCGCGGCGCCCGTTCACCCGAACCTGCCCGGTGCGCACCAGCCGGTAGACCAGGCCGCGGGGAACCGATCCGAGCTGGGACATCAGGAAGTTGTCCAGCCGCTGGCCGGAGCGGTCGCCGCTGACGGTAACGTGCCTGACGCCTCCGCCCTGTTTGCTCTCCTTCATCGGGATTCCTCGGAAATGTCCTGCGCCTGCCTTCTCGCCGGGAGGGTCCGACCATCGACAACGGCTATCGTCGCAATACGATCAATGATAAAATGACAAGGTCAGGCGCATGCGTGGTCGAGCGGCAACCAGCAGGATGGCTGGAAGGCTTGAACCCGCGTGAACCCGATCGCGGATGCTGACACATCTGCCGATGCCGATACAAGCGGCCATGGCAGGGCCTCGACGGCCGAATGCTGCATCCGCCACCAGAACCATTTGCTCGACTCCCGGGCCGGCCAGTGCCTGGAACGGGAGCGGTCCCCCACGGGACCCGAACGATTCGATTTTGCGCGGCGACCCGATTTCCCAGGATTCGGGTTCCGGCAGATGAACAACGTGTGCCGCCAGCGTGGACGAGGCAAACAGACGCCCGGCGGCCTGACATTGAAAATTACGCGCTCCCGGATCGACCGATGCACCGGATCCGGGTTGGGTGCCAGACTTTGCAGGCCAGCGCCTCGCGCGGCCGCATGCCAAACCAGACCATGTCGCGCCTTGGGCGCGTCGTCTCGACGGAGTGTCCGGGCCGGCTGGTCCGACGACAATCGATGCAGGCTGGTTTGCCCGCCCGGCTCCGTCTTTCGGAGCGTGGCGGAGTCCGGCACTCATCTCCCGAAGAACCCCTGCCTCGTGGCGGTCGGGAGCGCCGGAGGAACAACAATGAAACGCATGCTGATCAACGCGACTCAGCCCGAAGAGTTGCGCGTGGCGATTGCCGACGGCCAGACCCTGCTCGACCTCGATATCGAGGTGCCCGCCCAGGAGCAGAAGAAATCCAACATCTACAAGGGCCGCATCACGCGGGTCGAGCCCAGCCTGGACGCCTGCTTCGTCGAATTCGGCTCCGAGCGGCACGGCTTCCTCTCCATGAAGGAAATCAGCCGCGAGTACTTCAGCCCGACGGCGATCAAGGCGCTCGAATCCGGCGAACGAGTCGAAATCAAGGATGCCGTCCAGGGCGGCCAGGAAGTCATCGTCCAGGTCGACAAGGAAGAGCGCGGCACCAAGGGCGCGGCCCTGACGACTTTCGTTTCCCTGGCGGGACGCTACCTGGTGCTGATGCCCAACAACCCACGCGCCGGCGGCGTGTCGCGCCAGATCACGCGTGACGAACGCAAGGAACTGCTCGACACGCTCAAGGAAATCGAGATTCCGAGCGGCATGGGCTGCATTGTGCGCACCGCCGGCGTGGGGCGGGAGCGCGAGGAACTGCAATGGGACCTCGACTACCTGCTGCAACTGTGGAGCGCGATCAAGGAAGCGGCCGACAGCAAGAAAGCGCCCTTCCTGATCTACCAGGAAAGCAACCTGATCATCCGCGCCCTGCGCGACTACCTGCGCGACGACATCGGTGAAATCCTCATCGACGACGAGAAGGTCTTCGAGGACGCGCGCGAGTTCATGCAGCAGGTCATGCCGCACAACCTGCGCAAGCTCAAGGTCTACCGCGACGACACGCCGCTGTTCTCGCGCTACCAGATCGAAAGTCAGATCGAGTCGGCCTTCGCCCGCGAGGTGCGACTGCCGTCGGGCGGTGCCGTGGTGATCGACCATACAGAAGCCCTGTTGTCGATCGACATCAACTCCGCCCGCGCCACCAAGGGCGCGGATATCGAGGAAACCGCGCTGCAGACCAACCTGGAGGCCGCCGACGAAATCGCCCGCCAGCTGCGCATCCGCGATCTGGGCGGCCTGGTGGTCATCGACTTCATCGACATGATGAGTAAGGACGCCCAGCGCCAGGTGGAGAATCGCCTGCGCGAGGCGATGCGCATGGACAAGGCCCGGGTGCAGATCGGGCGAATCTCGCGCTTCGGACTGCTCGAAATGTCCCGTCAGCGCCTGCGCCCTTCCCTGGGCGAATCGAGCTACATCACCTGCCCGCGCTGCGACGGCTACGGCGCCATTCGCTCGATCGAGTCCCTCGCGCTTTCGATCCTGCGCCTGGCCGAGGAAGAATCCATGAAGGAGCACACCTCGCGCGTGATCGTCCAGGCACCGATCGAGGTGGCCAACTTCCTGCTCAACGAGAAACGCCAGGCTGCCGACGAAATCGAAGAGCGCACCAAGGTGGGCATCACGGTCGTGGCCAACCGCTGGATCGAAACGCCGCGCTTCGAGATCCAGCGGCTGCGTACCAGCGAAACCGTCGATGAACCCAGCTACGCGCTGGCCACCGGCGAGGAGCTGGAATCGCTGCCGGCCCAGGCCGAAGTGCAGCCCGGACCGGCGCCCGAGCCGGCCGCGGTCAGCGGAATCCAACGAACAGCACCGGCCCCGACACGCAAGCGCGGAGGCTTCGCCGCCTGGTTCAAGTCGCTGTTGCGCAGCATTTTCGGCGGCGACGAGGACGAGCGCAGCGAGCGCAGTCGCAATCGTCCACGCCCGCACAAGCATGGCGGCAAGCGCCCCGACAAAGCCGTAGGCAGTTCGCATCGTCACCAGGGCAAGCCCGGCAGCAAGAAAAAGAAGAAAACCCAAGCCCGCGGCAAGAAGAAGAAAACCGGCGGCAAGCCCGCCGACCAGCAACCGGGCAACCAGAAGCCTTCCCAGGACGGTCAGGGTCCCGACGGCGGAAGCAAGAAGAAGAAACGTCGGCGTCGCGGCGGCAAGAAGCGCCGCGGTCGTTCCGGCAACCAGGGCCAGGACCAGGGCAACCAACAGGGCCAGGGCCAGTCCCGGAACGACAAGAAGGATCAGGAAAAGGACCCGGGTCGGGGCCGGCCGGCTGATCAGAAGCAGGCGCAGCAGCCCCAACAGCAATCCGGACCCAAGCCGGAACAGAAGCCGGAACAGAAGCCGGAACAGAAGCCCGAGCAAAAGCCCGAGCAAAAGCCCGAGCAAAAGCCCGAGCAAAAGCCCGAGCAAAAGCCCGAGCAGAAGCCGGAACAGAAGCCCGAGCAGAAGCCGGAGCAGAAGCCGGAGCAGAAGCCGGAGCAGAAGCCGGAGCAGAAGCCGGAG
>NZ_QUZK01000005.1 GCF_003410055.1 Wenzhouxiangella sediminis | reverse complement strand
CGCATGTGGAATCTCCTGTTGCTCCATTATGAGAATATTCCACTTCTGAGCAACACCAATTTTAGGGGGGATTACCCGCCGAGCCCGAGGTTCAAGACGATTGTCATTTTGGTACATAGATGGTGGATGTACCTTTTTCTTGGCAGTCACATATATTGCTTCATATCCGGAATATGCTGCGGTGGAAACATCCTCTTCGTAAGCTCACTTACTCTGGAAAAGTCAATGGAATCTAACCTGCTGCTCCAATCCGATGGGCCATTGACGGGCTTGAGATCGAACTCCATTGCAAGAACTGCGCGCAAGTAGCACGCAAATGAAAGGATCCAGCTATTATCATCCTCGCTTATACTGCGCTCTGACGGTTTCTTATCCATTACCTCATAAAAGGCCCTAAGATTACACCTAGCCAAGTCTTCGTTCTCGAGAAGAACAGACAGGTAGGCCTTAAAAAGAAGAACTCGAGCATTCGTTGGGCAAAGAGTACTGGTCATTTTTTCAGCGATTCGGTAAGCCGAAAGGTAATCTCCCTTATCGAACTTCCCCAGCATCCTAAGTAGAGCGAGCGTGAAACGTGTTTTGGTGATCATAGCGATCCAAGTAGCCAGTTAGCCATCGACCCAAGCATCAAAAGCTTGGACGGCTTTTTGAATTTTATCGCCAATCCAATCAACCAGGCCCGTTCTTTCATTCAATTTTCGAACACCCTCCTGCACCTCTCTGATCCTCTGCATTTGAATTCTATCAGCCGGACGCGACTCAAGCGCAACCGCGTCTCCGCCCCTAGGAGTAGAAGCCGCGCTCTGAGCCCTTCCCAAAGAGACAAATCGTCCGCCTTCGCCTCTGATTGCATGTGAGTTCTCGACAAGATCAAAACCGTCCACCATTCCTTGTCTTATCAACTCCCGAGTAGCAGCCGAATCACCGGCAGCAGCCTGTGCACGCATCAGAAGCTCATCTGGTGAAACAGCCCGACGCTGAGTTGCACCATCAGCGCCCTCCGTTACAAAACTTGTGCGAGCGGGAGTAGGCTGCCCAGCCCATTCGACTGCTCGGTCGATTCCAGACCTGACACCTGCATCCGCGGAGCGAAGGCTCCTTCTGGTTAGATCGAAGCCTGCTTTTGCGCCGAACATGCTAGGGAGAGCTGATCCAAACTGCGTTTGGGCTTTTGCATCGCCCTCTATGAAAACCGCATAACCGAAGGCACCTAACCCTCGGACCGTCCTACTGCCCACGCCTACCGGATCCCTTCTCACTTCCCCCGCAAGGCGCATTGCTCCGGCGGCAGTCGAATCGACTGCTTGAAATGTTTCGTCCAGTTCCGAGATCGACTTGTCACTGATCAGGCCAGTTGCCGATCCAACTAGATTGGCGCCGGTATTCAGCAGACCTACGCCGGACTCTGCGAGATCGAATATGCCACCGCCAATACTCCCAAGGACGGATCCCGTTCGAGCAACCACTCCACCGGCTAGTCCACTGTGGGCAAGATCGCTACTCCCCAGTTGCTCGGCGCCCCTCATCGCGTCGTCTCTACGACGACCAAAGAAGTCCCTGATCTGACTCAGCACCACGGCCCGCCCATCCGGATCGACGAACACCGTCGGGTTGGCGTAGGCATACAGATACCGGTGCAGGCTCAACGGCCGCTTGGGCTCACCCCAAATGGGATCTTCCGAAATGAACCGCCCCGTCGCCGAGTTGTACCAGCGCTGCTGTGCGTAGTAGAGATCGGGCGCCTCGGACGGCCCGCGCTGGTGGCCAGTGAACCCAAATCTCGGAATATCCGGCGAGCTCTCCTCCTCGACCTCCCCGTACTCGTCGTAGCGTGTCACCGAGTAGGTCGTCCCGGTCTCGGTCAGCCGCTTGACCGGCGTCTTGAGGGCGTCGGTCAGCCAGGTGCGGGTGTTCCCTGACTCGGCCTCGGCCAGCAGGCGATCGGGGCCGTGGTCGTAGCGCATGAGCAGGTTGCCGAGAACGTTGGTCTCGAAGGCCATCGTCTCGCCGTCCCAGCGGAACCTCCGGGCCTCGGCGGGCGTGGTCTCGGCGATGCGGAAGCCCGCGTCGTCGTAGGTCCACTCGACCTCGGGCGGGCTGCCCTGGACATTGAGACTCAGGAGCCGGTCGCGGGCCCCGAAGTTGAACTCGCGCGTCACACCATCGGTGGTCGCGCTGATGCGATTGCCGTTGGCGTCGTAGGCATACTCGGCCTCCAGGGCACCGTCGAGCCAGACGCGCTCGAGCTGGTCGCGGGCGTTGTAATCGAAGGTCCTGGTGGTAGTCAGACCGCCTTCGGTGACGATCTCTTCGGCGCGGTTGCCTACGGCATCCAGCACGTAGGTGGTGATCCGCCCATCTCGCTCGGTCTCAATCAGGCGATCGGCGCGGTCGTAGTCGTAGGTGGTGAGCACCTCGCCGGATCCGAGGTCCTCGGTCTGGGAGCTGCGGTTGCCGTTGAGGTCGTAGTCGTAGGCGTAGTAGGCCTCGCGCAGGCCGCTGCGGAAATGCGCGATGGTCTCGAGCCGGCCGGCCTCGTCGTAGGTCTGCTCGGTGCGCGTGCCGTCGGGGTGGTCGATCTGCTCGACGCGGCCGGCCGGGCTGTAGGTGTAGGTCACCGCGCCCCGGCCCGGGGCCGTGACGCTTTGCACACGGTCCAGGGCATCGATGCCGTAGATCGTCGTGCCGGCGGCATCGATGCGCCGGATGCGGTTACCCTTGGCATCGTAGACGTGGGTGATCTGCTGCCCGAAGCGGTCAGTCTCGACTTCGAGGCGGTCGAAGGCGTCGTACTGGTAGGTGCTGATCTCGGTGCCGCCCGAGACAATCGTCTCGAGGACCTCGGTGCGATTGCCGTTGCCGTCGTAGGCGTATTCGACCTGGATGGACTCATCGCCGTTCGCGGCCGGATAGTTGGCCTCGATGCGCCGGTCCAGACCGTCGTACTCGAAGGTCCGGGTCTGGCCGTTGGCATCGGTGTGCGTGATCAGATTGCCACGGGCGTCGTGCACGAATGATTCGCTGGGGCCGCCGTGGTAGGTCCTCAGGCTTCGATGGTCGAGCGCGTCGTATTCGAAGCTCGTCGTGCGCTCGAGCGCGTCGGTCTGGCTAGTGAGGTTGCCGTTGGCGTCCCAGCCGTAGGTGGTTCGCTCGGTCTCCGGGTTGGTGACGGCGATCAGGCGGTCCGCATCGTCATATTCGTAGATCCAGGTGTCGCCAGACGGCCGCTTGCGCTCGGTGCGGTTGCCGGCCAGGTCGTATTCGTAAGAGGTGGTCTCTTCGGCCGGATTGGTTCGCGTGTCCAGGCGACGGCGCAGATCCCAGGTGCTGGTCGTGACCAGGCCGTCCGGATCGGTGACGGTGGCCTCGTCGCCCAGGGCGGTGTAAGTCCATGCGGTCGTGACGTCACCGGGGCGCGTCTGCAGAATGCGCCGCCCGGCCAGGTCATAGGCGAAATCCGTGCGGCGGCCGTTGGCGTCCCAGCGGCGGAGCACGTTACCCGAGCCGTCATACTCGTTCTTTTCGATCAGCAGGCCGTCGCGGCGGACTTCCAGCGGGCGGTCTTCGCCGTCGTAGATCGTGCGCGTGGCAATGCCGCGCCGGTCGGTGTGGACCAGGACGTTGCCGGCTGCGTCGTACTGCCACGTCTGCGTCGTGCCAACCTCCGTCGGATCGGTTTGCAGCGTACGGCGATTCAGCCCGTCATACTCGTAGGTGGTGGTGAAGCCGCGGGCGTTGGTCTCGCTGGTCAGGTTGCCGGCGGGGTCGTAACCGTAGCTGATTTCGCTGTCGTCGGGCAGGGTCGTCAGCACCCGGCGACCGAGAGCGTCGTAGTCATGCTCCGTCGTGTGGTTTCGCGCGTTGGTTTCCGACGTCACATCGCCATGGACGTTGTAAGCACGCGAGGTTTCCCGGCTCTCCGGGAGACGACTGACCGTGCGGCGCCCCAAGTCGTCGTAGTCGTGCTCGGTTCGTCGGCCCTCGCCGTCTTCCTCCCAGATGACGTTGTCGTTGCCGTCGTAGTCGAAGGCTTCGACCAGCCCCAACTGGTCCGATCGCAGCACCAGGCGGTCGCGGATATCGTAGTCCGACTCGATCAGCCGGCCATTGGCCCACAGTTCGGAAACGACGTTGCCCTGCCCGTCCCGGACGTACTCGGTGACCATGTCCGGTTCGGGACCGACCTCCAGCTCCAGGCGGCCGCGCTCGTCAAATTCGTAGGCGACCGTCGCGCCGCGGGGGTCCGTCTCCTCGATGACGAGGTCGCGGCCGTCGTATGACTTGATCCAGGCCGCGCCGGCAGCGTCGGTATGGCTGATCTCGCGACCCCGATCGTCGTAAGTCCATTTGAGAATCCGGGTGGGCTCGGTGTTGAGCGTGCGCTGGATGAGGCGGTCGGCGTCGTCGTAGACCGATGTCTGGACACGGCCTTCCGGCGCGTTCTCGGCGACGAGGCGATTACGGTCGTCGAACACGCGCGTCGTATTGCGTCCGCGCGGGTTGGTATGCAGGGTCTGATTGCCGTTCCCGTCGAACTCGTAGAGATCGACGGCATCCTCGCCCGCGGGGTTGACGCGGCGGACTTCGGTGCGTTCATAGCGCGGGTGCTCGTACTTGTAAGTTGTCGTCCGGGCATCGTCGCCGCTGCCAACACGCTCGAGGATTACATTGCCCACCCGATCGTGCTGGTACTCGATGACCAGGCCCTCGGGGCCTTGTGTGCCGATTCGTCGATCCTCGCCGTCGTAGCTGTGCGTTCGCGAGTTACCCTCGCCATCGGTCTGAAAGATCACGTTGCCATGGTAGTCGTATTCGAACGACTCGATGATGCCCAGGGCATCGCTGACCTGAAGGAGGCGCCCCATGTCGTCGTGCAGGTAGGTGGTCGCAATACCGCGCGCATTGGTCTCGACGCGGGTGTTCGCGGCATCGTCGTAGGCGATGGTCTCAAAATCGTCGTTGGGATGATCCACGCGGATTCGGCGATCGCGGTTGTCATAGGTGAAGGTGGTCGTGAACCCCTCGCCGTCCGTTCGTTCGATGATCCGGCCCAGATCATCCCATTCGCGCTCCTCGATCACGCCGAGCAGATCGGACACGTGGACGGGATACCCCCGGCCGTCGTATCCGACGTTGCGGGTGTAGCCGGTTCCGTCGGTGCTCGACACGCGGTCGCCCCGCGCGTTGTAGCCGAACGTTTCGGTAATCCCGCCGCGCGTGCGGGATGTAAGATTGCCGCGCTCGTCGTAGTCGCTGGTGGTCGGGATACCGCGATAGTCCGTCGCTTCGGCCACCCGGTTCTTGATGGGGACATCGAAGCCCTCCGGGGGATGGAAGCTCCAGGTCCGATCGAGGCTCCCGTGCGCACTGGTGATGGTTTCCGATGTGCGGTTGCCGTACTCGTCGTATCCGAAGTCGGTTCGAGTGCCGTTGGCATCTTTGCTCCAGGCCTGGCGGAGGATGTCCATGTCCCAGCCGAAGCGCTCTGTGCCGATGGGCCCCTCGATTTCCGTGGCTGCGCCGTAGAGATTCAACTGGTAGGTCGTGGTGAAGTTCCGGGCATTGGTGATCACCGTCTCGACCGGCTCGAGGCCGCGGGCGCCGCCATATGAAAAGTCGATCCGGCCATTGTCCGGCGCGGTCGAGTTGACGACGCGCTGGACCGGCATCGAATAGACCTCGGGTTCGACCTGCTGAAAATCGAGGCCGAACTCGTAGTCGATGCCGCGCTCGGCGCCGTTGATTTCGTCCCGAACGACCGTCAGGCGATCGCCGAAGAAGTACATCCCCGGCGGCCTGTCGCCCGGCCAGTCGACGGCGTCGTCGAAGCTTTCGTACTCGTACCCTTCTTCGGTCCGGCCCGGTGCATCCGCGACCTGCCGCTGGACGCGCACCAGGTTGCCGCGACCGTCGTACTCGTAGTCGATTCGAAGGCCTTCGGGCCCGTCGATAGCCACGAGGACCGGGCGCGTCATGTCCCGGCGCTCGATGATCTCGAAGTGCTTGTTCTCGTAGGTGAAGAGCAAGGCGCGGCCGGCGTCATCGCTGACCCTGTGCAGCAGGCGGTGGCCGTCATCGATGTTGTACTCGAAGTGGACTCGATTGCCGTTGCTGTCCTCTATCAGGTCGAGAAAATGGCCGCCGACCGGATCGGGTCGCAGCACGTAGCGCGTGCCGTTGACGGCGAAGAACTCGAAGCTGCCGTTGGGCAGGTGCTTGAGCGTGCCGTTGTAGCCTCGAAGGGGACGAAACACCTCGACTTCGCCCTCGAACCCGTCCGGGACGAAACGCACGCTGTTGCCGTCGGCGCCCGTGAGGATGTGTTCGCCGCATGCGGTGATCTGAAGGTTCGCGGCATAGTTGTGCGTCCAGCCGAAGCCCAGGTCGCCATCGGTGTTGCCGCGGTGGCTGGAGTAGCTTCGGACGAAGCGCAGCCCCGGCCCGCGGCCGTCGATCAAGACGTCCGCGCGACTCAGGTTGAGACTCCCGTCAAAAAGGTTGACGTCTTCGAGCATGGCGTGCGCGAGTGAAAGCGTATCCCGGCGACGAGGCTTGTGCGACAGGGTGCCGGCATAGGTCTCGACCAGTCCTTCGTAGACCGTGCTTTCGGCTTCGAGCTCGTAATAGAAGTCGCCGAACCTCAGGCGATCAATCGGAACCTCCAGCGTGTGCATCCCCGCTGGCACAAGGTCGCTTTCCATGGCCTGCCAGGCCACGGTGGTTGGTTCACCTAAGTTGTTTAGGTGGTAGAAAGTGAGCGAGACGTTGGCGGCGTGATTGGCCTGGATGCGCATCAGTCCGCCCTGGGGGCAGGAGAGCTGGTTGGCCACGTCCATGTCGTGAACAAGGTGCATGTGCTTGGGCCGGCTGTCCAGCACTTCCGGGAGTACGGTGCTTTCGCTGATCGCGTGCGCATCGAAGCCGGAGATAATCCGCTGGCCGTGCGACAAGGAGGTCGGCGTCAGGTCGATTTCCCAAGGCGTCCCCGGATTGAGGACGGCGGCCGCCTCGTACTCGCCATGGGGGTTGAGTCGCAGGCCTGCATCGAACTGTGTCGCGAGGGTGTACTCGCGATCGGGCGGCACCTCGCTCACTTGCCCGGTCAGCATGCCCTCTCGAGGCTGACGCACGTATTGGCTGTTCCACTGTCGATCTTCGCCGGCCCGCTGCAGCCAAGTGGATGCCTGGTTGGGGCGGTAGTTGAGTGGCTCGACCTCGAGGGTAGTCAAGACCGGTTCGGTCAGGCGCCCCTCGTCGTTGAGCTCGACCGGAAGATCGTTGTGAACGACGACACCGCCGTCGACCGTGAAGTAGGAGCCGAGCCCCCCGGAGAGAGCGGCCGCGACCGTGTCGCCGTAGACGTTCGAGTCGAGCTCCAGCCAGAGCCGATGCCAGCCAGGCTGCGGACCGGCCTCCACGTCGAATTGGTAGACCATTGGCGCGATATTGACCAGACCGTGGGCGACGCCATCGTTTGTCGCTATGACCATGGCCTCCAGATTCTGAGCCAGCGCTTCACACTGGAAGGCTTCCGGTGAGGCATGCCACCAGATTGCAGTGGTACGGAAGGTGCACCCCATGACCAGTGTCCGGGGTCTGCCGAGAAGCTCGTTCGGACGCGCCGCTTCGACGGGCCAGCCGCCCGCCGTGCGGGCTTCCATGCTGAAACGTCCGTAGCCGATGTCAACGGCGTCCGGGTTGTCGCAGCGCACTGGCGGCGCGGCGGTGCCGTAGGGCGATTCAATGCCATATTCGTCGATCAGGGCGCCGACACTGGCCTCGATGGTGATCGCAGCGTAGGTCGCGGTAGTCAGCATCATGTCCGCGATGGCAAACCCTTGCGTATCAGTGGTGACCTCCAGGGCCGGCAAACCACAATCGCCGATCGTGGCCAGGGTTCCGAGGGTCTGCGGTGAACATTCTCCCAGTTCGGAGAAACGTGTCGGTCGGGTCTGGCTGGGATGCGGGCAATCGATCGCATCTTCGGCGGATAGTGTCACGGGCGTATTCGCAACGGGATTGCCGTACTGGTCGCGAACCAGGTAGACCACGCTGCCCTGATGCGGCATGCGGTAATAGGTTTGCATCGGAGACCCTTCCGGCGCATACCACATCCGTTCGATCGAGGCCGGTGGACCCGGCACCACGATCGTCTTGAACGGGGACTGCAGCGGAACCACGCCGCCGCCTGCCGCTACGTTGACACCCACTCGGTCGTGACCGACCCGCGTGGCGTGCTCGTCTTCCGGGTTCAGCAGGGCCAGCCAGCCCTGCTGGATCTCCTCGGTGGCACGATATTTGACCGAAGCGACCCCAAGCGAATCGCTCTGAACGATGACGGACTGATCACTGACTTCAGGGAACTCGCCGTTGCCCGAGTAGAGGTAGAACTCGACCTGCGCTCCGCGAACCGGACGGCCGAAGCGATCGGTCACGAGTACGCTCAAGGGGCGATCGGTGGTTTCGCCAGCGGTCACAACCTGGTTATCGCTCGACGGAACCTTGCGGACCCGCGCCGCGCTGAGCGGGTTGTCGTTGGGCGGCTCGTCGTACGGAAAGCGCAGCGCGTCGCTGAGAAAATCGAGCACCCAGTCCTGCGGCGACTCGGTCGTTCCGCCGCCGGCATAGTGGCCGCTAATGAAGAAACCGCTTTCGCCGCTGTCCGGATGACGAAGCACCCAGGCGGTTCCGGTCCATTGATTAACAGTAAGCGCTTCGGCCGGAATCAGCACCTCGTAGCCCTGATCCATGCGCTGCTCGATGGCAGCGCTAATGTCCGGGGCAAGCACCGGCAGATCCTCGGGCCCGGCGGGCTGAAGCACCTCGATGCCGGATTGGTCGGCCAGTGCCAGAAGACGGTCGGCGGAAACGCTGTAGACCGCCCACTGCTCTTCGAAAACCCGGTGCTCGAGAATACTGCCGTGGAGTCCGGCCAGGCGGTACCAGGCGGACTCGACGGATTCGTCGGAGCCGAACGCTTCGACCGGACGAAGACCGGCATCGAGCGTGACGCCCTTGAGATCGAGCCCCAGCGACAGGCCCAGGATGTCCTCGCTGGCCATTTCCAGGTTGGCCATCACGAGCCCGGGCAGCGGATAGTGGGCGCGGACATCGACCAGCGCAGCCAGAAGATCCTCGCCCCTCGTCCATTCCCGGGCGTAGCGCCGCAGCAGTCCACCGAGATAGCGCGCCGAGGCCGGCTCGCTCTCGCCCAGGGGGAGGGTGTACTCGAGGCCGCCGTCGAACCCTTCGCCGAAATAAAGGGCGGAGAGGCTGCCGGACAGCACTTGCTGCCGATAGTCGATGGCGCCGCCCGGTCCGGAAACCGTGACTTCGAGAGGGTGATGCACCGCCATCGGCAAGGCCCCCTCGCCCACAAGCATGGGCATGCCGTCCACATGGACGACCGGGCGAACCTCCAATAGCGACGGCGGCGTCAACGCGTAGCCGCCGTTGGCCAGGATCAAGTCGTGGTCGTCGCTGCCCGCCGGCTGGTAAGACAAGGTGACCCGGCGCTCGACCAGGCCCGCCGCAGGCAGCGAGCCCTCCAGCACGACAGCGCCGTCCTCGTCGAGCATTCGGAACTCGACCTGCTGCCGGTATGAATCGGAAAGCATTGGCGATTCGTCGAAGACGGCTTCGACCGCGAACGGCAGGCTCGCCGGCAGAATGCCGTGTGCCGGCGCGGAAACGTAGGGGCGCCCCGTCACGGCGAGCGGATCGAGCGTGGGGTCCTGCGTTTCGGCTCGCTGGAGCAGCGCCTCGGCGGGCAGGGGCAGTGACTCTTCGACGGCTCGGGTGTCGAGGTAGCGCTGCTCGAAATCCTCACCCTCGGGCACGAGTGCGGTCAGCCCGGGCCCGTGATCCGACCATTCGTGAGACTTGATCGCAGGCGCCAGGGCCATCCAGGCCGAACCGCTCATGTCCAGAACGCTGCCGCGGTAGTTGGCATAGGGCACGTGGACGCTGACCCAGGTGTGCTCGAAGCGGAAAGCGGCGACCTGGCCACCGGATACGACGGGTTCATTGGCGATACCCGCACGCGTCAGCGCGCGGCTGATGGCGGGCGCCTGTTCTTCGCCGAGCAAGCCGGATAGACGCTCGAGGTCGAGGCGGATCGTGCCATGCACGAAGCGGGCCGGCGCCCCGCTGGCGCGCAGCAGAGCGATCAGCAACGCGGCCTGGTCGACGTCGTTGCCTGCCCGCAGCCCCAACGTCTGGGCCGGGCCTCTCTTCTGACCCGCGTACCACTCGGTGCGGATTTCACTGCGCACGAAATCGAAGATGCGCGCGTAGTCGTGATCGAGCTCTTCGGCCTTGGCCAGAATGGCTTCCGGAAACGACGAACCGTCGGCTGGCAGGCTGTCTTCGGGGAGCACGACGGATTCGGCATTGGCGTAGCTGGGCACCGTGGCCGATTCGACGCGCGGCGCGCGCTGCGGGAAACGCGGGCGATGGTGGGGTGTCGCAACACCCAGAATGCGTGCAGTCCGGGGCCGTGTCTGTTCGTCCAGCAGCGTCCGAAGGTCCGAAAGACCCGGGCTCCGACCGTCGATGATGGCACGGCGGACCTGTTCGAGTTCGACCCGCAGCGGGCCGATCCGCGCCTGCGTCTCGGCTTTCAGCGTTTCGACGCGACGGCGGGCGGACGCACCCCCCTCGATCCGGTCTAGCAGGTCGAGCTGATGGTCCAGCGCGGCTTCCACCAGAAGGATATCGCCAAGCAACGACTCGATACGGCGGCGCAGGGAGTTTTCCGAGGCGCCCGTCTCGATCGACGCGCGCAGCCGCTCGAGTGCGCTCTGGGAGCTGCCGGTCCCCGCCGGGCGCACGAGCGGATCGGACACACCGCCCTGCCACTCGCTCAGGGCGCGAAGCTGTGCCGAAGCGTCCATGCCCCGCTCGAGCGACTGCTCGAGAGACGGCTCCGCGCCGAGCGCCTGGCCGCCAACCAGCAGCGCCGAAAACGCAGCAAATCGGCAACGCATCAGCATCCGGCGCCAGCCCGCGCGCGTCGTCCGCTTCGGCGCCGCCACGATGACGCCCGCCACGAGACCGGCTTTGCCAGACGGCCGCTTCCACCAATGAGTTCGGGCCAATTTCACTGCCGCGTCGCCTCCCAATCGTTCGCTTTTGCCCACGTGTCCGCTCCGGTCAGGCGCCCTGGCATCAGGAGGGCGGTCCGGAATAGCAGACCGAGCGCCTCGAAGCGGTCGTGGAACAGGGCATCCTCCGGCAGGTAGCTGATCTCCAGCTGGGCAGGTGCGCCCTCGTTACCCGCGGGATCGATCGCCTCGCCGACGATCGTGTTCAGCCCCACCTGCAATGGCCAGTCGGGCACCTGGAACTCGCCTTGTTCATTTGCGTGCGTGGTCACCTCCCCGGACGGTCCCGTCAGGTGCACCTGCGAGCGCGGTTCGGTCACCCCCGAGAGAAGCACCGTACCCGTGGCGATCGCGTCGCCGGGATCGGGGTGCGTGAATTCGATAGTCGGCGTCGTCAGGTCGATCTCGAACTGGATCTGGGTTTCGGATTCGTTGCCGGCCTCGTCCTCGGCGCTCACCCAGAGCACGTAAATACCCTCGGCGCTCACTTCCGTGCCACTGTCGAACGGTTCGCCATCGAGCTGAACCTGCGATTCGACATCGTGGGCGTCCTTGACCTGAATGACGGGTGTCACCGGTTCGTTTCCGACCTGGCCGTCGTCGACGCCGCCGATGGAGATCACTGGAGCGGTGCGGTCGACGACGAACTCGACGGGTCCGACGCCGGCCTCGTTGCCCCACTCGTCGACGCCGCGGACGGCAAGCTCCAGATCGCCTTTCGGCAGGTCCTGGAGGTCGGCCCGGTAGTGATCGGGCACGCCCGCGTCCGGAAGCATCGCCTGCCAGGCGCCACCGGCAAGCGACAGTTCGACCATTGCAATGCCGCTGTGCTCGTCGACGGCCTCGGCCAGCACGTTCAGCGCTCCCCCGACCACCTGCCCGGCCGAGGGCGACCTCAGCAGCACGTCAGGCGGCAACACGTCGGCAAGGACGACAACACGGGAATCGAGCTCGATCCAGTCCTCGCCCTCCTGAATCTCGAGGACCAGGGTCAACTCGCCGAGCGGCCATCCCGCCGACGCGAAGTTCCATCCGAACTCGGCCGTCGAACCCGCGGGCACATCGCCGTCGCCGTACCACTCCGAAAGCGGTTCGCCGACGTCTTCGTGAGACACGCGGAATCGATAGGCCAGATTCGACAGGCCTTCTTCGGCCGGATTGTGCAACTCGATGACGCCAGCCACCTGGGCATCGGCCGGGAATTCAAGGGCATCGGGAACGATCGTTCCCTCGAGGACCCCCGACGGCGGCAGCCACTCGACCATGCGCTCGACCGGGTCGCTCTGGTTGCCGGCCGAATCAAGCACGCTGGCCTCTATCCGGTTCTCGCCCAGTTCCAGGGATACGGACTCGAACACCGCCAGTCCCTGGGCATCCGCGGTCGTCTCCGCCTGGAAGGCGCCGCGCGACACCGATACCTCGGCCCCGGGCTCGGTCTGTAGTACGGCCTCGACTTCGCCATTGAGCAGAGTCGCGCCCTCTTCGGGTTCGACGAAGGCGATGTCAGGTGGCGTAAAGTCGAGCTCGAACTGCAGCGTGACCTGGGACGTGTTGCCGGCCAGATCGGAAGCGACGACCTGAAGCAGATGCGCGCCTTCCTCATCGATCGTCGTCCCCGAGATATACGATTCGCCGTCGAGCGTGATCGTGACTTCGTCGAGGTGCGTGTCGGTGACGTCGATCATTGGCGCCACCGTGGTACTCTCGATCGATCCGTCGCTGACGCCGGAGACGAGAATCTCCGGCGGCGTATCATCGACGGTGAAGACGCGGGGAGCGGAAATGGACAGATTCCCCGCGGTATCGGTCGCACGCACGCGCAGTTCGTGCTGGCCCTCTTCGAGCGTCTCGAGCGAGGCGACGTAACCGCCGAGCCCGCTTTCGAAAAGGGCTATCCAGGGCCCGTCCTCACCAAGACGATAAGCCGCCTCGTCGATGGGCGAGTAGCTATCGGTGACGACCGCGGCGAGCCCGATCGGATTCCGCACGATCTCGCCGGCCGCCGGGTCGGTAATCTCGATCACGGGTGCGCCGAGATCCAGTGCGCTTGCGCTGTCACTGGCCAGCGGCATCCAGGTGCTCGCTTCCTCCGACCAGGCCTCAAGGGTGACGGCATAGTCGCCCTGATCTGCCAGCACGCTGGCAAAGGCCGTCTCGCCCGAGCTGCTTTCGCCCGCATCGACGGCGACATCCTGCTCGACGACCTCCAGCGCCGAGCCGTCCGGCAGTGTCGCCAGGGTCAGGCGCAACGGCAAGTCCGAATAGGCTGTGTCGGCCGGCGCCTGCACCTCCCAGGCAACTCCCGGTGAGTACCCGAGGGACAGGGGCGCCTGCGTGAACGCCACTGAACCCGTCAGCTCTTCGGCACCGGCGCTTTCGACCACGGTGAGACTACTAACGGCGGTTCGCAGAATCGAAGGCCCGGACAGCTCCAGGCGCAACTCGTAGGTGCCCGTCTGTATGTCCTCGAGCGGCCAACTGATCGTTTCGCTCGACCGGTAGCCCGCCAGGATCGTACCCAGGTTTCGCTCCCATCGCCGCACTTCCTGTCCAGCGGCGTTCGCGGCTACGAGTTCGAGCCCGGCATCGACGACGACGCCGTTGCTGTGAACGATCTCGACGCCGGTCAGGATCTTTGCCATCTCGTCCTTGGCGACGACGCCGAACTCCGGCGCAAGGGTCATTTCGACCTGTGCATCCAGCTGTACGTTGAATGCCCGCACGACCTCCTGCAGCTCGACCCCGAAGGCGTCATGCAGGGTGGCGTGCAGAGCATACTGCCCGGCGAGCACGCCCTCGGTCTCCCAGCTCACGGGGCTGTACCAGGTCTCGCCCGCCGGCAGCGTGTCGATCGTCCGGCCATCGAGCTCGGCCACCAGGACGCCGCCGGCATCCCGGATCTGGAGATCGACGTGACCGGAGAACTCGGGCCCCGGATTGACCAGCTTCAGCTCGGCATTAAGGGACTGACCGGGCGCAAGGAACTCGGAAGCCATCAGCACATCGAAGGCCGGTTCGCCTGGCTCGCCGACCACGAAACTTCGTTCGGCAAAGTTGTTGCTGCGCGAGGATTCGTTGAGCTCGACCAACGGATCGATTTCGATCAGCAGCTCATGGACACCCTCCGTTGCCAACTCGCCCAGTTCCCACTCGATGGTTGTCTCGGCACCGGCCTGCAGCGGCGGCACTTCCAGGAGAACGCTCTGACCGGTAACCGACGGCGTCGTCAGGACCATCAGCGCTTGCGTCTGCGGGCTGGCTGCGCCGCCCGTGTTGCCAATAACCGCGGACGCCACAAAGGCTTCACCCGGCATGCCTGCGGCAGGCTCGACGACCAGATCGTCCGCCGCAATCGTGAGGTCGGGCACCGCCTGCTCGTCCAGCACCACGGTAAGATCGCCCGAAGGCACGCTCGCATTGCCGTCAGCATCGACCGCAAATCCTCGGAACACGTTGTCTCCGGCATGGACTTCGACTTCGTCCATGCGGAACCAGCCTGTCGGCCTGAGCAAAGCCAGTCGGCCGTTCGACTCCGAAACCGCCAGGATTTCAGAGAACCGCTGCCAGCTGATGGCATCGAACGCTTGCATGACCGGCGCGAAATCCAGCTGCTCGATCACCTCGCCCGACGGGAACGCGACGACCCGGCCTTCGCTGCCCTGGAGCAGTAGCAGGCGTGAGCCATCGTGATTCCAGGTCGGAATGCTCTGCGAATCGGCAGCGAGCGGCGGCTGCCAGGCCGTGCCGGTTTCGGTGTCGAACACCTCGACGCCGGTGTTTCCGTCCGGGCCCGTGACCACCGCGAGGAAGCGGCCGTCCGGAGACCAGGACGGGCGTACCCTGCGGATATCCGTACCGTACTCGACGAACGTGCCGGCCGTCAGGTCCATCACCCGTAGCCGGTCCGAACGCACCCACGCCACCCGCGTCGAGTCGGGCGACCAGACGTGGGTGTTCACGTGGAAGTCGGAATACTCGGTCGCTTCGAGTTCCTCGACGTCACCGCTGTGACGGTTCCACCGGAACATGCCGAAGGGCTGCCCCTGGGCCAGGTAGCCCGCCAGCAGGGCCCAGACGCCGTCCGGCGCCGGCGAGGCGAATTCGATCGTCTGCAGCGGCGTGTCCAGGACTTCGGTCTCCCCGCTGTCAAGGTCGACTCGCTGATAGACATCCGGGCCGGACAAACGCCGCCATAGATCAGCGTTGGCAGAATCCCAAACCGCTCGGTTCGCGCTTTCAGGCCAGGGGCCGAGCGTGCTGCCATCGCGGGTGTTGAAGATGCGATCCTGGCCCTGCATGGGGGCCCAGACCCACTCGCCATCCGACACGATGGTGCTTTCGATACCCACTTCGGAGTCCGGCGCGGTCAACCAGGATGCTTCGGGAGCGTGGATGGTCGACACGGAAGCAAAGAGCGTCTCATCGCGCCAGAGCTCGATGATGCTGCCAGCTTGCGCCGTCCCGGAAAAGGACTGGGGCGACTGTGCTACGTCAACCGTCTCGCCGATCATGCCCGGATAAAGGAAGATCGGAGGCGACGGCGCGACCACGTTGGCCGGCGTTCCACTCGCGACCCCGCTCTGGCCGCTGGCGTTGCCGATCCCGTCCAGCGCTTCGACCACGTAGTAATAGGTCACGCCGTTGTCCAGCGGTTGATCGAGGTACGCCGTTGCCGATTGCTCGACCACGAGTTCGAACGACCCTTCCTCGGCCAACGCTCGGCTGAGCCGGTACGATGCGGGCGCCGGTCCGGGGCCCCCTGCCCAATCGATCTGCAGCGCATTGCCCGCCGCCGGCGAGGTGACGACCAGATCGACCGGCGCGGCCGGAGCCTGGACGTCGATCTGAACCGATTGGGTGTTCGAGGGCAGGCTTGGTACGCCTGCCTCGCTCACCGCATACACGACATAGGAATAACTGCCGTTCGGCAAAGCCTGGTCCCAATGGTTCGTCGGCTCCCCGACGGCGACCTGCACGATCTCCTCGCCGTCGCGATGGAGGCTGTAATAAGCGACATTGTCGGAGACGCTTTCTGTCCAATCGAGCAGCACGTCCGATCCGTCGACCGCGGCCGTCAGCACGACGGATTCGGGCGGCTGCACGTCGCCGATACCCGCTTCGACGGCATCGCTGCGCTCGCTCTCGAAACCGAAGCCGTTGATTGCGGTTACCTCGACTTCGTAGAGACCGTCCATGAGCGCTTCGGACTGCCACTCGGAGTCGCCCAGCAGCGGCCTCACGAGCAGCTCGAGTTCGCGCAGGCCAAGTGCATCGGAGCCGGTCTGCTCGAGCTCGAGAATCTCCACGCGCAGGCGATCGGTCCGGTAGGGCATCGGGAGGTGGAGCGTATTCTCAGCCTCGTCGTTGCCGCGCACTTGCGTCAGCGGCGACCAGACATCACCGCTCCAGCCCAGAACGTTGAAATCCACGCCCTGACGATCGGGCAGCCAGTCCAGATCGACTGCTGTCACGATCAGCGGCTGGGCGAACTCGATTTCGATGTACGGGCGCCGGCTTTCATAGTGATAGTAGTTGTCGCCCCACGCGCTGCCTGGATCGCCGTCCAGCGCACGCCAGGGATCACCGTAATTCGTCGACGCATCAGTCGGTACAGGCGACGGCTCGTCGGCAGGAATCGCATTGCCGTTGAGGAACAGGCGATAACCGATGACATCCGGATCGACATGGTCGTCCCAGTCGGCGCTCAGAACATCGCCGCTGTCTGCCAACACGAGACCTTCAGGCGGCTCGGGCGGCAGGCCATGCGTGACGTTGACGGTCGCCGGTATGCTGCGATCGCCGCCGGAGTCCTCGATCTGCAACGTGATCTGGTTGTCGCCGGGGAACAGGCCGACTGCTTCGAGCGAGAACTCGGCCGCTTCCGCCACGGCCACTTCCGGCAGAGCTTGAGAATCGCTGGCCGCGGTCACGCCGCCCGAGGTCGTGCCCGCCACCCGGCTCAGCCCATACAGGTTGGTCACCGGGAAAGGCGTCGGCGTATAGGGCTGATCGAGCTCGGGCTCGTGGACGGTGACTTCGACGGTCGCCGACGGCTCCGACTCGTTGCCGGCCTCGTCGACCGCGGTGATGCGATAACCAATCTCCCTGATGTCATCCCACTCATTCCAGCCGACGGTATGGACATACTCGGTCGCTTCGATGGGTCCGGCGATCATTACGAAGCCGAACTCTCCCCGGTAAACGCGATAGCCGGCAAGGTCATCATCCGGCACCGCTTGCCAGGTAAGCGACACTTCCGTGCCGTCCACCGCTGCCGATAGCGCCAGCGGAATCTGCGGGGGCGTCAGGTCGGCGTATTGAACCGCGACCACCGGTGGCTCGGGATCTGTCAGCCCGCCGGTATCGCTGGCGAGCGCGCGAATCTCGTACTCGCCCCAGGCCAGCTCGCCCGGCGTCCAGACTCGACGATAGGGGCGCTGCGAAACCGGGTCGCCCAGATTCGTCCAGTCGACATCTCCTTCCGCACGCCAGGCGAACTGGACCTCGGCAATGTCGAGATCCTCGCTGTCGGCGGTCACGCGCACCGACTCATCGAAAGCATGGCCGGAAAGGGGCTCCACTATGGTCATGGCTGGCGGCCGCCTGTCCAGCTCCACTTCGGCCGGTTCGGACGGCGGGCTGACGTTGCCGGCCTCGTCGATGGCGAAGACGCGATAGGCATGAAGGCCGTCGGGCACGGCCTCGTCCAGGAATGCGATGTCGGGGAGAGCCAGCAGGCGCAGGTCGTCGGGCAGGTTGCCCGACCAGTTGACCGGGTCGCCATTGCGGTACAGCAGGTAGCCGAGCAGGTCGGGCTCGCTGCCGGGATTCCAGTCGAGCTGGACGTTCTCGTCATCGACGATCTCGGCGACCAGGCCGGTGGGCGCCTGGGGCGCGAAGTTGTCGATCACCACGTTGACGGAAACGGACGCGGCATTACCGAAGGTGTCTTCGGCCTCGAGCATCAGGCTGACCTCGCTTTCATCGGGCAGGCCCGTGGTGTTCCAGACCGCCAAGGTGCCGCCCAGAACCGGCGATGCCGACTGCTGCACGAGCTGTGCGGGCCCACTCGACGGCTGGACCCACAGTTTGTAAGAGTCAAAGCCTTCGGCGCTGTAAGCCGTTCCCGAAACGTCCACCAAACCGCGCACCCGACTCGCGGGCGCCGGGCTGGAAATCTGCACGGTCGGCGCCGCCAAGTTTATGATGACGTTCGCAGGCACAGAAGGCGCGCTTTCGTTACCAGCCTCGTCCAGCGCGGTGACCGTGTACTGGTAGCTTCCCTCGACGAGCCCGGGGTCGATCATACCGGTGGACAGAACGGGCGTTGCGGTCAAGAGCTCGCCGTTGCGGTAGACATTGAAGCCCGCGAGCGGAACGGCGTGCACAGGCGCCTGCCAGGACAGGCGCACATCCTGCTGGTTTTCGACCTGTGCGACCAGCCCGGTCGGCGGAGGCGGCGTCATGCCGGCGTAGTTGAAATCAAGCGTACTCTCGCCGACGTTGCCGGCCCGGTCCCAGGCCTCCAGGTGGAGCCGGTAAGCCCCGCTGGCGGCGGTGGGCGTGGTCGCCGCCAGGACGGAACCGGCGACTCCCTGTTCTGAGAAAGCGATTTCCAGCCAGTCCCCGCTCACCTCACCGTTGTCGAGAGAGGCCATGCTCATCCGATAGGCGCCGAGATTCAGATCCTGAGCCGTTCCGATGACCTCGAGCTCGGGGCCTGCCCAGGCGTGCGATTCCGGCGATGCGATCTGCGCCTCAGGCGGCATGCCGTCGACGACGAAGGCACGCGTGATCTCGGACTCGTTGCCGGCCCGATCAACGGCCTGCAGCCTGAAAAGATAGGCGCCGTCCGGCAGGTCCACAAGCCACTCGTGGAGATCGGAACTCTCGGGTAAGGCGTTGGATTCGTGCAAGACCTGCCAGTCGGGTTCTTCGGATTCCACGGCCACGGCAAGCTGCCACCCGGTCAGGTGGTCGTCATCCACCTCACCCGTCACGTCGTAGACCTTGCCGACCATCAAGTGGTCGCCCTCTCCGGGAGTCCCCAGTGCGATATCCGGTGGCGTCCTGTCGACCACAAAGGTCTGGTTCGCTTCGCTGCTGTTGCCGGCCCGGTCGACGGCCTCGACTTCGAGTCGATACTCGCCCTCGTCCAGCTCGTCGAGGGCGACCAGCCCGTACTCTTCCTGGCTGCTGGGCTGGGCGACCTCGCCGGAATCTACCGGGTTGTCGTCCGCATCCAGGAGCTCGAACGACAACAGATAGGGATGCAGTTCCTCGAACCCGATTTCGGCAAGGCCTTCGCCCTTGATATGCGGTGCATCCGGGTAGAGGAACTCCAGTTGCGGAGCCGTCGTATCGATAACGACGTCATGACCCGCCTCGCCAATATGGTCCGCGTCATCGAGCGCCTGCGCACTGATCAGCACCCGGTACCGTCCGTCGGGAAGAACGACGTCCTGAGCGTCTTCCCCGTCCCACTCAATCGTATGCGCACCCTGATCGAAACCCTCGTCGGCTAGGACGTCCAGTAGGCGGTTCTCTTGGGCATCTGCAACGATAAGGTTCACCGACGCAGCCTCGGCCAGAGAGAAGCCAATGGCCGTTGAATCCAGGCTGCCGTTGCCTGTGGGGCCGAAGAGCTTCGGATTGACCGTCAGCATCTCGATCAGGGGTGGCGGTGTATCAAACGTGACGGGGACCAGCAACTCGCTTTGGTTGCCGAGAAGATCACTGGCACGCACGCGAATCACACCGGGGCCGTCGAGGCCGGAAACCTCGCCCAGGGCCAGCGTTTCAGGCTCCGGGGCCTCGACTTCGGATTCCGAAAGCAGCGTCCAGGTCGCCGGGCTGGCGCCGACTCCAAAGCTGACCTCATAGCGCTCGAAGTACTTGTCGGAAATGCTGCCTATGACCTCAATCAGGCTGGTTTCGATGGTCTGGGAAGGCTGCGGTGACTCAATTTCGATCAGCGGAGACGTTGAGTCGACCTCCACCAGTTCGCCGTCGAATTCAGAAACTCGGCATCCATCCTGGAACGATGGCACGAGGAAATAGAAACCGTCCTCGACCCAGCCGTCATCCAGTTGACCGTTCCACTCAAGCACGAACTCGGCAGGAGAAAGTTCGGGACTCGCCGGCCCCTCGATGTCCAGCGGGTCGAATATGTGCACCGGCGGCTCGGCGGGCACCCAGTCGCCCTGAGCATCAACAACCGCAGGATGAACCTGCATAAACAGCTTCAATGGCTCGTGGGTTCCGCCGCTGTAGAGAAACTTTCTCAGGCTGGCGGCGCCATTCAGAGTCAGCATCGCCGTTTGGCGCTGCGACCAGGCCTGAATGGGCCTGGCGCCCAGATTGACGGCCTCGACCCGTGAGTCGACACCGACCCGTCGCGCCTCACAGGACCGTCCACCAGCACGATCCACTCGACTGAAATTGAGGTCGAGCACGCCGGTGACGGACTGAGGCGACCCCGGCAATGAGTACAGTTCGAACGGCGACACCTTTTCGGAAGCCCATGGGGCAGCCTCCAGAGATATCGGAGTACTCAGATTCGGCTCGCATTCGCCAAGCAAGTTCTCGTTCAATGACCGTTCATCCGGCCGGATCACGTCTGAATACTCCAGCCGGTATCCTTCTGGACCGACCATGCTCGGATGGCCCCACGCCTCGACCATCGCCGGTGCGAGGCGCGCGTCAAGAAACTGATGGTCGACTCCGATGACAGGATGCGACTCATCGACACAGACCAATGCCTGGTCCTGGGGTGCATTGATGTCCTGGGATGGCGCCTGAGCGTAGACGGGAATGGACTTGACGTCCCGCCAGACATTGCCCTGCTCGGATGTCGTGACGGTCACGATGCGATAGTTTCCCGCCGCCAGGTCATCCAGCAGCACCTCTCCTCTCGCGAGGAGTTCCGGACGGGGACAGTCCGACCCACTGGGAACGAAGGGCTCCGGGGCACTCTCGTCGAACAGAACGGACAGAACGTTTCCGCCCATGGTCTGGAGTTCCGACCGCACGTGCGCATACTCTTCCGGGTAGGCTGAATCGCCGGGGGGAAGCAGAGAGACCCTGACGCCGCCGGCATTCGTGTTGCAGTCCAGGGCAGGGAGGGAATGAACCCTGACGATCGGAACGTGCTGGACGCAAGTCGTGTCAACCGAGTACTCCACGACATTACTGCTTTCGGCAATTTCGAGCTGGGCGTGATAGTTGGATGATTTGTCGAGCAGGTACAACCGAGCGCCATCCTGGCCCGTCAGACTTGGCAAGACCAGTTGATCGCCGGCGGCGCCTTCCGAAAAGAGTTCTGCAAACGGATAGTCCGAACCTGGATGTGGGCGCCAGAACACGCGGGAGTGCGTCAGCGGATCAACGTCCGGTATCGCATCGGGGAACCATCCAGCATGCTCGGACGGATTGAAGCAGGTCGGCAAAGGCACGGCCTGACTTCCGCAACCGAAACTGACGGTTCTGCTGCGCTCGCTGCCATCGTCAAACCTGACACGATAGACGAAGGTCTGTTCGCCACTACCAACGTCTCGAACCACATACGCTCGTGCCCCCTTCGACCCAACCAGAACTGGCTCTAAGGTCCGCGGCGGCTGGCCAGGCCTTACATGTCGCAACTCCCGGTCCTGGAAGTCGGGTGACGAATAGGCCTGCCAGAAAACCACGATATCGTTCTCCGCGACGGCGATATCGGTTTCCTCAAAGAAGCCCTCGTGGTACGAAGCAATGCATTCGGGGACGCCGACGTAGCTAAGGTCCAGGGAGGCGAGATTCGAAACCAGGTCCGGTTGTGAACTCCTGAGTCTCGCTTCCATGCGCGCGGCCGGAATCTGATCGAGGGGAAGAGCCGCCCACCCATCGCGTACTTCATCGGGCGGCACTTCGTATGACTGCCACTCGTTCTCGCCGGCTGCCCGGAATTCGATATGGAGATCATCGATGCGATCGAGGCTGAGGTCGAGAGCATCGAGACGGAGGGAATCCGTCTCGGTCAGGGAAACTTTGCTCGCCCAGGAAACCGTATCGCTGCTTTCGTCGTTGAATATAGCGGGATCGAAAACCAGCGACTTTCTGGTCGGGTCAGGATGGACGCGACCCTCATCGTCTTCCACACCCATGAGCATCAGGTAGTCGCCCGGCCAGGGAACCGAACCATAGGTGACGTTCCCGGCGGAGTCCTCCGCGCGAATCCTGAACTCTCGCGCCGCAAAGTCGCTATTGGAAATGCCAATCCAGTTAAGATCGCCGATCGAGCGGAACTCCGACCACTGCAGCGACCCCTCACGCAACCTCGACTCCATGATCACTTCGGCTATCGACTGGTCCGAAATCTCCGAACGGACCATTGCGAGTCTTGTATCACGGGAGGCATCCTTTTCTAGAAAAGGCGCGACCACTTCTTCTACCTGCACAGCGGGTGGCGTGTTGTCGATAGCGACGGGAACGAGATAACGCCAAAGCTCCAGGCTGTATTCGCCATCAGCAACGACCGGTCCGGCATGCGAGTCGCCGCCCCATTCGATGAGCTGTGTTCCGAGTTCACCCGGCAAATGCGAGACCAATTGGTTGAAAACTTCCGTTCCAGCCAAGTCGAAGACCCGGAGATAGAACGGATCGGCCAGCACCGCCTCATACTCCAGGACCGTGGCGTCCTTAATGCCATCGCCGTTAGGAGAAATGAGCCGTGGATCGGCGGTCGAAAGCTCGATGACAGGCTCCTGCGGATCGACTGGCAGGATGGCGCGACGCGTGGCCTGGTGTCGGTTGCCCGCCTTATCCGCCAGCTCGAGACGCAGCAGCACCGGCCCGGAGACCGAGGGCGGCCACCGCAGAAAGCGGGAATCTATGACTGCCGAAGGTGTCCACCCGGCGACTGCCTGCCAGGCCGCCTGGCCGTCACCGGGAGACATGTCGATGCGCCATGACTCCAGGTTTCGGTCGGTCGCAAAGCCACCCAGGTCGAGGTCCTCGGCTGCAAGCACCGCCGACAACCAGGTCGTTGGCCGGTCGAGATTCAGCACCGGTGTTGGCAGACACTCGGTGCCCCAGGCTCCGTCGGGCGTCGCGCAAGCTTCATCCACCAGTACGTAGCCCGCCTCGCCCGACCAGAAGCTCTCCACGTAGTATGGCCCCAGTGGCTCTAGCCACTCCTGAGGACGCCCCGCACTCCACCAGTAGAAACGCGGAATCCTGAATGGATGAACCAAATGGAGACCGAAGCCGTAGTGCGACGAGTCGGGCATCAGCGAACGGCCGCTTTGCCCCTCGTAGGGCCAAAGCGAATCGGAGCGCACCGCTTCGATTTCACTGCTCAGTCGCTCGAATGTAAAGAGCGTACTTCGTCCGGGGACTCGTACCTGGTAGCCGTCGCTCTCGGCATGGATGACATCGCTGAGTGCGAACATTAGCCGCTCGCCGCGGTCATCCCATTTGAGAGGCTGGCCTTCGCGCATTTCGAGCCCACCTCCGGGGGGCGAACCGGCACTACCATCAGAGTGTGGCGCATCACAACAATCTTCGGGTGGACCGACCTTGGTGGCTATATCCTGAATGGCCCGGAACCGCCACTGCCGCTCGAGGCTACCCTCGCCGTCGATCGTCATCGTTTCTGAATACTCAGGCTGTATCAGTGGAATAGCGAAGTTCAGCACCTCCTGCTGCTGGGCCAGAACCATGCTGATTTCACCGGAGACGGCATTCGCAACGGCAAGGATTTCCTGTGTCGGTGACCACGACATGCCGAGGACAGTTGCATCGACCTGTATCGGAGCCCCTTCGGGACCGTAAATCTCGGCACCGAGAAAGTGCGGGATGCTCTCGACACGACTCAGCTCTTCGAGCGTCCTGTCGTCCTGGCTGAACAGGAAAACTGCTTCTTCCAAATCGTCCGCGAAATGCACGGCGGCGTAGCGGCCCGAAGCGGCGACGTCCGCCCGAAAACTCGGCCAATCCGTCGCCTGGACGTCCAGTACCTCGCTCCCACCTTGGAAATCGAAGAAAGCGAGCTCGCCGTTTCCGTGCACCAGCACCCCCTCGGAGAGATGGCTGTATTGGTCACGTGTCGGCGCCCAATCCAATTGGACTGTCTCCACGAATTGCCCGGAGTCGGGGTCAAGTGCAGAGAAGTGGCTCCCGTCGGTCGAGCCGGCCGAGTGGTGGAGGATGATTCGCCCGGCGTGCCCGAAACCGGAGAGCGTCAGCGAATCGCCATCGTTCACGGGCACGTCGAACATGGCCACGGAGTCAACGGAGGACAAGTCCGTCAGCCAGATCTGATACTGGCCATCTTCCTCCGCCAGGATGGCGAGCCGTCGCCCACCGTCGTAGGCGATATCGACCGGCTCGAACGGGATGCCCGTCAGGTCCGCGCGATCCTGTATCCATTGATCGGTAACGACAGGATCGAGCCTACGAACACCGCTTTTGTAGACCCCGTTGAGCGTGCTGTTCTGGCCGACGCTGTATGGATCGATAACGACGTAGGCGGGCCCCAGCTCGGGATCAGTCACGCGGATCGGTTCGTAGTTGTCCTGCCTGAACCCCTCGACCTGGTTATGAAACACCCTTGCGAAATTGTGTGCCCGAATGAGCGGCGAGCGGTCGGTATCCACGGTCACCACGGTGCTGGCGAGATCCTGATTGCCAGATCTCAATCGGACGAGATAATCACCATCAACGACCACCGAGCCGAAGTCATCGCGGCCGTCCCAGCGCAGCTGTCCGCGATCCACAGGGTCTTCCGCAAACTCTGTGAACCTGCGAACCACCTCACCCGGCCGCTCAACGATCAGCTCGACCTCAAGCGCCTCCTCCACTCGGAAGACCAGCAGGGTGTCGTCCTTGACGCCGTCACCGTTGGGCGAGAAATATCGGTTGGTCGTGAACAACGGCCCTTCGCCGGCTGCAAGACTCAGATCTGACTCGTTGTTCGCCTCCGATAGTTCCGGAATTTCTGCTTCCGGGTCGACGACCACGCGCAAGCGCTCGGGATCTTCAACGGCGCCGAGCGTCCAGGACCAGGACACGGTGACGAATCCCTCACCGGCTACTTCGTCAACGATTCGCGATTCGATGAGACTCTGGCCCTCCGGGCTGATCTCGAGCAGGTCGAAACGAACGCTGTCTGCTGGCTGCTCTCCCAGATTGTGGATCCTCGTATCCAACGTGACCGGCTCGCCGGGGATGGGTGCGGCGGGATCGATCGAAAAGTCCGAGGCCTGCACCATCAGGTCCGGGAGGCTTAGCACCTGGTGGTCGAACGCGTGAAGGTTGTCGAGCTCATCCGTCTCGGAGACTTCATCGAGCCTGTCGGCCTGCAACCACAGGGTCTGCTGCCCACGCAGCCCGAATTCGTCGACCTGGATGTTGAGATCGACCGACTCTCCGGGAGCCAGGCCGTTGTCATAAACGACATCACCGAGGAGCTGACCGCCGCTCCTCGGATCGCCGTCAAACAACCCCAGGGAGAAGGCCGGAACGGCTTCTCCACCGTCGGAATGAACCGTGGCGGTCACGTTGAATGCGTCACCTTCGACACCCGGGTCGGGCAGAGCCAAGACCGAAAGTGGGTCGAGTCGGAGATTCATGCCCTCCGCCACGGTCACTTCGAACGAAGCTTCGAGCTCGTTGTTGAGCGGATCGACGTCATCCAGCAATGCTTCCGGATCGGCCTGGACCGACACCGTGTAGATGCCGGGCGTAGCGGGCTGCCAGTCGACATTGCGAAACGTGCTGGAAAGGGAGTCCATGGACAGGCTGGTCGTCGCCTCGTGGACCGGCTGCCCCTCGCTGTCCAGTACGTCGATGTCTACGGCAAAAGAAGGCGCAGCGGCAAGCCCCCTGTTGGCCAGCTCCACCCTGATCTCGAGAGGATGACCGGCATAGGGCGCCTCTTCGGGCTCAAGGGCGATGGATTCCACCGCCACATCGATGCCCGTGCTCACGGTCAAGCCGACTTCGGCTTCGTTGTTACTTCGGTCGGCGTCCGCAACCAGGCCATTCGGATCGGCGGCCAACAACAGCTGGCTGCTTTGGCTTCCGTCGTACTCAAAGGAAACGTCAAAGGCCGATTCTCCACCCGCGGGGGCGTCAACGAATGTTTCGGCCAAAATCGTCGGCGGCGCGGACTGGGTATCGATCAGGACCAGCGCCGTATCGTTCACGCTGGTGCCGCCGTGGTTCCATAGCGTTCCCGTGACTTGCACCTCAGTTGGAACGGAGTCGATTGCGGCCGGCGAAACCGAAATCGCGCTCGGATGCAGGGCGAGCTCCGGACCTTCGGGCGGATCGGAAACGAGGATTGGCAAGTGTCGGTAGTTGTCTTCGAGCGTCCATTCTTCCAGTCCGGCTTGTCCCTCCACGGCGACCCAGACATCCTGCTCACCCGGCTGGGAATCCGTCTCCCACAGGAATTCGACGAGCTGCGAAGAGCCGGCAGGAAGCTCCGGAACCTGGATCGGTCCGGAAATCGCCGTACCACCCTCGCGCGGATCGCCTAGGTACCACCGAGTCGTGGATGGCGGCGCCGTCTCGCGCCCGGAGTTGGCGACACGAGCCGACAACTGGAGCAGCGAGCCCACGATCGGAGTCTCGGGTTGGGCGGATGGCTGCCCATCGATCTGGAGATTGGGCAGCTCCAGGCGCCCCAGCACCAGAATGGCACTGGCCGTCGAGAACGCGCTTCCGCTCCAGTCTCCCGATTCGCCCTGCTGCCTTGACAGCCAAGATGCGGTGGAGTCGAACAGCAAGGGATCGACATCGTGGCCGATCAGAAGCGCCAGGGCACGCGCCGCACCGCCCGGGGCAAACATCTCACCTTCATGCCTGAACTCCCCACTCGGCCTGTGCCGAGAGGCAAGCCAATCCCTGCCCGATTGCAGTGCCTCAGAGTGGGTGGCAATCGGAAGCGACAGCGCCTCGATTGCCGAAAGCGTCGGCGGAAAATGCGTCTGAGCGCCCGGGTAGCTTCCCCAGCCTCCGTCGACGTTCTGCGCCCCAGCCACGAATTCAAGCGCCTCACTACTGGCGTGTTCTGGCATGACATCCCAGAAGGCCTTCAGAACGCCAGCCGTGTCCTCGACGCTGGACTGATGCTGGACCGTCAACCCCCAACCGCCATCTGATCGTTGCAGGGCAAGCAGTTGTTCGACGGTTTCCGCGTCCTTGCCGCTTTCCCCCGGCAACGCTCGCGCACGCCAGGCCAGGGCTTCGAGTGTGTCGGGGTTTGCCTCCAGCGCAGCGGCTTCCGCCACCGGCAACGCGCTCGACCCCGGGCGAAGCATGCGAAACGCCTGAACGGCAGATGCCGTATCTCGCCAGCGGCTGCCTTCTCGATCCGTCCAGAAGCCTTGTAGCCCCTGGACTTGCTCGAGCCAATCGAGCGCAAGCCCAACGGCGACCTCCGGGGTTTGCGACGGTGTACTGCCTTCCAGCGGATGAGGCAATCCCGGCGCGGCGCGAGCCACGGATTCCGGAACGATATGCAGTACCGCCCGGCCACCGACGAGAGACGAGAAACGTTCCTGAATGTCACGACGGAGCCGTTCCACCGAGGCCATCAACCCCGCCGGAATGCTCTCTTCGGGGCGCCTAACGATCACGAGCGCCGCTCGAAAATGCTTCTGTGACTCGACGACGCCCGGAACCCGAGGACCTTCGGCGTCGATTACGTTCTCTATGGCGATCCATTCCGGGTCGGCTTCGATCGAGAGACCGGCCTCGGGGAACTCTGGCACATCCGGCTGGGGAGACCTGAGCCGAAGCATCGGCGGGACCTCACTACTATCGGCGAGGCCCGCGAGATACAGATCTAGGGCCGAGTAGCGGCGGGTTACCGGACCACTCTGGTACTCGGATTCACCCTGCTCGATCCAGTCGTGTCCGTACATCACTGAAGCCTGGGTATCCAGCAGCGAATTCCAGTGGCTGTCGGCATGGCCCAACAGATCGGCCTTGATCGTGCCGCTATCCATATAGCCTACGTAGCTGGACCAGCGGTGCATCAGCTCGTGCGCGGCGGTCGTCAAAAGATACTGATATTCGCGCGACTGGGGGAAGAGCCGCTCCGCGCTGGCCTGCCCCAAGTCGATGAACCCTTGCAGGCGGCCGCTCGATCCCCAATCCGCGCTCTGATCGAAAGCTGGCAATCCGATCCCCTCGACGGCATTGCTGACGGACCAGTACATGCCGTTCGCCGCGAGCTCTTCAGACCTCAGCTCGATCGGAAACGTCGTCAGGACCATCACGAAATCGAAACGGTCGCCTTGATTCCCGATAACGATCTCCGTGAGGGCTTGTCGAATCGCCACGTTGAGTTCGTCTTCGACGTAGGAATCCAGAGGCCATTCCGTGGCAGTCGTCAGCAGATTGCCGTGTCGCTCGACCGGGCCGAAGTAGTCATCGACGTTCCGCAGCGCCTGTGGTGCCTCCAAGCCTTGGGGTGGATAGTCTTCCGGAAGAATGACGTCCCCCAGAACCGGCCCGGACATTGCGAATAGCAGCAATACCAAAGACAACAGGCCATGAAACGGCAGCCGCGCGGGGTTCTTGGGTCTCAAGGAACGCTCCCCTGTCCGCCAGCTTCCGCCTGCGTTTCGATGTTGTCGAGGAAAATTCCCTGAACTTCGTAGTAGATGGAAGTACCCGGCCTTGCACTGACAATGTCCGGCACGTCCTCACCAGCGCCCAGGACGAGCGATGCAGTCGAGGATTGGGCGCTAGGTCTTGTTGCCGGAACAAGAACAACGTGGTTGGCAGCAATAGACTGCAGCCGCCATTGACCGTCGGCGACCTCGTCACCGGGGCGGTAGGTTGCTAACTGTCCCAGCGAATCCGAAAAGACCGAAGTTTCCGAAGCAACGGAAAAACCGATTAATCGCCAGTCGCGCTGTTCCTCTCCCCAACCCGGCAGCCAAAGGGCTGCGCAGAACATCAGGAGAAATGAACTCCGAAGGACTCGCGCCGCATTAGCGTGGCGCGACGTCCCCATGGGCCGAATAAAGGCCCGCCTCCCTGAAAAACACACAATGAACTACCATGATTGCCAACGTATTGCTCAAGCCCGAAGCGTCCAGCGACACTGCCCCTTCAGCGAACCCGTTCCCTCACAGCGTATCGCCGCCACAACATCGGATCGTCATCGAGATCATCGAATGGCGCCCCTTGTACCATTCCACTTCAGTCTACGAAAACATGGATGGAGTTTCAACACTGAACATAGAGCAGGCTGGCCAGCTCCAATAAAGCTCATTGAGCCCCTGCTGATTTAGGTTCGGCTTATGAAAGTGCGCATGGCATCTGCATCGCAGTTCAGTCCGATGACTTCGATATCCAAGGCCAGCCTTCATACGAAAGCACGAGTCGCTTCGAACCGGGCGGCACTCTCAGGATCATTGCGCCAGACCCTTCTTCTGTTTCGATCCGCACGGTCTTTTCGCCGACCCTGGCCTTCCAGCTAGGAAAGTTCAGGTGCTTGATGCGAATGGTGCTTGTTCGCTCCGCCTCATAGTCAATGACGATCCGGTGCTGAGCGCGACCGACCAGACGAACCTTCAAGTCACCGGACCGTACCCAGACGTAGGGCATGGGGTCTTTATGGAGATCCTTCTTCCAGCCATCTCCCATTGACGTAGGACGCATTTCAAGCGTCGGCCAGATTTCGTCACGAATGGCGCGCTCCGCTCGTGACTCCGATACTCGCTGGCTCACCAATCCCCAATTCTCACTGAGGGGCCCGAAACCCACGATCGCCAGCGAAACTATGACCATTCCCGCTATTGCGACGGCGGGAACGGACAAGGCGAGGATCCTCCTGCGTCTGGACCAAAGGGTTAAGCGGCACCAAAGCATCTCAACTGCAAGGGCCAACAACCAGAGCACAAGCAGCCACATCACTCCCAACCAGCGCCATGCGAACATGAGGTATCCCATGGGAGGAAATAGCTCCGCAAGCCAGACCCCTGCGGGACTCATGATGTATAGACAGACCACAACGGCAATCAAAAGCGGCGCGCCAGTACCCTTTATTCCTTCACCACCGCTCAATACTACTGCGTAACAGGAGATGGCGATTACGAAGCCGACAACGGCGAGCCCGTCGAAGAGCGCGCGAAAGTCGTGGAAAGCCCCGTACGGCGGCTCAGGGCGGGAGAACAGGACGTTATACTCCCACAGCCAGGCGGGATTTAGGAGAAATTCCCACTGAACGAGATCGCGAAACAATAGGAGCGGCAGCCAGTACCAAATCGAGAGCAGCGATCCTAGCGCGCCTCCCGCAAGCGCCTGTAGCACGGCACGTGCGTCACCGCGCAAAGCCCGAAAGGCACCCAGGATTGCCATAATGACCGATGCCTGCACGGCGATCATCGGATGGGCGAGAATCAGCAAGGCCGACGTTACCGCGACCGTCAAAATCCTGTTGATCCTACCCTGATTCGATGACATCACGGCACTGAGAAGCCAGGGTATGAACGCAATCGCCAGAGCGCTCGCCGGCATGTGTATCTGATATATCTTGAGAAGCAACGGCGGAGAGCACGTCCACAACGCGGATGCAGCTGCGGACACACCGGCGCCGGACCAGAGTCGGAACAGACGATAGCTTCCGAAAGCCGCTACGACAATTGTCGTCAGGTAGACCGCGGACCATGCGGTCGACATGCTCGATCCAAGCAGGATCGGAATAGAAGCCAGATAGTAAGAAAGCGGCGGATAGAAGAGGAACGTCGGAGCACCGTAGCCGCTGTTGGCATCTGCGTGCCAGTACGGGCGCCAGACGCCTTCGACAAGTGATTGCGAGAACCCTTCTAGACGAAACCAGTGTAGATGCCAGTCGCCGTTGTCGATCATCCCCGACAAGTGCATTGGCAACCACACCACAATCGCGGTGCCCAGGAGAATCGATGTCGAGAAGCCACGACTGGAAGGCTGCTTTTTCATCGCCTCGCGAAAGAATGCTGTTTCATGATGTCGGCATGAAGGCTGAATGACTGCGAAGCTCAGGACGAAAGACATCGGCCCAGACGAGCAAAACATTCAGACCAACGCCAAAGACGGGAAGGACAGCAAGTGCCACAAGGATGCAGTCTAGCAGAGCGCCGCCCCGGCCAGCGCCGTGTCATCGGCTGCTCTCATTTTCGAGTGCCGCGGGAGGCCCAGATCTTCGCCTTGCCCCTCGACATCGGGACAACAATGACGAGCCGAAGCTCAACCCAGTCGGACTTTCTGTTGTGCAGCCGCGAGGGATCCGAGAAAACAAGACCTATGACACGACGTGCAGCTGGCCCTATCATATGCGGGGTTTGATGCAAAGGCTGGTCTGGTATGGAATGGCTTAGTTGGGAGTTTCTGATCTGGCCGGTTTGGGGACTGGCTTTCCTGCTGGTTCTGCTTGGTCTGGCGGGGACGATTCTTCCCATCCTGCCGGGTGTGCCGGTGATCCTGCTGGGGCTGGTCCTGATGGCCTGGCTGGATGGATTCGAGCGCGTGGGCTGGTGGACGCTGCTTTGGCTGACCGTCCTGACCGTACTTGCCCTCCTGATGGATTTCATCGCTACGGCCGAAGGGGCACGGCGCTTCGGCGCGGGGCGCTACGCCATTCTGGGCGCGACCCTGGGCCTGCTGGTCGGCCTGTTCTTCGGGATCCCGGGCATCCTGCTCGGCCCCTTCGTCGGCGCCGTGCTCGGCCACATGGCCGGCAAGGCCAACCTGGATGACTCGCTGCGAGCGGGCGTCGGCGCGAGTATCGGCGTGGTGGTCGGAACCGCTGTCGGCGCCGGAATCGGCGCGGTGATGGTGGTCTGGTTCGCGGTGGCGTGGTTTATTTAAAACCCTTCGGTTTTGGGGTTCGGGGTTCGGGGTTCCGTGTTCGGGGTTCCGGGGCGTTGGGGGTAGCCGTTTATGCGTTGCCGATAATCCTGGCGCCATGCCTGCCCATTGCCCCAGGCCTTTTCATGGTTTTCCGGAACCCGGAACCCCGAACCCGTCTTTTCCTGAAACCTGAAACCTGAAACCTTCTCGATTCAGACGAAGGCACTGACGCAAAGACTGATCAGTCCACCGGAGAAGATCCCAAGCGCCAACATGGCCACCCCATTGACCGTCAGTACGGCGCGGAAGTCGACCGGGGCGGTGACCGGCTCGGCGTCTTCGGGTTCGTCGAAGTACATCAGCTTGACCACGCGCAGGTAGTAGAACGCGCCGATCACGGCGGTGAGCACGGCCAGGATGGCCAGCCAGGTGAAGCCGGCGCTCAGTGCCGCGGCGATGACCTGCCACTTGGCGAAGAAGCCGACGAAGACCGGGATGCCCGCCAGGGAGAACATCAGCATCAGCATCATCAGGGCGTGCCAGGGATTGCGCTTGGCCAGGCCCTTGAGGTCGTCCAGGTTCTCGGCCTCGGCGCCCTTGTTGGACAGCAGGATCAGAACCGCGAAGGCGCCCGCCGACATGATGGCGTAGACGATGGCGTAGAACATCGCCGCGGCATAGCCCTGTTGCGTGGCCGGCAGCATGCCGAGCAGCACGAAACCCATGTGCGAAATGGTCGAATAACCCAGCATGCGCTTGATGTTGGTCTGGGCGATGGCGACGACGTTGCCGAGGACCATCGACAGCGCGGCCAGCACGATCAGCATGCCCTGCCAGTCGGCGTGCAGTTCGATCAGGCCGTTGTCGAGCAGGCGGATGGCCAGGGCCACGGCGGCCAGCTTGGGCACCGAGCTGAGGAACAGCGTGATGGGCAGGGGCGCGCCGTGATAGACGTCGGGAATCCACATGTGCAGCGGAACGGCACCCAGCTTGAAGGCGATGCCCATCACGATGAACACCAGGCCCACCGTCAGCAGCATGCTCTCGCCCATGCCCGCCGACAGGGCGGCACTGACGTCGGTGAGATCCAGGCTGCCGGTGGCGCCGAAGATCAGGCTCATGCCGAACAGCAGGAAGCCGGATGCCAGCGAACCGAGGACGAAGTACTTCATCGCCGCTTCCGAGCCCTTGAGCGAATTGCGGTCGATGGCGACCAGCGCGTAGCTCGCCAGGGTCAGCAGCTCGAGGCCCAGATAGACGGTCAGCAGGGAGCCGGCGGAAATCAGCACCATGGTGCCCACCAGGGCGAACAGGCTGAGCGTGTAGAACTCGCCCTTGAACAGGTTGAACTGGCGCAGGTAGTGCTTGGCGTAGACGAACACGCCGATCAGGATCAGGTAGCAGAACACCTTGAGCACGTCGCCGAAGCGATCGCGGATGAAGGTGTCGCTGAAGGCGTATTCGACCTGCCCCGGCGCCATCATCAGGCGCAGGCTGAGAATAGCGGCGAAGACCAGCGTGATCACGGCCAGGGTGTGCGTCAGGCCGCGGCGCTCGTCGGAAATGAACAGGTCGGCCAGCAGCACCACGCAGGCCATGCTGAGCACGAAGATCTCGGGAAGGGCGAGTTGCAGTTCGGCGATCGTCATGTCGAATTATCCAATCTTGCTCTGCATGATGTGCTCGACCAGGTTCTGGATCGAGGGCTCCATGACTTCGATCAGCGGATACGGCCACAGGCCCAGGCCCAGCGTGAAGACCGCCAGGGTCGTCAGCAGGATCCACTCGCGCGAATCCAGGTCCTTGAGCGAGGCGACGTTGTCGTTGGCCACTTCGCCGTAGAACACGCGCTTGACCAGCCACAGGCTGTAGGCCGCGCCGAGGATCAGGGTGGCCGCGGCGGCGAACGCGAACCAGAAACTGGCGTGGAAGGCCGCCAGGATGACCATGAACTCGCCCACGAAGCCGGAGGTGCCCGGCAGGCCGGAGTTGGCCATGAAGAACAGCACGGCGAACATCGCGAACCAGGGCATTGTGTTGGCCACGCCGCCGTAGGCGGAGATCTCGCGGCTGTGGACGCGGTCGTAGAGCACCCCGACGCAGAGGAACATGGCGCCGGAGATGAAGCCGTGGGAAATCATCTGCACCATCGAGCCCGACAGGCCCAGGCCGGCGCCGGTCAGCTCACCGGTGTTGCGGGCAATGGCGAAAGCCAGGAAGGCGCCCAGGGTAACGAAGCCCATGTGCGAAATCGAGCTGTAGGCGATCAGCTTCTTCATGTCGCTCTGGGCGAGCGCGACAAAGCCGATGTAGACGATGGCGATCAGGGACAGGGCGATCACCAGCCAGTCCAGGTGCGCTGCCGCATCGGGAGTGATGGGTAGTGCGAAACGGAGCAGGCCGTAGCCGCCGATCTTGAGCATGACGGCGGCCAGCACCACCGACCCGCCGGTGGGCGCCTCGACGTGGGCATCCGGAAGCCAGGTGTGCACCGGCCACATCGGCACCTTGACGGCGAAGGCGATCAGGAAGGCCAGGAAGACCCAGATCTGCGGCAGCAGACCGAACTCGTGCTGTTGCAGGTCGGCGATGGCGAAGCTGCCCGAATCGAGATAGAGCCAGATCAGCGCGATGAGCATGAACACCGAGCCGAAAAAGGTGAACAGGAAGAACTTCACCGTGGCGTAAATGCGGTTGGGCCCGCCCCAGATACCGATGATGAGGAACATCGGCACCAGCATCGCCTCGAAGAACACGTAGAACAGCAGCGCATCGAGGGCGGCGAACATGCCCGTCATCAGCGCGTGCAGCATCAGGAAGGCCGCCATGTACTGGTGGGGGCGATCGGTGATTTTCCAGCCGCCGATGACCACGAGCACGCAGATGAGGGTGTTGAGAATGATCAGCGGTAGCGACAGCCCGTCGATGCCCAGGTGGTAGTGAACGTTGAACGCCTCGATCCAGACCGTCTTTTCGACGAACTGCATCTGCGCGGTGGTCGCGTCGAAGCCGACGTAGAGCAGCAGCGACAGCGCGAAAGTCACCAGCGCGACGATGAGTGCCAGCGGACGCACCAGGTCCGGCGAGCGCCCACCCAGGGCGGCGACGACGACGGCGCCGGCGATCGGAATCCAGGTCAGCAGGCTGAGCAGTGGCCAATCCAACATCAGTCAGTCCTTTAGCTCGCCATGTGCATGGCTGGTTCGTCGCGAGACGGATCCAGGCCCTGTAGATGCGGCAATTCGCGACCGAGCGAACCGCAGGCGTACTGGACAGTACGTCGAGGATGCGCGACCGAGTGAAGTGCTGCAGATGCAGGGTCTGGGTGCGTCGCAGTAGAAGCAGTCATGTACATGGTGAGTTCAACATTACCGGAGCAGAACGAACGACGCCACGAGCGCGACCAGCGCGACCACCATGACGAAGGCGTAGTGGAACAGGAATCCGGACTGCAGCTGGCGCAGCGCGCCCGACATGCGTCCGACCAGGCGGGCCGAGCCGTTGACCAGCCAGCCGTCGATCACGGTGCGGTCGCCGCCCTTCGACAGGCCCGAGGCGATGCTCAGCCCGGTTCCGGCCAGCACCTTCTGCCACAGCTCGTCGAAGCCGTACTTCCTGTCGAGAACGGTCCAGGCCAGGTGCAGGCGACGCTTGAGCGTCTCGGCCAGGCCCGGATTGAATAGGTAGATGTAGGTCGAAATGCCGACACCGAGCATCGCCAGCCAGAACACCGGCGTGACGAAGCCGTGCAGCGCGAAGGCCAGGGCGCCGTGATCGAACTTGTGGGCCAGTTCGTTGGCGACGACGTCGTTGGCCTCGCGCACGAAGATCGAGTCCGACAGCGCGCCACCGAACAGCAGCGGCTCGACGGTGAAATAGCCGATCGCCAGCGACGGGATGGCCAGCAGGATCAGCGGGATGGTTACGACCGCCGGGGATTCGTGCGCGTGCGAGCGCGTTTCCTCGTCCATCCGCGTCGAACCGTGGAAGGTCAGGTAGAGCATGCGGAAGGTATATAGGGCCGTGATCACGACGCCCGCCATCACGGCGAAGTAGGCGAACCCGGCGCCGGGCCGGTCGGCATAGTGCACCGCCTCGATGATCAGGTCCTTGGAGAAGAAGCCCGAGAAGAACGGGAAGCCGATGAGCGCCAGCGAGCCCACCCAGGCGGTCGCGGCGGTAATCGGCATGTACTTGGCCAGGCCGCCCATCTCGCGCATGTCCTGCTTGTGGTGCAGCGCGATGATGACCGAGCCGGCACCCAGGAACAGCAGCGCCTTGAAGAAGGCGTGGGTCATCAGGTGGAAAATGGCCACCGAGTAGGCCGAGGCGCCCAGCGCCACGGTCATGTAGCCCAACTGCGAGAGCGTCGAGTAGGCCACGACCCGCTTGATGTCGTTCTGGACGATGCCGACCAGGCCCATGAAGAGCGCGGTGATCGCGCCGATGACCAGGATGAAGCTCAGGGCGACATCCGAAGTCTCGAAGATCGGCGACAGGCGCGCGACCATGAAGATGCCCGCCGTCACCATGGTGGCGGCGTGGATCAGGGCCGAGATGGGCGTGGGGCCTTCCATGGAGTCGGGCAGCCACACGTGCAGCGGCACCTGCGCCGACTTGCCCATGGCGCCGATGAACAGGCAGATGCAGATGACCGTCATCAGCGACCACTGCGCATCACCGAACAGGCTGATGGTCGTGCCCTCCACGGCCGGCACGGCATCGAAGACTTCCGCGTAGTTGAGCGACCCCATGTAGACCAGGATCGCCGCGATGCCGAGCAGGAACCCGAAGTCGCCGACACGATTGACCAGAAAAGCCTTGAGGTTGGCCTTGACCGCGGTGTCTTTCTTGAACCAGAAGCCGATGAGCAGGTAGGAAACGAGGCCGACGGCCTCCCACCCGAAGAACAGCTGCATGAAGTTGTTCGCCATCACCAGCATCAGCATGGCGAAGGTGAACAGGTTGATATAGGCAAAAAAGCGCTGGTAGCCCGGGTCGTCGTGCATGTAGCCGATGGTGTAGATGTGCACCATCAGCGACACGAAGGTCACGACCGTCATCATCAGCGCCGTGAGGCTGTCGACCAGGAAACCGACCTCGAAGGTGATGCCGTCGGTCACCGCCCAGGTGTAGACCGTGTAGTCGAGCGTCGGCAGGCCGTTGAAGAACACCTGCCAGGCCACCCAGGCCGACAGAAGGGCCGAACCGGCCACGGCCATGATGGTGATCCAGTGCGCGCCCGATCGACCGACCTGGTGGCGCAGAAAGCCGGCCACGGCGCTGCCGAACAGCGGCAGCAGCGGGATCAACAAAAGTACGGTCTCAATACTCACAGCGAGTCATTCCATTTGAATCCAAAACCGCCCACAGATGAATACAGATCAACACAGATAAAACCCAAAAGAGCGCCGGGGCTGAACTCAAACCGGGAAGGATCAATTCCGTCCCGGGTCAAATCAGCCATGGCCTTTTTCATTCTTTTTCGTCTTCTTTCCATCTGTGTTCATCTGTGTTCATCTGTGGACAAAAGGTTTTACTGAATCAGCCCCTTAGGTCGCTGATGTCTTCTACGCTGATCGAGCGGCGGTTTCTGAACAGCACCACCAGCAACGCCAGGCCGATGGCCGCTTCCGCCGCGGCCACGGTCAGAATGAAGAACACGAAAACCTGGCCGTCGAGCACGTCGAGGAAACGCGAGAAGGCGATGAAGTTCATGTTCACCGACAGCAGCATCAGCTCGATGCACATCAGCAGGATGAGCACGTTCTTCCGGTTCAGGAAGATGCCCGCCACACCGATGCAAAACAGCACCGCGCCGAGGGTGATGAAGTGGGCTAGGGTCAGCATCAGGCGTCCTCCCCTTCGCTTTTCATCTTGATGACCCGCAGCCGCTCGTCGCGCTTGACGCGAACCTGACGGCTCGGGTCCTGGTACTTGGTTTCCGGCCGGCGGCGATGGGTGAGTGAAATGGCCGCGATGATCGCGACCAGCAACAGCACGGCCGCAATCTCGAAGGCGTAAAGGTATTCGGTGTAGAGCAGCTCGCCGATCATGCTGGTATGGCTGTAGCCTTCCTCTTCGGCCGCCGGCAGCGGCACCGTTTCCATGCCGCGCGTCCAGATCACCAGGAACAGCTGAACTGCCATGGCGAGCGCGACAAGCACGCCGGCCGGCAGGTAGCGGGCGAAGCCCTCCTTCACCGAGGTGACGTTGACGTCGAGCATCATGACCACGAAAAGGAACAGCACCATGACCGCGCCCACGTAGACGAGCACTAGCGTGATGGCGAGAAACTCGGCCTGCAGCAGGATCCAGATGCAGGCGGCCGAAAAGAAGCTGAGGATCAGGAACAGCACCGCGTGAATCGGGTTGCCCACCGTGATCACGCTCAGGGCAGAGAGCACGAGCACGGTGCTGAACAGGTAGAAGACGATTTCGATGATTGGCATACCAGTCAGACCCTTAGCGGTAGCGAGCGTCTTGCGCGCGATTGGCGGCAATGCTTTCTTCGAACCGGTCGCCGATGGCCAGCAGCTGCTGCTTGTCAACGACCTTCTCGGATTTATTCTCCATGTGGTACTCGCCGATGTCGGTGAGCACGATGGAGTCGACCGGGCAGGACTCTTCGCAGAAACCGCAGTAGATGCACTTGAACAGGTCGATGTCGTATCGGGTCGTGCGCCGCGTATTGTCTTCGCGGTTGTGCGATTCGATGGTGATCGCCAGCGCCGGGCAAACGGCTTCGCACAGTTTGCAGGCAATGCAGCGTTCCTCGCCGTTGGGGTAGCGACGCAGGGCGTGCAGGCCGCGGTAGCGCGGCGACTTGGGCGTCTTCTCCTCGGGGTAGTTCAGCGTCGCCTTCGGGGCCACGCCGAAACGCCAGGTCACCGCCATGCCGCGGAACAGTTCCAGCAGCATCAGCGAACGAAGATATCTGGTTATCGATTGCATAAGATCAGCCTCCGAACCAGCCCATCACGCGGAACACGCCGGCGACCATGATCCACACGATGGTGATCGGGATGAAGACCTTCCAGCCCAGGCGCATGATCTGGTCATAGCGATAGCGCGGGAAGGTGGCGCGGAACCACAGGAACAGGAAACAGAAAACGACGGTCTTGAGCAGGAACCAGTGCACCCCGCCCTCGCCCAGGATCGTATCGCCGAGGACCGGAATGCCCGCAAAAGGCGACAGCCAGCCGCCCATGAACAGCAGCGAGGCCAGCGCCGAGATCAGAATCATGTTGGCGTACTCGGCCAGGAAGAACACAGCGAAGCCGGCGCCGGAATACTCGACGTGGAAACCGGCCACGATCTCGGACTCGCCTTCGGCCACGTCGAACGGTGCGCGATTTGTTTCGGCCACGCCGGAGACGAAATAGATCACGAACAGCGGCAGCAGCGGCAGCCAGTACCAGGTGAAGATGTTGCCCGACTGCGCCTCGACGATGGCGGTGAGGTTGAGCGTCCCGGCCAGCACGATCACGCCGACCAGGGCGAAGCCCATGGCGATTTCGTACGACACCGTCTGCGCGGCCGCGCGCAGGCCGCCCAGCAGGGCGTACTTGGAGTTCGAGGCCCAGCCGCCGAGCAGGATGCCGTAGACGCCCATCGACGTCAGGGCCAGGATCATCAGCAGGCCGGCGTCGATGTCGGCCAGCACCAGCCAGTCGTCGAAGGGCACGACCGCCCAGGCCGCCAGCGCCGGCCCGAGGGAAAGCAGCGGTGCCAGAAGGAACAGGAACTTGCTGGCGTTCGTGGGAACGATCAGTTCCTTGAACAACATCTTGAACACGTCGGCGAAGGGCTGCAGCAGGCCCAGCGGCCCGATCCGGTTGGGACCGCGACGCGCATGCATGTAGCCCAGCACCTTGCGCTCGAAATAGGTGTAGTAGGCCACGCCGATGGTCACCGGCAGGATGATCATCAGGATCTTGGCCATGGTCCACAGCAGGGTCAGGAGCTGATCCATCATGACAGCGCCTCCAGGCTGATCTCGCCGCCGCCGGCACCCAGGGTCGAGACCGGGCAGGTCGCCACGGGCAGGCCGACCGCACCCGGCGCGACACGTTCGTCGAGCACCAGGTCGAGCTCGGCGCTGGCCTCGCCCTGCCGCACGCGCACGCGCTCGGCGTCTTCCAGGCCATGGCGCCGCGCGGTGGTCGGATGGACGGCGCAGACGGTGGCAGCGGCATGCGTGGTCTGCTGCAGTGCCGGGGCCCGTCTGAGGATGTTGTCGCCGGAATAGATCGGCACCTCGCCGGTGCGCCACAGCGTATCGCCCTCGGCGACGAAGGGCGCGGCCGCTTCGTCGTGGGCTGCCTCGGCGCTGTCGTTTTCCAGGGCCTGCCGGGTCACGGCGTCGAGGGTGGCGAAATCGAAGCCTTCCGCGCCGGCCAGTTCACCGAGCTTGCGCAGAATTTTCCAGCCCGCCCGCGACTGTTCCGGTGCACGCCCGACGGCCTGGAGCGTGTCCCGGTGGCCATCGGCATTGATCCAGGTGCCGTCGACTTCCGGCGCCGGCGACAGCGGCAGCAGGACGTCAGCGGTTTCGCGCAGTACGGCGTTGTCGAAGGTCGTGGCGGCAACGACCGAAGCGGCGCCCTCGAGCGCGCGGCGCGCCGCGGCCGGGTCGGCCAGGTCGAAGTCCGGTTCGATGTCCCACAGCAGGTAGGCCTGGCGCCCTTTCGAAATCATGCTGCGGGCATTGAGTCCGCCCCGGCCGGGCACGCTGCCCGCCGTCCAGGCGCCGGCGCTGTTGGCCGGCCCGGGCAGAACCACCAGGGCGACCTCCAGGGCTTCGGCCAGCCACTCGGCCAGGCGGCGCAGCCATCCGGCTTCGGGATGATTGAGCGCCTGGTCGCCGAGCAGCAGCACGCCGGAGGCGGCGTCCTTGAGCATGCCGGCCACCTGCTTGGCTTCGTGTTCGGGCTGGCGCGCGGCGATGTATTCGCCCAGCTTGCCTTCGGGCAGGGCGGCGCCGGTGAGATCGGCTGCGGCCTTGGCCACGCGGGCAAAGGTGTCGACCATCGCCTGCGGCGGCACGATCATGCGCTCGGCCAGGTCGAAGTGGAAGTCCCAGGCCACGCTGTTGATGTCGGCGATCTTCGCGCCGCCCTGACGCCAGGCGGTGCGAACGCGATGGCCGAGGATCGGCTGTTCGTGGCGGATGTTGCTGCCGACCAGGAGGATGGCGTCGGATTCGGCGATCTTGGCCGTGGGCACGTCGAGGTGCGCGCGGCCGGCCTGCGGATGCGTGAAATCGAGCAGGCGCAGGCGGTGATCCACGTTCTCGCTGCCGAGCGATCGCGCCATTGCCGCGGCCAGGTAATGCTCCTCGGTGGTCGCGCGCGGCGAGACCAGCACGCCCAGCTCGCTGCCGCCGTGCGTTTCCACGGCGCCCTTGAGCGCACGGGCCGCCGCGTCAAGCGCGTCCGACCAGCTTGCCTCGCGCCACTGGCCGTCGACTTTGACCTGCGGGCTGGTCAGACGATCTTCGGAGCGCAGGCCGAAGTGGCTGTAGCGGTCGCGATCGGAAAGCCAGCATTCGTTGACGGCTTCGTTGTCGCGCGGGACGGCACGCATGATCTTCGGGCCACGCGTGTGGTAGTGAAGGTGCGAGCCCAGGCAGTCGTGCGTGCCGACATACTTGCGGGCGCGCATCTCCCAAGGCCGTGCGGTGTGGCGGAAGGGCTTGTTGGTCAGCGCACCGACCGGGCAAAGGTCGATGACATTGCCCGAGAGTTCGGAGTTGATGTTGCGCTCGACGAAGGTGCCGATCTCCATGTGCTCGCCGCGGCTCATGCCGCCGAGTTCGCAGGTGCCGGCGATCTCCTCGAGGAAGCGCACGCAGCGCGTGCAATGAATGCAGCGCGTCATGTCGGTCTCGATCAGCGGGCCGACGTTCTTGTCGCGAACGACGCGCTTGCGCTCGGTGAAACGCGAGACCGAGCGACCGTAGCCCATGGCCAGGTCCTGCAGCTCGCATTCACCGCCCTGGTCGCAGATCGGGCAGTCCAGCGGGTGATTGATGAGCAGAAATTCCATCACCCCGCGCTGCGCGTCGACGGTCCGGCGCGATTCGGTGAACACCTTCATGCCGTCGGCCACAGGCGTGGCACAGGCCGGCAGGGGCTTGGGCGCTTTCTCGACGTCGACGAGGCACATGCGGCAGTTGGCCGCGATCGACAGCTTGCTGTGATAGCAGAAACGCGGAATGTCGATCCCGGCCCGGTCGGTGACCTGGATGATCATCTCGCCCTTGCGGGCGGTCAGTTCCTGGCCGTCGACTTCGATCGTGACGGTGTCGGTCTGGTTGTCTTGTGCTGTTGCCATGATCAGTTAGGGGTCAGGATTCAGGGGTCAGCATCGCTGCCGTCATGCGGCTTCGCCGACTTTGTCGGCAACCATCGAACGGCCGTGCTCGACGTAGTACTCGAACTCCTCGCGGAAGTGCTTGAGGAAGCCCTGCACCGGCCAGGCGGCGGCTTCGCCGAAGGCGCAGATGGTGTGTCCTTCGATCTGGGTCGTCACCGAGGCCAGGGTGTCGATGTCTTCCATGCTGCCCTGACCGACCATGATCCGGTGCAGCATGCGGTGCATCCAGCCGGTGCCTTCGCGGCACGGCGTGCACTGGCCGCAGGATTCGGCGTAGTAGAAACGGGCGATGCGCTTGCAGGCCGCGACCATGTCGGTGGTTTCGTCCATGACGATCACCGCGCCCGACCCCAGGCCGGAGCCGGCCTTCTGGATCGCGTCGTAGTCCATGGTGAGGTCCATCATGACGTCGCCGGGCAGTACGGGCATGGAGGACCCGCCCGGGATCACGCCCTTGATCTTGTGGCCGTTGCGCATGCCGCCGGCCATCTCCAGCAACTCCGAGAACGGCGTCCCCAGCGGCACTTCGTAGTTGCCGGGCTTGTTGACGTGGCCGGAGACCGAAAAGATCTTGGAACCGCCGTTGTTGGGCTTGCCCAGTTCCAGGAACCACTCCCCGCCGTTGCGCATGATCGCCGGAACCGAAGCGAGCGTTTCGGTGTTGTTGATCGTCGTCGGCCGGCCGTAGACGCCGAAGTTCGCCGGAAACGGCGGCTTGAAGCGCGGCTGGCCCTTCTTGCCTTCGACCGACTCCATCAGGGCGGTCTCTTCACCGCAGATGTAGGCGCCGGCGCCGAGCAGGTTGTGAATATCCATGTCGATGCCGGAGCCCTGGATGTCCTTACCCAGGTAGCCGGCTTCGTAGGCTTCCTTCAGGGCAGCTTCCACCCGTTCGAAAGGCTCGTGGTGGAACTCGCCGCGCAGGTAGTTGTAGGCGACCGTCGCACCCATCGAGTACGCTGCGATCGCCATGCCCTCGAGCAGCGCATGGGGGTTGTAGCGCAGGATGTCGCGGTCGTGGCAGGTGCCCGGCTCGGATTCGTCGGAGTTGCACACCAGGTACTTCTGCCCCGGTGCGGAGCGCGGCATGAACGACCACTTCAATCCGGTCGGAAAGCCGGCGCCGCCGCGACCGCGCAGGGCCGATTTCTTGACCGTCTCGATGACGTCTTCCTGGGGCGTCTTGTCCTTGAGGATCTTTTCCCAGGCCTGCCAGCCGCCGTGCTTGCGGTAAGCCTCAAGCGTCCAGCAGTTGTCCTCGTCGAGGTGCGTAAAGCAGATGTTGTGCTCAGCCATGGTCAATCACTCCAGCCCGTCGAGAATCTCGTCGACCTTCTCGGGCGTGAGGTTCTCGTGGTAGTGGCCGTCGACGATCATCATCGGTGCGCCGACGCAGGCGGCCAGACACTCTTCCTCGCGCTTGAGGAAGATGCGCCCGTCGGGCGTGGTTTCTCCGATACGCGTTCCCAGCTTGTTCTCGACGTGCTCGACGATCTTGTCCGAGCCGCAGAGCATGCACGAGATGTTGGTGCAGATCGAAATCGAGTGGCGACCGACCGGCTCGGTCTCGATCATTGAATAAAAGGTGGCTACTTCGTAGACCCAGACGGGCGGCACGTCGAGATAGTCGGCCACCGCGTCCATGAAGTCGACGCTGACCCAGCCACCGTTCTGGTGCTGGGCGGCGACCAGCGCCTGAATGATGGCCGAGCGACGGCCCTCGACGCCATCGGGAAACTTGGCGCGCCAGTGGTCGATCTCGCGGCGCGTGTCCTCGCTGAGCAGTTCGGCCTTGCCGGCCACGGCACTGACGGTAGCTTTGTCGGTCATCGGTCGATTTCTCCAAACACGATGTCTTGAGTCGCGATCAGTGCCGCGATGTCGGCCAGCATATGACCCTTGGCCATCTCGTTCATAGACGACAGGTGCGCGTAGCCCGGCGCGCGCAGGTGCACGCGGAAGGGCTTGTTGGCGCCGTCGGAAATCATGTAGCAGCCGAACTCACCCTTGGGCGCTTCGACCGAGGCATAGGTTTCGCCCTCGGGCACGCAGTAACCCTCGGTGAACAGCTTGAAGTGATGAATGAGCGCTTCCATGTCGTCTTTCATCTCTTCGCGCTTGGGCGGGGCCACCTTGAAGTTGCGCACGATGACCTGGCCCGGATTCTCGCGCAGCCAGGCGATGCACTGCTTGATGATCTTCGCCGACTGACGCATCTCCTCGACGCGCACCAGGTAGCGGTCGTAGCAGTCGCCGTTGCTGCCCACCGGAATGTCGAAATCGACCTCGCGGTACTTGGCGTAGGGCTGCTTCTTGCGCAGATCCCACTCGACGCCGCTGCCGCGCAGCATCGGGCCGGTGAAGCCCAACTGCAGGGCCCGGTCCGGACTGACCGCACCGATGCCGACGGTACGCTGCTTCCAGATGCGGTTGTCGGTCAGCAGGGTTTCGTAGTCGTCGACGCGGTCGAAGAAGTCGTCGGTGAAAGCCTCGATGAAATCGAGCAGCGATCCCTGGCGCCACTCGTTCATGCGCTCAAGATCCTTACCCTTGCGCCAGCGCGACTCGGCCACCCTGGGCATCTCTTCGGGCAGGTCGCGATAGACGCCGCCGGGCCGATAGTAGGTGGCGTGCATGCGCGTACCCGAGACCGTCTCGTAGACGTCCATCAGGTTTTCTCGTTCGCGGAAGGCGTAGAGAAAGACCGCCATGGCGCCGAGATCGAGCGCGTTCGAACCGATCCACATGAGATGGTTCAGGATGCGGGTGATCTCGTCGAACATGGTGCGGATCCACAGGGCCCGCTCCGGCGCTTCGATATTCAGCAGCTTCTCGATGGCCATGACGTAGGCGTGCTCGTTGCACATCATCGAGACGTAGTCGAGGCGATCCATGTAGCCGATCGAGTGGTTGAACGGCTTGGATTCGGCCAGCTTTTCGGTGGCGCGGTGCAGCAGGCCGACGTGCGGGTCGGCGCGCACGACGGTCTCGCCGTCGAGCTCGAGGATGAGTCGCAACACGCCGTGCGCGGCAGGGTGCTGCGGCCCGAAGTTCATGGTGAAGTTGCGAATCTCGCTCATGAGCCGGTTCCTTCCAGCTTTTCGTCGACGTAGCGGCTGTCGCGGCGCACGACGCGTGCGACCGTCACACGCGGTTCGATTTCGACAGGCTCGTAGACCACGCGGCCCTTGTCTTCGTCATAGCGGACGGTGACGTTGCCGATCAGCGGGAAGTCCTTGCGGAAAGGATGACCGATGAATCCATAGTCGGTCATGATCCGGCGCAGGTCGGGATGCCCCTCGAAGACGATGCCGTAGAGGTCGAAAGCCTCGCGCTCATACCAGTTGACCGAGTTCCAGACCTCGATCAGCGAGGGCAGGACGGGAAACTCGTTGTCCGGCGCGTAGCAGCGGAGGCGAAGGCGCCGATTGTGCTTGAGCGACAACAGGTGGACGACGGCGGCGAAGCGATTCTGGATTTCGCCTGCCTCGGGGCGCTCCGCCCAAGAAAATCGGCCCGGGCCGAGTTCGTCGGCAGCACGAGAGAAACCGGTGCCGGTCGCTTCGGCCGTCTCCCACTCGTCGTCGCCGTAGCCGAGGTAATCGACACCGCAAAGGTCGAGCGCCTGCTCGAAGGCGAGTTCAGGCTCATCGCGCAGCAGCCAGGCAGCATCGAGCCAGTGATCGCGCGGGATCTCGACGGTCAGCTGCCCGCAATGCTCGGTCATCGAGGCGATGCGCTCGCCCAGGATGTCGCTGAGCGATTGCGCCAGCGCCTGGTTTCTTGAGGAGAACTGGGTCATGAGCGTGCGATCGTATTGGTGCGGCGGATCTTCTTGTACAGCTGCAGCACACCGTAGACCAGGGCCTCGGCGGTGGGCGGGCAGCCGGGCACATAGATGTCGACGGGGACGATGCGGTCACAGCCGCGCGTCACCGCGTAGGAATAGTGATAGTAGCCGCCGCCGTTGGAGCACGAACCCATCGAGATCACCCACTTGGGATCTGGCATCTGGTCGTAGACCTTTCTGAGCGCCGGCGCCATCTTGTTGACCAGGGTGCCGGCCACGATCATGACGTCGGACTGGCGCGGGCTGGGCCGGAAGATCATGCCGAAGCGATCGAGGTCGTAGCGCGAGGCGGCCGAGTGCATCATTTCCACCGCGCAACAGGCCAGACCGAATGTAACCGGCCACATCGACCCGGTTCGCGCCCAGTTGATCAGGGCGTCCGCGCTGGTGGTGACGAAGCCCTTCTCGAGGAGGGGGTTGTCGCCGCCGGGACGCAGGATGTCGTCAACCTGGCCCTCCGGGACCGGGTTGTGCATGATTTCGCTTATTCCCATTCCAGCGCTCCCTTCTTCCATTCGTAGATGAAGCCGATCACCAGGATCAGCAGGAACACGCCCATCGCCACAAGGCCGGTCACGCCGACGGCGTCGAGCGCCACGGCCCAGGGAAAGAGGAAGGCGATTTCCAGATCGAAGATGATGAAGAGGATGGCCACGAGATAGAAGCGCACGTCGAACTTCATGCGCGAGTCCTCGAAGGCCTCGAAACCGCACTCGTAGGGCGAGAGCTTCTCGCTCGAGGGCCGACGCGGACCGAGGATGCCGCCGGCAAGCAGCAGGACCACACCCATGCCCAGGGCCATGCCCAGAAACAGCAGAATCGAAAAATAGTCAGCGAGCATCCGTCTACCCTGCCAGTGCGTAGATTGTCGCGACAAGTCGTCGCAGCGATTGTCTTCGCAGTACTCGCTACGCCCCTGGTGGCGGGGCGCAGGCGTTGCTAGATGGTGCCGAAGGCCGGACTCGAACCGGCACGGCCGTTAGGCCACTGCCCCCTCAAGACAGCGTGTCTACCAATTCCACCACTTCGGCATTGTCAATGGTCCAGGATCAGCCGTCGTTGACGTCAATCAACGCTCGGCGGCTCCTGTGATTCGTCGTCGGCCGTCTCCTCTTCGACCGGCACTTCGAGAAACTCTTCATCGCTCGACTGGGACTCGTCGGCGGCTTCGCCCGCGCCTTGCTGGCCCTGGACGGGCTGCTCGGTCGCGGCCGGCGCGGGCTGCTCGCCCATCAGGCCGACGTCTTCGGTCTGCTGCGCGCCGATATTGCCCGAGCGCGCGACCATCACGGCCATGGTCAGGCTGACGGCAAAGAAAGCGACCCCCAGCCAGCTGGTGAGCTTGGTCAGGAAGCCCGCCGCCCCGCGCGAACCGAAGACGGTTCCCGAGGCGCCGGAACCGAAAGCGGCGCCCATCGTGGCACCGGGGCCGCGTTGGACCAGCACCACGGCAATCAGCGCGGCGGCCAGCAGGACATGAAAAACGATCAGAACCGTGTACATCTAAAATCTCTTCTCGAAACTGTTGGGTTCAGGCCGCCTGATAGATTCCCATGAAGGACTCGGCCTGCAGCGATGCGCCGCCGATCAGGCCGCCGTCGATATCCTCACAGGCAAACAGATCAGCGGCGTTGTCGGGTTTGACGCTGCCGCCGTACAGGATCCTGACTCGGCCGGCTATTGTAGCATCCTCTGCGGCGAGCTGCGCCCTGATTGCAGCGTGAACTTCCTGGGCCTGATCCGGCGAGGCGGTCTGGCCGGTTCCGATGGCCCAGACCGGCTCATAGGCCAGAACGGCGCGTGAAAAAGCCTGGATGCCGGCGGCTTCGATCGCGGCGGCCAACTGCGCTCCGACCACTTCGCGAGTGCGGCCGGCTTCGCGCTCGGCCAGCGTCTCGCCGACGCACAGGATGGGCTGCAAACCGGCGTCCTGGGCAGCGACGAACTTCTTCGCCACCAGCTCGCTGCTTTCGGCATGCAGGGACCGGCGCTCGGAATGCCCGACGAGGACGTGCGAGCAGTTCCAGTCGGCCAGCATCCCGCCCGATACTTCCCCGGTGTAGGCGCCGCTGGCATGGGCGCTGAGGTCCTGTGCGCCCAGCATTACCGGCGTGGCGTCGGTCAGGGAGTCGACCAGGGGCAGGTAGGGAAAGGGCGGCAGCACCATGACCTCGGCGGACCGATTGGCGTCGAGGCGGGCCAGGATTCCACCGATCAGGCTGCGAATCTCGGGCTTGCTGCCGTGCATTTTCCAGTTGCCGGCGATCAGCTTGGTGCGCATGAATCCACCATCAGGGGTCAATGAAGGACGCAGATTCTACTGCTTTCCGGCAAGGCGGATAAAGTGTTGCGGACCATGTTGCGTCGAAAGCGCGGCCGGCCCCTGAATCAGGGGATCGAAATGCGGCTCAGCCTGCCGTCGATGAAAAGCAGCTCCCGGGCCTGCTGGCGAGGCCCGAAATCGTAGGTCCAGACACGGCGCTCGCCGGAATGCCGCGCCAGCCCCGAGTATCCGTAGGCCGGTTCGGCGGGAATCTCGTAGCTGTAATCCGGGCGGCCGCAGCGGGCAAAGACCTCGGCAATCGTCTCTCCGGCCTTGCCCAGTTCGTAGGGGCCGCATCGCCGGCTTCCGGGCTCGTATTCCACGCCGTAGCCGAGCTTGCGAACCCGCGAAAGCCGCCCGTTGACGAATTCGAGACGACGCATGAACTGGTTGGGACCGAAATTGATCGTCCAGACCTCGATGCGATCGAGGCCGTACGCCCTGCCCCGACGGTCGACGGCCGCCGGCTGATCGTAGGTTTCCTGCCAGAAGGGTTGGGGACACCTGCGAGCGACCTGCCAGATCGGATCGCCGACCTTGACGATGCGTTGCCCGCACCAGAGGCTGTCGCTTGCCCCGAATGCCGGGACGGGGGCGAGCAGCAGCAAGGCCAGCGAGAAGAGCGCGCGAATCATGAAGCTAGCGTACCCGGCAGCCATGAACGACGACTGAATTGTCTTCACGGTTCTTTATCGACGGCCCGTTGATCATTCGGCCAAACGCCTCAACTGTTGCTTTGAACCCTACCGAGGAGCATCAACCATGAAATCCCATCTGATCGCAGGCCTTTGTGCCCTGGCCCTCACCCTCCCCGTGAAGGCCGCCGAACAGTACGAAATCGACACCGGCGGCATGCACGCCTTCGTCCAGTTCAAGATCTCGCACCTGGGCTACTCCTGGCTCTACGGCCGCTTCAACGATTTCGAGGGCGAGTTCACCTTCGACCCGGAAAACCCGGCCAACTCCGCCGTGCAAGCGACCATCCAGACCGCCAGCGTGGACACCAACCACGAGCGGCGCGACAAGCACTTGCGCAGTGACGATTTCCTGGACGTCGAAAACCATCCGGAAGCGACTTTCGTGTCGACGGATTTCGTCCCCCTGGGTGACGACCGCTATCGGCTCGAGGGCGAATTCACCCTGCGCGGCGTCACACGCGAGGTCGAAATCGACGTCACGCAGATCGGCGCCGGCGAGGATCCCTGGGGCGGCTTCCGCCGCGGTTTCCAGGGCCGCACCGAGCTGCCGCTGGAAGCCTTCGGCATCGACTACGACCTGGGCCCGGCCGCCGAGGAAGTCGAGATCATTCTCTCGATCGAGGGCGTTCGTCAGGACGAAGCGGAATAAGGTTTCAGGTTTCAGGTTTCAGGTTTCAGGAATCAGCGAGCCGGGCTCCCGCCGGGGGCTGCTGTCCTGAAACCTGAACTCCTGCAACCCAATATCTATCCTTCCTGGCCGGCGACGGTCATCTCGCCGACCAGCAGGGAGCCGGTTCGGATGTTGTGGCGGGGATCGACGTCGGTTCCCGCCGCGACCAGGCCCGTCAGCATCTCGCGCAGGTTGCCGGCGACAGTGATTTCCTCGACCGGCGCACCCAGGCGACCGCCTTCGACCTGGAAACCGGCCGCGCCGCGCGAGTAGTCGCCGGTGACCAGGTTCACGCCCTGCCCCATCAATTCGGTGATCACCACGCCCTCGCCCATTTCCGCGAGCAGCTCGTCGAAGGAGTGGGTCGCGCCGGCCAGTTCCAGATTGTGGACACCGCCGGCATTGGCGGTGGTCTCCAGCCCCAGCCGGCGAGCCGAGTAACTGCCCAGCACATAGCGCGACAGCACGCCGGCCTCGACCAGCGGCGTTTCGCGCGTGGCCACGCCGTCGGCGTCGAAGGCCGCCGAGCGCGCCGCCCGCGGCAGGTGCGGTCGCTCGATGAGCGACGCCCACTCGGGCATGACGCGCTCGCCCACGGCGTCGAGCAGGAAGCTGCTGCGCCGGTACAGGTTGCCGCCGGAGACGGCCGCAACCAGGTGGCCGATCAGGCCGCGCGCGACCTCCGGCGTGTAGAGCACCGGCATGCGACCGGTCGGAATGCGTTCCGCCCCCAGCCGCCGGGCCGTTCGCCGGGCCGCTTCCCGCCCGGTCGCCTCGGGTGCGGCCAGGTCGGACCAGCAGCGCTGGCTGTCGAAATCGAAGTCTCGCTGCATGCCCGATTCGTCGCGGGCGATGAGCACGCAACTCTGCGAATAGGCGGTGCCGCGCAGGCGGCCGATGAAGCCGTGGCTGTTGGCATAGACAGCCAGGTTGGCCTCGCTGGTGACGCTCGCGCCCTCGGAGTTGGCGATGCGCTCGTCGGCATCGCGCCCGGCCTGCTCGATCGTCAGCGCCCGCGCGACCAGGTCGTCGAGCGGAATGTCCTCGGGATGCCACAGATCCAGGTCCGGGAACGCGGTTGCCATCTGCCCGGCTTCGGCCAGCCCCGCCGCGCGGTCGGGCTGGGTATTGCGGGCGATCGCCAGCGCACGGTCGACGGTTTCGTCGATCGCCTCGGGTCGAAGGTCGCCGGTGCTCGCGCTTCCGGTGCACTGCTTGACGTAGACGGTGACCTGCACGCTGCGGTCGCGCGCCTCTTCCAGCGCCTCGATCTCGCCGAGGCGCACGCTGGCCTCACGGCCCAGGCTGGAACCCACCGAGACTTCGGCCTGCTCGGCACCGCCCGCCTTCGCGCGGTCGAGCACGCGTTGAGCGATACCCACCAGCAGCTCGGTTTCGCGGTCGGGGTCGTGCAGGAGGGCGGTGTTGTCGGTTTCCATCATGCGGTTCGCGCTCATCCCGTCCCCCCGACGGTCAGGCCGTCGATTCGCAGCGTCGGCTGGCCCACGCCCACCGGCACGCCCTGACCTTCCTTGCCGCAGACCCCCACGCCGGAATCCAGCTCGAGATCGTTGCCGACCATGCCCACGCGGGTGAGCACGTCCGGCCCGTTGCCGATCAGCGTGGCGCCCTTGATCGGCGCGCCCACCTTGCCGTTCTTGACCCGATAGGCTTCGGAGGCGGCGAACACGAACTTGCCCGAGGTGATATCGACCTGGCCGCCGTTGAAGCCGACCGCGTAGATACCGTCGTCGACGGAGGCGAGAATCTCGCCCGGGTCGTGCTTGCCGGGCAGCATGTAGGTGTTGGTCATGCGCGGCATGGGCAGGTGCGCGAAAGACTCGCGCCGGCCGTTGCCGGTCGGCTCGACACCCATCAGCCGGGCGTTGAGCCGGTCCTGCATGTAGCCGACGAGACGCCCCTTCTCGATCAGGGTGTTGCAGGCCGAGGGCGTGCCCTCGTCGTCGATGCTCAGCGAGCCGCGCCGGTTCTCGAGGGTGCCGTCGTCGACGACCGTGCATTCCTCGGTGGCCACCTTCTCGCCCATCCGGTCGGAGAAGGCGGAAATGCCCTTGCGGTTGAAGTCGCCTTCCAGGCCATGCCCCACGGCCTCGTGCAGCAGGACGCCGGGCCAGCCCGAGCCGAGCACCACGGTCATGTAGCCGGCCGGCGCGGATTCGGCAGTGAGATTGACCGCAGCGATGCGCACGGCTTCGCGGGCGTGCTCCTGCCAGAACTCCGGATCGGTGATCGAGGCCAGGCTCCAGCGTCCGCCGCCGCCGGACATACCCTGTTCGCGCCGACCGTCGGCTTCCATGAGCACGCGGATGTCCAGGCGCACCAGCGGACGGACATCGCCGGCGAGCACGCCGTCGGTGGCTGCCACCAGGATGGATTCTCGGCTGGAGGCGAGATTGACGCTGACCTGGCTGACGCGCGAATCGAGCGAGCGCACGTAGGCGTCGATCGTGCGCAGCAGCTCCACGCGGTCGGAGGACTGGCCGCCGCCGACCGGGTCGTGCGCCCCGTAACGGGCCGGGGCAATGCGCGGCTGCCCCACGCGTACCATGCCGTTGCCGCCGGTGCGGGCAATGGCGCGGGCGCTTCCGGCCGCATCGAGCAATGCGGGCAGCGCCATCGAATCGGCGTAGGCGAAGCCCGTGCCGGCGCCGGCGACGGCCCGCACCCCGACGCCCTGGTCGGAATCGAAGCTGCCGCTCTTGACCGCGCCGTCCTCCAGCATCCAGCCCTCGCTGACGCGACGCTGGAAGTAGAGTTCGCCGAAATCGATCTGCGACGACACGAGCCGGCCGAGCGCCAGCTCCAGTTCCTTTTCGCCTACGCCGGCCGGGGCCAGCAGACTATCGAGCACTTGTTCATACATGCAAGGGATATCCGGTCGAGTGTGAGCGGTTTCAATCGGGTGTCGGCGGTTCGAGGCCGTTCGGGGGGTCTGAGCTCGTCTGATCCTGCGGCGTCGGTTCCGAATCATCGGGGGACGCATCGTCTTCTTCGAGCAGGTAATCCGGCTCGGCCGAACGGGCGCCGACGAGCTCGACGGTCGGATCGGCCCAGGGGCCGGTGACCCGGTAGCGGGCTTCGGCAATCCCCTGCAGCGGTCGCTCGAGCAGGCTGCGCAGGATCAGGCCCGCGGCGGCGCCGGCCGGCCCGCCTGCAAGGCCGCCGAGCACCGGCAGGGTGCCGCCCACGCCCGGCTCGACGACGACCGTCTGGTTGTAGGTCTGCGCGCCCAGGTCGGTCAGCCCGCGCACGGTGATGTCGGCCGCCGGCGATTCCAGTTTCAAGCCGTCGGTTCGGGCCACGCCCCCAGCGAGCTCGAATGCACCTTCAATGCGATCGAACTTCAGGCCCTGGCCGAACACGTCGCGAAAGTCGAGCATCAGGCGCCGCGGCATGGCGCTGAGACTGATCAGGCCGACCAGGCGGCCGGCCCCGGGCTGGGCCTCGGGAATGCTGCCGTCGACCATCAACAGCTGCATGGTCCCGCTCAGGCGCGACAGGGAGAAGTCCAGCGGCGCCCCCATCCAGCGGCCGTCGAGATCCACTTGTGCTCTTGCGGCCTCGAATTGCGATTCGTGCCCGAGCGCCTGCAGCAGGGTCGGCAGGTCGGTGCTGATCAGGCGGCCTTCGAACTCGGTCACGGGACCCGACTCGCCCAGGATCCAGCGGCCGTAGCCGCTCAGTTCCAGGTGCGGGCCCGTTACATCGATCTGCTCGATCTCGATGCCGTCCTGGCGCGCATGGCTTTCGATGCGCACCCGACCGAGCGTCAACTCGCCGTAGTGAAGGTTCTCGACCAGCAGGCTGATCGGCGGGAAGTCGGTCGGCACGTGGGTGCGCGTCTGACCCGGCACCGGCGCCTGCGCCAGTTCGACGGCCGGTTGCTCCGCGAGGCTCCGGGCCAGGTCCAGGCGCCGCAGGTCGACGGCCACGACCCGACCGGAGTCGATCGGCAGCGGAACGATCACCTCCCCTTCGACCGAGTCGCCCGACAGGCTCATCCGCCATTCGTCCCGGGCGCGCCGCGCATCGAGCGCGACCTCTCGCAGGCTCAGGTTGCCGTAGACCAGGCGCTCGAGCTGGAGCCGCACCCGTCCGCCGGAAGCCTGCGCATCTCCTGCGGGCGCAGCGGGCAACCTGGACAGCAAGTCGCTCCAGTCCTTGAGGTCAAGCCGCGATACGCTGCCGGCCACTTCGAATCCACTGCCGGCAGGAAGCGCGGGAGCCGCCTGCCCCAGGCCGGCGGCCAGGCGCCAGCGACCGCCGGCTTCCTCCGCGGTCAGGTTGAGACGCGAGCCCAGGCGACCGCTGACGGTAAACCCATCCTCATGGGCACGCAGGCTCAAATCCAGCGGCAAGGCATCCCCGGCCGGCTTGCTCATGGGTGACGGCATTTCGAGCGCCGTGCCCTGCAAGTCGGAATGCGCTTCGAGCTGCCACCCGCCGGCCGGGTGGCCGTCCAGCCGCACCTGCCACCGGCTGGCGCCGTGGACGGCTTCGGCCAGCAGCGGGAACGGAGCCTGGTCGGGCATCAAGCCGGCCGGGGGGAGATGGCCCTGCCCCTCGATCCAGGCGTGCGGCTGGAAGCCGGCGGCGATCTCCAGCCAGGCCGAATCGAAATCGTCGAGCTGCAGCCGGGTCTGCGCGATGCCCTCACGATCGAATGCCACCGTGCCCCGCAGGCCGGGGAAGCGCAGCCTGGCCGGCGGCACGTTCAGGGTCGTGCCCTCGAGTTCGACGCGGCCCTCCAGGCGCCAATCGGACATGCGCCGCACGGGCAGCAGGAGATCGGTCCTGAGCGAGACGGGTCCGGCGGCCTCGACGGGATCGACGAAACGCGACCAGCCCTCGAATGGAAAGCTGGAAATGACGTCGTGAACGTCGCCGGCCGCAACGCCGCGCGCTGACAGCGAGATCGAGACTTCGGGCTCGGTCAGGTCGTCGATGGCGATGCGCTCGGAAGACACCGGCACCGCACCCAGCCGCCCGCTGTCGACGCGGGCTTCCATGGCGCGGCCGACGAAGTCCACGTGCCCCCGGAGGTCGCGAGCCACCGGCCAGCCCTCCCAGAAGTCGATCTCCGCGCCCCGGAAATCGACCCAGGCCTGGAAGTCGCCGGGTCCCCAGTCGCGAAACTTGTGGCCGATGCGGAAGTGATAGTTGAGCCCGCCGGCCGCCCCGGAGACACCCAGCAACGCGCGATCGAGCCAGGTCAGGGCCTTGGGCGGGATCTGTCCGGCCGGCAGCCAGGGCCGCGGGTCCACGGCGCCGATGCGCTCGGATGCGACGACGAAATCCAGGAAAGGCTTGCCGCCGCCCAGCCAGACCCAGCCGTCGGCGCGCGCCTCGGCTTCGGGCCGCCGGCCGACAATCCCGTCGAGCTGCACCGCGCGCGGCGAGACGATCACACGGCCGGAAATGGCCTCGATCGGAATGGGCTGGCGCATCTTCGCCGGCCAGTCGATCACGGGGCTTCCGGAAAGCGACAGCTCGGCGCGATCACCGGCCACGCCCAGGCCGAGGTCGAGCCCGGACAGCCGCACCCGATCGCCGGGCAGGTCGAAGGCCAGGTTCTCGACCGAGCCCTCGAGCCGGTGCAGGGAGCCGGGATGCTGGTAGAGCAGGTTCAGGTCGGCCACGCTGCCGGCCACCGACACCGGCCAGTGCTCCCAGCCGCCGAGCCAGCGTCCCAGCAGGCCGTGAAGGTCGGCGAGCGCCAGCTCGGGTACCGACACCGCCCAGCGATCGCCCTGCTGCGCCACGACGGCATCCCGAAGAATGCGCTCTCCCCCGCTGCTCAGGCTCGTCACCCGCGCGTCGATGCGGCGGTTGCGACGTTCCAACCGAACAGCGAGGGCTGCGTCGAAGCCGTCGCGGCCGGTGAGCTGGAGCTCCAGGTCGGCCGCGCCGCCGAACTCGGCGTGCCAGTCGAAGGCCAGGTGGGCGTCGAGGCGATCGGGCGGCACGCGCAGGAAACCGGGCAGCAGGTTTTCGAGACCGGGTACCTCGAGCCGCAGGCGGCTGAGGTCGACGCGCCCCGTCACCGAGCGGAGCTGCCCGTCGAGCTGCTCGCCCATCAGGGCCAGCGACAGCTCGGCATCCGGTGCGGCGGCCAGGTGGGCGCGCGCGACCAGGCCGGTCGCCTCACCGCGTCGCCGGATCTCTCCCTCGCTGATGACGAGGTTCAGGCGGGGCCCGGTCTGCGGGCTGATTCTCACGCTGACGTCGCGCACCAGCAGGTCGCCCACCAGGGCCTGGCCGTCGCTGCCTTCGCCGGAAAGCTGCCCGCCCTCTTCCATGCGCAGGCCCCAGCGCCCCGCCTCGTCCTCGGCCAGGACCAGGTCGAGGCCGAGCACGACCAGCCGGAAGGGATTGCGGTCGGCGCGCAGCAGGTCGGGCAGATGCAATTCCAGGCGCGCCCGGTCGACCTCGATCAGCGGTCGGTCCTCGGCGCCGGCCACCACGCCGTGGAGCGTGATCCGCGGGGTCAGGCGCGGCCAGCGCGCCTCGACACGCTCGATCGATACCGGCCGGCCCAGACGCTCGGAGAGCTGCGTCTCGAGCCAGGGGCGCATTTCGTCGGCATAGGGAATGAGCAGCCGGCCGACGCCGACCACCACCGCCGTGGCGATGATCAGCACCGCGGCGATGGCGGCCAGCCACTGGCGCGTCTTCACCGCGATCTTTCGAAGCGTCGAAACCGGCTTGTCCATGCGGCTCTCGCTCAAAGCAGGACCACGTCGAACTGTTCCTGATCGTATTGGTCTTCGGGCTGGAAATGGATGCTCGTTCCCAGCTGCTCGGTCAGTTCGGCAATCGAGCGATGGTGTTCCTCGAGCATGCGATCGACCACTTGCGGGCAGGCCATGACGCGCATCTGCCCGGTTTCGAACTGCCGAACGGCGCGCATGATCTCGCGGAAGATCTCGGAGCAGACCGTGTCGACGCTCTTGACCCGGCCGCGGCCGTCACAGGCCGGGCAGGATTCGCACAGGCGATGCTCGAGACTCTCGGTGGTGCGCTTGCGGGTCATCTCCACCAGGCCGAGCGGCGAGATCTCCGAGACGGTCGTGCGCGCATGGTCGCGGGCCAGCGCCCGCTGCAGGGTCCTGAGCACCTGGCGCTTGTGATCGTCCTCGGTCATGTCGATGAAGTCGATGATGATGATCCCGCCGAGATTGCGCAGCCTGAGCTGGCGGGCGATGGCCTGGGCCGCCTCGAGGTTGGTCTTGAAGATCGTCTCCTCGAGGTTTCGGTAGCCCAGGTAGGAACCCGTGTTGACGTCGACGGTGGTCATCGCCTCGGTCTGGTCGATGGTCAGGTGGCCGCCGGACTTCAGCGGTGTACTGCGGTCGAGCGCCCGCTCGATCTCGGTCTCAACGCCGTAGAGATCGAACAACGGCCCGTCGCCGTCGTAGAACTCGATGCGCTCGGCCCATTCGGGGAAGAATTCTCCGGCGAAGCGCACTGCCCGCTGAAAGGTCTCCTGCTCGTCGATACGCACCTTCTCGATACCGGCGTGCATGAGATCTCTCAGCGATCGATACGGAAGGGAGAGATCCTCGTAGACCAGCTGCCCGGCCGTCGCCTGTTCGGCATCCGCCTCGATGCGCGGCCACAGGCGGCGCAGGTACTTGAGGTCGCGCGCCAGGGCGTCGGTCTCGATTCCCTCGGCGTTGGTGCGAATGATGAACCCGTGCTCCGGCTCCTCGCCGGTGAGCTCGCGCAGCATGCCGCGCAGGCGCTCGCGCTCGGCATCGAGTTCGATACGAACCGAAACACCCAGGCTCTTGATGCCGGGAAGGAGCACCAGGTAGCGCGAAGGAATGCTCAACTGGGTCGTCAGGCGTGCGCCTTTGGTGCCCAGGGGATCCTTGACCACCTGCACCAGGAGTTTCTGCCCCTGGCTGACGAGCTCGGTGATCGAGGGAACGGGCCGCGACTCGCCGTTTTCGTCCAGCTCGGGCTGGCGCGGCAGGATATCGGCGGCGTGCAGGAAGGCGGTTCGCTCCAGGCCGATGTTGACGAACGCCGCCTGCATGCCCGGCAGCACCCGCTCGATGCGGCCCATGTAGATGTTGCCGACGTAGCTGGACTCGCCGCTGCGCTCCAGGTAGAGCTCCTGCAGCAGGCCGCTTTCGACCACCGCCACCCGCCGTTCGGTCGGCGATACATTGATCAGGATTTCGTCGCTCACGGCCGCACAGTCCGCCTGGGAGAATCAGTATTCGGCAAGAGTATCACCCGCTCCGTGCCGGCGGAGCGCGCAAGACCCGGGCATGAACCGCGCTACCGCTCGACCAGACCGGCCTCGCCGAGCAGCTCGCCGGTTTCGAACAGCGGCAGCCCGACCACGCCGGTGTAGCTGCCCGTCAGCGAACGCACCCAGATGCCGGCCGCGCCCTGGATGCCGTAGGCGCCGGCCTTGTCGTGCGGCTCGCCGGAAGCGATATAGCGATCGATCCAGGCGGCCGGCAGCTCGGCGAATTCGACCCGGGTCACGCTCAGCCGTTCACTGACCGCGCCATCCGGATCCACCAGGGCGACCGACGACAGCACGTGATGCTCACGATCCGAGAGACGACGGAGCATTTGGCGCGCTTGCTCGTCATCCCCGGGCTTGCCGAGGCTCTCGTCGCCCAGCACCACGGCGGTGTCGGAACCGAGCACGAACCGTCCCTCGCACCGGGCATGGATGGCCAGCGCCTTCTCCCGCGCCACCCGACGCACGTAGGCCTCGGCGGCTTCGCCGGCGCGAACCGATTCGTCGATATGGGCCGGCTCGACATCGAAGGCCAGGTCGAACAGCGACAGGAGATCGCGGCGGCGAGGCGAGGCGGAGGCGAGGATGAGGCGGGTTCGTTCGTTCATTCGTTCATTCGTTCGTTGGTTCGCAGGATTGTCCGTGGGGGCGCGATTGCGCAAGCAATGGAAGATGACGACTGCACGCCCCGTCGTCCCGGTCCGGGAGGCTTTGCTGAAGGCCTCGCCACCGCGTCGAACTGAAGCAAAGCCTCCCGGACCGGGACGACTTCGAAGCCTCCAGGACCGGAAGCCTGAATCCGTTCAGGCCCGGTGGTAGGGATGGCCGGACAGGATCGTGTGCGCCCGGTAGAGTTGTTCGGCCACCAGCACGCGCACGAGCATGTGGGGCAGCGTGGCCGGCCCCAGGGACCAGCGCTCGTGGGCGCGAGCCAGCAGCTGCGGGTCCAGGCCGTTGGCGCCGCCGATGAGGAACCACACCGGCTCGCCTTCCAGTTGCCAGTTTTCCAGCCGGGAAGCGAGCTTCTCCGTCGTCCAGGGACGGGCGGTGATCTCCAGGGCGACGATACGGGCGCGCTCGGGCAGCTTGCCGATCAGGCGCTCGGCCTCCAGGGCGGACTCGCGTCCGGCTCCGGCCTTGCCGGCGACGGGCACCTCTACGAGACGCAGCGGCGCGTGGGGCGGCATCCGACGGGCATAGGTCTGCCAGCCTTCGGCCACCCAGGCGGGCATGCGTGTACCCACGCCGGCGACCACCAGTTCCACGACAAGCCGTCCGCGCTCAGGCCTGGGCGCGCGTGGCCGGCGGCGCCGACCAGAGTTTCTCGAGGTTGTAGAAGGCGCGCGTGCGGGGCTGCATGACGTGAACGATGACGTCGGCCAGGTCGACCAGCACCCACTCGGCATCCTCGGCCCCTTCCACGCCCAGCGGCTTGATGCCGCGCGCCTTGGCGCGCTGAACCAGCCGGTCGGCCATGGCCTTGACCTGGCGGGACGAAGTGCCCGAGGCGATCACCATGTAGTCGGCAAAGCTGCTGCGCTCGGACAGATCGATGACCTGGATGTCCTGGGCCTTGGCGTCCTCCAGGACGGCGACGGCGAGATCCCGCAGTTCCTGCGGGTCGAGCAGTTCCTTTTCGCTCAACGATTCATCCATGATTGAACACGGGGCGTATTTTACGCCTTGTCCGCGCCGAGTTCACCATATGCGTCGCCGACCTCGATGAGTCCGCGATCTCAGTGATAGAGGCCGTGCTTTCGGATGTAGGCCAGCACGGTCGAGGGCAGGAGGAATCTCGGGTCGCGTCCGTCGGCGAGCTGGCCGCGAATGTCGGTCGACGAAATGGCCAGCTGGGTCACGCCCAGGTAGCAGACGCGCCCGGCCCCGGACTCCATCAACTGGCTGGGCCTGCGCACACGCCGCTCGCCGAGCACCTCGGCCACCTCGCCGGTGTATTTCGGCCGGCTGCGCGGGCGTTTCATCACCACCAGGTGCGCCAGCTCCAGCAACTCCCGCCAACGGTGCCAGCCGCTGAGCTGATTGGCCGCATCCTGGCCCAGGCAGAGGATCACCGGCCGGGAGCCCACCTCCCGTCGGATCGACGCCAGGGTCTCGACCATGTAGGAGGGTCCGCCGCGGCGCACCTCCCGTTCGTCGACCGTCAGGTCCGGATAGGGCGCCAGTGCCAGTTCCAGCATGGCCAGGCGATGGTAGGCCTCGGCCCCGGTGTGGTCTCGGTGCGGCGGATTGCCTGCGGGCAGGAGACGGAAGTCGTCGGCGGCCAGCTTCTCCGACACCTCGGATGCGGCGCGCAGGTGCCCGTAGTGCACCGGGTCGAAAGTCCCCCCGAAAATGACCGTCGCGCGATTCATGCCGCGCAGTATTCCGGACGGTTGGTGGCCAGGGCCACGCACAGGCGCTCGAGCCTGAGCCAGAACATCTCGCGGCCGCTGGACTTCGACAGCTGGTCGAGATCGGAAAGTTGGGCAAGCGTCCGGCGCACCACCTCCGGCGAAAGCCGCCGGGCGGCGTCGGCCACCGGCTGCTGCCGGCTCTTCCAGATGCCCAGCATCTTGAAGGCCTGGGCGGCCGGGTGCGTGCGCGCCAGCATCTGGAAGTTGCCGATGGTCTGGAGCTCGCGCGCCAGCGCACCGACGATCAGGGGCATGGGGGTTTCGGCCTCGCGCAAGCCGCGGATGCAGCGCACGGCCGCGCCGGCCTGGCCGGCGAAGACCAGTTCGATCAGGCGGAAGCTGTCGAAGCGCGCGCTGTCGGCCACGGCGGCGCGGACTTCCTCCAGCCCGACCTGGCCACCGGGATACAGCAGAACCAGGCGCTCGATTTCCTGGGCGGCCGCCAGCAGGTTGCCTTCCAGGCGCTCGGCCAGGAAACGGCAGGCGGACTGGTCGGCGCGAATCCCGCGGCTGGACAGGCGCTGGGCGATCCACTGCGGCAGGCGCTGGGGCTTGACCTTCCAGCACGGGACGTAGACGCCGGCCGAATCGAGGGCCTTCACCCAGGCGGTCTTCTCGCTGGCCATGTCCCAGGCGTCGCACTTGACCAGCAGGATGTCGTCGCTGGCGGCCTGCGCCCACTCACGCAGGACTGCGCCGCCCTCGCGCCCGGGCTTGCCCGAGGGCATTCGGACCTCGACGAGACGCTGGGTTGCGAACAGGGAATTCGTTTCGGTGGCGCTGCCGAGCTGGCCCCAGTCGAAGCGGGCATCGGCCTCCAGCACCAGCCGCTCGGACACGTCGGCTTCGCGCGCAGCCGAGCGGATCGCATCGCAGGCTTCCTCGATCAGCAGGGGTTCCTGTCCGGCCACCAGGTAGACCTTGTCCAGGCCCTGCCGGAGTCGCTGCGGCAGCTTCTCGGGGAACAGCTTCACGAGCCGGCCCCGCTGAGCGCCTCCAGTCGGCGGATGAGCTGCTCGGCCATGGCCCGGCCGAGATCGTCGCGCAGGAATTCCTCCTCGCGCTGGGCGGCCAGAATCTCGCCCTCGTCGAAGCTGTAATCGCGCGTGAGCCGGATCGTGGCGCGTTCGAGCGCGACCTCGCCGGCGGCGTTCTCGAGTCGCCAGTCGACCTCGAAGACGATCAGGAACTCGCGCACCCGCGCCTGCCCGGTCACCGACAGCGGCTGGCGCCACATGTTCTGCGAGTCGATGCGCAGCGTGGCCGACTCCGGGTCGGGCGCGTCGACGACGGTGATGCCGTTGGCTTCCAGCAGCAGGCCCAGTTCACGCACGAACACCGAGCTGTCGTCGGCCACGGCCACGAAGGTGCGATCCATGTAGGCCGGCAGGCGCGCCTCGCCGCGCAACTGGAAACCGCAAGCGGTGATCAGCCAGGCGGCGAGGACGATGATGGCGGTGCGAGACATCATCCGACCACGATGTTGAGAAGCTTGTCGGGAACCAGGATGACCTTGCGCACGGTCTTGTCCTGGACGTGGCGTGCGACGTTGTCGTCGGCCATGGCCGCGGCCTGGACGCTGTCCTGATCCGCGCCCGGCGCCACGTCGACACGGCCCCGGACCTTGCCGTTGACCTGCACGACCACGGTGACGGCGGCGCGCTCGAGCGCGGTCTTGTCGACCTCGGGCCAGCCGGCCTCGAATACCGAGCCTTCGTGGCCGAGGTCGCGCCAGAGCGACTCGGCGAGGTGCGGCGTGACCGGCGCGATCAGGCGGACCACCGATTCCCAGGCCTCCTGCACGAGCGCCCGCGCGGGTTCATCGTCGGCCTCGAAGCGCTGCAGCTCGTTGCAGAATTCCATGATCGCCGCGATCGCGGTGTTGAAAGTCTGGCGGCGCCCCATGTCGTCGCCGACCTTGCCGATGGTCTCGTGCAGGCGCGTGCGCAGCTCGCGCGCAGCGCCTTCCAGGCCCTCGGGTCGCTTTCCGGGAGCCGCGCCTGCGGCCACGTGCGCCTGCACGCCGGCATGAAGTCGCTTGAGGAAGCGCCAGGCTCCTTCGACGCCGGCCTCGGACCACTCGAGCGACTGCTCGGGCGGGGCGGCGAACATCGAGAACAGGCGCACCGTGTCGGCGCCGTAGGTGTCGACCAGGGCCTGCGGGTCGACGCCGTTGTTCTTGGACTTGGCCATCTTCTCGATGCCGCCGGGCTCGACGGGCTGCCCGTCGGAGGCGAGCACGGCGCTCAAGATTCCGCCCTTGCCGTCGCGCTGGACCTCGACGTCGGCCGGGTTGAACCACTGCTTGCGGCCCGAGCCGTCCTCGCGGTAGTAGGTTTCGGCCAGCACCATGCCCTGGGTGAGCAGGCGCCTGAATGGTTCGCCGACCGAAATCAGGCCTTCGTCGCGCATCAGCTTGGTCCAGAAACGCGCGTACAGCAGGTGCAGGATGGCGTGCTCGATGCCGCCGATGTACTGGTCGACCGGCATCCAGGCATCGGCGCGCTCGTCGACCATGGCCTCGTGATTATCCGGCGAGGTGTAGCGCAGGAAGTACCAGGACGAGTCGACGAAGGTGTCCATGGTGTCGGTCTCGCGCTTCGCCGCCGCACCGCATTTCGGGCAGGCGGTTTCGAGAAACTCGGCGTGGCGGTTGAGCGGGTTGCCCGAGCCGTCCGGCACGAGCTCTTCGGGCAGCACGACCGGCAGGTCCTCGTCGGGCACCGGCACGTCGCCGCACTCGGGGCAGTGGATGATCGGAATCGGACAACCCCAGTAGCGCTGGCGCGAAATGCCCCAGTCGCGCAGCCGGAACTGCGTGCGCGCGCGGCCCGCACCCTGCTTTTCGAGATCGGCGACGATGGCGTCGAATCCCTTCGACCACTCGAGACCGTCGTAGGCACCGGAGTTGACCAGCCGGCCTTCCCTGGCGGCATAGTCGTCATGCCACTGGCGGTCGTCGTACTCGCGCCCTTCGGGCAGGCTGATGACCTGTCGTATCGGCAGGCCATACTTGTTGGCGAACTCGAAATCGCGCTCGTCGTGGCCGGGCACGGCCATGATGGCCCCCTCGCCGTAGGCCATCAGCACGTAGTTGGCCACCCACACCGGCAATTCGTCGCCGGTAAGCGGATGCACCGCTTTGAGGCCGGTGTCCATGCCCTTCTTTTCCTGCACGGCGATGTCGGCCTCCGACACGCCGCCCTTCTGGCACTCGGCGATGAACTCGGCCAGCTCGGGATTGCCCTCGGCAGCCTTCTTCGCCAGCGGATGCTCGGCGGCCACGGCCATGAAGGTCGCGCCCATCAGCGTGTCGGGACGGGTGGTGAAGACCTTGATGGTCTCTTCCCCGCAGGCGAAGGCGATCTCGGCGCCCTCGCTCTTGCCGATCCAGTTGGCCTGCATCGTGCGCACGCGTTCCGGCCAGCCTTCGAGTTCGTCGAGGCTTTCGAGCAGCTCGTCGGCGTAGTCGGTGATGCGCAGGTAGTACATCGGGATCTCGCGCTTCTCGACGGCCGCGCCGGTGCGCCAGCCCTTGCCGTCGATGACCTGCTCGTTGGCCAGCACGGTCTGGTCGACCGGATCCCAGTTGACGGTGCCCGTTTTCTTGTAGGCGATGCCGCGCTCGAGCAGGCGCAGGAAGAACCACTGATTCCAGCGGTAGTACTCGGGATCGCAGGTGGCCAGTTCGCGTTCCCAGTCGATGGCGAAGCCGAGCTGCTTGAGCTGGCCGCGCATGTGCTCGATGTTGTCGCGGGTCCACTTCGCCGGCGGCACGCCGTTGGCCATGGCGGCGTTCTCCGCCGGCAGGCCGAAGGCATCCCAACCCATGGGCTGGAGCACGCGCCGGCCCTGCATGCGCTGGTAGCGCGAGATGACGTCGCTGATCGTGTAGTTGCGCATGTGCCCCATGTGCAACTTGCCCGAGGGGTAGGGGAACATGCTCAGGCAGTAGAAACGCTCGCCGTCGCCGGATTCGGCCCGGTCGGCGCGGCGTTCTTTCCAGAAGCGGCGAATGGCCGGCTCCAGTTCGCCGGGGCTGTAGCTGTCAGACACCGTTGAAAATGACCCTGCTGGTTGGTTTCAAAACAGGCGCCGCCCCGGGTCGGGGCGGCGCGGGCGGGGCTTCGAGCGAAGCCTACTGCTCGTCGCTGCCTTCGGTTTCCTCGTCGATCCGCTCGGCCAGGCGATCCCAGGCGTCCCTGGCTTCCTGCCAGGCGTCGCGGGCCTCGGCACTCGCGCCTTCCCAGGACTCGCCGGCGAATTCGCTGGCTTCTTCCCAGGCGCTCGCGGCACGTTCCTGCGCTTCCCGAGCCGCATCGCGGGCTTCTTCCCAGGCCTCGCCGCCTTCTTCCTCGGCGGCCTCGAGGGCTTCCTCGGCCTTCATGCGGGCTTCCTCGGCGAGTTCGCGCGCGCGTTCGAAGACCTTCTCGTGCATGGCCTCCTCGTCGGCGCTCGGACCCTCCTCGACGAATTCCTCGATCTCTTCCTGGGCCTCTTCGCCCTCTTCCTTGACTTCGTCGTAGGCCTCGGCGGCCGCTTCCCCGGCTTCCTCGACCTGCTCGGCGGCTTCGTCGCCGGCCTCCTCGATCTCGCTGGCCTCCTCGGACTGGCAGGCCGCCAGGGCCAGGATCAACATCAGAATCATCAGATAACGCATCGTTCTCCTCCTGCAATGCGCTTGTAAAGCGCTCGGATTCGGGAATCGTTATCGTAACGCCAATCACGCCGCCCGACACCTGCTTTTTGCCGCGACGCCGGCAGCAACGCCGGTTGATATGGCAGGATCTTCTGGGGCAGATCTTTGATTGGGGCATCGAACAAGGAGTTTGGCAATGACGGCAAGGGCAATAATCTTCTCCTTCTTCCTGTTTTTCGCCGCCGGCGCAGCGGCCGGCTCCCCCTTCAGCGTGGCCGAACACACGCCCGGATACTCCTTCGCCGTCGAGGCGCAGGAGTCCTGGGAGCACGGGCGCTACTTCGACGCGCGGCACCGCTTCGAACGCGCCGCCTGGTGGGCCGACAAGTTCGCCCAGTACAACCTGGGCGTCATCCACTACCGCGGCGACGGCGTCGAGCGCGACCCGGCCCGCGCCTGGGCCTGGTTCGACCTGGCCGCCGAACGCGACTACCCCGCCTTCGTCGAGATGGCCGACGCCGTGTGGGCCGAACTGGGCGAAGATCAGCGCCGGCGAGGCCGGACCATCCGCGAGGATCTCGAATCCCGCTACGGCGACGCCGTGGCGGTCGAGCGCACCGCCCGATACATGGAGCGACAGCGCCGCCACGTGGCGGGATCACGGGTCGGCTTCGTCGGATTCCTCCAGGTGATGGACTCCTCCGGAGATGTACGCAACGGCGACGACTACTTCGCCGAAGAGAAATGGGACTTCCGCCAGGTCGTGCAACAGGAGAAGCAGATCTTCGACGCCCTGGCCCGCACCCGCGTCAGCATCGGCGACTTCATCGTCGTCGACGAGAACGCGCCGGAGGATGGTGCCGGCCGCCCAGAGGGCGAGCCGGACCACTGACTGGCGGTTCGCCCGTCAGGCTTCCTCGAAACGGTCCCCGAACAGCCCGTCGCCGAGCTCGGGATCGGTCCCCGGATCGAATTCGACCGCGCCGATGTCGCAGGTCGCACCGCCGCTGCTGTCCCCGTCGATCGGCCGGGCCTTGCCGCGCTGATCTTCGTTGCCACCCATCGGGCCGCAGTCACCGGTGGCGGGATCGACCAGGATGCCGTTCGACCGGGGCATGAAGGTCGGCGTCTTTCCGCCGTGATCGCCCGCTGTCCCGTTGAATGGGTTGGCGATGTTCTGGAAGTCGCCGATACCGCTGAATCCGCAGGTCTCGTCGGAGCTGGCGTTGGCGTTGCCGGTCACGTCGTATTCCGGCTGGTCGTCCGGAATGCCATTGCAGTCTCCGTCGTGGCCGACGACGACGGTCTGATGAATCTGGAACTGGAGATCGCCGAGGGAATCAATGTCGGGCAGGAAGCGGATACCGCGAGCATTGTTGTCCACCAGCGTGGAGAAGCTGATGCCCGTATTCACGCCGTCGGAGAAGATGCCGTTGGTGTTTTCGTAGAAGGTCGAGTTGCTGATCAACACCAGTGGCTGGCTGACGATTCCCTGCCGGCTATGAATGGCGTACTCGTTCGTGAGAAGTCCGGAGCCTCCGGGGAAGACACCATTGTTGCGGAAGGTCGAGCGCTCGATCGAAAGGACGCCGCGATTGAAGATCGCCGCACCATCGGTGAAGTCACTGTTGGCATTGTCGTCGAGCAAGGCGTTGTGGAAGAACTCGCTGTCGGCAATCAGCACCGTGCCGTCGTTGTAGATGCCGCCGCCGATGTTGGCGATATTGGTCGAGACCGTGACCTGATCGAGTTCCAGCTCGGCTCCGGCGTTGACCCGGATACCGCCACCGTGGACATTACCAGGCGCATTGGCCATGCCGTTGGCCACACCCAGGTTGACCAGGGTCAGGCCGGCGCCCTCATGAACGTCGAAAACCCGGTCCGAGAAGTTGCCCAGCACCAGCGGAGGATTGTCGGTGCCGTTGACGATGCGGATATCCGCAAGAATGTCGAGGTCGCCGGTGGCAGCCGCATCCTCGTCGATTCCAGTCAGGTCGAGGTTGTAGCTTCCCGAGGGCAGGAAAATGTTGTGGGGTCCCGGATTGGCGTTGGCTTCCATGATCGCCGCTCGCAGGGTGCAGGTGTTGCCCACGGCATTGATGGGGTTGCACTGCCCGTCGCCGGGGGTCGCCTCGGCGACATCGAGGTTGCTGTTGACCAGGAAATCCAGGGCGAGGGCGGGGCCGGCCATAACGGCCAGAACCACGGCAAGCACCGGGCGAATTGTCATCGATTGCATATCGAATACTCCGATCGTGATTGACTTGAACACAATCGGGGTTACGGAATTGCCGCGCGTTTCCTATCAAAGTGAATCGAGCGCTGCCATCAAGAGCGGGTCGGGAGGCGTAGCCGAGGCCAGCAACTCGCTGGCCTGTTGGGCCTCGTCCAGGTAGCCCGGGTCCCCCGTCAATCGCAGGGCCCTGGCATTGAGATAATGCAACATCGCCTGCAGCCCGGCCGACCCCTCCAGCCCGTCTCCGCACTCGCCAGACTTCATCCCCAGGGCCCGCTTGAGCAGTTCGAGTCGACACACGACCTGCTGCTCGTGGGCCAGACCGGAGACGTCGATCTCGGGCAGATCGGCGAGCAACGCCACGGCCTCCGCATCGCGACCGGTCAGGACGAGGATTTCCCCAAGCTGCAGCAGGGCATCGCGCCAGAAGTGGCGCTCCCGGCCTCCGAACTGCTCATAGGCGGCCAGCGAGCGGCGAAGTGCCGCCTCTGCGGGAGCCGGATCGCCCAGGCGCCGATAGGTACCGCCCAGCGAGCGCAGCACCATCGCCACCGCCTGATTGTCGACGCCGAAATACCGTTCCATGATGTCGAGGGATTGCCGGTAGTAATCGAGGGCGGCGTGCAGGTCGCCCTGCATCCAGGCAACACCCCCGAGGTTGTGCAGGGCCAGTGCGGCGCCATCGCTGAGTGCACCGTCGCGCTGGATGCGCAGCCGATAGAACGCTTCGAACGCCTCCCGGGCGCGCAGATAGTCACCCGCGTTGTAGGCGATCACACCGAGCAGGTTCTGCGCGCTCAGCTTCAGCTTGGTGCCCTGCTCGCTATCGTCAGCCAGTCGGAGCACCGCCAGCGCGGAACGCCGCGCTGCCTCGCCCCGGTCGAGATTGATCTCGGCCGTTGCCCGCTCCTTCATCGCGGTGGCGCGATCGAGCGGATCGCTCAACCCACCTGCGGCGGCATCGAGGCGGTCGATCGCATCCTGATACTGGCCCTTGAGCAGGTGAACCCGCGCCGCCAGCAGCCTGCGCCTGGCCACGCTCTCTTGCGGCTCGCCCGGCAGCACTTCGTCGAGGACCTGCAGTGCTTCGTCGTGCAGGCCGAGGAACATGTAGCTGCTGGCAATGGCCCGCTCCAGATGACCGGCGATCTCGGGCTGCCGGGCCAGTTCATCGCCAATCCGCTCGCGACCGCGCTCGAGCAACTCACGGACAGTGGTATCTGGCCCCTGCCGGACGCCCGGCGCGGCAGTCTGGAAAATGCTCTCGAGAAAATCGGTGATCTGCCTGGCTTTCGCGGCTTCGGCAACGGCGGCGTTGCGTTCGGCCCGCGCCTGGAGCGCAAACCAGGCCGAGAACGCGCTGCCGCCGGCTACGGCGAGCAGCGCGATCACCATCATCGCGCCGGCCAGTCGGTGCCGGGTCAGCCAGCGCTGCGACACTTCCAGCCAGCCGCCTCGCCTTGCGAGAACGGGACGGTCAGCGAGTACCGCGGCCAGGTCGTCGGCCAGTTCGTCAGCACTGCTGTAGCGATGTTCCGGGCTGACGGCAAGACACCGGGCGATGACGGCATCGAGGTCGCGCCACTGCCGGCGGCCCAGCCCTGCGACATGCCCGATGCGTTCGCGGCGGCCGGCCAGCTTGCGTTCGGTCAACCGCTCGGGCTCTTCCCCGAAGGCCCCTGATCCGCCGCAGAGCAATTCATGCAGAACCAGGCCGAGCGCGTAGATGTCGGTTCGCGTGGTCGTGGCCTGGCCCAGGATCTGTTCCGGCGCGGCGTAGCGCGGCGTGAAGCTGGCCCGACCCGTCTGCTCGGCCTGACCGGCGGCGTCCTGCAACAGCGTGGCCACGCCGAAATCGAGAACCTTCAGCTGACCGTCACGATCGCGCATCAGGTGCTCGGGTTTGAGATCCCGGTGCAGAACCAGGTTGCGGTGGGCAAAAGCCACCGCACGCGCCGCCTCGACCATGCAGGAAAGCGCCTGCTCCATTGCCAGGGAACCGGCAATCGCAAGCTCACCCAGCGACTCGCCGTCGACATAGGCCATGGCAAGCCAGGCACCCAGGCGCGGATGTTCGCCGGCGTCGATCAGGTGCGCGATGGCCGGATGTTGCAGGCGCGCGAGGATGGTGCGCTCGCGCTCGAACAACTGCCGGGCGCGACGCCCGGAAAGGGCAAGAAACTTGATGGCCACCCTTGCTTCGTAGCGGCCATCGGCGCGCTCGGCCAGGTAGACCTCTCCCATGCCGCCTTCGCCCAGCGGCGACAGCAGCCGCCAGGCGCCCAGGCGCTCGCCGCGAAGATCTTCGTCCGCCATGCCCTGCGACAGGTGGCTGACCCCCCTGGCCAGACGATCCAGCTCGGAGCTGTCGTCGAAAGTCAGCAACTCGGCTACCTGTCTGCGAACCGCCTCGGGGGCATCGGCCTCGACCAGACGCCGTTGCGCCTCTTCGCGGGGAAGATCGCAAAGCGTCTCGAAGAGACGACGCACTTCGGCCCACTGCTCGGGGGTCACGGCGTCTCGGCCATGGCCCGCCGCAGCCAGGCCGAGGCCAGGCGGAGCTCGCGCGATACGGTTGCCGGAGATATCTCGAGCACGGCGGCGATCTCCTGGATGGTCATCCCGCCGAACACCTTGAGCTCGACCACGCGCTCGAGACGCTCGGACAGGGCACCGAGCTGTCGCATCGCCTGGTCGAGTTGGAGAATGTCAACGGGCTCCCCGCCATCGGTCACGGCATCGAGCGCACCGGTGGTGACCCGCAGCCAGTTTCCGCCCCGTCGCTGCGCGGACTTCTCACGAGCATGGTCGACGAGCACATTGCGCATGATCGTGGTCATGCTGGCCAGAAAGTGACCGCGGCTCTGCCAGCGGCGATCGGCTTCGTGCACACGCAGGTAGGCCTCGTTGACCAGGGCGACCGTGTCGAAAGTGCCCGAACGCCGATGCCGGTTGAGTTCGCGCCGGGCGATCTGCTTCAACTCGCCGTGAAACTGCTCGACGGCGCAGCCGCCGCCTTGCACTTCCTCGTCCGCCTTCTTCTCCTCGGACCGGTCGATCTTGCCGGACACTGGCTGCTCCCTGCACTACCAGATGGCGCCGCGGTGCCCCCAACATCGGCGCAACCCGATCATTACCCGGAACGCCGGCAGGTGCAAGTCGGGATCAGGCCCTTGTGCCGTAGCTTCCCTCGAGCCACTGCCACATGCTCCGGAGCCCCTGCGCCTCGCCGCCAGCCGGGCGACCGGGGCGATCCGACAGGTTCCAGGCATAGATGTCGAAGTGGAACCAGTCGATGCCCTCGCCGACGAAGTGATCGAGGAACAGCGCGGCGGTGACGCTGCCCGCGAACTTCGAGGTGCCCGTATTGGAGATGTCGGCGATCGCCGGCTCGATCTGCCGGCGATACGGCTCGAACAGCGGCATGTGCCAGAGCGGGTCCTCGGCTTCGAAGCTGAGATCCTGAATGGCGCGGGCGGCCTTCAAGTCGCGCCCGTAGAAAGGCGGCAGGTCTTCCCCGAGCGCAATGCGGGCGGCGCCGGTGAGCGTGGCGAAATCGATGATCCGCTCGGCGCCTTCTTCGGAAGCCAGGGTCAGGGCGTCGGAGAGCACGACACGCCCCTCGGCGTCGGTGTTGCCGATCTCCACGGTCGTGCCCTTTCGGGTGCGGATGATGTCCGACGGCCGGTAGGCGTTGCCCGAAATGGCGTTCTCCACCGCCGGGATATAGACGCGCAGGTTCACGTCCAGGCCAAGGGACATGATGATCTTCGCCAGGCCGAGCGCGTGGGCGGAACCACCCATGTCCTTTTTCATCAACAGCATGCCCGCGCCCGGCTTGATGTTGAGTCCGCCGGAATCGAAGATCACGCCCTTCCCGACCAGCGCCAGGCGCGGCGCGTCCTCGCGGCCCCACTGCATGCGGATCAGCCGCGGACCGCGGCTGGCCGCCTGGCCGACGACGTGGATCGCGGGGAACTCACGCTCCAGCTCCTCGCCCTCGAAGACCCGGAAGTCGGCGTCGTGTTCGGACGCCAGCGAGCGCGCCGTCTCGGCGAGCTCTTGCGGGCCGAGATCGATAGCCGGCGTATTGACCAGGTCGCGCACGAAGGCGGACGACTCGACCAGGGTCCGAATGCGCCGCTCGGTCTCCTGGTCCAGCGCCAGGCGCGCGGCAGGCTTTTCCACCTGCTTGTAACGATCGAATCGGTAGCAACCCAGCCCCCAACCGATGGCGGCTCGCTCGCGCTCGTCCCGGGGCCATTCGTTGGCCAGGCGATAGTCACCCTCGGGCAGCAAGGCGGGCAGGTGCGCGAGCGCCCACAGGCGATCGCCGGGCTCCCGACCAACCAGGACCCGCCCGACGCCGCCCTTGCCGTCCGGCACCAGAAGCAGGCTTCCGGGCGCGGCCTGGAACCCGCTGGCCTCGATCCAGTCACGCTCGCCCGCTTCGGCCCGGGCTTTCCAGGATTCGAGCTCTTCGGCATCCAGGGACTGAACGGGGATGGCCTGTTCGGGAGAAACGCAGAACATGTCGACTCCGGTTTTCGATGGGGAAAGACGCCTAGGATATCGCAGCCGCCGGGCCCCGCCGGCGGCAATCAGCCGGTGTGCCGCCGGCGACGCCGCTTGACCACGGCCGCCGGCGACTTGAACAGTTCGTAGACCAGCAGGGCGGCGACCACACCGATACCGGTCCAGATCAGGGAGGGCGCGTCGATCGGCACCGCCGGCGTGAACGCCTCCCAGGCGCGCCGGGCGATCTCCGAGTCGCCGTGGCGCATCATCAGGATGGGCTGCATCAGGGGCGAAGCGTCGGCGATCGATGCGTAGGTGGCTTCGAGTTCGGCAACGCGGTCGGCGAAGCCCACGGCCGCCTGCTCGCGCTCGGCGGCGGTCAGTTCCGGCACCAGCACGCCCTGCTCCACCAGCTGCAGCGTCCGCCGCGCTTCGTCGAGGTGGCCGCCGAGCCGCTGCAGGTAGGCCTGGGTGAAGGCAGGTGCCTGCGACAGGCCCATGCCCCCGCCGGCGCCGGCCACGGCGCTGCCCAGATTGTCGAACTTGCGACCGATCCATCCCATGGCAACCAGTCTCTGGCGCGGGGCCCGGCGAGTCAAGACGCCGCGACTGTGCCGCAACGTGCCGTCAACTGACCGTGTTTGTCACTTCCGCCGACCGGGCGATGGCCCCGCAGAGCCCCGGAATTCGCTGCGCCGGGCTCACCGAGATGATCCACGGCAAATTGCCGGCGATTGTGGCCCGGGAATTGCAACGAAACGGACATGAACGCCGTGACCCGTAGCAATTCTTCCCGTCCCCGCATCCTGTTCGTCGACGACAGCCGCCTGATGCGGGCCTGTGCCACGCGCATCCTGGGGCAGGACTTCGACCTGCTGCTGGCCGAATCCGCCGAGGCGGCCTGGGAGCTGCTGCAGGACGACGCCAGCATCGAGGCCTTGTTCAGCGACCTGCACATGGACGGCAAGAGCGGTTTCGACCTGCTCCAGCAGGTCCGACAGGCCGACCAGCCGCATCTGGTCGACCTGCCGGTCGTGTTGATCACGGGCGAGGAAGACGGCGAGACTCGCCGCAAGCATGCCCTGATGCTGGGCGCCACCGACTTCATCTCCAAGCCGTTCCAGGCCAGCGAACTGCTGGCGCGAGCCAGTGCATACTCGCAAACCAGCCAGTCCGCCAAGCGCCTGCGCCTGCTCGAGGAAGAACACCACGTCGACCCGGAAACGGGGCTGGGCAATCGCCGCTACTGCGAAGAGCGCCTGATGCAGGCGATGAGCTTCGCCCATCGCCACCAGCAACCCCTGGTGCTCATGCACCTGCGCCTCGACGGCCTGACCGCCTTGCTCGAGGAAATGGGCGAACCCCACGCCGAGCGCGCCCTCCAGCGCATCGGCGATACGCTCAAGCGCCGCATCCGCCGCGAGGACACCGCCTTCCGCACCGAACCGGAGACCTTCTCCTTCCTGCTGGCCGCCACCGACGCCGAGGGCGCGGAAAAGCTGCAGAGACGTTTCATGCCGGATCTCGAGGAGCTCGGCCTGTGCCCCGAAGACGAGGCGCTCGCCGTGAAGGCCGGGTTCATCGTGCAGACGCCGCCGCCCATGAACGGTCGTGACGGCGCACAGATCCTGGAAGAGGGACTGTCCGGCGAGGCGACGCCCGTCTCGGCGGTCGGCGCGCCCAGCACGTCGGTTCCGGGCATCGAGCAGGCCCTACGCCTGCTGGATCAGGGTCGGGAAGACCAGGTCACGCCGCACCTCGAAGCACTCCGGGAACGCCTGCAACCGCTGCTCGACCTGATGGGGCGCGGCGGCGCGCTGGCTTCGGGCGAAGGGGCGAAAAGGGACCTTCACTGAGCCGGATCGGCCGAAGCGGCTCGATCTGGTCGGGCATCGACCAGGCACTCGTCGAGCCAGCCCGCGAGTTCGTTGAAAACCGCTTCCATGCCCGCCTCCATGGCCGACACCGCAGCGTCGATATTCGCGCCGCCCGCGGGCTTTCGGCTGGTCACGCGCCTGGACGACAGCAAACCGCCGCCGCTGTCGAACAGACGTGCGACGACGGCGATATCCGCCTCCAGTCCACCGTCCCCCTCCACCAGCTCGAAGCGCCTTAGCACCAGATCCAGGCGATATTCCGCGGGCAGGCTGCCGTAGCGACCCACCGTCGCCACGCGACCGTCGAGATGGGCGACCAGCAGGTCCTGCACGAGATCCGGCGCCCGGTCGATCCAGGCGGCCCCGGACCAGGGCATCAGGACGCGATCCCGCCGCACCAGGATGCGCGTGGAGTCGCGCGCGCGATCGGCGTGCGGGCGGGCGACGGCAAGCGTGCGGTCGGGCTCGTCGGCGCCGGTCTCGGCGTCCGACTCGAGCTGCGGGGCAATCAGGCGATACCGCGTGTCACTGCCGCCGAGCACGCAGGCTGAAAGCAGGGTCGCGGCAGCGAGCAGGATCGCGGCCTTGAGGGCTGTCGATTTCATTGCGGTTCGTACTCCTCCGGGCGCTCGTCACCGAGCAGGAAACCGGCCGGGTTGCGTTCGAACTTGTCGGTCAGCGCCGACAAGGCTTCGATCAGCTGGCGCAGGTCCTGAACGGCCGGCCCCAGCGGCGTGATGACCTGGTCTCCGAATCCGGCCACGGCGGCCTCGTTGCGAGCGATCATGCGGTCGATGCGTTCGGACGACTGCGCAAGGCGCGACATGGCCTGGCGCAGTTCATCGGCGGCATCGGGAAACGTCTCGAGCAGCGCCGGCTCCAGGCGCTGCAGCGTTCGGGAAATGTCGCCGACCGCACCCCGCAGTTCGCGAATCAGCGGCACCAGTTCCTCGCTGCCGCGGTGGAGGTTCTGAACGATTTCGCCGAGCCGGTCGCTCTCGCCGGTGAGGGCCTGCGTGAATCGATCGATGTTGTCGAGCGTGGTGGCGACGCGGTCGGCGTTCTCGTCGCTGAGGAATTCCAGCAGGCGAAGCATGACCTGGCTGGCCGTACTCGCGATGTCCTCGGAGGTTTCGATGAGCCGCTGCAGCCCGGACTCCTCGGCGATGATCACGGGCCGTTCGCGGCCGGGCCCGGCCTGGAGCGACGGACTGTCGGAGCTGCCGCCGCGCAACTGGATGGTCGAAACGCCGGTCAGGCCCGAGACCGACAGGCGGGCGGTGGTGTCCTCGCGCAGGGGTGCCTGCGCGTCGAGGCGGATGACCGCGATGACGCGCCCGGGATCCTCGGGCGAGAGTTGCAGGTCGCGAACGCTGCCCATGCTGATGCCGTTGTACTGGACGCCCGAGCCCACGTTGAGCCCGCTGACCGGCTGCAGGAAATGCACCTCGAGTTCCTGCCAGGCTTCTTCGCTGGCCCACTGCGACGACCACAGCCCGCCGAGCACGAGCAGGATCGCTCCGGCGAGCGTGAAGGCACCGATCAGTACGTGATTGGCCCGAGGTTCCATGTCTATCGCTCCCTTCGCCCCTGCGCGGCCTTCGCCTGCCTGGCGCGCGGCCCGTTGAAGTAATCCCGCACCCAGGGGTGATCGAAAGCCTCGACCTCCTCGAGCGGGCCGCTGACCAGCACCCGCCCGTCGCCGATGACGGCGACTCGGTCGCAGATGGCATAAAGCGTATCAAGATCGTGGGTGATCAGGAACACGGTCAATCCGAGCGCGTCCGCCAGGGTGCGCAGCAGCTCGTCGAAGGCCGCCGCGCCGATGGGATCGAGGCCGGCTGTCGGCTCGTCGAGAAAGAGAAGCTCCGGGTCCAGCGCCAGGGCGCGCGCCAGGCCGGCTCGCTTGCGCATGCCGCCGGACAACTCCGAGGGATACTTCCCGCCGGCCGACACCTTCAGCCCGGTCAACCGGATCTTCAGGCGGGCCAGCTCGCAGCGCAACGGACTTCCTATGTCGCGGTAGTGGGTGCGAATCGGCACCTCGACGTTCTCGCGCACCGTCAGCGACGAGAACAGGGCGCCGTCCTGGAACAGAACGCCGGTGCGCCGCCGCAGCGTCTGCAGCGACTCACCCTGACCGCTCACGCTTCGGCCCAGCACCTCGATCGAGCCCGCCTGCGGTGGCCGCAGCCCCAGGATGGCGCGCATCAGAACCGACTTGCCGCTGCCGGACCCGCCGACAACGCCCAGGATCTCGCCGCGCCGCACGTCGAGGTCGAGCCCGTTGTGAACTGTCTGTGTGCCGAAACGGTTGACCAGGCCGCGCACGCGCACCGCCACCTCATGTTCGCTCGTCCCCGCGCTCACCAGCCGATCTCCATGAAAAAGACCGCGGCCAATGCATCGATGATGATCACCAGGGTGATGCTCTGCACCACCGCCGAAGTCGTGCGCTCACCCACGGACTGGGCCGTGCCCGCGACCTTGAAGCCTTCCAGGCAACCGATCAGCGCGATGGTGGCGGCGAACAGGGGCGCCTTGAGCAAGCCGACCAGGTAGTGCTGCAGGGAGATGGCCTCGCGCGTTCGCGTGAAGAACATCTCCGGCTCGATGCCCAGCGACAGCACCGAAACCGCCAGGCCGCCGGCAAATCCGGCAATGGTCGCCAGCAAGGATAGGATGGGCAGCATGACGAGCAGCGCCAGCAAGCGCGGCAGCACCAGCAGCACGACGGGATCCAGGCCCAGGGTGCGCATGGCGTCGATTTCCTCGCGCGACTTCATCGTGCCGATCTGTGCCGTGAACGCGCTGGCGGTGCGCCCGGCGAGCAGTATGGCGGTCAGCAGCACGCCGAATTCGCGCAGGAACGAGTAGGTGATCAACTCGACCACGAACAGTTCAGCCCCGAAGTCGCGCAAAACCGTGGCGCCCAGGTAGGCCACGACGGCGCCGACGAGGAAGGCCAGCAGGGCGGTCAGCGGCAGGGCATTGAGCCCGGTCTGCTGCATGTGGAAGACGGTGGCCGTCACGCGCCACTGCGCGGGGCGGAACAGCGTGCCGAGGAGTCGGCTGATGGCCAACCCCAGAAACCCCACCAGCAGCCGCAGGTTGCTCCCGGCGCCGGCCACGACGCGCCCGATACCACCCAACCACTCACGCCACAGGGGCGGCGGCTCGTCTTCGCCCTCGCCCTCGTCCGCGAGGGCATCGACGATCACGGAAAACAGCGGGCGATGTTCATCGCGAAGCGCTATGGCCTCGGGCGCCACCGACAAGGCTTGCGCAGCCCGAAGAAGAAGGAGCACTCCGGCCGCATCGATATGGTCGATCCCGGTCGCGTCGACGCTGCGAGCGCTGCCGCTCGCATCGATGACGGTTCGCTCGAGCTCGGATGCATGCGACAGGCGCCAGTCACCGCGGGCCAGCCAGCGGTCACTGTCGACGGCATCGACGACGAACTCGGCGGATTCGACCATCAGCACGAAGCCTGGATCAGGAGAAAATGGCTACAAGGATTCCTCGCCTCGATTATGGCACGACGCAGTAGCCCCAACTGGACACAGCCGGCAGCATCCGGCCCGGTTCCTTCTCAGAACTCGAAGCGATCGCTGAAGATCAGCAAATCGCCGTTGCTCTCCGCGAGGCAGGCGGGCGTGTTGGCATCCACTCGCTGATTCATGACGGCCTCGACCTCAGGTGCCAGGAGCAATTGGTTCTCGCCGCAGCCGTTGACGTTGCAGTAGCTCATCAACGTCCCCGCCCCACCCGAAGGACAACTGGTCGCTCCCGAGTAACAACCGGACTCCTGGGCATAACACTGGTCGACGGGCGGGTCGTAGCAGTGGGTATGAACCGATCCGAGGTTGTGGCCCAACTCGTGGGCGAATAGACGGGCGCTCGAAGCAACCGGCACACCGGCATTCTGGAAAAGCTGGTTGACGCTGTAGCTGCCGCCGGAAGACTGGTTTACGCAATAGGAATCCACCCAGGCAATGCCCGAAGCCGAGAACTCCGAACTCGACTGTCCCGACACCAGCGCGGCATGCGTTCTCTGCACGCCGCCGAAGTTGTTGGCCCAGTAGGTGCCGAATTCCTGAAGCTGCGCGAAATTCGCAGGCGAGCCGGTCTCGCTGTAGGGGTCGGTACCCACGCGCAGGTAGGTGTCGCCCTGCAGCATGTGCAGTGAGAGCTGGGCCTCGAAGAGCGTATTGGTGATCACCAGCAAGTCTTCGAGCCATTCCGCAGCGGCGACGGTGTCGTCGCCAAAGCGAAGATTCAGCCACTCGGCGTCGGTATCGATGGCCAGCACGCCATAGCGAAGGCTGCCCCGAGCTGACGCCCCGAACAGGCCCGCCATGGGGTCTTTGCGAAGCACCGGCATGCGATCGGACTGGTCCAGGCCGACATTGCCGCAACTAGCCTCCAGCGCCACGCCGGCCGGCAGGGTCGCCGCCGGTTCAGTCGCGGTAATGCGCAATCCGTCGTCACCGGACAGGCCCAGCGACCGGATGCCGTCCGGCCCGATGACCGCCCCGCTGACGCGAAGCCCGACGGGATCGAAGAGCAGGCCAACCCGAACGCTCGGCCGATCGACCACCCGGCCCGAAAAGACCTGGCGACGGGGATAGTCCAGCGGACTCGCACGACCCTCGGCGATGACGCGAACGGTCGCACCCGGCGCCCGCAACTCGATTCGCTGCAAATGCACGGTGCCGGAGACGGAGTCGCCGAACAACCTTCCCTCGACGGGAAAGGCATCGCCAAGCTCTGCGGCGCGCATGGCCGTGACCAGACCGGCGGTCGAAGCAACCTTCTCGACCGCCGGGGCAGAAGACAAGAGAACGCAACCGAACAGGAACCCGATGATCAAGCGCATGGCAGACCGCTCCAGGAATCAGGAGCTTGGACATTACGCCCGATCCGGGAGCGGGGCAAGTCGCGCCAGTTGCCTTGTCGAGTCAGTCGAAGGGCACGCGATAGGCGCCGCCGCGCCGCCGAATCTCCAGCGTAAGATCTTCGCCATCGTCGAGCGGAAAGACGCTTCGCATTCCGGCCAGGTCGCGAACCCGCTGCCGATTCACGGCAACGACCAGGTCGCCCGGCCGCAGGCCCGCGTTCCAGGCCGAGGAATTCCGGCGCACGTTTTCGACCAGCACGCCTTGGGCCCGGGCTCGCTCCGGAATCCGGACCAGGGCAGCGCCTTCCAGGCGTTCGTCGAGCCGCTGGCCCGAAATCCGCTCGTCCAGGTTCTCTTCGATGACGATTCGAACCGCGTCCTGTTCGCCATCGCGGATGTACTGAACGCGCACGCGGCTGCCGACCGCCAACAGACTCTCGATGTTGCGCAGACCCTGGGCGTTCTCGACCGGGCGGCCGTCCACCGAGACGATCACGTCGCCGGCCTCGAGCCCCGCCGACAACAGGGCCGAGCCTTCGTCCAACCGGGTGATGACCGCGCCACGCGTCGTCTCCAGCCCGAGAGCTTCGCGCAGTTCCTCGTCGAGATCCTGAACCTCGATCCCGAAGGAACCGCGCCGGACTTCGCCGTACTCGATGAGCTGCGTCATGACATGGGCGGCGGTGCTCACGGGGATGGCGAAGCCGATCCCCACGTTGCCGCCCGAGGGCGTGAAGATCGCCGTATTGATCCCGACGAGCTCGCCCCTGAGGTTGATCAGGGCGCCCCCGGAATTGCCGGGATTGATGGACGCATCGGTCTGGATGAAGTTCTGGTACTCGAGCCCGCGCAAGCCGCTCCTGCCGAGCGCGGAAACGATTCCGGAAGTCACTGTCTGGCCGAGGCCGAAGGGGTTGCCGACGGCCACCACGAAATCCCCCACCCGCAGCCGGTCGGACTCGTCGAGCGGCAGTTCGGCCAGGTCGTCGGCGTCGATGCGAATGACGGCCAGGTCGGTATCGCGATCGGAACCCACGAATTCGGCGGCGAACTCACGCCCGTCCTCGAGCCGCACCGCGATGTCGTCGGCGCCCTCGATGACGTGGTTGTTGGTCAGCACGTAACCGTCTTCGGCGTCGACGATCACGCCAGATCCCAGGCTTTGCTGCACCCGCTCGCGCGGCATGCTGGGAAAGTCGAAGAAACGGCGGAAGAACGGGTCGTCGAAGAACGGACTGGTGCGCACCTGCACCCGGGTCCGGGTATGCACGTTGACCACCGCCGGCATGACCTCCTCGAGCACCGGGGCCAGAGAAGGCAGCGGCTCGCCGTCGACCGACGCCGGCAGCGCTGCCGACACATTCCGGACGGCGAGGAGCAGAATGAAGACGAGGGAAAAGCGAAATATGTTGTTCATCATGCGCCTTTAGGCTCAATAGAATGAGTGGAACGACGCCGCGTTGGACTGATCCGGACGGCGGCGGGTTCACTCGATCCGCCATTCGGCACAAACGCCCTTGCTACGGGTCTCAACGCCATTCGCCGGGGTTGCATTTGCTCGCAAAACCCGGATGATATAGGCGCAACACAGGTTTCGCGACCCAACATCTTGGGTCGGTCAAGCCTGGAGAGCACAATATGCTGAACCTGGACCAGCAAGTACTGAGAACGGACGTCACCGGCATGCCGCTCGAATGGATCGGCTACCAGGCCGCGGTTCGCCTCATCGTACTCGACCAGGTCTGCTACGCACTGGGCAGCGTGCTCTACCGCCTGCACGGCGGCATCAATGCCAGCAGCGGGCGACGAACCGAGATCCCGGTGAATGCCATCATCGCCACCCACGGCTCGCACCCCGACGCGCATCGCTTCTACGATCGCTACACGCCGCCCCTTTCGAACCGCGCCCTGTTTCGCCGTGACGAAAACCTCTGCCTCTACTGCGGGGAGCAGTTCCGGGATCGCGAACTGTCGAGAGACCACGTGCACCCGATCGCCCAGGGCGGCGTCGACACCTGGGCCAACGTGGTCACGGCCTGCAAGCGGTGCAACAACCACAAGGGCTCGCGCACGCCGGAGGAAGCGGGAATGCAGCTTCTGGCCATTCCATTCACGCCCACGCACGCCGAATACGTCTACCTGCAGGGGCGACGCATCCTCGCCGACCAGATGGAATTCCTGCTCGCCCATTTTCCGCGCAACAGTATCTTGCGCCAGCGACTGACCGCCGCATTCTGATGCCACCGGATTCCAGCTCAGCCGGTGGTCGGCAGACCTATCTCGTCGACGCCAGCGTCTACATCTTTCGTGCCTGGCACAGCATGCCCGACCGCTTTGCCGATCCGGCAGGCCGCCCCACCAATGCCGTGTACGGATTTGCCCGCTTCCTCTGCGAGCTGCTCGAACAGACCCGGGCCCGGCACGTTGCGGTTGCCTTCGACGAATCTTTGACCACTTCGTTTCGCAACGAGATCTATCCCGACTACAAGGCCAACAGGGAACCGGCACCGCAAGAACTCAAGCGCCAGTTCGCCTGGTGCCAGGACCTTGGCCGGGCGCTGGGCATCACCGTGTGCGCCGACAGTTACTACGAGGCCGACGACCTGATCGCCACCCTGGCGGGCCAGTGCCGATCGAGGGGGCAGTCGGTCTGCGTGGTCACCGGCGACAAGGACCTCGCGCAACTACTGATTGATGAAGACCACTGGTGGGATTTCTCGCGACGACGTCGACTGGACCGCCGCGGCGTGTTCGAACACTTCGGCGTGCATCCCCACCAGATTGCCGACTTTCTGGCGCTGACCGGCGATGCGGTCGACAACATCCCCGGCGTGCCCGGCGTCGGCCCCAAGACCGCCAGCGCGCTGATGGCCCACTTCGGCAGCCTCGACGCGCTGTACGAGCGTCTCGACGAAATCGCCTGGCTGAAAATCCGGGGCGCGAAAACCCTGGCGACCAAGCTCAGGCAACACGAAGCGGCGGCGCGCCTCGCCCGCCGCCTGACCGGGCTGCACACCGAGGTGCCCAAGCTGGCCGAAATCGGCGAGCTGGAGCGCCGCCGGGCTGACGGCGATGCGCTCGACGCCCTGCTCGACGGACTCGGATTCGGCCGCCCGCTTCGCGAGCGGCTGCATCGCCTGGGCGAGACGGGCTGACTCGACCAGCAAGAATCGCCGAACGCGCCGGGCCGTGCCGATCAGCCCACGCCGATCAACCGTCGCCGACGGGGTCTTCCGGGTTCTACTCGGGTTGCTGCTGTCGCTGCTCTTCCCGTTGTCGCTGGATTCGTTCCATGATCTCTTCGCCCACCACCTTGACCGAAGCGTTGTCGACGTCGATTTTCATGATGGGCACTTCCGGGAGGTCGCCCTCGGCCTTGCCTTCGGCATCGACATGATGCCAGTGGCTGGCGGCAAAGAAGTAGAGCGCGTTGCCGTCCATTGCACCGAAAGTCGGCGTGTCGAATTCGTTCTTGGCCGCGGCCAGCGGCGCAACCTCGGTGGCCCCGAGCCCGTCGGGCCCGAGCTTGAGCCGAACCACGCGCTGCGGCGAGATGGCGTTCTGGATGGCGATCAGGTGGTCGTCCCAGAAGAAGAGCCCGTCGACGCCACCAGCGTTGAACGTCTCCGGAACGCCCAGTTGCCAGGCCTGCTGTCCCCCGGTCGCGTCGACGACGAAGATCCCCAGCTCGTAATCGGCGATGTAGAGCAGCGTTCCGTCCTCGTTCAGCGCAAGCCCCCTGAGGCTGGTGAAACTGTTGTGCCCGAAGAAGGGTCGCAGTTGCCCATCGGGTGAATCCAGCCGGTAAACAACCGGGGCCTGCGTATCGGCAGCGAAAACCGTGCCGTCCTGCGCAACCGCCAGTGAGCCAAGGAGGTTGCGCCCGCCACCGGTACTCAGCGGGTATTCCGCCTCCAGCGCTCCGGTTTCGAGGTTGAATCGCAGCAGCGAACTTCGGATATCACCCTCCCTTTCCGGGCCCTGGAACTGCGGAACGCGTCCCGTCGCAACCCACAGTCGATCCCGATCGGCGTCGATGGCCAGGTCGAACACGGCCTGCAACTCGCCGACTTCCCCGGGAGACGCCCAGGTCGTCCAGGATTCCCCGTCTTCGCTTGTGATGATCAGCCCGTCGCGCACGGTTCCCACGAACACTCGATTGCTGGCGGGGTCGACGGCCATCGCCTCGGGCATGGGGTAGTCCGAACCGAGCCTCGACCAGACGGTTGTATCGCCAAAGGGCTCTCCGGCTTCGCTCATGAGCCGGTTGAGGTGATCGTAGATTTCGTGTTGCCTGAGCGGCTCCACCGCCTCGATCTGGTCCCAGTTTTCCGACAGGCCCTGTTGCTGCATCTTGAGCATCATGTCGTAGGCCTGCCTCAGATTGCCCAGCCTGGCGTGACCTTCCACGAGGTGACGCATGAAGTCCTGGTTATAGGGACGCAGCCGGTGAAGCTCTTCGGTGGCTTCCACCCATGCCTCGATGTCCTGCCGCTCGTATGCCGCGGCCGCCTTCCCGAACCAATGAGCCAGCTGCTGCCCCGGGGCCGGCCGTTCCTGCGCTTGCGCAGCAGCGGTCGAAGCCGTCTCTTCGCTGTCTGACGTGCTGCCTTCGCTTTGGGCGGCCGACTGGGCCGCGATCGGCTGGGTGAGCAGGCCGATGAGGGCCAGGGTGAAGACCGGTGCGATAATGCGCATAATCCGTTTTCCTGTTGATTTGAATATTCGCTGGAGATGGGACTGTCGACGGTCGCAATCGTTCAGGCACGATCTCCGGTGATCCCCCAAAAGGGCCCGAAAGCATGGACCGCACGACGAAAAACGACACCCTATTGTACGCGGGGCGCTACCTCCAGCTGGTGGACCGTGGCGGTTGGGAGCTGGTCTCGCGCCGGCACCGCGTGGCCGTGCTGGTTGCCTGGACGCCGGCCGACGAGTTGCTGCTGGTGGAGCAGTTCCGCGTGCCGCTGGGCCGGCGCACCCTGGAATTGCCGGCAGGCCTGGTCGGCGACGAGCCCGGCCGGGAGTCCGAACCGCTGCTCGAGGCCGCACGGCGCGAACTCGAGGAGGAGACCGGCTGGCGCGCCGGCGAGGTAGCCGAGATCATGCCCTGCCCGACTTCGGCCGGCATGACCGACGAAATGGCCGTCTTCGTGCGCGCGACCGACCTGGTTCAGACGGGCGACGGCGGCGGCGATGCCAGCGAAGACATCGTCGTCCATGCGATCGGTCGGGGCCGGATCGACGAATGGCTGACCGAGCGGCAGTCCCACGGCTTCGCTATCGACCCCAAGATCTACACCGCGCTGTACTGGTCCCGCCCCGGGGGCTGAGGACTCAGAGCATCCAGCGGCCCGCGGCGGTCGCGATGACCATCAATGCGGCCACGGCGATGACGAGCCAGGTCAGGCTGGTTCCCCAGAAGCGCCCGGGCGAATATCCGGAGCGCCGGTTGAGACCGGCGAAGCCGTGGATCGTGCGCCCGAGGAGGAGCACCAGCCCCAGCAGATGGACGACCCAGACCGGCGCGGCGGTGCCGGCCTCCACCATCGCGACCAGCAGCAGGGCCAGCGGCACGTACTCGGCGAAATTGGCGTGCGCCCTCACCGCCCGGTTGAGTTCCTCGTGTCCGCCGCTGCCCAGGCCCACCTGGAGACTGCGGCGAAGGCGCACGACGCGAAAGGCGAGCGCCAGGAACATCAGGCCCAGGAGGCCGGTGTAGAACATGGTGATCGTGAGGCTCATCGCTTGTCCCTCCTCGAAGCATCGGACGGGCAGTATAGTGCCGATGCTAGACTCGGTTCCGATCCATGAGAAACGGAAGCGTAAGCGATGATTCGATTGTCCCTGCTCGCGGCCCTGCTGCTGGCCGCCGGAAGCGTCATGGCTGAACCCCCGGTCGCCATCGCCATCCACGGCGGCGCCGGCACCATCGTGCCGGAGAAGATGACCGCCGAGCGCGAAAGCGCCATCCGCCAATCACTGCGCCAGGCCGTTCACGCCGGGCACGAAGTGCTGGCCGAGGGACGCCCGGCAATCGACGCGGTGGTCGCCGCCATCCGCGTCCTCGAGGACTCGCCCGAGTTCAACGCCGGACGGGGTGCCGTGCTGACCAACACCGGCACCGTGGAGATGGACGCCTCGATCATGGACGGCTCGAATCTCGACGCCGGTGCGGTCGCTTCGATCAAACGAATCCGCCACCCCATCGAGGCGGCATTGCGCGTCATGCATGACTCGCCGCACGTGATGATGATCGGTGAGGGCGCCATGAGCTTCGCCCGCGACCACGGCCTCGAGTTCATGGACGAGGCCTGGTTCATCACCGACTTCAGGCGCCGCCAGCTCGAAGCGATCCAGGCCGACGAGCAGGCCGGCCTGCAGTTGTCGGAGAGCTGGCATTCAACGGTGGGCGCGGTCGCCCTCGACGCCGACGGCAACCTGGCCGCGGCCACGTCGACCGGCGGCATGGCCAACAAGCGCTGGGGACGGGTCGGCGATTCACCCATCATCGGCGCCGGCACCTACGCCGACAATCGCGCCTGCGCTATCTCGGCCACCGGTCACGGCGAGTTCTTCATCCGGCACGTCGCCGCCCACAGCATCTGCTCCCTGGTGCGGCTGGCGGGCCTGGACCTGGACGAGGCCGCGGACCGAATCATCAATGAAACCCTCAAGGACGCCGGCGCCGACGGCGGCGTGATCGCCATCGACCCGAAGGGCAACATCAGCATGCCGTTCAACACGCCCGGCATGTACCGCGCCGCCATCCATCCGGACGGCCGCTTCGAGATCGGCATCTACCGCGAGTCGGAGTGAACGGGGAGTCGGTGAAAGGCGGGGAATTCGGCTTCGCCTGCCCCTGTTGCGGGGAGCCCAACGAACTGTTCATCGACCCCGAAGAGCGCGGTCAGGTCGTGGTGATGGACTGCCGCGTGTGCTGCCGGCCGATCGAGATCGCGCTCCCGCTCAATCCGGACGAGGCACCGGACGTGCGGCCGGAGGACCAGTAGCCGGCTCAGGCGATATCGCGTTCGCCGGCCGCGGCCTTGCCCAATCCGAGGTTGCGGCAAAGGGCCAGCGGCGCCTTCGACTGGTTGAGCGTGTAGAAGTGGATGCCCGGCGCGCCGCCGTCGAGCAGTTGTCGGCACAATCGCGTCACGACCTCTTCGCCGAACGCGCGCAGCGAGGCCTTGTCGCCCGCTTCTTCCCAGGCCTCGATGCGCTTGGCAATCCACAGCGGAATCTCCGCGCCGCACATGCGCGAGAAGCGCGCCAGGCCCGAGTAGTTGGTGATCGGCATGATGCCGGGCACGATCGGCACGTCCACACCCGCCGAACGCGCGTCGTCGACGAAGCGGAAGTAGCTCTCCGCACTGAAGAAGTACTGCGTGATCGCACCGTCGGCGCCGGCCTCGACCTTGGCGCGGAAGTGCTCGATATCCGTGATCGGAGTCTTCGACTCGGGATGATGTTCGGGGTAACAGGCCACCTCGATATGGAAGCGGTCGCCGTAGTGTTCGCGAATGAAGCGAACCAGGTCGACCGCGTAGTCGAAGACGCCGGACCCGCCGCCCGAGGGACGATCGCCCCTGAGCACGACGAGCCGTTCGATACCGTTGTCGCGGTAGTCGTCGAGCAGGTCGCGGATGCTGTCGATGTCTTCGGACATGCAGGAAATGTGGGGTGCCGCCGGCACGCCGGTGTGCTCGGCGATGTTGCGCACGGCCTCGAAGGTGCGCGTGCGCGTCGAGCCGCCGGCCCCGAAGGTCACCGACATGTACTCCGGACCGAGCGCAGCCAGACGATCGCGCGAGCGCTCGAAGGTCTCCTGCTGCTTTTCGTTCTTGGGCGGAAAGAACTCGAAGCTGAGTTGCGGCTTACTCATAAGGTTTCAGGTTTCAGGAACCAGGTTTCAGGGCGGGCTCCGGTCCAGGTCTTCCTGAAACGTGAACCCTGAACCCTGAAACCTTTCGTCCATCAGTACCGGTAATGCTCCGGCTTGTACGGGCCTTCGACCTGCACGCCGATGTAGTCGGCCTGTTCCGGCTTGAGCTCGGTCAGGCGCACACCGATGCGCTCGAGGTGCAGCCGCGCGACCTTCTCGTCGAGATGCTTGGGCAGCACGTAGACCTGGTTGTCGTATCGGTCGCCGTGCTTGAACAGCTCGATCTGGGCCAGGGTCTGGTTGGTGAAGGAGTTCGACATCACGAAGCTCGGGTGCCCCGTGGCGCAACCCAGGTTCACCAGGCGCCCGCGGGCGAGCAGGATGATCTTGTTGCCGTCCGGGAAGGTAATGTGATCGACCTGCGGCTTGATCTCGTCCCACTCGTACTGCTCGAGGCTGGCCACATCGATCTCGTTGTCGAAGTGACCGATGTTGCACACGATCGCCTCGTCCTTCATGCGGCGCATGTGGTCGTGGCCGATGACGTTGTAGTTGCCGGTGGCGGTGACGAAGATGTCGGCCGCCTCGACCACGCCCTCGTCTTCGAGGTTGACCACCTTGTAGCCTTCCATCGCGGCCTGCAGCGCGCAGATCGGATCGACTTCGGTGATCCAGACGTTGGCCGACAGGGCTCTGAGCGACTGCGCCGAACCCTTGCCGACGTCGCCGTAGCCGCAGACGATGGCGGTCTTGCCGGCGACCATCACGTCGGTGGCGCGCTTGATGGCGTCGACCAGCGATTCGCGGCAGCCGTAGAGGTTGTCGAACTTCGACTTGGTGACCGAATCGTTGACGTTGATCGCCGGGAATTTCAGCGTGCCTTCGCGCTCCATGCGATAGAGACGATTCACGCCGGTGGTGGTTTCCTCGGTCACGCCCTGGATGTTGGACAGAGCCTCGGAATACCAACCGGGGTTCGATTCCAGACGCTTCTTGATCGCGGCAAACAGGGCCTTCTCTTCCTCGCTGCCCGGATTGTCGAGCACGCTCGGATCCTGCTCCGCCTGGGCGCCCAGGTTGAGCAGCATGGTGGCATCACCGCCGTCGTCGAGAATCATGTTGGCGGTCTGGCCGTCGGGCCACTGGAAGATGCGGTGGGTGAATTCCCAGTATTCGTCCAGGGATTCGCCCTTGAAGGCGAAGACCGGGATGCCGCGCTCGGCGATGGCGGCCGCGGCATGATCCTGCGTGGAGTAGATGTTGCACGACGCCCAGCGGACTTCCGCGCCCAGCTCGATCAGGGTCTCGATGAGGACCGCAGTCTGGATGGTCATGTGCAGGCTGCCGGCAATGCGCGCGCCCTTGAGCGGCTGGTCGTCGGCGTACTCGGCACGGGTCTGCACCAGGCCCGGCATTTCCGTCTCGGCGATCTTCATTTCCTTGCGGCCGAACTCGGCCTGGCTCGGATCGGCGATGCAGAAGTCCTTGTCGGTCGGGGCGAGCTGCTCGTCGAAGAGCACGCCCTTTCTCACGTCTTCGGGGTTGGCGTTCATTGCTGCTTTCCTCTTGGTTCGTTCAATCAGTGAATTCGTCGATGGTTTCGGGCCCGTCCGTCGGGGATGCGACCCCGACCCACGCAATCAGGGCGCCGCTCGGGCTCAGATCCCGGCGTCGGCGCGCAGCGCTTCGGCCTTGTCAGTGCGCTCCCAGCTGAAGGTCGTGAAGTGCTCGGTCGTTTCGTGACCGCCGCGGATGACCTTTGCCGAAGTCTCCTGGGGTTGCCGGCCGAAGTGACCGTTGGTGGCCGTCTGGCGATACATCGGGTGGAGCAGGTCGAGCGACTTCAGGATGCCGTAGGGCCTGAGATCGAAGTGTCGACGAATCAATTCCTCGATCTTTTCCTCGGGGATCTTGTTGGTACCGAAAGTGGTCACCGAAACGGAGGTCGGCTCGGCCACGCCGATGGCGTAGCTGACCTGAACCTCGCACTTGTCGGCGAGCCCGGCGGCCACGACGTTCTTGGCCACGTAGCGTCCGGCGTAGGTGGCCGAACGGTCGACCTTGGACGGGTCCTTGCCGGAGAAGGCGCCCCCGCCGTGGCGCGCCATGCCGCCGTAGGTGTCGACGATGATCTTGCGGCCGGTCAGGCCGGCGTCGCCCACGGGGCCGCCGATGACGAACTTGCCCGTGGGGTTGATATGGAAACGCGTGTCGTCGTGCAGCCAGTCGGCCGGAAGGACGGGCTCGATGATGTGCTTTCTCACACCCTCGCGCAGCTCCTCGAGGCCGACGCCTTCGTCATGCTGGGTGGAAAGCACGACGGCGTCGATGGCCACGGGCTGGCCGTCCTCGTAGCGCAGCGTGACCTGGCTCTTGGCGTCGGGGCGCAGCCAGGGCAGCGGATTGTCCGTGTGCTTGCGCAGCCGGGTCTGCTGCTCGACCAGACGGTGCGCGTAGTAGATCGGCGCGGGCATCAGCGATTCGGTTTCGTTCGAGGCGTAGCCGAACATCAGGCCCTGGTCGCCGGCGCCCTGGTCCTCGGGAATCTCCCGGTCGACGCCCTGGGCGATGTCGGGCGACTGCTTGCCGATCATGTTGATCACCGAGCAGGTGTGGCCGTCGAAACCGACTTTGGAGGAGTCGTAGCCGATGTCGACCACGACCTGGCGGATCAGCTCTTCGAGATCGACCCAGGCGGTCGTGGTGATCTCGCCACCGACGATGACCGCCCCGGTCTTGAGGAAGGTCTCGCAGGCCACTCTGGCATGCGGATCCTGCGTCAGGATGGCATCGAGGATGGCGTCGGAAATCTGGTCGGCCATCTTGTCCGGGTGGCCCTCGGACACCGACTCGGAAGTGAACAGGTAGGATCTCATGGCACAGATTTATCTCTTGATCGGGATAGAAAGATACGTAGTCTAACGCAGGAGGCCCGGGGATGCATCTGGGTTTCAGGTTTCAGGTTTCAGGTTTCAGGTTTCAGGTTTCCGGGTTCCGGGTTCCGGGTTCCGGGTTCCGGGTTCCGGGTTCCGGGTTCCGGGTTCCGGG